>JAEWJR010000137.1:0-24551 GCA_023386445.1 Bacillota bacterium | reverse complement strand
CACCAGGTCCCAATACATTTTGAAATTTCCGATGCTGTTGCTTTTTGAATACGCATATTCACACATTATGAAGGGCCTCATATCCTCATGCCCGGCCATCTTCTGCTCTACCCAGTCCCTGGGCGGGTACATTGCACAGATTATATCGGTAATATTGCTTTCGGGGTTGCAGGATTCATATTGGACATACCTGGTTCTGTCATATTCTTTTATCCAGCCATACATAGCCGCCTGATTAGCCCCTGCTCCCGATTCGTTTCCCAGGGACCAGATAATTACAGAGGGATGGTTTTTATCCCTGAGTACCATCCGGGTAGCACGTTCAATATATGCCCCGGTCCATTCCGCCGAAGAACTTAACTGCCCGCCGAACTCATGGGTTTCAAGATTTGTTTCATCCACCACATATATCCCCAGCTCATCACAAAGTTCATACCATTCACTTGCATGAGGATAATGGCTGGTCCGGACGGCATTAAAATTCAGCTGTTTCATGCTTATAAGCTGCTTTCTCATATATTCTGCCGAAACATATCTGCCTGTTTCGGGACAGAATTCGTGCAAATTGACTCCCCGCACCAGCAGTCTCCTGCCGTTCAGGTAAAGTACACCGTCCCTGCCTATTTCAACTTTGCGGAAGCCTACTCTAGTACTTTCAACATCTGTCACACATCCGTGCCTGTCTACCGTTTCCAGAACCAAGGTATATAAATACGGCTCCTCTGCAGACCATAAACGGGGATTTTCCACAATGGCAGATGGGAAAGCGGTAAATTTAGGCTCCAGATATATGCCGCATTTGGCATAGGGTTGGCTTTGAAAAACAGTCACCAATTCCTTTTCAGCGTTGTAGAGGCTCAACTTCACAGAGCATTCCCCATAACCCCCTACCCGGTTGTTTGGCAGAAGCATTACCTTAAGCTCTGCCTTTTTAAAGTTGTTGCCCTCAAACAGAGTTTCTACCTTGTAGTCAAGCAGGCGCTGCGGGGACTTTGCATAAATTCTCACATCCCGGTGAATTCCTGACAAATGCCAGTAGTCCTGGTCTTCAAGATATGAACCGTCACAATACTGAAGCACCTTTACCGCCAGTTCATTTTTGCCCTGTTGAACGGCATGTGTAATATCAAAGGCAGCATCCAGCTTGCTGTCCTTTGAGAAGCCTATTTCAATTCCATTAACCCAAAGGTAAAAACAGGACTCTACTCCTCCGAATTCTATAAATACATCTTTTCCGTCAAAATGGCCGGGTACTTCAAAAGTAGTCCGGTAGCAGCCTGTCAGGTTTTTTTCAGGTACATGGGGGGCATTCAGCTCCACCTGTCCCTCGGCTATCTCTATCTCGTAATGGGATTCGGCTCCCTCCCTCTTAAAGGGATATTTGATGTTTGTATAAACCGGCTTGCCATACCCATGCAGTTCCCAGTTTGAAGGCACGGGTATATCCTCCCAACCGGAAGTATCATAATTTAATGCGTAGAAATCTTCAGGTGCCTGCCGGGGATTTTCGGCAAGCTTGAATTTCCATATCCCGCTCAGGCTTTTAACGTATTTTGAGGTACAGCGGTCACAGCTAATAGCCTGCTCAACAGATTCGTAGGCCCCATAGGGAGAATGCATCGGATATCTGTTTATTTGCGTTATATACTGATTTTCCCATTCTCTGCTCATAATCTACTCCTTTATCATATTTGGTATATAATAAAATCTTCACCGTTAATAAAATACAATTGTATTTATGGATATTATATGGCATTTTATAAATAAGCAAAATATTTCTACTGGTCTTTATTTTATCCGTTTTGGTATAATCTTAATTTGAAAATACTGCTGTCGGAAAGGATTAAATATGCAAATAAAAAAAGATGTTGTTTACCGCTGTATTGGAAAAAACCTGACCAACGGAATACTGGCCTGCGGCTTTATGCCCAAACCAACACCGGAGCAGTCCCAGTATAATTTTACAATTGACTATTACAGCGGCTTCCTGCTATTATCCGGAAGCGGCCGCTATTATACCGCAGACGGAGAAATAATTCCCATCCGGGCAGGTGATTTTGTACAGCGTATACCCGGAGTCTGCCATTCCACCGAGATAACTCCCGACGGCAGCTGGGTTGAATTTTTTATCAGTTTCGGCCGCACCACCTACAACTATCTTTGCAGTCTAAACCTGCTACCGGCAGATATTCCTGTTATTCACTCACAATATGACGAAAACACACAGCAGCAATTCTCACGGTTTTTACATCAGTTAAAAACCGCTGGAGATACCGAGCTTCCTTTTATAGCTCTTAAGGCCCAGGAGATAGTGCTGTCCATTGCAAACCGCCCCTTAAAAACCTTCCCCGCCGATTCTGTGAGGGAGGCAATTAAAGAAGCCTGCCGTCTCCTCACCGGTGACATAAATACTGCAGTTTCCCTTGAAGGTGTGGCTGCTGCTTTACACATGAGCTATGAGAGTTTTCGTAAAAATTTTCGTAAATATGTGGGTGTATCACCTTTACAATACAGAATTGAACAAAAAATGAAACACGCCAAGCTGCTGATTTTATCAGGCGTTTCTATTAAGGAAACAGCTCAGCTTACCGGCTACAGTGATGCTTATTCCTTCACAAAGCAGTTTACCCGTTCGGTTGGCATCTCACCGGGCCGCTTCAAGCAAATGCCTTAAGTTCAATAGCTTCGCCTCCCCGATATCAATGAACCTGGCTATCTGCATTATTCAGATGTTTGCTTTTTTAAATATCTATATACAATTCTTTAATGTTAATTGACTAGTTATAATTTCAATGTTATTCTACCAACAAATAAGTACTCATTAATGCAAAGTTCAAGTAAAAGGAGTGAAGGTAGCAAATGAAAAAACAAGGTTTAAATCCATATCTTCCGTCCTGGGAATATATTCCCGACGGTGAACCCTATGTTTTTGACAACAGGGTTTATGTTTATGGTTCACATGACCGATTTAACGGATATGTATATTGCTTAAACGATTATGTGGGCTGGTCTGCACCTGTTGATGATCTCGGCGACTGGAGGTATGAGGGTGTTATTTATAAAAAGACCAACGACCCGCTCAATCCATCCGGCAGCATGTGCCTTTATGCGCCGGATGTGACAGTTGGCCCCGACGGAAGGTATTATTTATACTATGTGCTGGATAAGGTGTCAATCGTATCTGTTGCTGTTTGCGATACTCCTGCCGGTAAATATGAATTCTACGGGTATGTTCACTATTCCGACGGAACCCGTCTGGGTGAAAGAGCCGGCGACCAGCCCCAGTTTGATCCCGGAGTGCTCACTGAGGGGGACAGAACTTACCTCTACACCGGTTTTTGCTCAGTGGGCGACACGTCAAGAAAGGGACCCATGGCAACAGTGCTGGGGGCGGATATGCTGACAATCGTGGAAGAGCCGGTATTTATAGCTCCAAGCCAACCTTACAGCAAGGGCAGCGGCTATGAAGGACATGAGTTCTTTGAGGCACCCTCCATCAGAAAAAGAGGAGACACCTATTACTTTGTCTATTCCTCCGTTGTATTCCATGAGCTTTGCTATGCCACAAGCAAACACCCCACAAAGGGTTTCGAATACAGGGGAGTTATTGTAAGCAACAGTGATCTGCACATTGCTACCTATAAGCCTGCCCAAAAACCCATGTTCTATGGCGGCAACAACCACGGCAGCATTATTGAGATAAAAGATAAATGGTACATTTTCTACCACAGGCACACCAACGGAACAAATTTCAGCAGACAGGGCTGCTGCGAGCCCATAGAGTTCCTGGTGGACGGCACAATTCCTCAGGTGGAAATGACCTCCTGCGGCGGCAACGGAGGCCCCCTGACAGGGCGTGGCGAATATGCCGCCTACCTGGCCTGCAACCTGTTCTGTGAGGAAGAGTCTTTATATACCGATTGGACAGCCTCCTGGATGAACAATCAGTTCCCCAAGATAACCCAGGACGGCAGGGACGGAGACGAGGAACCTGGTTACATCGCCAACATGAAGGCTTCTGCCACGGCCGGCTTCAAATATTTTGACTGCAAGGGTATCAAAAAGGTCAAAATAAAGGTTCGCGGATACTGCCGGGGAGACTTTGAAGTAAAAACCTCCTGGGACGGCCCGGCCCTCGGAAAGATACCGGTGGGTTTCACCAATGTCTGGAAGGAGTACACTGCTGACATAGCTATCCCCGACGGCATACAGTCGCTGTATTTTACGTATACCGGCCAGGGAAGTGCAAGTCTGGCTTCCTTTACACTGGAGTAGGCATTCTCTTAAAGCGCACAGCCTGTGTGCTTTAGTATTCGGTCCTTAATATCTGCGGAAGTCAGCATAAAATAAACAATATCCCCCGGAGGGCCTTCAACTCCAATTGACGCACATATAAGAAAAAGGTATGAATACACAATAACTGTTATTCATATCTTTTTTGCATTTAACCGGATTTTGACCAATGCGGCACCAACCGCCAAAACGGCAGCGGCCAGCACAAAGATTACCTGTATGCTTCCAATTGAACCGCTTGCGGAAGTGGCCAGGCCCGGCATAAACTTTATAAAGCAGGAGCCTGCCAGGGTTCCTGCAAATCCGAATATTCCATTGACGGCCGAAGAAAACCCCATATATACCGTCTTGTTCTCAGCCGGTGCAAAATTATACTGTATATTGTTAATTGAAATGTTTATTCCTGAAATAGCCGCCCCTCCCAAGATATGAGCTGACGGAAGCAGCAAAAATGCATTGCCCGCATTTGTAAAAAACCATATCAGGAAACAGGAAGCCTGTATAAGCATCATTATTTTTAAAAGGTACATCCAGGATCTTTTATCTGCCAGCCTTCCCCAAAATCTCACAGATACTATACTGGCAGCTGAGGACAGAACAAGCATAAGGGTTATATAACCGTAGCCCAGCTCAAGTCTTGAAATCATATATACCGAGGTAAACGGGGCCGCCAGCTGGAACCCGACATTCCATATGAGCATAACAAAAACAATACTCATATATTTCATGTTTTGCAAGGGCAGAAGCATAACGTTCCTGATATTGATTTCCCTGACAGGTTGGGGATAAGCGGGCTCCTTCATACTGGAAAACAGTATGAAATTGACAATTGCTGCAGTTATTACAAAAATATATATTATTAAAAACCCTGCAAAGGGCTGCCCCATTTTCTGAAGCCTGTCCAGAACCTGCCCCATAAGCAGGGTTATACAGGTTACCACTCCCAGCACAATGGATTCTCTCCGTCCAAAATAGTCTCCTCTGATATTTTCGGGGGTTATGGCCAGAAGCCAGGTCTGTGATGCAGGAATTGTAAAGGACAGCAAAAGGTTTGCTATCAGAAATATAATCATAAGTAAAAAATTTTTAAAAGCCATATCAGCTTTTATGAGGGGTATAAAAATCATCAGCCCCAGTAAAAGCCTTCCTATGAAGCAGAACAGGCAGGTAATCAGCTTCCTGTTCCTCATTTTTTCATAAAACACCGGCGAGAAAGCCGTTATTATCCCCGCTAAAACAGGTATGGCTGCTATAATACCTGCTATTTCATCATTAGCACCCAGGTATTTTGCAAAGCCTACCAAAAACGCACCGCTTGTTAAGGTGAGAATGCTTCTGGCCGTGCTGCCCTCAAAAACCGAAATTCTCCTTGAAAAACTCATATCAGTATCGGTGAGGCTTCCGCCGTTAAAGTATATTTTTTTGACAATCCGGGATATATTCACAAAAGCCTCCGTTTGAGCAAAAAGCATATGCCTGAAATTTGCGGCTGAGCCACCTGCAAATTCAGGCATATAAATTAATAGTTCTGACAGTTAAATCAAATTCTTATAAGCATTATTCCACTACGACACCCTTTTTTAAAATAATGTTGGCGTAGAGGGCAGCCTCGCTTGTTGCAATAACTGCATATGCACTCCTGGTTCTTTCATAGAAAGCAAATCTTTCTATGTTTTCTATCTTATTATTCAGTGGTTCGTGCTTATTGATTATTTCCCTGTAAACATCCCAGATGGGTGTCTCTACCGTATCTCCCGGAACCACCTCCATAAGAGCCACAGGCTTTTCCACATAGGGGTCGAGCGGGAAAAACTTCAGTATTGCATCCAATATCTCAGGAACACCATGCCCATCCAGTCTTATTACTTTCTTTCCAAAGGTACCCGAAGGAAAATTTCCGTCGGCAATAACTATTTCATCACTATGCCCCATCTCCATGAGAGTCTTGAGAAGTTCCGGGGTTAAGATTGAAGGAATTCCCTTTAACATATATCCTCCTTGCCGCCAAGCGGGTAAAATTTTAGTTTATTTGGTTTATTTGGTTATTTCACCGTTAAGATCCCACAGATCGGTCCAGTCTTTAGCACCTTCCCACAGGAAGACCTGTCCCTTTATGAGGCGGCAGTTCTTATCCACACCCTCGATCTTTTTCATTTCCTCTTCTGTAAGCGGGTCTTCCACCGCACATCTGAGGTTGCTCGCATATTCATTTCTGTGAATTGAGAACGGTATTGGAGTCTGCCCTCTCTGAACAGCCCATTTAACACATATAACAGCGGGATGGACATTGTGAGCCTTTGCTATTTCAACAATAACAGGTTCCTGTATGTCTACAAAGTCCTCAGCAGTCTTGTCACGGTCGGGTCTTGTAGGTGAACCGATTGGACAGAAGCCTATGGGCTGAATACCATGGTCAAGCACAAATTGGAATAATTCAGGCTGCTGGAAGCATGGATGGAGCTCCATCTCTATGGCAGCAGGCATTATGGTAGCATATTTGAACAATTCCTTTAATTTCGGCACAGTCATGTTGGAGGCTCCGATATGCTTTACATAACCTGCCTTCTGAAGTCTTTCCATCTGGTACCAGGTCTCCATGTACTGTTCAATTGAAAACGGCCTTGCATCCTTGTTATGATAGTCGGGTGCGGCTCCCTTCGGATGGAAATTTCTGAAGGGCCAGTGAACAAAGTATAGATCTATATAGTCAAGGCGCAAATCCTTCAAGGTTTTTGCACAGGACAGCATCACATCACCTTTGCCGTGCATGTCATTCCACACCTTTGAGGTAATAAAGAGTTCCTCTCTTTTAATTCCGGATTTCATGATGTCTTCAAAAACTTCTCCGATCAAATGCTCATTTCCATATACAGCTGCACAGTCAAACAATCTGAAGCCTACTTCAGCCGCACCTTTTACTGCCGCCGCAATATCTTCGGCCGTAAATCTGTCGGAACCAAAGGTTCCCATGCCTATACCAGGCATCTTATCTCCTCCGCGCAGAACCCTCTGCGGAACCAAACCCGGATTGATTATATCGTTACTCATATTACGTCTCCTTTATAAATTTATTTTTTTATTATAACGCATAGGTTCATAATATTAATTCTTTTATGAAAGCGTTTTTGCACTAATTAACTTCGGTGGCATATAAATAGTCGTCAATACAATTGACAACACGATCCTTCAAGAGGCTTTCGGGATCATTTGCCAGCTCTCCGTTCCTTACCTTTCTGTACTGTATGGGCATGTATTCACTCATCAGAGAAAACGGGATTGTTACAGTTTTTAAGTTCTGAAGCAATCTCGCTACCGAGTTCTGAACATTGGCATCAGGCAGGTAGTACCTGCACCTGTCGGAAAAACTGTATTTTCTGGCAAACCTTATTTTAGATCCGCTGCCGTGATAGTGCTTTTTCCAGTTTTCAGGGTTCTCAAGCATTGCTTCATCAAATACATTAATCAGATTTGACAGGTGAATGTCAGGATCGTATTTAAAAAGCTCTTCTTCTATCATACTAAGAGCAAACAAGCCTTCTCTCAATGCAAAGGTCAGAGCAGGTCCCACCTTCAGAATGGCTATCCCGTCCTCCACCATTTCCTTAAGAGCCTTAGGAGTCTGATAGTCTGTAGAATGTCCTTCGAAAACCAGCGTAGGATATTTCTTTAGTGCCTGACACAACTCTTTTGCCGCTTCACGGTTATACTCATGTATTGTTTCATCTCCAAATTCAACACCCGGCTGTACCACAACTGCAATAACATTTTCCCATGCCTTTTGCAGCCCCAGCTTGTAGAATGACTGCCGGAAGGTTTCAACGGTGGCTTCAAAATCACTTACCCCGGTAACCTGGATACCCTCTTCCTCTTCCTGGCTTCCCCCGGGTATAGGCACTTCACTGCCCACAACATATACCGGCTGCAAAGCATTATTATCCCTTTCCAAAAGTTCGGCATACGCATCCTCGGCCACCTTGCAAAGAACCGCCCCCCTCTCTGCTATAACACCCGTATCCAGCTTTTCATTAATATTGTCATCCGCAAGATGCATGCTGGTATCTATGTGTATTTTTGTAAAACCTGCCAGAACATACTGTCTAAGCAGCTCACAGGATTTTTCCATAGCTGTGCCGGACTTTTCATTTTTCCAGGTGAGAGGTCCCAGGTGATCTCCTCCAAGTATGAGCTTTTCAACTGGAAATTGAATTCTTTCGGCTATTTCAAAAACAAAGGCTTTGAAATCCTCCGGCATCATGCCGGTGTAGCCGCCAAACTGGTTTACCTGATTTGCAGTTGCTTCAATCAGCACTAACCCTCCGGTTTTCAGCGCTCTTTCCATTGCAGCCTCAATTACGTATTCATTTGCACTGCAGGCCGAATATATTCCTGCCGGAATTCCCTGCTTCTGTTTTAATACTAAATCCTTTAACGGGTGCAAACCTGTCATTGTCATTTCCCCCTCCTATTCATTCACTATAAGTACTTTTCCCTTGACGGTTCCAGGAACCCTGAACATATCAAAACCATCCTTGATGTTACTGAGCGGAACTTTTTTGAATATAAAGCTATCATCAAATTTTAAGGCTCCGGTTGAAAAATAGTGAGCGGTCAGCTCCCACTCCCTGCCCGGGAAAGGTGCGCTGTAAGACATCCATGAGCCGGTGAGCTTGAACTCCTTCCGGTTCATATTTTCAAACAGACGGGGAGTGAAAACCAGATCCCTTGTGGGCGTTCCGATGAAGCAAACTCCGGACTTATTGCCTGCCAGTTCAAAAGCAAGCTTCATGGTTATGTCAACTCCTGCAGTTTCATATACAAAACCAAAGCCTTTTTTGTTTGTCAGCTTATCCACCTGTTCCTTAAAATCCTTATCCAGGGTATTAACCGTCACATCGGCACCAAGCTTTTCAGCCAGCGCCAATCTGTCATTGTCTATATCAAAGACAAAAACCCTTTTGGCACCGAATATCCTGGCCCACTGAGCCGTAAACATACCCACCGTGCCTCCTCCAAGTATGGCAACATCCTCTCCGCCGCGATAGTCGGCACACAACAATCCGTGCAAAGCTACAGTTGCCGGTTCAAAAAATGCTCCCTGCTCAAAGGACACGCTGTCATCAAATTTCACAACATTTCTTTCGGGCATTTTTACATACTCTGCAAAGCTTCCGCTTTCCCTGGAACCAATAAAGCTGTAATGTTTACATAAAGAATAATTGCCCTTCTGGCAATCCTCACACTGCATGCAGGGAACCAAAGGTACTCCGGCCACTCTGTCTCCTACTTCCACAGAAGTAACTCCTTCACCGGTTCCTGCCACTTCACCTGAAAATTCATGTCCCAGAACTATTGGAAAAAAATGTGCACCGTCACCCAATACTCTTGGGATGTCAGATCCGCATATACCTGTGGCCTTAACCCTCACAAGCACTTCTCCCTTTCCCGGTACAGGTGTGGGAATCTCCTCAAATCTTAAATCATCCCGTGCGTGCAATACTCCCGCTTTCATACAAATCCCCCATTCATTTAAAATCTCATATTTTTTGCATTGTATCTTTCAATTTTTCATACAGCTCAATATATATTTCATAATTCCTTTTGTAGTTTGCATGAGCTTTCATATCGGGCTCGTGGGTGCGTGTAATAACAATGGTATCCCGGACGGCCTGGTCAAAGCTCTTGTAAAGACCTGTCCCCACTCCTGCAAGTATTGCGGCTCCGAGAGTGGTTGCAGTGTCTGAAGTCGGAACCTTTATTACCCTGCCTGTAACATCGGCCTTTATCTGTGTCCAAAGACGGCTGTTGGCCGCACCTCCCATTGCTACCAATTCCTGAACCCTTACACCTGCCTCCTCGGCAGTTTTCAGATTGTGCTGCAACGCAAAGGCACAGCCCTCCAGTACTGCTCTGATCATGTGAGGCCTGGTTTTTTCATAGCCCAGTCCGAAAAATACACCTTTTGCATTTTTATCCCATAGAGGTGATCTCTCTCCCGCCATATAAGGTAAAAATATAAGACCGTCCGAACCGGCGGGTATTTTTTCAGCTTCGTTATCCATTACCATAAACGGATTTGATCCGATTACTTTTGCCACAGAATCCTCAAAGGCTCCAAGTTCCTGCCTGAACCACTTTATGGCTCCGCCTCCGCCAACGGTACCGCCCTGCAGAAGCCAAAGCTCCGGTACGACGTGATAACCTAAAATGAGTTTCGGATGGGCTACGGCCGTCTCAAGGCATATGCTCATACCGCCAGCCTGCCCTCCCTGCTCCTGTGTCTGCCCCACCTTTACCACTCCTGCACCAAGAGTTCCGCAGGAGGCATCCAGTCCACCCGCTACTACCGGCGTTCCGGCAGCCAGTCCTGTTAAAGCTGCCGCCTCTGCAGTAACTTCTCCGATGACCTCATGACACTGAAACAGCTCGGGAAGTTTCTCCCTGTCAAAGCCCAGCTCCTCGCAGAAGCTGTCATCCCACTTGCCCTCATTCATATCAAAGGAGTGTATACCATAGCCCTGTGATAGATCCTGAGTTATTTTTCCTGTGAGTTTAAAGGCAATGAAGCTATTGCTCTGTAAAAATTTAAAAGTGGAATTATAAATTTCAGGCATATTTTTTCTGAACCAGATAAATTTTGGAGTGGAATAAGATGGCTCAAAGGAATTGCCGCTCAGTTTGAAAATTCTGTCAAACCCCACTCTTTCAACAGTATCCCTGCATAAATCCGCAGCTCTTGTATCCATCCAGATTGGGGTATTATGTAATACCCTCCCGCTTTTATCGACAGGTATGGCAGACCAGCTCTGTCCATCAATTCCTATTCCGCATATCTGCTTCGCATCAATTTTTGCATTGGAAATTGCTTCATTTGTAGCCGCACATATGCTATCCCACCATTCGTCGGGATTTTGCTCCACAAAGCCAGGAGAGGGATAATAAACCTTGTATTCCCTGGTGGACTGTGCTATTACCATTCCCTGCAAATCAAAAATTGCCACCTTGCAAGCCGATGTACCAATGTCAATACCTAATAATAACTTTTCCATGCCTCTCTCCATTTCTGAAATCTATTAGAATCCTGTTTACATGACCGCTTTAGCGTTACGTTACTCGCAGATTTGAATATTTATAGCTAAACGTTTAGCTCTTGCCCAAAAATATTCGAGAAACAGTCCCTGTTTCTCGTAAAACTTTTCTTTAGCTGGTTTCCAATTTCTTTACCGATTCCTTCATGACCAGTTCGGTTTTTAGACGTATCATAGAGGGGAAGTTTGAGGTATCCCCCTTAAGCCTTTTCAAAATGGTATTTGCAGCAACCTCACCAATTTGCTGTACCGGTTGAATTACTATGGTTAACGGGGGTTTTACAACCTTTGAAAGCTGAAGATTGTCAAATCCTATAAAAGAAATATCATCGGGAATCTTAACGTTGCCTTCATTTACTGCCATCAATGCCCCCAGAGTCATTTCATAATTGGTAACCAGAATGGCAGTCGGCGGTTCCTCCATTTTCATCAGTTCACTCAGCAGCCGGTACCCGCTTTCAACCTGATAATCCCCTTTTTTTACCAGACTGCCGTCGATTGACATATTGTAATCCTCGTGTACTCTTTCGTATCCCTTTAAGCGCTCCTGAGCAGTATATATTTCATCGGGTCCGCAAATGATGCCTATCCTTTTGTGCCCCAGAATAATTAACTGTTCAACGGCATTATAGGCTGCGTTTAAATTATCAACCAGCACGGTATCACATTCGACACCCTTTAAGGCTCTGTCAATCAAAACTACAGGAATATTTCTTTTGATAACCGAATTAATTGCTTCGGAATCATTTCCCATAGGCATTGTTATAATGCCGTCAACCATTTTCTTCAATAAAAAATCCAGCTTTTGTTTTTCCAGATCCTTATCTTCTTTATAGTCACATATTATTGTACTGTAGCCGCTTTTAATCAAAACGCTTTCAATATTTGATACAATACTTGTAAAAAATATATTTTCAAGACTTGGGATCAATAAACCGATAGTCATTGTCTTGCTGGTTTTCAGTCCCCTGGCTATTTCATTCACTTCAAAACCCAGTTCCTTGATTACTTTGTCTATAATTTTCCGGTTTTCCTCAAGGA
Organism: Bacillota bacterium; assembly: GCA_023386445.1. Lineage (GTDB taxonomy): Bacteria > Bacillota > Clostridia > Acetivibrionales > DSM-1351 > Ruminiclostridium. Next base: position 12,132 of record JAEWJR010000137.1, on the reverse strand, counting down.
CATTACCACCATTGATATATTTGGATATTGTTGCAATTGAGAGGCCTGACTTGCCGGCAACATCCTTTATTGTTACAGATATAAAATCACCTTCTATCGCGAAACGTTTAACTTTATATTTATATTATCAAATTAATATTTAAAAGTCAACAGCATAACTGTTGTGCAGCCACAATTTTACCCCACTATCCTTTGTACAAAAGTAACCTTTTCCGGCATACCGGGGTATTCCCCTTCGCGCGGCCCAACTGTGAGCTTTCCTTCACCGTCCGACCAGATTAATTCCGTTGTTGTAAATTTGCCTTGTTCATAACCATATCCATTCCGTTCGTCCTGATAGAGGGTAAAGCTTCCGTCGGCTCCAGAGTATACAACCAGTTTAAACCAATCCTCCCTCATTTGTCCTGTATGCTGGATCTGCTCAGACATGGGCAGAATCGAACCGGCCTTTACATATACGGGAATCCTGTCGATTGGGGCCTGGGCTTCAATGGTCTGTCCCCCCTTAAACCGCTTTTCGCTCCAGAAATCATACCAGTCGCTGCCGGCAGGCAGGTATACTTTTCTTGTCTTTGCCGTTCCTTCAACAGGTTTGCTGTCTGCCTCATAATACATGGGGGTTGTGACCGGACATATCATAAGGCTGGGACCAAACATAAACTGGTCGTCAATATCATATACCTTTTCATCATTAATAAAATCAAATGCAAGCAATCTTAAAATCGTGCCGTGTTTTTGCGAAACCATACCTGCAAGTGAATAAATATATGGCATGAGCTGATATCTCAAGTGTGTTGCCTTCTCTATGGCATCGTAAAAAATTTCACCCTTTTTTCCATAATTCCATATTTCCCTCCGGCAGTCGGTACCATGGGCTCTGAACACCGGCAGGAAAGCACCGAACTGGTACCACCTGGTATAAAGTTCTCTATAGCCCGGATCGCTGCAGCCGCCTTCATAATCTCCGTTCCAGAACCACATGTGTCCCTGCTTCACAAAAAATGCTCCTATATCCAGGGTCCAGTACGGCAAGCCTGAAGCGCAGTAACTCAAGCCTGCGGCAATCTGTTTTTTCAGGGTTGACCATTTTGCACTGGTATCACCGGACCACATAATGGTTCCATACTTTTGTATACCTGTATAACCGCTCCTTGTCAGATTGACAACTCTCTTCTGCCTGTCTGTATCCCGCTGACCTTCATATATTGCCCTGGCATGCATAAGCGGGTAGGCATTTGTGTATATCTCCTCCATATATGTTCTGCAGGTGTTGTGAAAGGCCGTCAGGTTCTGATCCGGCTCCGGTTTTATAGAATTGTTCCATTCCGGGGTAAAGGGTTCACTGGAATCACACCACCAGGCATCCACTCCCTTTGAAAACAGACCTTCCCTGGCCTGCTTCCAATACAGTTTTCTTGCTTCAGGGCTAAAAGCATTATATATTTCAGAGCGCTGGAACAAAGCGCCGTTAGCTTTCATTTCCTTGTAATTTTCGCTATGGCCCACCATATTAGGCCAGACTGATATCATCAGCTGGGCCCCCAGCCGGTGCAGTTGCTCCGTCATGTTTTCAGCGTCTGGAAAACGCCCCGTATCAAAGGTTTTCTGTCCCCACATTCCGCCTTCCCAGGACTGCCAGTCCAGCACAATACTGTCCAGAGGAACTCCAAGCTCACGGTAACGCTTAACCGTGTCAATAACCTCCTGCTGGGTTTCATACCTCTCCTGCGACTGCATAAACCCAAAGGCCCAGAGAGGAAGCATGGAAGCCCGTCCCGTCAATTGGCGGTAGCCTCCGATAATCCGGTCAAAGCTTTCACCCCGGATAAAATAATAATCCAGCTCTGCCGAGGCTTCGCCGTACAGATATGAACCGAAGGCATTGTCGCTGAATATAACCGGAGCATAGGTATCCAGCAGTACTCCATAGCCGTTGGTAGACATGAAAAACGGCATGGCTATTTTCATATTGGCCTGATGAATATACTGGCGGGTTCCCCTCAGATTCAGACGGCCTTCTTCATTCTGCCCCATGCCGTACAGGGCTTCGTCCTTCTCCCATTCAAAATGAAGCCTTGTATGGTATAGCTGACGGTCATATTTTTTGCCTGAATCCAGCACTACTTCCTTTATACCGTCCGGAGTTTCAATTTTTTCAACAACTGCCTTATCATCCAGGATAGTTTTGAAGGAATCAAAAGGAACCAGCTCCTTGCCGTTCTTATCAGGTTCACCTGCCAGGCGTCTGCCTTTTCCGTCATAATAAGTCATGCGGCTGTCGGATTTCCTGATTATAAGCCGCAGCTCTGACGTTTCAAGCAGTAATGTTTGTTCATCCTCCCTGAACTCCCAGACATCAAATACTTCCTGCGGTTCTATGCCAAGCCCTCTTACGGCAGAGAATTTGTCGGCCAGTGTATACACTACCCTGATTATGTTGGCATTGACAGGTTCTATCTTTAGCAAGCCATTTTCAGTATTGAGAACAAGAGCACCTTCGCTTCGCCGGGCTCCGGTGACTTTCGCCTGTTTGGGTTTGATTGCTTCCAGCATTTGCCTTCCTCCTTGTTTGACGTAATTGTGTTTATATGATATTATCATTGTAAAATCGAAAATGTAATTAAAACACTATCAAATCAACTATTCATCTGTCTTATTTGAACATTTATCAGAACATTCGGGAGATCTCAATGGAATTAACAAATGCCGGCAATTTTGAACATATTAATTTTGAAGATGTTACATTTCCATTTAATTGCTTTTATATGAGAAACTCAAATACTCTTCCCCATTGGCATAACCACTTTGAAGCGGTATTTCCGGAAAAAGGCAGCTGTTTGGTTTATATCAACGGCTCAAGCTTTCTGGTTTCAGAAAATCAATTGATAATCATCCCCCCCGGAAGCCTTCACAGTATCTTCCCCCAGGGTTCCTGCAACTATTGCGCTATTGTAGCCGGAGAAAGTTTATTTGAGGGACTTGGTGCAGACCCTCATATTTCGGAGGTATTGACCCCTTTTATGTCAATAGGCCTGTACCCGCCGGTTCACCTTTCGGAAAAGGACACGGCTTATAAAAAATGTTTTTCACTGGTATATGAACTTCAAAAGGAAAATTTCTGGAAAAGAAACGGCTACAGGGCACGAATCAAAAGTCAGATAATACTACTCTTTTCGGTACTCTATGAAAGCCTGTCTCCGGCTTTTTTTAAAGAAAGCAAGCTGTCGGATTCGACACGCCTTATTAAGTACTCTCTGGACTATTTGCGCAGTCATTACAGCGAGCGGATCACGGTTAACGACATGAGCATGTACTGTCACTTGAGTATTCAGCATTTCAGCAGGCTTTTTAAAGCCTGTACCGGAAAAACCTTCGTTGAGTACCTTACCCTGTTCCGCCTGGATAAAGCGAGAAAAATTCTTGCCGGCACCGATATCCCAATAACCCAAATTCCCGATCTGGTTGGATTTTGCAATAGCAACTATTTTTGCAGGCTCTATAAAAAACATTACGGCCATCCTCCGTCCAGGGATAGAATTAAAACTCCGGAAGGCGAATAACTGTTTTTTATCAAGTGGGCTTATTAAAGTGCGTTAAAATTCCACAAAAATATTAAAATATTGGAGTAATCAACATTTTATCGACAAACTAAGCTCGAACACAGAAAGGAGCATCGCTCACTACTTTTTAAGCAGCTTTGCGATACTCCTTTTAATCAGCTTTAATCAGCAGTAATGCTTCTGGATTCCCGTTCGGCTGCAACCTCTTCAGGAGTTTTAACTCTTTGTCTCACTGCACCACGGTAGCCTTCATTTGTGGGAATCAGGTTTCCCCCAGCAAATCGTGCTTTAGCGGCCTTAATACCTTCAACATACTGAGGAAGCCATTTTTCCTGAGCTATAAGCATTTCATCAATCATCTGCCATATTTCAGGAGGATTGCAAACGGCTCCGGTAAGCGGATCCATCAAGGCCGACTGTTTCAGCAGATTTACGTCCCCTGATACCGCTGCTTCCACAGCAAGCCTCTGCACCCATATGGATTGTGAACATACGGCGGCACAGCCCAGCGGCAAATCTCCAACCCTTGGAACAGATATACCGTTGCCGTCCACATAACATGGGACTTCAACCACAGACTCCTCCGGGAGGTTTGTAATGCAGCCATCGTTCATCACATTAAAATGACCTCTGTACCTTCTTCCGGTTTCCAGGGACTCGATTATATAGGAACAGTGCTCTCTGCCTCTAGACGAACCGTCATATTTCTTTGGAGGTTCGGCAAGTATTTTGGGGTAATCGGTTTCAAACCAGTTGCGCTCTTCCCGTGTAATCCTCAAATATCCGCCGGTTTCACCGTTAATCCAGCTATCAAGGTTTATCCACTTCATTATTTCCTCCGGTCTCTTGCGGTACCATGCTACGTATTCCGAAAGATGGCCGTTTGACTCTGTGGAATAGTAACCAAATCGCTTAAGTATATCAATTCTGACCTTTTCTTCATCACTGAACCTGGAGTGTGCCTCGAAACCGGGGAGTATTTTGTCCAGCTGTTCTTTTCCGTTGTGCTTTACCGAAATATACCAGGTTTGATGGTTTATACCGGCACAGATGATATCAAGTTCGCTCCTTGGTACTCCAAGCACCTGAGCAATCTGATCCTCACCGTGAATTTCACCGTGGCAAAGCCCTATGGTGCGGACTCCTCCATACTTGTTGCAGGCCCAGGTTGCCATGGCATTAGGATTTGAGTAGTTTAACAGAATAGCTCCCGGAACGGAAACCTCTCTTATGTCCTTGCAAAAATCCAGCATTGCAGCAATAACACGCTGTCCGTACATAATCCCCCCTGTGCAGAGAGTATCACCAACACATTGGTCGACACCGTATTTAAGCGGTATGTCTATATCTGTTTCAAAGGCTTCCAGACCTCCTATACGAACACAGTTAACAATATATTTTGCATCCTTGAAAGCTTCCCGTCTGTTGGTGGTGGCCTGGATTTTAGTGGTAATGCCATTGGCCTCGAGATCCCTCTGACACAATTCCGTCACCTTTTGAAGATTATCTCCGTTAATGTCGGTAAAGGCTATTTGAATATCCCTGAATTCAGGAACCGACATAATATCTGTAAACAGTGTTCTCGTAAAAACAAGACTTCCGGCTCCTATAAAAGCAACTTTAAAACTCATAAACTCACTCCCGTTATAATTTGTTGTATTTGAACAAAGCAGTCCAAGATAAAAATCAACCTGCAAAAGTCTTTACATGTCTGATATAAGTATAATTCATCAGTAACTCCCAATGTGTAAAAAATAAATACTTAACTATAAAAATGCAATAAATTGTTGTATTAATTTCATTTATGAATTATTATTAAATTAGGATTTGCGCAGGAATTTAAAAGCCATAAACAAAAATAAAAAACAATGGCCAATTAACCTCCTTTATTCGCCTTATAGCGGTAAAGGATATAAATTTTCATTACATTTGTGGCCGCTATGCGGCTCAAAGCCATAACATGTCAAAGCCACAAATGTGGCTTGGGAGGTTAATATGAGTATATATAATATTGATAACCGCTATGCCAGACCTGAAGCGTTTTATGCCTTGAATCTTGCAGAATTTCAAATGCCTCCTCACAGTCATAACCGCTGCGAAATAATGTATGCCGTTTCAGGAAGCTGTATTGTTTCTGTAAAAGAAGAAATGATCACGCTGAAGGAAAACCAGTTTATATTTCTTGATCAGAATGTAGCCCACTGTTTATATATCAAATCAACTCCTCCATGTTCAATTTTAAATCTGGAATTTTTCTGCAGTCCAAATAAGGGAGGAATAGATTTAAATGAGATGCTGGACAATAGTGAAGCCTATGTTCGATTTATAAAAAGGAAAGAGGAATTTCTTGTTCTTAATGACAACGGTAAGGTTGGTTATGCTCTTAAGGATCTCATTTCAGAACTTGAAAAGAAAAAATCCAGTGACCAGTTCCTGCTTCGGCTTCTTTTTTTCCGGATGCTTGCGGAATTTACCAGGGTCATAGGGCAGGACGGTCATTATCAGGGCAGCCTGCACTTAAGGAAAGCTCAGAAGTATATTACCGAACACCTGTATGAGGATTTGAATGTTGAAATGATTGCTGAATACACCGGGATAAACCATACTTATCTTCAAACCCTGTTTTCAAAACAATTTCATTGCGGTATTATTGCTTATGTAAACAAATTACGTATGGAACATGCTGCCTTTCTGCTCAACAACAGCAGCATGAATATTACCGATATGGCATTTCATTTAGGGTTCAACAGCCGGCAGCATTTTGGCTATATATTTGAAAAACATTATAATATGAGTCCGCAGCAGTATAGAAAGCTGAAAGGTCAGAATATTAAAGCCGATACCGGAGCAGGACAGTGGTATGCGGATGAAAACGGCCATTTCAGCAATCAGGTTTTGCTGAAAGAATAATAAATAAGGCCTATTCCCAAAAGCAATATTTTTGCCCGGGAATAGACCTTTTCTTTGTTATCTGCAATTACAAGCTGCAGGCCCTGCTTATATTTTATAATTTAAACTGCTATTATCTAAAACTGCGAGGTTTTCGCAAATTATTTCAAAATTGCGCCTGCTGTAAGAGCGTTTTCTATCTGCTCATTTCCAAACAGGTATACGATTATCATTGGCAAGCTTGTAATAATCATGGCAGCTCCGATTTGTCCCCAATGAGACACTCCTATGCTTACAAAGAAGTTAAGCAAACCAACCGTCAAAGGTCGAATCTTGTCATCGGCCGCTAAAATAAAGGCCAGAAAGAATTCGTTGTATATATTCATAAATATCAGAACACATTGAGTGGCAATTGCCGGTTTTATAACAGGCAGGATTATTCTGAAGTAAGTTTGATAGATGTTGCAGCCGTCAATGCAGGCAGCCTCTTCCAGTTCCTTCGGCAAACCTCTGAAGAAGGCATACAACATAAGGACACATGACGATAGGGCAAAGGCCGAATAAGGAAGTATCAGACCAAGGTGTGTACCTTTTAGTCCCATACTACGTGTCATAACAAGTAATGGTATTATTACCACCTGGGCAGGTACAACCAGCCCCATGGAAATGTAACTCATGGCAAAACCTTTAAACTTCCAGTTCATTCTGCTCAGGCAATATGCAAGCATACTTCCCAAAAAGATTGTTATAATAATAGTACTTATGGAGTATATCAAACTGTTGGACAGATACCTCAGAAAATTAAATTTTTCAAGCGCACCGCTATAATTGTTAAAAACCCATTGTTCAGGGAGTCCAAAAGGATTGTCATAAACTTCGCTTCTTGACTTAAACGATAGATTAATCATCCAGTACAAGGGAAAAAGAAAAGTTACCCCAATAATTATCATAGCTGCATTTATCAATATTTTAGTAAGTTTATTTTTTTTCGTAACATTCACCCCCTGTTAAAATTCAATTTTCTCTTTTGCAACAAATTTATTAATAAATACTGTCAATACAAGACATTCCAATACAAATATTATTGCTATGGCACAGCCCTGACCGAAATCGGAGGCTGAGAACGCTTTATAAAACAGCTGGTATATAACAGTTCTTGACACATCACCAGGTCCTCCGGCCGTCATTATCCTTACGTGTGCAAATTGGGACATACAACCCAGCACCGAGAGAACAAGCACATATTTGTTTACGTCCTGCAGCAACGGAATTGTAATTTTTACGCTTGTTTTTAAAAATCCCGCACCGTCAATAACCGCAGCTTCGTAATATGTCTTTGGAATTGCCTTTATACCTGTATAAAAGAGTAAAGCATTCAAACCTATATATTGCCATAGGAAGGCCGCCGTTATAGCAAGAACTACCGTTCTCTCGTCAGACAGCCACTCCAGCGCAAGACCGTCCAGACCTATTCCTCTTAATATGCTGTTGATCAAGCCCCACTGGGGTTCATAAATGGCAATCCACATCTGCGCTATGACTGTTACCGAGAGTATTGCCGGAAATACGCTGCTGGCCTTAAAAAATCTTCTTACCCGCTCACTCTGTCTATCCATAATCAAAGCAAGTAACAGGGATATGGGCAATCCAATGCATGTAGATATGATAACCATTATAAAAGTATTCAGGTTGGATTTCCAAAAAGTTGCGTCCTTCAGAATACTTAAATAGTTTTCAAACCCAACATATCCCATACTTTTAAAACCATCGTTTTTTTGAAAGCTGATGACGATCTCCGGAAAAAGCGGATATATTACGAAAGTGGTAAATAGCAGCAGTGCAGGAAAAGCGAATATGAATATTGCAAGTTTGTTGCCATAAAATTTGTTCATGTTTGTCACCTGTTACCGATCCCTGTATGAGAGCAACCCATACAGGGATTGGTTTAATAATTATTTTGCACTTTTAACCAGTTGTATATATTATTTAAAATTCTCAGCCCATACAGGATTGATAGCCTTGATATAATCATCAGGAGAATACTTTCCTGTAAGAAGCTTGCTGTTCAGCGTTGATATTTCAGCAGACATCCTTGTATTAAATGTAGCTGCCCACATAGAAGGAATCTTTACTTTTGCCGCATCAAACTGATCCAGGCTCTTCTGAAGCAGAGGGGATATACCTTCCACCTTTACTCCTGTATCAAGTGCGGTAGGCGCCTTCTGTTCTATGTTGTAGTACAGGGCATCCTGTGTTGCACAGAACATGGCAAAGTTAGCTGCAATTTCTGGATTCTTGCTATTTGCAGATACGAGATATCCGCTGAGCGGAGCTCCCCAGAACTGGATGGAAGCGTTGGCATCATTTCCGTCCTTGGCTGACGGCCATACGATGAAATCAGTATCGGGAGCAGATTTTTCAAGATTGCCTGTTTCCCATGTAAACATGGCCAGCATTGCTGCTTTGCCTGAAGTATACATTTCAACAGCCGGACCGTAATCAATATTTGTAACACCCGGTGCAAAGGCTCCTGCCTGAACCAGCTTCTGTATTCTTCCCAACGCATTCTTAACAACAGGATTGCTGAAATCCGTTTTATTGTTTGTCAAATCTGCTGCAACCTGAGGATCTTCGGCCATAATCATAGTCTGAAGCATATGCAGGTTTGGAGTCCATCCGTCTTTTCCAACTATGGACATAGGGACAATACCCTTGCCCTTGAGAGTCTCACAAGCTTTTACAAGTTCATCAAATGTGGTTGGAACTTTAATGTCGTTTTTTGCAAAAACATCCTTGTGGTACCATAATCTAGGAGTAAAGTACTGATCGGCGCCCGGCTGTACACAATAGAGCTTTCCGTCTTTGTCAGGTGTAACTACTTCCTGCATTTTAAACTTTTTGTCAAAACCGGATTTTTGCACATATGGAGCCAAATCCAGTGCATTGCCTGCCTCTACAACAACAGATGATAAGTTCTGCTCCGAGAACCATACGTCAGGCATATCGCCGGATGCATTGTAGGCCTTCAGCTTGTTTGCGTAGTCCTGTCCGCCTCCGCCCAAATCGTACTCTACCTCAACATTTGGCATTTCCTTTTCAACGTTCACCTTAATGTATTTATCACGAATATTGTTTCTGTTATCATCAGCACTTAAAGACAGGAATTTGATTTTTACCTTTTCACTGTCCTTTACTGAGGTCTGTGAAGTACTAGCCCCTGCCGCAGATGTATCAGCTGCTTTAGTTGAATCCGAACTCTTGTCGGTTCCACCTCCGCAAGCGGTTAATGAAAATACCATTGCAATAGCCACAACACCTGATGCAAGTTTTGTTAACTTAATCATTTTCCATCCTCCTTATTGATAATCGAACTTGGTAAATACGCCTTCCGAAAGGTTTCTGTAACTGTTACAGGTTGATTATATTACTGATGTATACATCTGTTGAAGGTAATTTTCATAGTTGGCAGGTAAAAATATCGGGTATTTATATTTTAGTGTACCAACTTCTTTGATGAGTTGTGCTCAAATTAATGATTTGCCTAATTGAAATAAATCAGGGTAGAGGTGAGGTTTACAGCGAGTATCCTAGTTTCTCTCCCTGATTTCCTTTGCGTTTTCAAGCCATAGAGGGTTTATTGCCTTGATATATTCATCGGGAGAATACCTTCCTGTCAGAAGTTTACTGTTCTGAACAGAAATTTCTGCAGAGGTTCTGGTATTAAAGGCTGCAGACCACATGGAAGGAACCTTTATTCCAGCCATGTCAAGCTGCTCCAGATCTTTTTTTGCCAAAACCGAGGTATTCTCAACCTTTACTCCGGTATTAAGCATTGTCGGAGATTTACTCTCAATATTATAATATAATGCATCCTGGGTAGCACAGTACATTGCAAAACGTGCGGCAGCCTCAGGATTTTTTGTTTTTGCCCAAACCATATAGCCGCTTAAGGGAGCACCCCAGTATTGAACAGCCCTATTGTTGTCAGTCCCTCCCACTACGGACGGCCACGGCATGAAATCAGTGTCGGGAGATAATTTTTCAAGCTTTGGCAGCTCCCATGAAAAGGCAGCCAGCATTGCGGATCTTCCTGAGGTATACATGTTTATTGCAGGCTCATAATCAAGATCTGCAGCATTTTGTGGAAACGCTCCTGCCTGAACCAGCTTTATAATACGTTGGAGAGCTCTCTTTACTACCGGGTTGGTAAAATCCGTTTTCCCGTTCAGCATATCAAGTACAACCCGCGGGTCTTCTGCCATAATCATTGTCTGAAGAAGATGAAGATTAAGCGTCCAGCCGTCCTTGCCCGAAATTGACATTGGAACAATCCCATTTGTATTTAACACTTCACATACCTTCAGCAATTCGTCAAAAGTTTCCGGCACCTTTATACCGTAACTTTTGAATATGTTTCTGTGATACCACAGCCTTGGAGTAGTAAATTTGTCGTTGCCCGATTGAACACAAAAGATCCTGCCGTATTTATCCGGCGTCAATAATTCTTTTTCGGTAAACTTTTTATCAAATTCCCATTTATATATATGAGGTGCCAGATTAAGTGCATTACCCGAAGCAATAACAACAGTAGACAGATTTTGCTCCGAAAACCATACATCCGGCATGTTACCTGAGGAATTATACACCTTAAGCTTGCTGGCATAATCCTGCCCCCCTCCGCCTAAATCATATTCCACATCCAAATCGGGCATTTCTTTTTCCAGATTGGCTTTTATATAATTTTCTCTGATATTTTCCCTGACATCGCTATCACTTATGGAAAGAAACAAAACTTTTACTTTTTGCGGCTGGGTAAGAGCTTCTGATGTCCCAGCCTTTTTCTGTATGCCCGGAGAGTTACTGCAGGCAGCAGTTATAGCCAGCAAAAATATTAATACACATATTTTACACCACTTAGCCATACGGTAACTCCCTTCGATTTAATATATCGCTGCGCCGAAATGAATTCGGCTTCGGCTCCACTGACAGCTTTATCTAATCGGAAACCCGCCACCTAAGAGGTGGAGGACTGCTGACATTATTCAAGTATTAGTCACAGAGTGCTTGTTAATTAACACTTCCTTCGGGTCATTTACCTTTTCCTGATGTTTTCTATAAATTTACTTGGTGCCAGGCCGTAATATTTTTTAAAACATTTACCGAAGTAACTGGCGTCCGCATACCCCACTTTGCTTGCAACATCAAGGATCAAAGTATTCCCAGAATCAAAAAGCTCCTTTGCTTTTCTGATTCTGAATTCTGTCAGATATTCATTTATGGTAACTCCTGCATCCCGTTTAAAAATAAAGCATAGGTGTGCATAATTTACAAACAGGTTTCTGGCTATTTCATCAATACTGAGCTCACTCTTCTGATAGTTGCGGCTTATATACTTTTTTACTTCCTCTATAAGCCTGGAAGCTTTTGAAATTTTATTTCTTTTAATAGTTTCCAGCGTATGCATAAAAATTTCTTTTATCCAGGCTTCCATTTCAGCAATTGATTTTTTTGACTGAATTTCTTCTACAAGATTAAAACTGCCTTGGGTTATGACATTTTCAATTCGCAGACCCATTTCGACCATTGCCTCCATGCATACTGCAACCATTTCAATACAGACAACAAAAAGTATCTGATGATGTATATTTTCACCGCGTACCCTCATGAATACCTGGCTAATCAA
>JAEWJR010000069.1:0-19092 GCA_023386445.1 Bacillota bacterium | reverse complement strand
CGCAATGTGGCGAATAAAGGAGGTTAATTGGCCATGTGCGCTTTCAAAGTATTGCTAAATACTTTGAATATTTCGCACGGCCATAAATTCACAGGTTAGTTTGGAAGACGAGCATTAGTGAAGTCTTCCGAACTAACCTCCATGAGCCACATTTGTGACCACAAAATGGTATGGTAAAATTTTATATTATTATATATACTTAAAAATGTGCAAATATGTCAAAAGTCAATCACTACCGCTGAAAAACCTGTAATTGGCTTTGTTATTGATAAACAGCTGTAAAAGGAGAAATAAATGAATAAGCTAAAGATATTATTCAGTAAATTAATAAACTCAAGCATTGTGAAATATGGTCTGGTAGGCGTGATAAATACTCTGATAACCGGATTGATAATGTTTACCTTAATGAACGTATTTTCAGTTTCTCTCAGGTTATCGAATATAGTCGGATATGTGGCAGGTTTTATAAACAGTTTCATACTTAATAAGCTGTGGACATTTAAAGGGAAACAGTCCTCCACCCTGTCACAATTCATACGTTTTACAGCGGTTTTCGGATTATGCTTCCTGCTCCAGCATGGCCTGGTAATACTGCTGGCCGAAAAGCTTCTCATTGATAAAAACATTTCTACTCTGGTTGGAATGGTTTTTTATACGGGTGTAAGTTATATCCTCAACAAGCTTTTTACATTTAAAAAATAAATTTGAACAGGCTTATTTCCATTGATTTATGTAAATACTAACTTTGAAATCTCACAGCTGGTATTTGTCATCATGTTATTTCGGTCAATGGAGGTAAGCATCATGAGTGAAAAAATTACTGCGCTATATACAAATATATACGACGCAAACAGTGTAATGGGTACCTTAAAAACAAACGGAATCGGCAAAGCTTGCCTTAATACTTCTGAGTGCGGACTTCATTATGGGATAAATCCAAGACATAAAATCAATAAATTTCCCGGGGCAGTTCCTTCAACAATGGTCAAGCTTGAAGTAAATGTTGACACCGGTAACCGGGAAAATGCTATTTCTGTTTTGGAGGGAAGCTTTGGCGTTATTGAATAGCAATTAAAGAAATATCTGTGGAAATTATGTGGTCCTCCAATTAAAAGGATTATTACGCCGGGTATGGAATATAATATTATAAGTTATTTGATAAATACCAGTATTGTGGGATTAGTTTTTTCATTACTATTTGCCGGCGTGTCATTCTGGGAAACCACGGTAGCCCAGCAGGCCTGCACGCAGAGGGAGGTCAGGATGAAAGCTATTATTATGGCCGGCGGAGAAGGCTCCAGACTGAGGCCGCTTACATGTGATTTACCAAAACCAATGGTTCCTGTTCTGAATAAACCTGTTCTGGAACATGCCATTGAGCTGTTAAAAAGTTATGGAATCAGGGAAATCGGTATTACGCTAATGTATCACCCGCAAATTATAAAGGATTATTTCGGAAGAGGTAAAAATTTAGGTGTGAATATTACATACTTTATCGAAGAATCCCCCCTGGGCACCGCAGGCGGTGTAAAAAACGCCGAAAGCTTTTTGGATGAAACATTCATTGTTATAAGCGGAGACTCCATAACAGACCTGAACCTTGAAAGGGCTATAGAATATCACAACGAGAAAAATTCGCTTGCAACAATCATTCTTTCAAAGGTTGATGAACCGCTGGAATACGGCGTGGTACTGACAAATGAAACAGGCAGGATAACCGGCTTTGTGGAAAAACCCAGTTGGGGTGAACTTTTCAGCGACACTGTAAATACCGGTACATATATACTTGAACCCGAAATTTTTGGCTATATCGATGCTGATAAAAGTCTTGATTTCAGCCGTGATTTATTTCCCCGCCTGCTGGCCGCATCAAAAAAAATGTACGGCTATGTGGCACCTGAGTATTGGTGTGATATGGGTGATATACGGTCATATATCAAGGTACACTGTGACATACTAGACAAAAAAATCAACTTGAGCCTTAACGGTATTCAACTGAAGGAAAATGTCTGGGTAGGTGCAGGTACGATTATTGAAGCAAATGCGGAAATCAACGGTCCTTGTATAATCGGTTCCAACTGCAGGATAGGAAATGGAACAGTTATTGATAAATACACTGTTATAGGCAATAATACTACAATTGAGGACGATGTTTCAATTGTCAGAAGTATTGTCTGGGATAACAGTTATATTGAATACGGCAGTGAACTCAGAGGAGCCATAATATGCAACAGGGTTAATCTCAAGCATTATGTCTCGGTATTCGAAAATGCTGTTGTGGGTGAAGGCTGTAAAGTTAATGAACGCGTCATAGTAAAACCCAATATAAAAATCTGGCCTGAAAAGATCATCCAGCCCTTTGCCATCATCGATAGAAATATGATATGGGGTTCCAAACATTCCAATAAGATATTTGGCGACAACGGTATTTCAGGTATTGTTAACGTGGACATTTCACCCGAATTTGCAACCAGGCTGGGAGCCGCATACGGTTCACAGTTTAAAACGGGGTCCAGAGTCGTAGTAAGTTCAACCAATTCCAACTCGGCAAGAATGTTCAAGCATGCCTTTATTTCAGGTATGCTGTCGGTAGGAGTCGAAGTATACAACATGAGCAGCCTGCTTACCCCCATAGCCAGAACTGCCATAGGCTTCCTTGCCGTGGAAGGCGGGATACACATAAAGAACGATATAGATAATGTTAACAGGATTAAAGTCGACTTTATGGATATGAGAGGTGCTTCAATAAGCCGGCTGACTGAAAGAAAGATAGAAAACTCCTTTTTCAAGGAAGACTTTAACAGATGCTCTGCCCAGCAAATAAGCAGGCTGAATAATATTACCGACTTCAGCAGCTACTATACCCGGAATCTAAGCAGCAAAACCAACATGGCGGTTATTAAAGAGAAGAATCCAAAAATCTGTATTTTTTCCAGATCGGAATATGTAATTTCCATAACCGTACCTCTTCTAACGGGATTGGGCTGTACTGTTAACCGCTTCACAAATTATGAAGACTTTGAGTCGGTTACAAAGGTAATTAATGAAACCTGTTCGGATTTTGCTGCCATAATAGACCAGAATGCAGAGACGCTTGTCCTGGTGGACAAGTTTGGAAAAGCAGTTAAAGATGACTTGTTTCAGGCCTTTATTGCATTAATTATATTTAAAACATCACCCGGCTCCACTTTTTTTGTACCCATTACCTGCTCCGAAGTAATAGAAAAACTTGCCGTCAGGTATAAGGGTTTTGTTAAAAGAACAAAAAACTTCTCCCAGGCAATTATGGATGAGATACTATCCTATAATAAAAAATACGGGTATAATGATGAAAACTGTACACTGCCCGTACCTGACACTTTCAGGCCCAATCAGTTTACACTGGGCTTTGATGCTATTGAAGGAATGATAAGAATAGTTGAATACATGTGCTATACAAATAGTGACCTGAGTGTGCTTTTAACAGATATTCCCGACTTCTTTATGGTTAATAAAAGCATAAAATGCCCCTGGGAATCAAAAGGCACGGTTATGCGGAAAATAATCAGTGAGTATAAGGACAAAAAACTGGAGCTGCTGGATGGAATTAAACTGTATACCGAAACAGGCTGGGTTCTCATTGCGCCTGATGCAGATAAGCCCATTTTAAGAGTTGTGGTTGAAAGCAGTTCAAGCAGCGGAGCCGATGAGCTGTCCTCCAGGTATTACGGCCTTTTGGAAAAAATTATTACTAATACATAGGATATCTAACTTGATGGAGATAAAATGAGAACAGTTATTGCAAAAGACAAACATAACGGTAAAAAAATTGACAAGGTGATCCGGGATTTTTTCCCTAATCTTTCTTCCGGGATGTTGTTCAAAGCCCTTAGAAAAAAAGACGTAAAGGTCAATGGAGTGCGTGTCAGGGAGGATTACCCGGTAGTTGAAGGTGATAAAATCGATATTTACATTATTGATGATTATCTGCTTGGAAAAGACGATGAAGGGTATTCCATTGTTTATGAAGATAATAACTTAATGGTGGTTAATAAATCACAGGGGGTTCCTGTTCATCCTGACAGAAACCAGACCGAAGCCACACTGATCGATAAGCTTCAAAAACTACACGGTCAGAATCTGGCTTTATGCCACAGGCTTGACAGAAATACTGCCGGCCTTGTGATTCTTGCAAAAAATAATACCGCACTCGATATAATGCTTGAAAAAATAAAAGAAAGAGAGATTCATAAATATTACACCTGTATTGTTTGGGGTGTAATGGAAAAACACCGGGCCGAGCTTGTTGACTATCTGGAAAAAAACGATAAAATAAGCAAGGTTTTTATTTCTGATAAAAAAACAAGAGACTCCCTTGAGATAGTCACCCGGTATAAAGTATTAAAAACTCTGGAAAATCTCAGTATGCTGGAGGTTGAACTGGTAACAGGGAGGACTCACCAGATACGTGCCCACCTGGCCTACTACGGCCATCCCATCATTGGCGACGGCAAATACGGCAAAAACTCCGAAAACAAGCAATATAACGCAAAATACCAGATGCTTTGTGCCAGCAGGCTAATTTTTGATTTCAAAACTTCGGCCGGGCAACTTAACTATCTTAATGGGAAAACCATAGCTATTGAGCCACCCTTTAACCTGGAATCTCTTGTTTCGGGCCAAAGACTCTGAAGGATTGTATATAAGGAAAAAAGCTGCCGTCTTATACCTGCAGCTTTTTTTCTTAAAATCCTATGCTACTTTTTAATGAACAACTGAACAAACAACTTTCCATAGGTTGGACTGTCAACAATCCCTATGCCCGTGTGAGTAAATTTGTCATTGTATATGTTATTGCTATTCTCTTTCAGCCATGCCTTCACTACCTTCTCTCCAGACTGGTTTCCGGCAATATTTTCGCCTGCGGTACTAAACTTGATTCCATATTTTTTCATCATATCAAAGGGTGTACCGTAATATTGGGATGTATGGCTGAAATAATTATTGTCCTTCATATCCTTGGCTTTCAGCCTGGCAACTGTAACCAGCTGGGCATCAAATTGCAAAGCCTTGAGACCCTCTTCCTTTCTTGCTTTGTTTACCGTATCAAACAAGGTCTGTTCGTCTGAGGATATATTCATCGGCTTTTCGGATACTGACGCCTTGGAAGCGGTATTTTGTGCCGGAGATTTAGCTTTGTCGCTGCTGCTTGATACTGCCGCTTTTGAGCCTGACTGGCCGTTGTTTGCGGTGGTCGACTTACCGCTGTTATTTTGCGCTGCCACCTGTTTAGTGCCGGTCGAGATCTTGGCTTTATCAAGTTTTAAGTAACGCGAAGAAACCGAACCTACATTGCCGTTTGCACCTACATATACAGCATACCAATCTCCCAATTTGGCCATTACCGTAACCTTCTGGTCCTTCTTTAATTTACATAGAATATCAAAGGTAGTTGCCGGACCTGTCCTTAGATTAACCTCATTGGCAGTAATAACACCCGAGCTGCTGTCAACTTTTTGGTAAGCTTCTGAAGCAGCAGCCATATACTGTCCGGTTCTTACAGGTAAAAATATAAAAACCAACACCAAAAAAGCCGCCGCTATGGTATAAATCTTTCTTCTTTTCATAAAACCCCTCCTACATAGATAAGCGTTGCTTACAGCCATCCCAAAGCCAATTAATACCGGTTGAAAGCGGCCTTCGCCAAAAGGCGAAGGTTCTTCTTACCCTAATTGACTTTATGACTTGTAATGGGAAAACAACCCATATGCTATAGTATTGACAGGTTTTATATATTTATTTACATTTTTTGAGAAAAAACGGACTTTAGTATGCTTTTCCCCAGTAGACCATTGTCTTGGCCGGCTTTCCGCAGCACATACACTTATCTGACAGCTCTTCCTGTTCAAAAGGCATACACCTTGCAGTTGCACCGGTCATTTCCTTGACTTTGTCTTCACATTCCTGATCGCCGCACCACATGGCTTTTACAAAACCGGGAGTAGCGTTGATAATCTGCTCGAATTCCTCAATAGTGGTTGCGGTGTAGGTCTTTTTGTCCCTCATCTCCCTCGCTCTTTCAAGAAGAGAGCTTTGAATATCTGCAAGCAGTTTTTCTACAGTCTCCTCCAGATTGTCCATAGGAGTAAATATCTTCTCTCTTGTATCTCTTCTTACAAGTACTACCTGATTCTTCTCTATATCCTTTGGACCAACCTCCAGACGCAGGGGAATACCCTTCATCTCATATTCGGCAAATTTCCAGCCCGGCATCTTGTCGCTGTCATCAATCTTAACTCTGAATTTTGCAGAAAGACCGGTTAAAAGTTCATTTGCCTTATCAAGTACTCCTTCCTTGTGCTGGGAAACAGGTATTATCACCAATTGTGTAGGTGCAACGGCAGGCGGCAGCACCAGACCGCTGTCATCTCCGTGTACCATAATGATTGCACCTATAAGGCGGGTCGTTACCCCCCAGGAAGTTTGATGCACATACTGGAGTTGATTGTTTTTATCGGTGTATTGAATTTCAAAGGCTCTGGCAAAACCATCGCCGAAGTTATGCGATGTTCCCGACTGCAATGCTTTTCCGTCATGCATCAGGCTTTCAATAGTATAGGTTGCTTTGGCACCGGCAAACTTTTCCTTGTCGGTTTTTCTGCCTTTTATAACGGGAATGGCCAGAACATTTTCACATACGTCGGCATATACATTGAGCATTTTAATCGTCTCTTCCTGTGCCTCTTCAGCATTAGCATGTGCTGTATGACCTTCCTGCCATAAAAATTCCAGAGTTCTGAGGAACGGTCTTGTGGTCTTTTCCCATCTCACTACTGAACACCATTGGTTATATAACTTCGGAAGATCCCTGTAGGAATGAACTATATTTGCATAGTGTTCACAGAATAAGGTCTCGGATGTAGGCCTTACACACAATCTTTCAGTCAGTTTTTCATCTCCGCCGTGTGTTACCCATGCAACTTCAGGCGCAAAGCCCTCAACATGCTCTTTTTCCTTCAAAAGCAAGCTTTCCGGAATAAACATCGGCATATAGACATTTTCATGTCCTGTTGCCTTAAATCTTGAATCCAGTGCTTTTTGAAGGTTTTCCCATATGGCGTAGCCATATGGTTTTATAATCATACAACCTCTTACGCTGGAATAATCAACAAGTTCCGCTTTCTTAATAACATCGGTATACCATTGTGCGAAGTCATCATTCATAGATGTAATGGCTTCAACTAATTTCTTATCATTAGACATTTGAAACTCCATTTCCGGCAAAAGCCAAACGTATAACATTCACTGCCTTTATTGAATAACACAAAAAAGCACTAATTAATATTATATAATATATGTATCAGGTAATGTCAATACACTTGAAGACACATAACAGGTATAATATAATGTGAGTGGATGGTCAGGTCGCTCCGACAGCAAGAAATTACTTGCTGTGAGCCATACTATTTCAAGTAAGCGCTTTATGTGCAATTTAATGAGGCTGCCAATTTTTACTTTAAGGGAGATTTGCTAATGAAGGTCGGTATTGGTCAGGACAGTCATAGATTTGACTTTGAAAATAAAAATAAAAAGTTCGTTTTAGGTGGAGTAGTTTTTGAAGGAGTTACTCCGTTAACAGGAAACAGTGATGCCGACGTGGTTTTGCATGCAATTACAAATGCGGTTTCGGGTGTTACCTGTGTCAATATACTGGGAAGAGTAGCGGATGAGATGTGCATGAAAAAAGGAATAACAGACAGCTCGGAATATTTGAAAGAGGCGTTGAAACATCTTGTGGATGTCAAAATAGTACATGTGTCCATATCAATAGAATGTTCATATCCAAGGATTACACCCCAAATACCCGAGATGCGGAAAGTGATTTCAAATCTGTTAAGTATTCCCGAAAACAGTGTTGGGATAACAGCCACTTCCGGAGAAGGTCTGACTCAATTCGGACAGGGTCAGGGAATCCAGGCTTTTTGCTGTGTTACTGCCTTGTAAGTCAGTAACACAGATACAAGTTCTTTAGCCATGGCCTGTCACAGGTTTGCCAAAATAGACTCACCAACTATCAGGTCTTCAGGAGTTGTAATTTTAATATTATTATAACTTCCTTCAATTATTTTAACGGGAATACCCAATTTCTCAACCAGAACCATATCGTCGGTTCCGGTATAATTATTTTTGACAGCAGCTTCATGGGCTCTCATAATTATACCGTAATCAAAGCTCTGGGGCGTCTGTATACTCCACAGAGAACTTCTGTCGGGTGTAGAGGCTACAAAACCGTCGGGACCGGATATTTTTATGGTATCTTTCACCCTGACACCTAAGCCGCATGCACCAAATTTTTGGGCGGTATTTATACTTTCACTGATACTTTCAATTGCCACAAATGGTCTGGCGCCATCATGTATCAGTACAATTCCGCAGTCATCGCCTATTGCGCAGAGGCCTTTATACACCGAATTCTGCCGTTGGGCGCCGCCGCTGACCAAAGACTTTACTTTCGAAAACTGAAATCTTTCAATAATTTTATTTTTACAGAAATTTATATCTTCTTCATTTATCACTACAATAATTTCATCAACCTCAGAACACTGCTGAAAAGCTGCTATTGTCCTGGCAAGTACAGGAATACCTCCAAGCTCCATATACTGTTTGTTTATATTTGAATGCATCCTGGTACCTTTGCCGGCAGCCGTGATGACAGCCGCAACTTTTCCGGACAATCTATTTTCTATATCCAAAACGTTATATTCCTCCATGTATATACTATGCTGTCTATTTGTTGGGCTTTGCAAATACCATCCTGCCGGCTGATGTCTGAAGTACACTTGTAACCATAACAGGAACTGTCTCTCCAAGATATTTTTTTCCGCCCTCAACAACTATCATGGTGCCATCCTCAAGGAAAGCTACTCCCTGACCTGCTTCCTTGCCATCCTTTACCACCTGCACACTCATTTCCTCACCGGGCAGGGCTATTGGTTTAACAGCATTTGCCAGTTCATTTATGTTTAAAACTTTTATTCCTTTTAAAGCTGCCACTTTACTGAGATTGTAATCAATTGTGACAAGTTTCCCCTTGAGCTTAAGGGATGATTTCATTAACATTTCATCGGCTTCCATGTTATGATAGTCAAACTCTTCTATTTTTACGGTATGGCTGCTGTCTTTCTGAAGCAGATTGAGGATATCCAGACCCCTCCGGCCTCTTGCCCTCCTCAAACCATCTTCCGAATCGGCTATATGACGGAGTTCCTCCAAAACAAAGGAAGGTATTATAAGCTCCCCGTCTATAAACCCTGCCGAGCAGATATCAAATATCCTGCCGTCAATGATGGTGCTTGTATCCAGTATTTTGGGAATATTCGAGTTTACTTTTCCATCTCTGAATATATCTAAAAAATTCTCGTTTCTTTTTCTCAGAGAAATGCCAACGCCTGTAAAGCCAAACAAAATATTTATTATTACGGCAAAGGGCACTCCGATAATTTGAATCTTAATAATAGGTATGCTTATGAGATTTGCCACGATCAAGCCAACTATAAGGCCCAACGCACCCAGCAGCATTTCAGACAAAGTAATATTCTGGATCCCGTTTTCTATCCTGTCAATAAATAATCCCACAAATTCTATAATTTTCGTAGCCATAAAATAAAATAGTGCGCAAAATGCCAATGAAAATAGAACGAAAATTAAAACTCTTAAATTTCCGCTCATAATAATGTTATTGCTTAATAAAACTGTTCGTAAAATCGTAAAACCGGTAACAGCACCTAGAATAGAAAAAGAAATTTTTATAATCCTGTTTAGCACATTAAATCTCCTTCAAAAGGTATTTTTACTCAGCCATAAAGATATTCTTGAATCTTGTTCTCAACTTCATGCTGATTTAATCCTTTTGCAAGAACCAGTTCGCTTATTAATATCTGTTTTGCACTTGTTAACATTTTTCTCTCTCCGGTAGAAAGTCCTCTTTCTTTTTCTCTCTGCATAAGAGACCTGACAACGTCGGCAACTTCAAATATATCTCCGCTCTTAATTTTTACCATATTCTCTCTGTATCGTTTGTTCCAGTTTGCGGAAAATTCATGCTGACTGCTTCCAAGAGCACTGAATACCCTGTCAGCTTCAGAAATGCTTATAACATCACGGATGCCAATATCATTAACATTATTGGTTGGTATCATTACTTTCAAATCACCAATAGGTATTTTCATCACATAATAGCTGCACTTTTTCCCAAGTATTTCCCGCTCCTCTATTGACTCAATAACTCCTGCACCGTGCATAGGATATACAATTTTGTCTCCTACGTTATACATAGTAACCTCCAAAAAACCAATGCAAATAATAGTTGTCTTTTGTATATCCAGCCTGGAAACTAAGCTTTGAATTGAATGACTAGCTTTCAACTCATGGTAATATTTTGGAAATTCCCCTTATGTTACATTCTGGTACCAATTAAACAAGTAAATTTTCATTATTTTAATGGTAAAATACTAAAAACGCACCATGATTTGTTGAGTGCGTTTGATTGTCGTTTCTGGTATTAAATTCTCATAGGACAAGTATACTACAAACGATAGGCCTTGTCAAAAGCTCAAGGGAATAAATTTAATTTTTCCAATTTTTTTGTTTTTGTTTGACAGTATCTTGTAAATGAAAGTATAATAAAAATAGACATCCAAATATTGAGGTGAACCACATGAAAGATATACTTATTGATGATTTTCAATATACTGCACAGGAATTGTTGGTTAGAAATAAAAGTATTCTTGATTTGATTACAAAATATCAAGATTCAAATTCCAGAGTAAACAGAGCAATTATTAAGTCAGTTACTCAATGTGGCTGTCTGACCATATCGGCGCATAAACAGGATATTCCCGAGGAAGCCAGTTTTGACGAGATGAAAAGCTCTGCTGACGCACATGTTGGCGGAACCCTTTGTGAAAACTGCCGGGACGCTATAGAAAGAGACATGGGAAGAAATGTTTTTTATCTGGCATCCTTGTGTAATGCACTTGATTTGAATCTATATGATATTATTTTAAAAGAAAATGACAGAATTCGTATGCTTGGAAAGTATAATCTAAGATGATCCGGGGCCGGTTTATATTCACCGGCCTTTATTCATTCAATCTTTATTCTTTAAACCCGTTTTTATATCATGACTATTCTAATCAATTGATGCCATTTGCTCAAGAATTTCTTTGGCAGTTTTGAGATCTGCTATTCCTTTTAATACATGGTTATGATGGTTAACAATTTGTTCTGCCGGCAATACCGGACTGTCAAAAGTCGTATGAGCATCCTTGATAAGTGTGAGTTCATACCCTGCCGAATAAGCTGCCCTGCAGGTAGTATCAACGCAAAACTCTGTTTGCATGCCCACAACTATCAACTTTTTAATTCCAAGCTCATCCAATATTTCTTTTAGATTTGTGTTGTAAAATGAATCCCGCTGAGTTTTATGCACGATATATTCCTGTTTCAATGGCGCTATTTGGGGACATATCTGCCAGGTTGCAGTATCTTTTTTATATTCATCTGCCGCAGTATGCTGAACAAAAATTACCGGCACACTGTTTTCTCTGGCCTTGAAAAGTATTTGCCTGATATTGTTCAGAACCGCATCCCCATTATAAGGATACTCATTTTCATATGAGAACATGGCAACCTGTACATCGATAATCACCAATGCTGTTTTTTTCATCTTTCTCCCCCTGTTCTTCCTGCTATTATTTTATCCACTGCATGCCTGTTTATTTTATATTTATAAAAACTCAACCTTCAGAAGAGTTTTTAAGCTCCTTTTTCATACATATACTGTTTTCCATGCCTATGTAAGGGCCGTAATTTTCTATGATTTGATAACCGTTGCTCTTGTATAGATTTATAGCTTCCAGCTGCCTCAAGCCGGTCTCAAGGACACAGGCTTTGTATCCCCGGGCCTCTGCAAGCAGTTCCAGATCTTTCAGAATCAATTTTGAAATACCCTGCTTTCTATATTCTTTCCTGACAAAAATACGTTTTAATTCCACAGTGCTGCCGTCAAATTCCTTGAAAGCTCCGCAGCCCGCGGCCGAACTGTCCGAATAGATTATTATAACATCCTTTATATAGTCAACCTTATTGTATCTATCATACTGCTGCTGTTCTTCCCCGTTCCGCTCCTGCAGTTCCCCGTCCAGCAGAGCTATCAGTTTAAGAAATTCAACGTCACTGCTGTCAACCCTGGCTGTGTGCAGCTCCGGCTTTAAATCACCCGACATCTTATTTACCTCTATTTTTTAATTTTTTTGGAATCCGTTGAGCTAATATTTTTTGAATTCAAGCCATCTTTAAAACAAAGCCTTATTTCTTTCTCACTGGAATTGAAGCTCTGTAATAAACTCATTTGGATCCCTGGTAACCCATTCACCCTTCAAATATATTTCTCTTGGAGGAGAGTCAATAACTTTTTTAAAATTATATGAATTAACGCTTAGTTTTGAAAAACACGCCTTATTACTTCCTGAAGCGATTTGCATTCAACTATTTCTATGTTCTTAATATCCTGGGATCTTAGAAGCGCATTTCCGGCTATATAAACCTTTTTGAAGCCTCTTCTGTCCAACTCCCTTATTCTGAGTTCAAGAGAAGGTACTTTTTTTAGTTCACCGGTCAGGCCTACATCGGATATAAAGGCCGTACTATTCGGTATCTCTTTGTCGTATACCGAAGACACAATACTCATTATAATTGACAGATTTACTGCCTGCTCTTTAAATTTCAGACCTCCTGTGGTTTTTATAACCACATCCTTATCATACAGGGAGATCTTTCCTCTCTGTTCCAGTATGGATATCAGAGTGCTCAGCTGTTCCCTGCGTACACATTCACCGATTCTTGACGGGAAAGGAGTAAAGGTTTTTGATACAAGACTTTCTATTTCAACTATTATAGGCCGGGAACCATCCTTTACTACCGTCAGTGCACTTCCTGATACCTGCTCGTTTTTATCTCTGACAGTCATAAAAAACTCCGATGGATTATCTATTGAAACCAATCCGTTTTCGGTCATGGAGAAATATCCTCTCTCCCAGGTACTTCCGAACCTGTTTTTTGATACGGACAAGCCTCTGAGTTCCTCCTCATTGTCCCCATCTAGTATCAATACTGCATCAACAAGATGTTCAAGTGAACGCAGACCTGCTATTTCCTCGTTTTTATTCATCTGACCCACCAAAAAGACTGCACGTGGTCTTGATGGATCCTTTGCCAGCTTCAGCAGTTCATTTGCACACTCCATTGTCTGTGTGGGAGATCCTGCGCGGGAACCTGGAAAGCCTTCAAGTACAAAAGTTTGAATACTGTCAACAATCAAAAGATCAGGATCTACTTGTCCCACAACCTCAAGAACATTATCCATGCTATTGTCGGAATATACCCATACTCCCGTTTCTATCCTCTCAAAAAGCCTGTCGGCTCTGCTTTTGATCTGACTCTCACTTTCCTCTCCCGACACATACAACACTTTTAAACCGCCGGCTGCGACATCAGCGGCAACCTGCAGCAGAAGAGTCGACTTTCCGGCACCGGGTTTCGCGGTAATAATTGTTATGGAATCCCTTACAATCCCGCCACCCATTACCCTGT
Source organism: Bacillota bacterium (assembly GCA_023386445.1). GTDB lineage: Bacteria > Bacillota > Clostridia > Acetivibrionales > DSM-1351 > Ruminiclostridium. Next base: position 5,460 of record JAEWJR010000069.1, on the reverse strand, counting down.
TGAATTCATTTATGCCGGTGACAATGCGGTCACTGTTGCTGGCCTTAACCTCTGTCAGCCGGGCTATTTTTTTTATTACACGAGGCGCAGCCGCTCTTCCGCTTTTCTTAGCCTCTACCAAAACTTCCTCATGAGTATTACAGTTGTTACAATCCGGACAGCGCCCGACCCATTTTGACACCTCATAGCCGCAGTTGCCGCACTTATAAATAGTTTTACTCTTAATTTTAATCAACTCCTGTTATCTATGATTCACACATTAATACTGAATCTTCATACTATATTAGTAAGGGACGTAAAGTAAACAATGGTGTTTGGGAGAACAATATGGTTTCAAGGCTTAAGAAAATGTTATTTTATCTTAATCTCATGGTCAACCATGGGATTAGTATTACAACTATTTTAAACTCAAAGCACTCCAGCATCGATAAGCTCTAAAAGTACTTGAACATACATAGCATGGGACCAGGTAAGCGGAATGACCCACTCCGGCTTGCCGGTCTCCTTATTTACCTGTTCAGGCAGCAGCCCCAGTTCTGTTTTACAGTTGGCTGCCCAGAAAAGGTATTCTTTTGCCCTGCCGTAATTACCTGTTTTTACATGGTACAGTGCAACCCATAAAGTTGTTAGCAGCCATGGATTGCCGCCGATATAGCTATCATTTTCATAGCGTTTAATGCCACCTGTCCCGTGTGAGGTCAGTGTTTGCTCAACCAGTGCTACCGTGCTTTTCATTCTTTCATCCTCAGCGCAAAATACTTCAAAGGGAACACTTAGTCCAACCAGACTGACGTCAACTATCCAATCTTCAAGGGTGAAATCCCGGACATAGCCTTTCTCATTTATCTCCAGAAGAACCGTATGCTGTGAAGGTTCCTCTCCATAGCCATTCAGCTTCACTCTGACACTTCTGATAAATCTTTTGAAATCTTCCTTCCAGAAACAGTTAATTATAGCTTGTTTAATATTATGGGCAGCCTTTTTCCAGCTTTGACTGTTTTCATCGGCCTTACCGAGTATTTCAGCTATTTCGGCGGCAGCTTCAAGTCCTGCAAATACCGCCGCCGATGAATATGCATGTTCACCCAGTCGCTCCTCCCACAAATCAAAACTTGGCTTGGGCAAGCCTGTATCGGTATCAATAAATTGCTTCAAAAAATCCGCCCCTGCTTTTACACTATCCCATACATAATGCAGAAATTCGGTTTTTTTTGTGTAATTGTAATGCTTGAGCATACCCCATAATATCGTACCTGTTTCGTCAATTTGAAGTCCCCAGCACGGACCCAGGTTTCCATCCATATGATATCTCTGCTGCCAGCTTCCATCCTCATCCTGTACCATTACTGCCCAATTATAAAACTTATCCACGCAATCATTTAAGCCTGCCTTATCAAGAGCCTCTGTGATGAAAGCCGCATCTCTGCCCCAGCAGTAAGCGTATCTTCCGCATTTGGTAAAGTATTCGTCAAATTCGGGAGCTGCCATCAAGCCTCCGCTTTTTTTATCATGCATTAGTTTGAATACCAGCAGAGACCGTCTATAGAGATTATCCAGCAAACTGTTGCCGGTATTGACCGGCCTCGAGCCGTTAATATATTCCCTCCAGTATTTTTGGGTGGCACTGAAAAGCTGTGAAGCTCCGAGATTTTTACAGTCTCTGATCAGAGTCCTGCCCTCTCTCAGGCTGTGAGCCGCCGATATAAATAGATTGAAAGCTTTTACCTGATTTTTTTTGAAGCTGCCAAGTTCCCAGCATACTGCCGCATCCTTCATCATCCCTATATGATCCTTTCCATAGAGATAGGTGCTGACAGCAGCGTCATTGGCATTGTTCCCCAGCTGAAATCCGCATACGGGTATGTCGGAAAAAACAGATATGTAATTATCGCTCCTGTGGTGCAGCAGCGCCTCGTTTTTAAAATCAAACATAACTCCGGCCACATCGGGATTGGCATCCGCCGAGGCTGAAAAAACAACAAACCCCAGTTCTCTGGGCTCATTTGACAAATTTTCAATTTCACATTTTCTGACCAGTACATCCTTGTCAGGATGAACAAAATCATATATCACAGCTCTATAACCATCAAAATAATTGGTAACAGTACTTTTGATTATATTTGTATCGGTCAGATACTCCTGGCCGTGATCACACCTGTGATCGTTAAGCCATACGGTGCTGCCGTTAATATTTTTTATATAGATCCCGCACAGTAGTTTGTCAAATTGCTGCATAAAATCAACGTTGGGCCAGAATAGTCTGAGTAATTCCGTTCTGTCGCTAAAAGTTGCCAGCATGGCTGAATTTCCCGTTATAGCATTGTTATAGTAGGACTTTTGCATAAACCCTCCGGAGTTGAATAATTTCCTCACCGCTTCTAATTGTTAAATACCGGGTTAATAATCTTTATGATAAGTTTTATTATAGCATATTAAGTTTCGGTCAAATTAGATCAAAATAAATATTTTTATTCAATCTTGTGCAAACTATCTTGGGAAGGGATGATCAAATGGAAACTATTATATATTACACAATATTTTATTTCAGCGAATTGATTCAGGTAATTATATTTATAGCAGGCTGTTATTTTTTCGGAATTTCAATATTCGGCTGGATCAAGAAAAAGGAAAACGTTCAGGATATAAAACCCGAAAAAAAATTTGCGGTAGTTGTGGCAGCCCATAACGAAGAACTGGTTATAAGCCATATAATTGACAGTCTTTTTAAACAGAATTATCCGAGGGAATTGTTTGACGTATTTGTAATTGCCGACAATTGCACCGACAATACCGTTAAGATTGCAGAAGCCCATGGTGCCAAGGTACATATCCGTGAGAATACTGCAAAACGAGGTAAAGGTCATGCTCTTGAGTGGATGTTTGAGAGAATTTTCAAAATGGATATCAGATATGATGCTGTTGCTGTTTTTGATGCCGATAATCTGGTTTCTCCGAATTTTCTTTCTGAAATGAATATACAGCTTTGCCGGGGCCATAAGGTAGTTCAGGGCTATATTGACAGCAAAAATCCTTTTGACAGCTGGATTACCTGTTCGTATTCCATTGCCTTCTGGCTTTCCAACCGTATTTTCCAGCTGCCGAGGTATTATCTCAGGCTTAGCTGCGGTTTGTGCGGTACAGGCTTTTGTGTGGATACGAACGTACTGAACGAATTGAAATGGGGTGCAACCTGCCTTACCGAAGACCTGGAATATACAATGAAACTGGCTCTGAACGGAATTAAAATAGCCTGGTCTCATAAGGCCGTAGTCTATGATGAGAAACCTATTACTCTTAAACAATCCTGGAGACAGCGGAAGCGTTGGATGCAAGGCCATGCCGACTGTGCTTCCAAATATCTCGGACCTCTTTTCAGACAGGCTTTTTCCCAGGGGGATTTGATAGCTCTTGACTGTGCTCTCTATCTGTTTCAGCCCATACGTTTAATATTTGTAGGCCTGATGACTATAATGATGTGGATTCAGACAGTTTATCCAGAATTTCCGTTATTCAGCGTACAATATGTATTTCCTGTACAGGTCTGGTATGTGATGGGGCTGTTTGAGATACTCTATGGACCTCTTGTTATTTTGGCTGAAAAGAAGTTTAACATCAAGGTACTTTTAGGGTTCGTAATCTATCCGTTTTACTGCCTCACCTGGGCACCCATAGCGTTACAGGGGTTTCTGGAAAGGAACAACAAGGAGTGGAGTCATACTGCCCACACCAGGCAGCTCAGTATAGGTGATGTGGAAAATGGGAATTAGCCCACACTAAAGAATTCAAACCAGGGCTTGGTAACTAAGTTAACCATACCAGTATTTTCGTGATTAATCCTTATATTAAACACGATTATTTCAGTATGTAGCCTACCTTTTTCGTTTTAAAACGTAAACCTGGTAAAAGCAAAAGGTCGTAATAGAACTATAAATCACTATTATAAACTATTTTTAATAAAGCATCTGTTGCTATTAAAAAAACTTTCAGCAACTCTTATAACACTATCTGAGTTTATCAAATAAGTTTTCCAAGTATAGCCTTTATCGTTTGTCACCAATCATGCCCATGAAAGTGACTGCTTTACTCCTACTAATTCATTTGGATCTTGTAAAAGGCTAATAATATCATTAATAGTTTCCATATTTCTACTTCTGCCAAGCATATATGTTGTCTTCATTTTGTACCTTAAGTTATTATTTATGCAAAGCCGATTTTTTGAGACTTTAAACAGTCCACACAAAAGGCTGTTCAAATAAGTTGAATGTAATATACTTTTCAATCAATAAATCGGCTTCTTCTGGTGTAATTAAGACATAATATCCATCCGATTTAGAAGGTTTGTAAAATTTCAACTCAAGGTTAGTTAATTTATTTATTTCGTTAATCCAATCCTCATTGAACCACTTCATAAAAAATTTTTCCCATACACTTATTAGTTTTCTAGCATCATCAATCGTAAATTCCCATGGGTTTCCTTCCTTGATACAAAAATTGTTTTGAGAAGCAAATTCAAGTATATGCCTGAATAATGCTGTCTCAAGTGAATTGGCATAGAATTTACCTTCATCATCATCGTGAGGACAAAATACTACAGGTAAAATAGGCAAATAGTCTAAATTCCATGCCCATAAATCTCCACCTCCAGTTTTAGCAAAAACTAAAATATTTTCAGATTGATAATCAGGACGCTGATAATTTTTAATATTTTCTATCGTAATCCATTCCATATCATAAAACCAAATATATTCTTTAGATTCCAAGTGATGCATATCTATAAAATTCTTTGAATCTAGGTGCCCACCCCGATCCATTTCTATATACAGTTGTGGAAAATCGAAATTGCTTTTTATTGACATACTAAAACCCTCCAATATCATTTAATCTTTTTGCGAATTTTTTTGTCTCGCTTTCTAATTCATGTATTTTTTTTGCAGGCACACCTGCCTCCTCCATTATTTGCATGTTATCTTTTACATTTTTATTCCACGGGACGCCTTTTAAGTTTTGCGTATTCATCTTTAAGGATCTTTGTTTAGAAGAAATAAATTGGTGTATTGGATCTTCTTTTAACGCTATTGCAGGATTTAAACGTGACCATTCACCCCCTCTTTTACCATATCCATTAGCCTCCAACCAGGCATTTTGTAATAATTCATGCCCTGTTAAGTTATCACCGGGATATTCTTTAAATTCCCCATATGGCCTTATATCAAATTCCTTTATTTCCTCATCCTTGCGCTCTCCCTTATAGGCCGCCTGCATAGCATGTGCAAAATCTTGATTATTTTTACTAACCTGTGGTTCATTCTTCTTTTTCTTGGTTTCTTCCAGCTTACCTCTTAATTCTCCACTTTCTTCCAAAATCCTGCTTGCTTCTGATTTTTTTTCAACTTCTGTTTCTTTTCCACTCGCCATCATAACAACATTTGTGGTCTGACCTTTTTCCACCCACAGTTCATG
>JAEWJR010000067.1:0-35281 GCA_023386445.1 Bacillota bacterium | reverse complement strand
AAGTAAATATCCTTTATCGCAATGTGGCGAATAAAGGAGGTTAATTGGCCATGTGCGCTTTCAAAGTATTGGTAAATACTTTGAATATTTCGCACGGCCATAAATTCACAGGTTAGTTTGGAAGACGAGCATCAGCGAAGTCTTTCAAGCTAACCTCCATGAGCCACATTTGTGGCTTTGAGCCGCATAGCGGCCACAAAATGTAATGAAAACCTATATCCTTTACCGCAATAAGGCGAATAAAAGAGGTTAGTCTATCAAGAGCGGTTGTATAAAACCAGAAGAGAGGAATGTCCTCTCTTCTGGTTTTGGGGTAATTCAGCGTTTACTTCTTGGCAGCAGCCATCTTTTCTTTAATCTGCCGGTTTACTTCATCAAGATACGGCTGAGGGTTAACCGCATCAATTTCTTTCAGGAACTTATCCCATAATGCATCATAATCTGCAGGCTTGGCTAAAATCAACTGTGGATCGTACTTACGGCAAACATCAATAAATCTGGTATTTGCAACCTTTGCAGGACTTCCGTCTTCAATCGGGAAGGACCAGACAGGATAGTAATCGGGACGTTTGCTGGGTTCGGAAAGCACTCCCGCAGGAAATTCCACATTGAGTGCCTTCAGGAAATTCTGATCATACTCGGATAAAGCTGCCATGTATTCTTCCTTTGATGCTCCCGGATCACATGGAGTTCCATCTTCATACATACCTTGCATTTTCGGAGTGTACTGCCACAGAGTATCCCCTGTCATTTCACGTTTCTTGGCAGTATCCCTCATTATTTCACGACGTTCGTCGGATAATTTTCTTCCGGTAGTACCAACCTTTTCCCAGTCCTTGCCTTCAACACCCCATGCCAGATAATCCTGTACCTCACGGTTCAGCAGGTAGTCATAGAATGCCAGCAGACGGTCTGGGTTTTCACAATTCTTTGTAATAATCAATCCACCTGTTCCCGTAATAGCTGCCGGAGGATCGATAAAGTTATCTTTTACGCCAGGGTTGGCTATTGGAACTGCTATATAGGTGCGGTTGAACTTTTTAGCCGCCTTCAAGGCGTCATCAGCCTTCTGGAAATTCCAGTACTGGTCGAAGGTTCCAAGAACGGCTCCTGAGGACAGTCTTGCAATGTACTGGTCATAATTTTGAGTAAATGTTTCAGCTTCTATTATACCCTTGTGATATTCATCGTTTAATTTCTTGTACCAGGCCTTTGCTGTGTCGGTTGTCTGGTAAAGCGATGCGGTAAAGGTATTCTGATCCACAATGACATCACCTTCGTTACCGGAACCTATGAGATGCATTGCCGGATTGCGCAGGCAGAAGTCTCTCCAGCCGTCGCTCAGAACCTCGAAACCGATGGTTTTGACTCCGTCGATAGTTGGGTGCTTAGCCTTATAATCCTCTATCATCTGGAAGTATTCATCAACTGTTTTTGGAATTTTATATCCCAATTCTTCTATTACAGCCTTTTGCATAAAGAAGCCTGATCCGCCGTTCTGGAATATAGGAGGATCAAATTCATAGGCATTGTAGTTTTCTATCGTATAAGCATGACCGTCTCCGAAGCCGGCCTTCATTTTATCCATAAACTTTGCGTAATGTCTTTTAAGATTGGGGTAGTTGGGTATTTTGTCCTCAACCGGTATGGCGGCACCGGCATCAACAAACTTCGCAGCTTCTCCGAATATGGCATCCGGGTAATCGCCTCCGGCAATCATAACTCCCACCTTCTGGGCCAAATCACCCACAAGGAATTCGAACTCCATTGTAACTCCGGTTAATTCAGTTATTTTCTTAAGTACGGGATTATCCTTTGACGGTGCCTGACCAGGGTCACGCAGGAATACCTTGAAGGTTACGGGGTCATTGCGGTCGGCCATCATAGGCAGGCCTGTTTCAGAATCTTTTTCTGCAGATGCCGAAGTTGTTGCTGCAGCCGAGGTTGAAGTCTGTGCGTCTGTCGTAGTCCCGGATGCATCTTTTGATGAGCCGCAGGCAGCCAGCGAAAATAACATGGCTGAAGCTAAAAATGCTGCTAAAACTTTGCTGAACTTTTTCATTTAGAAATCCACCTTTCCTTTTTTTAACGCTTTGGACAAAGTATGTTCAACGTTTTATGTAAATTAAAATCCGCAGAAAACCTTGTGCCTCTATGCGTTTAAGCAGGGCGAAAGACATGTGCCCCAAAAAACCGTGGCGATCCACTCCGCGCTGGAACTGGCGCATCTTTTCGCCTCTTTATAGGCTCATTTTAGCATGAAGACCACTTAAAGTAATTTAAAAAAGAATACCTTAAACTTAAAAAATTATACCTGGTATTCATACACTTTATAACCGGTATATTCTTTAAAGGCTGTTGATTTGATTTCTAAATTCATTGGGGCTTAAGCCCACTTCCTGGGTAAATTTGGTGATGAAGTAGCAGCTCTCGGAGTAGCCCACCTCATTTGCAATCTCATATATAAGCTTGTCGGTCTGGAGCAGAAGCCTTTTGGACTCTGCTATTCTCAGCTGGTTGACGTACTGGTTGAAGTTGACTCCGGTAGCTTTTTGAAAAACCCGGCCTAAATAAGCCGCATTTACAAAAAACTTGTCGGACACCTTCTTTATGCTTATCTGCTCCATATAGTGGAGATGTATATACTGTATTACTTCTCTGCCTATTCCCATGTTGGCCAGTTTGTATCTGCGTTCAATGAACACCATGCCGTTGGCTACCATGGACCTCAGCAGGTCCTTCCACTTGCTGAAGGATATGAAATACGGGAGATCCAGCCACTCCGGCCTGGACAGGATGGCTTCCCCGTGGTTTTGATTTTCGGAGGAATTTATCTCATCCAGAATGAGGTAATATATCCTGTAGGTTATTTCCTGAACATAATGAATTCCCAGATGAATTTCCTCTACTTCGTTTACAAGCCTGTCAATTACCCTTGCAGCGCTTTGCCTGTCAAGTGATATCAAATTATGCTTAAGCTCCTCCAGATACTTCCCTTCCAGACATAATTCGGTACCCGTCCTGAATAGGTCAGGGCTGTAATCCATAAAATCAAGGGGAGAAAAGAACAGCTCGGTCAGCATACTATAAGTATGCTCTGCGAAGTCCTCTCTGAAGGTTTTTTCCCAGCTGTTGAATATTTGTGAATCAAACATGAGGGTACAATTGAGCCCATGCTTTTTGAACACTTCCAAAAGACCGGCCGCAAAAACCTTTTTGTCCTCCTGCTTAAGCATCTGGGGAGACAGCAAAAAAGTATACTGGCTGCTCTTTGTTCTGAACAGGCAGGTATCCAGCCCTGTCTGTCCGGCTTTTATGCATTCCCCCAAAATTGTATGGGTATTGCTGTTATTCTGTTCACTTGAACCCGGCAGGAGGACACAGGTCATAAGTGTGCAGTCTCCAAGAAGCTCTCTTTCGGTTGCAGCCCCGTTATATAAGTCGTTAAGATAGTTTATCCTCTCCTGGAACAAATCACGGCTTTTCCTTCGGCTGCCTTCCTCAAGCTCCTTTGCCATGGTTTTGAGCAAAGGAATTATTTCTTCCTCATCAACAGGCTTTGTCAGATAATCCTTGACTCCGTACTTGATTGCCTCTTTTGCGTACTCAAAGTCACTAAAACCGGAAAGCATTACCACAAGCGTATTTGAATACTCACCTTGCCTTAGTGTTTTAAGGAACTGAAGCCCTCCCATAACAGGCATTTTTACATCCAGAAGTATCAAATCGGGTTTGAAGGCGGCAACCTTGACCAAAGCCTCTTCTCCGTTTACGGCAGTAGCCCTGACGGTAAAGCCGTAATCTTCAAAAGCAATAGCCTTGGGTAAATACTCCCTGATTGTCTTTTCATCGTCAACCAGCAAAATTGAATACATTTAAAATTCCTCCTTAGAATATCTCAGCGGAATACTTATGAGTATCTCAGTTCCGTGGTTTTCCCGGCTCTGGATGTCCATGGTAAAATTCGACCCGTAATAGAGCGACAAGCGCTGGAATACATTGTATAGCCCCACGCTGTGGGTAAGCCTTTCGCCCCCTTCCAGCATCTCCTTCAACTCCGCCAGACGGGTTCCGTCAATGCCTATCCCGTTATCATATACCGTTATATGCAGCTGCTCACCTAAAATAGCTATAAGTATGTCAACCCTGCCTTTATGCGAAACCGATTCTACCCCGTGAACACATGCATTCTCAACCAGGGGTTGAATAACCAGCTTTGGCAGCAGGCAGGAGTACGCAGCCTCCTCTACCACTACCTCATATTCAAATTCATCTTCAAACCTGTACTTTTGGATAAAAAGAAATTCCTCCAGAAATTTCAGATCCCTGCTGAGAGGAATTATGTCATCCTCCCAATTAATCAGGTGTCTGAACATCTTTGATAGATACATAATCATTTTGGCTGTTTCGGTTTCATTCTTGACAATGGCCTTCAATCTGATGCTTTCCAGAGCATTAAACATAAAATGGGGATCAACCTGGCTCTGCAGGGCCAGGAGCTTTGCCTGGGCAGTTTCCCTCTCCAGCTGCGCCTTTATCAGCCTGGATTTATACTCCTCATCAATCAGGGCCTGAAGCTTCAGACTCATTTGATTGATGCTGTCTGCAAGCACTCCTATTTCGTCCCTTCCGATTTTGTCCCGGCTTATCTGTCCAAAAACGCCCTTTGCGATATTTTGGGACAGATTTATAACAAGCCTGGTCCGTTTGGTGATATTACCGGCAACCAGAAGGATAAAAAAGAATGCCAGCAGCAGACTTCCCATCCCTATAAGTATGGTTTTTATTCTGATCTGGTTAAATTCCTTGGATATGATCCCCGAATCGTAGAACCCGTACAGGGACAAGGGAGTGTCGTTCAAGGGCTGCTTCAGCACCACAATGCCATCCTTAAGAGTATTTTCCGAAAATATATCATAGGCACCGTACTCGGGATAGGTGTTGGCTGATGCAATAATCCTGTTGTCCTCATCGACCAGTACTATGTTGTCGAACAAGTCGCTCTGCCTTAGTATGGATGAAATGTAGGGCAAGTTTATATCTACCCTCAAAACTTTTTTATAGTGAGAGTGTTGCGGAAAATACTTTAAGGGCCTTATAATGCTCAGGCTCCTGTCGTTAGGATTCGCCAGCTGCTTTGGACTCAGCGAAACCCTAAGCTTTGGCCCATTGGGGTTGGAACTGAGAGGATCAACCCTGTAATCCAGCAGTTCTTCACCCAGCGTATCTTCATCCTGTCCCATCCTTTTTACAAGGGCTCCATTGAATATGGTAGGATTGTCGGAGTAGAGCATAAGCTGAAAAACCTGCTGGTTATATGCCAAATCCGAAAGCAGCAAATCTTTTATGCTGTTCTGGTAATCGGTAAGGTAATCCAGCTCATTGGAATAGGAAACATCCAAAAATTTGTACAGCTGCTCGCTGGCATTGTAACGCAGAGCCAGGGACATGGTTCCTGTTATGCAGCCGTTGACCTTGTTGGTCTTTTCACTGAGGGACAGCTTAAGCCGCTGCAGCATTTCATTTTGAATATTTTTTTCGGCAGCACTTATGTAGAACAGGTTTTGAATGAAAAGAGGAATAATGACACAGCCCACAAAAATAAGCATCATTTTTTGCTTAATGGAAAAATTATTGAGAAAACCTTTTTGCGAAAAATTCCGTTTCATAACTCCCCCAAGGATATAACAGGAATAAGGTAACTGCAATAACAAATTATGGCTTATTTTATTATAATACGGAAACAGTTGAAACACCATGGTCTATGGCAATATAATTTTAAAATGCTTATATGCGGCTTTGTGTTTTATGAAACATTTTGAATTTGCTGTTTATGCCTCCTCCTGACGGGATTTAATTGTTATGATCTGAATATCCTTTGTACAAAGTGGTATAAGCCGTTTCTCCAAACAACAAAGTTATGGTCTCCCTCAATTGTGTACCATACATGCTCTATGCCGTTATTTTTCAAGGTTTCATGATATTTGTCGGGAACAGCTTCAACCACCCTGTCGTTATTTCCGTTGCATATTAATATCAGCTCGGGCTTTCTTCCTCCCTTAGGAATAGTAAACGCCTCCTCACTGAACTGCCCCGGATATCCAAGCCTCTGATCCGGCAGCAAACCCGGAGCCGGAGAAAATGCCCCTATATAGGCAAAGGTTTCAGGCATCTTGAAGCCAATATACAGCGCTTCCCTGCCTCCCATGGATAATCCGGCAATTGCGGTATCCTTCCATTCGGTACTTGCAGAATAATTTTTATTTATAAAGGGCATTAAATCCTCTCTCAAATCGTTTATAAAATTGTCAAAAGCGTCAATATTGCTCTGTCCAAGAATATCTTCGGGAACCTGGTCATTTTTACACGCTCTGGCATTGGGCATGACAACAAGCATTTCAGCTGCTTTGCCCTCTGCCGTAAGATTACCTATTACAGTGACCGGGTCTCCGCCCAGCCATTCGGAGTGGGTGCCGCCTATGCCCTGTAAAAGGTAAAGTACAGGATATTTTTTTGAGCAGTCATAATTTGAGGGAGTTATTACATAGCATTTCCTCCAGCTTCCCGTTGTAGAGGACTCATAAGCAACTTCCTCCAATTTGCCATACTTTACGCCGGCTTTCTTTACATCAAACGCTTCGGGAGTCTTCCATGCATTCATAAAATCATAGTCCTTTCAGTCTTTTTTAATTCTGCAAGTTTTTCATTATGGTTTGACATAAATCATATGGGCCATTGCTCCGCATAAACCCACCGAGTTATGCCATGTAACAATTATAAGCCGAATATTTTAATTATTCATCGGTGCAAATTATAGGTAAAATACAAAAAATTTCATTAGTTTACAAGAATACAACCTGCCACTCAGCCTATTTTAAATAGCTTGGCCCCATGCACAGGAACTTCTGGTGTAAGGATACCACTGTCCGGCTTACTCGTTTCGCCGCTCCACAATTCTTCAACGGTCATGCCTTCGAACGTATGGATATCAAGCTCCTCAGCCTTCACAGGAACATTTATTATTTCATCGGTTAAATTAAAAACCGCAAGGTAGCTTGCCCCTTCCCCGGTATCTCTTGAAAACCACACTGCCTGCTCCCCGTCACGCCTTATTTGTCTGGCCTGCTCTGAATTGGCTAAAAGCCTCAGCACCTTTTTGTTGGTAATCAGGCTTTTAGTCCATGCATCCAGACGCGGTAATTCTGCTCCAAGCATCAGCGGAGACCGGAACATGCACCATAGGGTCATCATGGTGAGCTGCTCCTGTTCCGTAAACCGAGTATAACGTTCCTGACCGAAGACCTTCCCGATATATCCCAGCGGGAGCATGTCACAGTCCGGGTAGCAGCCTTCGGACACATGCTTCTGCCATAGCTCGCACCTGTCAAACATGTTCAGCAGCAGCGGCCAGCTGTCCCAAAAATCGTCGGTTATACGCCACATGTTTGCATATTTTTCGTAGTGCCAGGCTTCATTTATCAGTGCAGGACCGGGTGACAGGCTGAGCACCATTGGGCGGCCGCACTGCCCGATGGCCTCATGGAGCATTTCAATCTCCCTTTTTGCGGATTTTGCATCATGCCTGCATATATCGTCACATTTTATAAAATCAACACCCCATTGTGCATATAAACTAAATATGGAGTTGTAATATTCGGCCGCCCCATCTCTGTCCTCCTCCAGGCCATACATGTCGGGATTCCAGGAACAGATTGAGGAGGGATTGGCTATTTGGTTTGCAGTGGCATCTGTCCCCAGTATCTTCATGTGATTGTGGGCAGCTATCCGCGGTATCCCACGCATTATGTGTATGCCGAACTTAAGTCCCAGGCCGTGAATGTAATCGGCCAGAGGCTTAAAGCCCTGCCCTCCCTCTGAAGATGGAAACCTCTGAGGACACGGCAGCAGCCTGGAGTACTCATCCATTTCCACCTTCCAGAAGGGAATATACTGGTATCTGTCTCTCTGTGTACCTGCATCATAGGAATACCACTCAATATCCACTACTATATATTCCCACCCGAATTGCTTGAGGTGAAGGGCCATATAGTCGGCATTGGCCTTCACCTGCTCTTCGTTCACTGCGGTATCATAATAATCATAGCTGTTCCAGCCCATGGGCGGAGTTACTGCTGCTTTGTTCTTGTTATACATAAAACGCCTCCTTGTCCGTTTAATAATTACAACTCAAAAAAATTATACCATAATATAACAAAAGTCCTGACAATTTGATTAAGTTGTCAGGACTTTGCTGAATACCACATACTGTTAAATTTTATTATTCTTTCATTTCTCAAACAATCTCCAGGGTTATTACCGACTTTGGAGGTAATTTTCCTGTGATACTGTTACTCTCAAGGCTCAGGCCCTTAAATGCCTCTGTTATCACATTATTTGAAGAGTCAAAAGTATTATTTGCGTTCATTTCTGCTGCTGTCAGAATAGTACCTGTAATGCTTTCGGCCTTCATACCCCGTAAATCCATATGAAGCTCGGCCTCCTGTGAGGGGCTCAGATTGCAGATGGATACGTGTACCTTGCCCTGGCCGTCCTCCGATGCCGAAACGCTCAGCTGCGGAATACTGTTATTTTCAAAGGTATAATCCGGGCTCTCAAATTCAACCGAAAGCAGGCTTGCATCATGGTGTACCTTGTACATATCAAATACATGATAGGTAGGTGTCAGCAGCATCTTCGACCCTTCTGTAAGAATCACAGCCTGCAGTACATTTATCATCTGGGCTATATTAGCCATTTGAACCCTGTCACAGTGGTTGTTGAATATATTGAAATGTACTCCTGCCACCAGAGCATCCCTCAGGGTATTCTGCTGGTAAAGGAAGCCTGGATTTGTTCCGGGCTCTACGCTGAACCAGGTACCCCATTCATCAACAATCAGCCCCACCTTTTTTTCAGGATCATATTTATCCATAATATTGGAGTGCCTATTCATTAGCTCTTCCGTGTAAAAGGCATTCTGCAATACTGAAAACCATTCATTTTCCTTGAAATCAGTGGCTGAACCCTGTACAGACCAGTCCTTTGAAACTCTTGTATAATAGTGGACACTTAAACCATCCATCTGTTTTCCCGCTTCCCTCATAAGCACTTCTGTCCAGTGGTAGTCATCAACCGAGGCACCCCCGGCAATCTTGTATATCTTGTTATCTCCGAAGTTTCTTACATAAGTGGCGTACCTTCTGTACTGGTCTGCGTAATATTCTGCCCTCATGTTTCCGCCGCAGCCCCAGTTTTCATTTCCCACACCGAAATATTTCAGGCTCCAGGGAGTTTCCTTTCCGTTGGATCTTCTCAAATCGGACATTGGAGATTTGCCGTCAAAGGTGATATATTCAACCCACTGCTGCATCTCCTGAACGGTGCCGCTTCCCACATTGCCGCAGATATACGGCTCTGCTCCTATAAGCTGGCAGAACTCCAGGAATTCGTGGGTGCCGCAATGGTTGTTCTCCACAACACCGCCCCAATGGGTATTTACCATACAGGGCCTGTTTTCTTTGGGCCCAATGCCGTCCATCCAGTGGTATTCGTCGGCAAAGCACCCTCCCGGCCATCTCAGGACAGGAATATTCAATTTTTTAAGGGCTTCTATCACATCGGTGCGGAAGCCTTTTATATTTGGAATTGAGGAGTCCTCCCCAACCCATATTCCTTCATATATGCACCTTCCGAGATGTTCCGAAAAATGCCCGTATATATTCTTGTTTATTTTTCCTTTTTTTACATCTGCGTTTAAAATAATTTTTACCATATTGCAATCACTCCTTATTATGAAGTAGTCCCTGCCAAGCCGGTGATATTACACAGATTAACATTTTTGCATATCACTTAATGAATTTATTAATACTCCAATAAGTATATACTACATAGAAACTATTTTAAAGAACAGCCGATCCAGTTTATGCAAGTTAACCTTTTACACCGCCCAGGACAATACCCTTTACAAAATACTTCTGGAGGAACGGGTAAACAAGTATTATTGGCAGCGAGCCCAGGAATATCTGTGAGGATCTCAGAGTTCTGTCTGACACGGTTGCCAGCTCGGATATTTCCTGACGTGAAAGCATACTGTAGGACCTCTGTACAACTATGGTCTGTATATAGCTTTGCAGCGGATAATTATTGGCATCATTCATCAGTATAAGACCGTCAAACCAGCTGTTCCAGTGTCCAACCAGTGAAAACAGGGTTATGGTTGCAAGCGCCGGCTTTGATACGGGCACGTACAGCTTCCAAAGGGTTATCCAGTGACCTGCTCCGTCTATAAAAGCAGCTTCGCTCAGTTCCTTGGGCACCTCTCTGAAAAAGTTTAAAAGCAATATAACACTGAAAACCGGTACGGCACCAGGAAGTACAAGTGCCCATATGCTGTCCAGCAGTCCTGCCTGTCTTATTACGGTATACCATGGAATCAAGCCGCCGCTGAAGAGCATTGTTACGAAGAATGCCCAGGCATAAAATGTACGGAATCTGAATTCCGACCTTTCCTTTGACAAAGGATATGCGCATAAAATGGTAAGCACCAGATTGATTGAACCGCCGATTGCCAATCTTTGAAACGATACCAGCATTGAATGCCAGAAGGCCCCTCTTTTTGCAACATAAGCATATGAATTCAAAGAGAATTCCACCGGCCATAGTACAACCTTTCCCGCTCCTGCCGCAGCACTGGAGCTAAAGGAAACCGCTAAAATGTGTATAAGCGGGATAATACAGAGCAGCGCTGCCAGGCCAAGAAAACAGCTGTTTACTACTGTAAATGCACTGAGTTTTTTTAAACGATTCAATTGTATACCCCCTTAAAAGATTCTGTAATCTGCGAACTTGTATGCAAAGAAATATGAGACAGAAATAAGAGTGAAGGAAACTACCGATTTAAACAGACCGACTGCAGTGGCAACGCCGTACTGTGCATCCAGCAAGCCTATTCTGTACACAAAGGTGTCAAGAATGTCTCCGCTCTGATATACCGGGGGACTATATAAATTGAATATCTGATCAAAACCAGCATTCAAAAGATTTCCAAGACTCAATACCATAAGCAGCACTATAACCATTTTCATTCCAGGCAAAGTGATGTTCAATGTTTGTTTCCATCTGTTGGCTCCATCTATACGGGCAGCTTCATACAGGCTTGGATCTATTCCGGTGATTGCTGCCAGGTAAATTATCGTACCATATCCGAACTCTTTCCAGGTTTCTGTCAACACCATTGTTGTTGGAAACCATTTGTTGTCGCCAAGAAAAAATATAGGTTCAATTCCGAAAGCTTTTATCAAGCCGTTGACTATTCCGCCTGAAGGGGAAAGAATATCAATGAGAATACCTCCCAGGACAACCCAGGACAAAAAGTGAGGAAGATATATCAAGGTCTGAACGCTTCTCTTTAATGCATTATTTGTAACTTCATTAAGCAAAATAGCAATAATTACGGGAATAATAAGTCCTAAAACAATTTTCGCTACGGCAATAGAAATTGTATTCCATACTACACTGCCAAAGTTGGGCAAATCCAGGACATACCGAAAATTATCAAGGCCTATCCATTTCTGAGGCCCAAACAAGCCCTTTGCAGGTATGAATTTCTGGAATGCTATTATTATACCGGCCATAGGCAGATAACTGAATATCAATAGGAGTATAAATCCCGGCAGTATCATCAGATGCAAGGGTAGTTGTTTTTTTATATTTAAGTTTTTCAAGCTTATGCCCCCTAATCGGAAATTATAGTTAAATGTTCCTGTTTTCACAGGCAGCCCGGAGGGAAAGAATGCCAATAGCTGAACACCTTTCCCCCCCGCCGTCTGGTTAAACTTATTTGGATTTAACTGAATCGTACCATTCGTTAACTTCCTTGGTCATATCAGCACCGCCCAATTTGTTCCAGTCACTTACAAATTTGTCAAACTCATCAATGGATACAGAACCCATGATTATTTTTACAAATACTTCCTTTTCCATCTTTTCAAGAGTGGTTTTCTTTTCTGCCATTGTCTTTGTTGGAGCACCGGTAAACTTTTCTTTCAGGAGCTGATCGTTTTTCTTGTAATCCACCATGCTGCGGAAGGCTCCGGTTTTACCGTAAATTCTTTCCCAGCCCCACATTGTAGCATCGCCCTTTTCATAAGCCTCTATATTTCCTTGAATAACCTTGGGCTCGCCGGTCAGCTTGCTGAAATCGTTGCTGTTTCTTGCCTCATCTATTGCTACAAAGGCATCAAGATTCTTGAAGACAGGTGAAGGGCATACAGGAGATAACTTCCAAACTCCTACCGCACCGTTTTCAACAGGCATATAGTACTTGTTGAAGTCGGCTGTCTTACCCCAGTTCTTTTCTATGTGCATGTTGAAGAGCTTAACAAGTGCTTCAGGATTCTTATAACCTTTTTTAACAGCAAAGATTCTTGTCTGATTGAACTTGTTAGGAACCATTACCTTTTTGTCGTCGGCAGAAACTATAGGATAAGCTGTCCAGTCTGCATTCTTGTCATTATTGTAGTTGGTAATCAAAGGATACATTGGATTCCACTGTGCACCGTAGTCAAGACCGAATTTACCGGCAATTACAGTTTCAGCTACCTTTCCGCCGTCCTTAACTCCGAATTCCTTGTCAATCTGGCCTGCCTTGTACATGTCGGCCAGCTTCTGAAGTGCTGCCTTAGTTTCAGGCAGGGTACTTCCCCATGCAAGTTTGCCTGAGCCGTCCTCTATCCACATATTCGGATATGCATGGTAGCCTGCAAAGAAGCCTTCTGTTCCCATACATCCGCTGTATAAGTCTTTAGTGATAGGAAGTCCGTAGGTGTCGTTCTTTCCGTTGCCGTCAGGATCCTTTGTAGTAAAGGCTTCTGCAATTTTAAGAACCTCGTCCATTGTCTTAGGTGCCTGCAGGTTGAGCTTCTTCAACCAATCATTTCTTATCCACAGATACTGTGTACCTTCGTTCATAGCAACAGTTTCGGGAATAGCCATCATTTTTCCGTCAAAGGTTACCGAGTCAATATTACCGGTTCCTTCTACACTCATATATTGCTTTAACTGCTCCGAAGCATAATCGTTGTAATACTGTGTCATATCCTCAACCATTTCGGAATCTACAAGCTGCTTAAGCTGTGATGGATTTACAAGCACAACGTCGGGCAATTCTCCCGATGCCAGGGTAACATTGATTTTCTGGACGTATGCATCTGATATTTCATTTCCTTTTACGGTCCACGCATATTTTACATTTATACCAAGCTCATCCTTGTACAACTTCGTCCAGCGGTTGTCTTCCAGTGTTTCTCCTGGTATTTTCGGCAATATATTTGAAGCAAGGTCATCATCAATTCCTCTTACAAAGGAAATGTCGATTCCAGGTTCATATTTGCCCAGGGGATCCTTATTGGCCGAAGCGGAACTGCCTGCTGATGAAGAGGTTGAACTTTGTGCCGATGATGCTGAACTGTCTGTTGGATTTTGACTTCCGCAGCCTGCAAATAGTGCAGCGGAAATTGAAACAGCCATTGCCATTGAAACAGCTTTTCTTAAATAATTAAACTTCATTTGTTTTCCTCCTGTTTTTATTTAATTATTTGAGGCCTCAGCTCTATTATATGAGTGGTATTTCATCAATACCATGCACATGTTTTTACTTAGTTAACTTTTGTTTACCACGTTTATAACTTATGCTGCAGCTTTCATATCATTTCTTTACTTTGTTAACTTATTTTTACTTCTTTTTATAATTGACCGGCTGACAAGTAAATAAAAGCTAAATAAAAAAAGACCATATCACATTGAAGTGATATAATCTTTCCCTTTTGCCATTAATTCCGTTCAGCTTTACACCAATTGTTTACTTCGGCGGTTATTTCCCTGCCTCCTATCTTATACCAATCACTTACAAATTTATCAAACCGGTCAACAGGAACCTCGCCCATAATAATCTTTGTGAATATCTCTTTTTCCATCATATCAATTACAGCTTTTTTCTCAGACATGGTTTTTGTAGACGGTCCCACAAACCGGTCGGTCAAGAGCTGACCGTTAGTTTTATATTTGTCCAGTAAACCTAAAACACCATCGATTCCATATATTTTTTCCCAGCCCCATTTTGTTTTATCTCCGTCTGCGTATGCCTTAAGGTTGGATTGTATGGCTTTTGGCTCACCCTGCAAAGAATTCAGACTGCCGCTCTTCCGTGCACCTTCAATTGCCAGAAAGGCATCCAGGTTCTTAAACGGAGGGGTGGGAATTACAGGTGAAAATTTCCATACACCCACACCTCCGTTCTTTGCAGGCATATAGTACTTACTGAAATCAGCGGTATCTCCCCAATTCTTTTCCAGATGCATATTTATCAATTTTATCAATGCTTCGGGATACGGATAACCCTTTCTAATTGCCAATATCCTTGTTTGATCAAACTTTAAAGGAACCATGACCTTTTTACCGTCGGCCGAAACCAGGGGGTATCCGGTCCAATCGGCATTATTGTCATGATTGAAATTACCGATAAGCGGATACATTGGATTCCACTGGGCTCCATATTCAATCCCAACTTTTCCGGCTGCTATGGTTTCAGCTACTTTGCCGCCATCTTTTACGCCGAACTCTCTGTCCAGTTCTCCGGCCTTATACATATCGGCAAGTTTTCCCAGTGCCGTCTTTGTTTCGGGCAGCGTACTTCCCCACACCAGTTTCCCTGAAGCATCCTCAACCCACATATTGGGATATGCATGGTAGGCGGCAAAAAATCCCTCTGTTCCCATGCATCCGCCGTACAGGTCTTTGGTAATTGCCATTCCATATGTGTCATGCCTGCCATTTCGGTCAGGATCCATGGTTGTAAATGCCTTTGAAATTTTCAATAGCTCGTCCATGGATTTTGGAGCCTGCAGGTTCAGTTCTTTCAGCCAATCCTTGCGAATCCAGATGTACTGTGCTTCCTCCACAAAGGAAAAAGGTTCGGGAACAGCCATTAATTTTCCGTCTATGGTTGCAGATTCCAACGTTGCAGCTCCTTCCTGGCTATAGACCTCCTTTGTAAGAGTTGATGCGTACTTGTTGAAGTAACCGGCCATATCTTCAACCATATCCGAGTCAACCAGTTGTCTTAACTGGGCCGAATTGACAAGTAATACATCCGGAAGATCCCCCGATGCAAGAGTAACATTCATTTTCTGAGTGAATACATCGGAGGTTTCATTCCCTCTTACGGCCCAGTCATATCTTACATTTATGCCCAATTCCTCACTGTAAAGTTCCAGCCAGCGGTTGTCTTCAATATTCTCACCCGGTGTCTTTGGCAGCACATTTTTGGCAAAATCCTCATCAATACCTCGAACAAAGGATATATCTATTGCGGGATGGTATTTCCCCAAAGGGTCAGAATCAACCTGGCTGCTTTTACCGGGGACAGATGAATAGCTCTGTTTTGTGTCCTCCGGTTTAATGCTCTGATTAAAATTTTTATCACAGGCTGCTAAAAGTACAGCTGCAAGCAAAAAAACTACTACAATGGAATTTAAATTGCGTATGCGTTTTGTCATCATTAATTACCATCTCCTGTGAACGGTCAAAGCAAGTGCATTGTGAATAATTTCTTATTTATTCAACATTTGTTTGCCGGATACCGCCGAATCATGATACTCCTGAGGCGAGCAGCCGCAAATTTTTCTGAAAAAGCGTGTAAACGAGGCAGCAGTTTCATATCCCACCATACGGGCTGCCTCATGTATTTTAACATTTTCTTTTTTCAATAATTCTTTTGCCTTTTTAATTCGCGCACAATCTATAAACTCCGAAAGATTTGCTCCCGTCAGCTGTTTATAAAGGCGTGACAGGTATGAGGGATTCAAATAAACCTGTTCAGCCAGTCTGACCAGCGACAGATCCTCACTAAGGTGTTCCTCCACAAATTTCTGAATATATTCAACCGTGCTGTCGGCCCTCTTTTTCTGCTCCTCATTCTGGAGTTTGAAAATAATGCCGGTCATGTCATAGAGGTATTGAACGGCATCCGGCCAGGAATCATGCGCATCAATTCTCATAAGCTTGTTCTGAGCAATATGGAAAGCTATTTTATCGGTAAGCTTCCAGCGGTTGATATATGTCAGAAGACTTAGAGATATCTTGTAATACGCCTCAATCGCCAGGTTTGAGTTCCTGCTCTTTATGGATTTCAACGGGTCGATTATTTCAGACAGAACCTCGAGAAATTTCTCATCCTGCCCTGATTCAAGATATTGTTCAATTGATTCAAAATTCCTTTTTCTCAATGACATCTCCAAAGGCTGGTTTACAGTATCCAGTTCTGGTACTTCCAAACTCAGGCTTGTAGCCAACAAATTATTCTTTATTTCATTATCAATGAGAATCATTTCTATTCCGGTACCGATTCTGTAATTCAAGAGCTGGTTGAGTAAAAAATACTTCTCCGATACCCCCGGCCAGCTGCATTTCTCTGCACCAAGCGCAAAACTAATCGACAAATTCAGAGACTCCCTGCAGGCAGTCTGGATAACCTCCAGCGTGCCCTTTAAAAAAGAAACTGTTTTATCATAATAATATTCCATGTCCTTTTGCAGCTGGTTCTGAATAAATAGCTCCTTAGGCTGAATAAACAAAACAAACCTGTAGTTCTCATCCATTACAGCCACGCTGCTGATATGCGGATTTAAATACCTGTTGATAATCATTCTCACTGAATACAGATACTGCAGCCTGTGCCAATATGTCACATCAGAGGAGATGTTGTCTACATGTCCCAGCAGTAATACCACTGGCTGCCCGGGATGCAGGGAGACAGACAGCTGCTCGAACTGAGCCTTATTTATATTTAATGATGTATCGCCTCTAAGCAGCTGAATAAAATAATCCTTCTGAAAGAGATCTACAGCCATATTCATCTGCTCTTTGGCCTTATGGATCAAATCCTCGATTTTTATACTCTTCTGTATTTCTTTAATTGTATTTTCAACAGCATTTATAACCTTTTCATGGTCTTCCGTTTTCAGGATATAGCTGACTCCGCTGTGCTGGATAGCTTTGTATACGTACTCAAATTCATTATATCCGGTTAAAAAGATAACCTTGCACTGCGGCCAGCTTTTGTGTATGATGTCCAGCAGCTGCAAGCCGTCAATCTCAGGCATTCTTATATCCGTAAGAACAATGTCTATTCTGGTTCTGTTCAGCCATTCAACAGCTTCCTCACCCGAGTATGCCTTATAAACATCTAAATCCAGATTTTTCATATTGTTAAAAATTTCGTACAGGCTGTTTACAATTATTTCTTCATCGTCAACAATAAGCATTCTGTACAATCTCATCACCTCCGGGGATATTAATTTTCAGAACGACCTTCAGACCGCCCAATTCACTTCTGGATACCGCCAGACCGCAGTTATCTCCAAAAATCAGTTTTATACGGCGGTTTATATTTATAATACCCGTTATCTCAAGCTCTTCAGACGTATTCTCCAATGCGGTTTTCATTTCAGACAGGCTTTCATCCGACATATCATTCCCGTTATCCTCAACTATAATGTTAAGCTGCCGGTCATATTCCTCAAAATATATTGATACTATACCACTGTTCTTTTTTCTTTCAATACCATGTTCAAATGCATTTTCTATAATCGGCTGCAATATCAGGCGCGGAACTTTTGTTTTGTGATATTTCTCAGGACATTCTCCGAAATTTACCTTCAACCTTTTTGAAAATCTCATTAGTTGTATCTTGGTATATACTTTTGCATGATTTATCTCATCAATAAGCAGAATATAATCGGAAGAGCTTCTGGTGACAAACCGGAAATATTCACCCAGATACTTGGAAAACGGAACAAGATTTTCATCGCCTATTGAAGCCATTGTATTAATCATAAAAAGACTGTTGTACAGAAAGTGTGGATTTATTTGCGATTGCAGATGTTTTAATTCGGCCCGCTGCATTAATATTTTCTGATTGTATACCTGATCTATCAGATTGTTAAGATTTTTAACCATATCGTTAAAACGTTTGTACAAATAACCAAACTCATTGTTGGAGTCATGCGTAATAGAAACCTGCAAGTCTCCGCTTTCCAGTTTGCGGAAGGATTTAACCAGCTGAATCAGGGGTTTGTGCATAAATTTATAGGTTGATAGGGAGTAAATTAATATAATTATTACTACCGCAACTGAAAAAACCCATACCCATATATTAAAATTCTTAATAGGTTTCATTACATATTCCTGGGGAATATATTTTAACAAAACCATGTTAAGGTATTTGGATCTGGCTTGTACCACATAATAGCCTTTGCTGTTTATGTTAACGTATTCTATACCGCTGTCCTCGTTAACATTCATTTTAGAAATTAAAGTTTTAATTTCTTCCGTTACGCCATTTTTTACCTGGTTGGAAATTATACCGTTATTTATATTGCTTATCAGAACCGATCCGCTGCCATCATAGGTATTGAACTGGGTTAATGCCTGCCTGAAAGCACTCTGATCCAATTCTATTTCTATCAGGTACAGTGGATTGCCGGTTACCATATCTTTTTTTTGAAGAGTGCTCAAATATAAGCCGTCCTTATAGCTGATTATCTGAGCTCCGCCCAGCCCCACAGGCACTCTGATTTCCTTGAATTTCTCCATTTTAATATCATCCAGCCCGGAGTTGGAGGATATTGTTCTTTTTATTGGAAGTATATGTGCACTTACATTTTTTATATAAACGCTGCTGTTCCTTATTGTGACCAGTCTTTGCTGAAGAAGTCTCATACTTTCGGTAGTTTCGTAAATACTCATAATCTGGGATCTGATGGCCAGCTTGTTGAGGTTTTCATCATTGAGACAGTCATACTGAAGGATTTTCATCCTTTCAATTTCTTTTTCCAAGCCTTCAAGATAAAAGGACACCTGAGCAACTGTGGATTTTGATATTTCATTCTTTACTGTATGCAGCCCCCAATTATAAATATAAATTGCAAGTCCATATATCGGAATAATTATTATAAGGAATGTAATAACAAGACGGCTGAAAATACTGTTGCTTAATTTTGCTTTAAAGATATTCAAGCCAAATACCTTCCTTTCACATAAATT
Source organism: Bacillota bacterium (assembly GCA_023386445.1). GTDB lineage: Bacteria > Bacillota > Clostridia > Acetivibrionales > DSM-1351 > Ruminiclostridium. The sequence goes on along the minus strand of JAEWJR010000067.1, from coordinate 16,180 downwards.
ATTTTACCGGAATTGGTGGTCTGTAACATCCAAATTCATATATTGCCGACGGTTAAATTCCCGCAGGATTTCGTTGTCCTCCTTGTCAATACATACAGTATTGCCTTCGTCCTCCGCCTTATCCTGCAAAAATTTTACTCGCCGGTAATATACGTTTTAGATGTTACAGACCACTAGTATATACTCCAAATTTAATTAAAACAAGTATGCTAATTGGGGTTTAACCGCACATGCCAACTGTATAAGTTAAGTTTACACAGTATTTACAAGCAGGTGAAATTTAAAATTGGAATCAATAAAAAAATATTAGAGATACAGGTAATTAATTACAACAAATCTGTTTCTCTAATATTTCTTCAAAGCTTCATATGTTATACAAAATAGTCATATATCCGGTTTCTTTTGATACGCTCCTCAGGAGGCAACCTTTGCGCATCCGAAATTTCGTAGCCTCCAAAGGTATCATACAGCCTTGATAAAGGGTCGACTTCTACAAAAGTGCACCAGGGCAGCCAGTGATAGTGGCTTTGCAGAACCTGTCCGGTGAAGTCACCGCTTTCATGCCCCAAGCCCGGCATTAAATAACCTATACTGCCGTCAACATCGCTGGATTGTCTGGTATTTTTGTGTATGAACTCGGCAAAATCCAGGTAGTGCTCATCGGAGGTTATCAGATACAGCCTGTAATAGGTATAAGCACAGGCAGCCATATATACGTCTGCACCGCCTCCGATTGTTATGATGCTCTGCCCGCTGATGGAATACTTGTTGAATGGATGCTTGGGCCAGGGAGCACATACCGGGAATTTCCAGGCATAGGTCCAGGTCTCGGTATAGTCGGCCGCACCAACTGCGCCTTCCAGCCATTTGCCGTCACCGGTCAAATCGTACAGTGCCAGGAAGCCGAACAGCGCATAAATACCCGCTTCCTTATCCTGTATGTCAGTGTTGTCACAGGTGCCGCCCCTGTATTCCATTTTAAGATATGCATTATCAAAGGACCACTCGCCGGCCTTGATTGCAGCAGTCTTGTATTTCTCGTCACCAGATACCAGATAAAACTGTACAAGAAAACGTATAACACTGGGAGTATTTGATTTAGAGTCCATCCGCACAGAATTATCGGTATTGTATGAACGGTAAAAACTGCCGTCTTCATTTTGAATGTCTATCAGCCAGTCTGCAGTCTTTCTGCAGAATTCCAGCCAGGCCGGCCGCTGGTCTCCCTTCCTGCGCATATACAGATATGAATCCAGTATAGCCTCTATTCCGTCGGCAAGCATGCGGATATAGTGCGGATATGGTTCAAACCCATCTATATTGGGATTGTAACACATTTGAGGCAGTCCGGAGTCTGTCATTGCAGTCCTCACCCAGAAATCAATAATCTTCACACCTTTTTCAAAGGCCTCAGGCAGATTTTCCTTATGGCCGTACCTCAGCAGCTGATAGCCTATACCCGGCTGCTGTCCCACAAAGCCGAATTGGAAGGATATACAGGATATGTCCATGTCGGGCAGCTGGCAGGAAAAGGGCAGGCCGTATGAAGCTCCGTATTGACGGGTGTACCTGTTGAGTATTTTCATACAGTTGTGAAAATGCATTTCGTTGTCCACCTGAAATGTCTTATCCCTAAGACGGCCATAGGCCATCCTCCACATATCTCTCATCATACTCTGGAAGCTGCCGTAATGACCGAAATTTAACGCAACCGAGTAATTTTGTTCAAAACCCTCCTCAACGGGATGGTTGACACGTTTAAAGGTTTTGATACTGTTTTTGTAGTCCAGCCCGCCGAAATGATTTCTTCCCGGCATCTGACCGTCGCAGCCTGGATAAACATAATCAATCGACAACCCGGCGCACTTTGTCTCAATTTCCTTCCGTATTTCAAATCCATAATACATATAATTCAAGGTTTTGTTTTCAACTCTGCTCATGCCTATGGCTCCGATTGTATATCGGGGGTCGGTGCTGTTTTCAGACTGTACCAGGTCAAGTGACCGCATTGTCACATCGGCCCCCCAGCGTGAAAGGGCTGCTGTTTCTCCTGATTTAATGTTTTGCATTGCAAACAGAGGCAGGGCATAGCTGGTCTCCTTGCACCAGAAATACTCACAATCAAGATCCTTACCAAATGCACCGTCGGGTGCAAACTCATTCTGCTTATACCAGACACCGGGTGCGAAACAGTTAAATTCACGGGTATCGGCCGACTCGGTCATGACAAAAGATATTTTGGTGGAAAAGCCCAGATCATCTCCGGCTTTCAGTACCTTTACCTTCCGGCTTATCCTGAACCCTTCCTCTACGGCTTCATATGCATCCGAAAAGGAAAATTCAGAGCCCGAAGGCACTGTGAGCGTACCTTTGGCAATAACTTTATTACCCGTGATGGAAAGCTCCTCATAGGCTCCGTCATAAAATTCGTTAACTGCAAATACTGTCTTTACCGTTACAAACATGGGACGTTTGTTAAAATATAAAAACTTGCCGTTTTTGACGGCCTGAATGCCGCCTTCTCTGAATATAAGACTATAATCGCCGTTTATGAGCATCATTGGCATACCTCCAAAAGATCTTTATTAAATAACTAAATCAATAGCCACAACGGGTTAAAGCACACCTGTCTTTTTCAATATGTCCTCCAGCTTTGAAACCTGTGCCTCTTTTGCCGCCGGCAGCGGGAAGGAACAATAATCCTTGACAGGGATACCTTTAAGCAGCATTGCCTTTTTTATATACGGTACAAAGGGCTTACCCACCTGATATATCTCCATGAGCTGATCTATTTTCCTTTGTATACCGGCAACCGAAGCAAGATCATTTTCCCTGAAAGCTCTCACCCAGGAACTGCAAATATCAGGCACGAGGTTTGACAAGCCTCCTATACACCCATCTCCCCCAGATAAAACATTGTGTGCAAAATTGTCGTCAAAGCCCGAGTAGATTTTAAATTCGGGAAACTCCGGCTTGATAAGTTTTATCAATTCCCTGGTATGGTCCATCCCGGGTATGGTATCCTTGTAGCCTGCTATATTCTTATGTTTTCTCAGCAGCCTGAGTGTCACCTCGGGTGAAAGGTCATATCCGGTGCGGTCGGGGAAATTATAGAGGTAAAGATCTCCCGGGCATTCCTTTGCCACAAAGTCATAATACTCTTCGATACTTTCATCGCTCAGGCTGAAATAGTAAGGCGATATTACTACAATACCATCCGCCCCCTGTTCACAGGCATATTTCGATAGCTCTACCGTTTCATTTACATCCATGCTGGCAGTTCCGACCAGCACCTTTGTTCTCCGGTCAACATGTCTGACGGCCAGACGGATGAGTTCTTTCTTGCTTTCCACCGGAATTGCAAAAAATTCACCTATACTTCCCAAAACCAAAATACCGTCCACACCGCCCTGGATGAGGTGGTCATAAAGGCCTTCAAGCGCCTCCCTGTCCAATTGTTTTTTTTCGTTAAATGCAGTAATAGCTGGGGTAATATAATTACATTTCATCTTCGTAATCTCCTTTGTATTTTTAATAACCTGCCCCTTCCATGGCAGAAAGAGCAGATTCGGTATATCTTTTAAGCAGTCCCTTCCTGGCGGGAGCCTCAATGGTTTCCTTTTCAAGTTTCCGTACCGAAAAAACAGCCTCTACTTCCTCCAAAGAAACTTCCTGTCCGTCAATACCTACCACATTAAGACTTCTGCCTTCAATGTCGTATTCTATAATATCTCCTGTTTTAATAAGGCTCAGTGGCCCTCCGGCAGCCGCCTCGGGCGAAACATGTCCTATTGCCGCACCTCTTGTTGCACCAGAAAACCTTCCGTCGGTAACAAGTGAAACCGTACCGTTCAATCTTTTGTCGCAGACAATTGCTTCTGTGGTCATTAACATTTCAGGCATGCCGCTGCCTCTCGGTCCTTCATACCGGATAACTACGATCTCTCCGGGATTGATTTCATTATTGACTACGGCACTGTATGCATCTTCCTCACAATTGAAAACCCTTGCCAATCCCTTGTGTTTACGCATGCCTTCAGCACAGGCGGAATATTTTACTATTGACCCTTCAGGAGCTATATTCCCTTTTAAAACTGCTATGGAACCTTTTTCTTTGGTCTCATTTACCGGTATTATAACATCTTCTCTTTTCAGGCCGTAATTTGAAAGATAGCCAAGATACCTGTTGAAAAAATTGTCCTTTTGCAGGTCTTCAAGATTTTCTCCCAGAGTCCTGCCGGTAACAGTCATAACATCCAGATTCAGATATTCTTTCAGCATAAACTGCACCATTGGTACCCCGCCGGCAAACCAGAAGGATTCGGTAAGATGCTCCCCGCCCGGGAATATATTTCCGATATGCGGTATCCTGTGGTTTATTTCATCAAACATTTCAGGTGTCAATTGAATACCGAGTTCTCTGGCGATAGAAGGTAAATGCAGAGTGGCATTGGTGGACCCTCCGATGGCGCTGTGCACAATAATAGCATTGACAAATGCTTCTCTGGTCATGATCCTGTCCGGTGTGACAGCTTTTGAAACCAGCTCCATGATTTTTCTTCCTGCTTTTCTGGAGTATGAGAGTATGTCCCTCATAGTTGCAGGGACCAACGCACTTCCCGGCAAAGCCATTCCCAGAGCCTCAGCCATACACTGCATGGTGCTTGCCGTTCCGAGGAAGGTACATGCTCCTACTGAAGGACAACCGGTAAGCTTAAAGTCGCGGACTTCCAGATCACTGATTTCTCCCTTCCGCTTCTGCCTCAGAGAAATATCTCCTGCAACCAGTGAGGTTGTCATATCCGGACCCGGTCTCATGCTTCCGCCGGGTATAAATATTGCTGGAATGCCCAGCCTTGCAGCAGCTTTCAAATGTGCAGGAATGGATTTATCACAGGAGGAGGACAGGATCAATCCATCCCAGGAAACCATGCTCCCATGTACTTCAACCATATCACATATGGCTTCTCGGGAGGCCAGCACATAATTCATCCCCTTATGCCCCTGAGCGCACCCATCGCAGATATCGGTGGCATGATATCTTGCAGGGCAGCCTCCTGCCTCATAAACGCCGATTCTGGCCTGCTCGGTGAGCTGATTCAGATGAGTGCTCCCCGGATGACTGTCACCATATGCATCCTCAATCAAAATCTGGGGTTTGACAATATCTTCCTCATCCCAGCCCGAACCCAGCTGGAGTGCATCTACCTGCGTCCAGAGCTGACGTTCAAAAGAACTTTTTTGCATTATATTATCCATTATTTCATCTCCCATTAATCTATATGAACAAATATTAATCCATAAGTTTTAAACCCTGGAAAACTTTAAAGTATAGATGCTTGACGGCTCCAACTCGACCTTGTAGCTCTCCTGCTCCAGACAAATATCAGCTGTTACTTTCTCGTCGGAAAAATTGGAAACCAACACTATTATGCTCCGGTCGGGATTTTTGAAAGCAATCATGCTGCCGTTCACACTGCCTGAAGAACCGATCCTTTTTGCACCGGGCTCCACAAAACGGCCGAAGTGCAGCATTACATAATATTCATAATTATAATGCACCTCTTTCGTGGTCCGGTCTATTGTTATCATGGAATTTTGTTTCCAGCCCCACGAGCTCAGGGTGGATTCGTCAAGAATCATATTCCAGTAGCTGTAGTTGATACATCCGTTTTCCAGATATGACACAATATCCAGATAAATTTCCTTTGCTTCCTCCCACGAATTTGCTCCGTTGTGACAGGGGGATTCGGTATGGTAAAGCTTGATCCGGGGATATTTTTCATATGAATCCGCTACCACCTCGGGTGATGAATACTGGTAGCCTATTCCTTTGACAAATTGTTTTATGACCGGATCACTTACCACTTCATCGGCATACCCCATAACATCGCGGATGGAACCTGCCCAAATCTCGGTTTTTAATGGTTTCCCCTGGAAACGTACAAGTTCCGGCACCAGATAAGCTCTTATGAATTTTTTCATCAATTCCGGCGGCATGGTTGAGGTAGGGTAGATATTGATAACGTCGGTTTCGTTTTGCACGCAAACCGCCAGCATCGGTACACCTTCCTTTTCGTATTTCTCTATGTATTTTCTGAAATAGACCGCGTAGGCCCTGAGATTTTCCGTAGTATCCAGAAGCTCTCCTCCATTGCACATATCACCTGAGGTTTTCATCCAGTAAGGAGGACTCCAGGGACATCCCCAAACCTTGATTGAAGGATTGATTTCCATTGATTTAAATATGTATGGAAGCAGCCTTTTTTTATCTCTTGAAATATTAAAATGCTCCATGGTAAAATCGCCATTGACATCGTTCAGTGAATAGTCATCCAATGCGAAATCACTGGCGCCTATGGGAGTGCGGCATAAGTTGAACCGGCAGCCACCGCTGCCAAAAAGTGCATCAAATACCTTTGCCTGTTCTTCCTGCGAAAGGCAGCTGACAGCCTCCCAGCCAACCTCATTGTATGCACCTCCGAAGCCTGCAATTTCCTGAAACTCTCTGGCAGGATCAATCTCGATCCTGAATGCCTTACTACTGCTGTTTGAATCCTTCCTGACACCTGCTGTGCCCTTCCGGCAGCTGCAGCATTTTGTCTTTTCACCATCGGTTTTCCACATACTTAATTCATACATTGCTATGCTCCTTTTCTGCAGTTCTTGTTTTTATTATAAATATGTCTTCAGGCTTTTGATTGGAAAGTGTTGTACAGATCCTCCATATGTTCCTGCATGATCTTTTTTGCTTCTCCGGAGTTTCCGCTTTTTACCGCTTCAAGCAGCAGTTTGTGATAATAAATTCCCGCACTGTTTCCCCTTATGGATGTAATTTGGGAAAAAGCCCGGTTCAGGACATCATTGAATATGTGGAAGGTCTGGATGATAAGAGAATTCTTTGTCATATTGGCAAGCAGAAGATGGAAATTCAAATCAGCCTTTGAGAACTTTTCCAGGTCCTCCTTAACCTGCTCCATCAATTTGTATATTTCCTCAAGCTTTGCCACTTCCTCTGCCGATGCCTTTTCAGTGGCAAGCTCAGCCACATTCCCTTCCAGAACCCTCCGGTACTCTAAAATCTCCTGTAAGGAGTTCCCATTCAAATAAGCGATTGGTATGAGAGGATTCATATTGATTCCGGGAGCTGCGTCCCTTATGAATGAGCCTTCTCCCAGCCTGGTTTCTATCAGACCCAGAGCCGTTAATTTCTGCAGTGCCTGACGCACTGTAATACGGCTCACCCCAAAAGATGCCGCCAGGTCATTTTCAGACGGGATTTTTTCTCCCCTCTTCCACTCATTGTTGAAAATCTGTTCCTTCAGCTGTTCAAAAACCTGGTCGCCTATACTTTGACGTGTAACTTTCTTAATTGGCATACGGATTTCATACCTTTCCAATGCAATAATATTCCACATTGCTGTATGTTGTCTACCTGTATTACAGGTTATATTATTATATTATAATTTGAGGATAGATATGTCAACAAAAAACACCCCTTGAACGCAGAAATAAAATTCCCGCGTTCAAGGGGTTACTGTGGATTTATGGATTTTTTATACCCTTGGCAAACTTGTAATCTGACCCAAAAGATACATCTTTAATATAGCAATGTCAATTGCATCCACTGCATTATCTTTATTTAAATCAACCAGCTTCAAGGAATTCTCAGGCAAATTGACCATCTTTAAAAGATATTGCTTAAGAATGGCATAATCTATTGCATCTACCACATTATCGCCGTTGGCATCTCCATAAACAGAGCCGGCACCTGTGCCAATTCCGCTCATTATGGCATTTATGACAGTCTGCTGTGTTACTCTCAGGTTGGTTCTGTCAAACAAGGCAAACCCGTATGCTCCGTTATAGCCGTTATCCCAATATACCGGAACAGAGCCGTAGGTTTTAGCATAGGTGCAAAGTGTTTTTGCAAAGATTTCACGGTAGGTAATATTGGTGGAATCGGCACTTGATTTGTCAACCGAACCGAATTCGCCGATCACGGCAGGATATCCGTTTACTACAAATTTATTATATACCGATTTGAGCTGTGAATCCATGTAGTCTTCCTGACCCCATGTGGATTTTCTGTAAATATCCTTTGCCGTTGCTCCCCACTGGGTTATTGTACCGGATTCTTCACCGCAGAAGTCCCAGGGCGAATAATAATGAACCGATATCATTATCCTCTTTTCGGAGGCAGGAACAGCGGCCGACCTGTAATTGTCGGACGGCATCACAAAGCCGTAATTTCCCACTGTGTAATCAATGTTTGTATTCCAGCCTGGAATCAAAAGCCATCTGGCACTGTTGTTCCCGCCGGTCTGCCTTACCGTGTCCACAAAAATCTGATTGTAGGCGTTTATATTTGAGTAATATGTTGTGTTGGGCGTATTGTAATTGCCGTCAAATTCTTCATTCATAGATTCAAAAATCAAATGCTCGTCATAATTTACAAACACGTTTGCAATCTGCTGCCACACCTTTTGATATTTTGCCTTTATAGTTGTCTGATCACTTGAATTGCATAAAAGCCACGATCCTCCAATGGTATTATAACCGTCACCGTGGATATTGATAATTATGTACATGCCCTCACTGTATGCATAATCAACCACCTCTTTAATCCTGGACAGCCAGGCCGCATCAATGGTGTAATTTGGCGCACTCCCTATTTTGCTGAAATATGAAACAGGAATACGAATTGTTTTAAAGCCTGCGGCCTTTACTTTTTGAATAAGAGCTTTTGTAATAACAGGATTTCCCCAGGCTGTTTCTCCCGGAGTTCCGTTCACAACAGCTTCAAGCTGGTTGCCCAGATTCCAGCCGGCACCCATGGCAGAAACGATTTGTGAATTATTCAACTGATCAAAATCCGAGGTCAGTCCGGATGCGGCCCGTACTTCGGGACCCAAACCTGCAATGACCGGCATAAATATTAAAGCCGCTGCAAGCAAAAAACATTTAATCGACTTGAATACCATAATAATAACCTCCTGTAAATTTGTAATATAATCATACTTTGTTATATTATTTGTAAATTAATACACCTCTTTGCATTACATCTTTCATATTGTCTGTAAAATCTAAATCTACTGGCGGTGCTGGGTAGTTGTTCATCAATACCACCATAAAAATGTTTCTGACTTTATACAGGCACTATGAATTAAATTCAAATATTTGTTACAGACCTCTAGAATCCGCTGATAATACCCAACAGATAACTTTTCACAAGTGCCAGATCGATTGAGTTTACCGAATCATCCCTGTTCACGTCGGCAGCCTTTAAATTAATACCCCCGGCTTCCCCTGTTAATACATACGTCTTTAGCAAAGCAAAATCCAGGGCATTTATATCTCCGTCATCATTTACATCACCGTAGATAATAACAGGAGTTGTAGATTCTCCTGCCAGGTAAATCGACGGTTCAGGAGGTGTCTTCATACCGCTTCCAATGAAAAAACCGGTATGAGGCGGCTGGTTATAGGCTGTATTCTGCCAGGCAACCCCCAGCCTGTAAACAGGATCATGCATCAGGGTATATATACGCCGGCTTGTCACATCCGTAGTTGTATAGATATTTAAGTATTTATTATCCGATGTTCTCCAGATTGCCTCTTCCCTCCAGTCTCCAAAAATGTCGGCCTGCAGGCAGGGAGTGGCTTTTGTGCCGTTGTTTGAGGCGCAGCCGCCGGCTGAGAGCAGGGTTCCCCCGCCGTATTTGGTGATGCTGGTATTGTCCAGAAGTTCACGGAGCTCATCCCCATCCCACCATATGGCGAAATTCTTGGGAGAAGGCGCCGAACCAATATTTTGTCCCGTACTGCTGTATAAGGGAGATCCTGCGGCCCATACCTCCTCTCCGGCATATTGCGCCGTCAGATCGGCCGAGCATGCCCTCCCTACATCACCGGAAGCCGTAAATTTCCATAGCACGCTTCCAGTCCTGGCATCGCGGAAGGATGCGCCAACTCCCCCATTGCCGGCAGTGTCCTCATGGCAGGCCCAAACCTCAAGTCCTGAACGGTTTGGATCAAGATCTCCCGCATGCATTGCATCTCCATGCCCCAGACCGGTGGTATACAGACCTTTGCCGTTGTCGTCAATTGTACAGGAACCGTATATGATCTCATCCTTATCATCGTTGTCAACATCGGCAACACTTAAGTTGTGGTTGCCCTGCCCTGAATATCCGGAATTGCCGCTGCTGTTGCTGTCGAAGACCCAGCGTCTGGTCAGGGCTGAGCCATTCCAGTCGTACGCCGCAAGTACTGTCCGTGTATAGTAGCCGCGGCACATGACAAGACTTGGGTGTACCCCGTCCAGGTAAGCGATGCACGCCAGAAAGCGGTCCACACGGTTTCCATAGGAATCCCCCCAGCTGGAAACCGTACCTCTGGCAGGTTCATAGGCTCCGGTATAAAGAGCCTTGCCCGTACTTCCTTGAAAGACTGTCAGGTATTCCGGTCCTGACAGGATATACCCCGAGGAATTGCGGTAATCCGCACCGGCGTTGCCTATTGTGACACCTGTACCGTCTTTTGTTCCGTCAGCCGTTTTACAGGCCACCTCGGCTTTCCCGTCACCGTCCAGATCATATACCATGAACTGGGTATAATGTGCACCGGCACGTATGTTTCTTCCCAGATCTATCCGCCATAGCCTTGTGCCGTTGAACTTATAGGCATCGAGATAAACATTGCCGGTATATCCGCTTTGAGAATTATCCTTGGAGTTTGAGGGATCCCATTTTAAAATGATTTCATATTGTCCATCTCCGTCCAGGTCGCCCACACTGCAATCATTTGCACTGTAAGTGTATGAGACTCCGTCCGGCGTTGTCCCCCCGGCGGGAATCTGGAGCGGAAGCTGCATGCAGTTGCTGCCCCATACCCCCACCGCCGGTGACTTTGCCAGTTCGGTACCGTTGACCACGGCGCTTACCGAGTATTTGGAACCTGCGTTGCCGGCTTTATCGACATAATTGCCTGCGCCCGTTACATTAGCCACCAATGTCGTGTCACGGTATAGATTAAAAGCCACATCTGACTTCTCAGTACCCGATATCCGCCAGCTGACAAAAACTCCGCCGCCGACCTTGACAGCCACTACTCCACGGTCCAGATATTCCATCTGGCGGGCTGTTTTTGCCGTTGCTGCCTGTGGACAGACCGAAAACATAATCAGCAGCGCACCCAATAAAAAACTGTAAAATACTTTTCCCAACATATTCTGACCTCCATTATAAAAGTCAATTACTATCGGCCCAAAGCCAGCTTAAAAGCAATATTACGACTGGAAGGCTAAGGCTTTCAACCGTAATTGACTTTGGTAAAACTAATTCGGCAATCCCAGTATGTACTTAACCGCTTCCTTTGGATCTGTAAATAACTTTTCAACAGAATAGTCTCCGTTTATTATGAGATACATGGGGTATATCCGGTTGGCTGCCTCGACTCCCAATGCATAGCTGTATATATTAAAATAAATTTGTTGAGGATCCATTTCCAAATCCTTGTCGTAAGCCTGTCTTGAATCAAAATCCGGGCGTATGGCGATTGCATTCACCTTTTTCCGCATCGAATCAATGTTTTGCTTCAGAATGTCTTCACCTGCCCTGCAAGACTTGCAGCTTGAGGACACAAACATAAGGAGCGTTTTTTTATTGGCTTCCCTATGAAATGTGCCGGACTTTTCTACATCCTTTAAAATCATCTCTCCTGCACTGGTATGTATCTCCTTATTCCCCCCCAGCTCAATGATTTTGTTTATCAAGGATACATAACTGTAACCCGTAACCATTACAACCTTGTTGCCTTCATCCATAAGAAATGCATTGGGCGTGGACTCACTCAAGGCTGCCTTGCCTTCCAGCGAATAATTATAACTTTCGTCAATTCCCACTTTCCTTATCTCATCCACTGGAATCCGGTCTTCCCACACCAAAGCGTAACTTACATTTTTTAAGCTGATTAAGCTCATCATTTTTGATATGCAGTCCAGCCTGTCTATACTTTCGGCATTAGCACTGTCAAGATAGAAAACCACCTTATATTTACCCTTATCAATGTTTATTTTTTCTGCTTTACCGGATGCATTAAACAATTTGATACCCGAAGGTATTTTATCCCCCGATAAAAGCTCTGCTTTATTCTGGAGCTTTGAGCATCCAAACGTTATAACTGATATAAAGACCGCTATTGCAAGTGCGGCAGGAACGGTATATTTCTTAAAACTGAAGTTTTTCAAGGTAATCCTCCTGTTCAAGTCTGTGATTTCCAGCAGGTACATATGCGTAATTCCATCTGACTTCGGTTATGTTTATTAGCTACTTTACCGCTATTTGAAAAGCGAACCTAAATTGGTATACACATAAACGTGATACAGCCATCACGTTTATGTGTATATAAAAAGGTTTCTAAATTACAGGCTTCTAAACCTACTTACCAGTCTAATGCCTGAATCATTTTTTCAGCATACCTCTTTCCAAAGGTAACCTGAGAATCATGTCCGAAGTGGAGACGGTATTGCGTATCGGCTGAATCCACAACAAGCCCGTTTGCAGAAACCACATAACAATTTGATATTATAGATGGCAACTGGTTTACCAGCGTATTGTGGCCTGCACATGGGCCGCTGTAAAGCAGCTCACCTGCAAGGAACGGAACGTTGCCCAGGTTGAGATCCTTCCTCAGATCCTCCACCAGAGTTTTTACCTTGCCCGGCCAGCTGGTATCGCCGCTGTTTGATTCCCCCTGGTGGAAAATGATACCTTCAATGATTCCTCCCTTTTGCTGAGCAAGTTTTGCGCGATTGATAATCCAGTTGTATTTACTGCCTCCGGACTTCATAAAGGTCTCTATTTTCTCACCGCTGATAGCACATGGTATCAACCCGATAGTATCACCCTCAGGAACTTTTTGTATCAGGGTCTTTCCAAACCAGTCTCCCGGGCCGATGGCACCATTCCACGCCTCATGCAGCGGAGGGCATGCCACATCCCACTGATCGGTGACACGGCCAAGGGCGGAGTTATTGTCGTAGCCTAAAACAAGCACCCTTGAGTCTTCCACCTTATCGGAATCCTGAGCCTTGGGGTATCCTGCCATATTGGATTGACCAAGCAGGAGGAAGCAGTGGAATTTAGGATTTTCCGGGTTTGTATTCTGTCCTGGGAAAGTAGATATTATTCCCAGCAGATATTGTTTCATAAGTGAAAAATCTATAGCATTTATTTCTCCGCTGGCATCCAAATCACCCGCTTTTGTATTTTCTATTGTTCCCAGACCGAGAAGATATGCCTTGATAAGCTGTAAATCTATTGAATCTATTTGTCCGTCTGAATTTATATCACCCAGTTTTGAGACCGGTTCTACAGGTTCATTGCTGAAAGTGAACCAGTTGAGGTTAAATAAATACCCGCTTCCTCCGGTGTATTTAAGATACAGGTCATGCTTTCCGCTGACACCGCTTACACTGCATTTTACATCTGTAAAGGTCTGCCAGCCTCCGGTTCCGCCAACTTGACAGGTTCCCACCAAAGTACCGGAAGCACTGTCCAGCCTTATCTCAATATTGCCTCCGGCGTTGGCGCTGGATACTCTGGCCTTAAAGCCTGTGGCGCCACTTCCGAAATCAATGCTCTTATAGACGGTGTAATCACCGTTTTCGATATAACCAACAGCTTCCGTGCCCTCGTCACAGGTTACGTTCTGGATTCCGGACTGGTCGTTGAAACTCTCGGCCTCTATCTTTTCAAAGGCTGTTCTTGGGTCAACAGGTGTATCAGGACTGCCGGTGTAATTTCTTATAAGACCAAGATCCCAGGTTATCTTTTGATAGTCACCTGAAAGGCTGGTTGTTCCCTGAATAAGAAAATCAACCTTGTTGATATCATTAATCTCCAGCTTTTGGTTATAACCTGCACGAATCAGTTCACCGTGTGAAACATTGGTTGTCCACTTGTCCGAATTGTATTTGGTAAGGTTACTCTTTGTAGCCCATTTATTATTAACCAGCGTCCAGGGGCCTCCGGCATTTGAGGAAGTGAACAGTTCATAGCTCCTGCCGTCAAGCATGGCTTCCACCAGCAGGTAGTATTGACTGTCGGCCAGACTTTTATATACTGCCGCGCCTTCAAAAACATTGGAGCATGCAACTGTAGGTGAACTCCATCCCTTATTCGGGAAATTTGCAAGTGTGGTCCTGCGCATATACAGTTTGCCCGAGCCGTCATCCGGAGTATTATACATGTAGGCGTACTGATCGTCGCAGATTACGTAATAATCCCACCCCATATTACCGGATATTCCGAAGGATTTCGGCCCCGACCAGGAATTTGGATCGCTCGGGTCTGTGGATGTGGCATAAGCCGCCCCGTGAGTTCCGTCCTGGTAAACCAGGTACCATAATTTCTGCGGCTCGAAGTAGAATAATTCCGGTGCACAGAAATAGCTTTCGCCTATTTTGCTCAGATAGGTGCGGGAGGCATTTTTCAGCCCTGAAATGGTGCTCGCGGAAGTAAAGCACATCTGCCAGCCTCCGCTTTGATTTGCTCCTGTGTAGTACACAAGATATTTACCGTTATAGTAAACAATAGTTGGGTCCTTTGCGGCGTAATAATCGTAGGGTTTGCATTGTCCATGGAAAATTACCCTCTCGTCCACATTCCAGGACGGGTTCGGGTTGGCGGCTCCATAAACCACCGAGCCTGAGGCAATTAATATTAAAACCATCCCCACAGCAATTGCAAAAAGTTGTTTAAGAAAATGTTTCATAGTCTCATCCTTCCTTTTTATTTTAATGATTTCATTAGATTTAATTTCTTCTTTCCTTATTTTTGCTGTTCCATCGGATTACCCAGCAAATACTGCTTAAGTATTGAAAAATCAATCGCATTAACTTCACCGCTGGAATCCAGGTCGGCTAAATTGGTATCTTCTATATTTGCCAGGCCTAGAAGATATGCTTTCAACAATTGGAAGTCCAGAGCATCTATCTGCCCGTCGGAATTTACATCTCCCGGTTGGGAGTAACCGCCTTTCCCGAATTGGAACCAGTTAAGGTTGAACAGGTATCCGCTTCCCCCTGTGAACTTTAGATACAGGTCATGCTTTCCGCTTGCACCGCCGACATTGCATTTTACATCGGTAAAGGTCTGCCAATCCCCGGTCGCTGCCACCTGACAGGTTCCTATCAAAGGACCGGTTATGCTGTCAAGCCTGATTTCAATATTACCCCCGCTGGCAGGGCTCGATGCTCTGGCCTGAAAGCCTGCCGCACCGTTTTCGAAATCAATATTCCTGTAAACAGCGTAATCACCATTTTCAATGTAGCCAATAGCATCTGTTCCCTCGTCACAGGTTACAATCTGGATACCGGATTGTGCGCTGTAGTTCTCTGCTTCGATTTTTGAAAAAGCCGATACGGGCTCGGGGGCTGGAGCATCCGGACCAGGCGTATCATTTAACCTGAACCAATCGACATCCATATAACCTGAACTTCCGGAGGGATTGAAATTCAAAATAGCATACTGTTCACCCTGAAATGTGCCATACTGCCAATCAAAGCCCATGGTTATTGTTGTTCCCAGTGGCTGCCAGCTTTTGGCTTCATCATCTTTCCAGAAGAACTTTGCCTGTTTGTTGCTGAAATTCATTTCTATACGGAAGTACAAAATATTTGAAGTTATATTATTAACAGTAGCTTTTACACTGTCTTCCTCCGACATTATTATGCGCTTCGGATTACCTGTTACTGCGATATAGCCCCGCGGATCGCCTAACATTCCCAATCCGCCTATGTCTCCCGGCTGCATGGCACTGCAGTCTATTTTAATGGTGCCTGAACTGGTCAATCCCTGACCTTTTTGAGTTAAACTGTTTCTTGCATGCCAAAAATCCGAGCCGGTAGTAGCTTTTAATCTCAAAGCTGAGCTGGTAAGTGACCATTTTGTATTATCCGGATTATGATTCCACATCCATTGAAGTCCCAGGGTGCCGCCATTAAATTCATCTGATGCTTGCGGCACCTTGACGGCCTTATTCAGAATTGGTTTGGCATAGGACGCTTCAACCACTCCCAGGTGTCCCTCTCTTCCGAACATTGGCCAGCCATTTTGCCAGGTAATGGGGCATATTCTGGTCATACGGCCGATTCCGCCATCATCCTGGTGCAGAT
>JAEWJR010000061.1:0-67393 GCA_023386445.1 Bacillota bacterium | reverse complement strand
GCTCCGCTAATGGTAACTTCTCCGTTCAGGGGACATGGCCCGTTTATTAAGAACTTATCCAAACCCTTCTACACCAACCTTTTGTATAAACTGTAAATGTTTTGCTAAACATTACACACACGAGAATATTATACCATCTACTTATAAATTATTCCACTAGAAATGTAGCAAAAAAAATATTACCAATTGACAAACTATTCCATAAGCTCACCGCTGGTAGCATTGAAGTAGAATTCCTTTCCCTCGTTGGTTGTTATTCTCCAGGAAAGTCCCTCATATAAGGTTTTAGTATCCTTATCCCCCTTTATGCCTTTAAAGCCAATATCAACATCACTTATATCAATTCCCGGATAATTGGTCATCTTCGTTACCAAAATCTGATAGACAGGTATTACATTAATATCTCTGCTGTTGACGGTCAAAGGCTTCTTATATTGATACTTTATGCTCTTTAAACCTGCTTTTCCTATTTCTACCTCAATGTAGTTATCAAATACGGTATAATTTTTGTAGATCCCTTTGTAAATTGCCTTTGGATCTTCTCCGGAGGGCGAGGAAGAAAAGCTGTCCAATTGAAACTCGTCAAGGGGAATACCAAGCTTTTTAGCCAGCTCCTTTAAATAAGCCTCAACCTCACTTTTGCTCTGTGTATATATTTTTTTGTCACTCGCGCTGTCACTGTACTCAAAACAACAGGTGCTGCTGAATGTAAGCCTTTCGGTACCCTTCTCATAGATATTATCACTAATTTTGGTATAATTATCCCCCAAAAGCCCATTAATTATTTTATTTTTATCCAGAACTGTCTCTTCATACTGCAAAATAAAGTCCTTACCGTTATATTTCGGTATGGGACATTCGATATGTACATTATTTTGTTCCAGTATTTTCTGGGTGTTAATGATAGTATCGTGGGAAATTTCTCCGCCTCTTATATTCCGGTACAATATAACGGCCAGAACAAGGTTCAATACAATAAACACCCATATTAAAATTGTCTTCGCTCGTTTCCAGTCCATAAATGTCACCTGCACAGAATATTGTGGATTAGTATAAATTATTTCCCTTCCAACGGTATATCATATCCGCCGGTATTATTAAAAAGTACAAAGCTTGGAGTAATCAGAGTGTTGTTTATCTCCTGAGGTGTCAGTACATAATATATTCCATAGTCCCGTATAGGCAGATTTGCCTTACTGAGATCGTTGTTTGAATTATAGGTTCTATCCACAAGCTCAGGGAAGTTCCAGTCATATTCATTAAAATTTTTGTGAACCTCAAGTTTTAATGCGACCCATCTGCATTGGACCACCCTTTTGGAGGTTGCCTCAATTGTTATTGCACTGTCCAGCGACTGTTCACTGTTGGGCAGTTTGAAATCCTTCAACAGCAGCGGGACATCCCCGTGCCCTTCGCCATCAGCTATACTGTAGTCAAATTTAAATATGAAGGAGTTGCTCCCTTCCTTCACAGAGGACAGGTAGAGGTTAATATTATCCATGTACCTGCTGCGGGCCTTGATCTCCATTATAAAGCCGACAGCTTTCTGATATGCATCAAGGAGCCTGGTTCTTTCGGCTGTACCCTGATTTCCGGTATATTTGTACTCAATAACGGAATTTTTGTATAACCTGTATACACTGTCTGACTTTTTAAATACAACTGAGCCATAAACATCCTCATCCGGGTAATAGTCATTTCTGATTTCCCCCAATAATTCCAGCTGTATAGCATCATATTCGGCCAGACTTGAGACAGGTGCCTGAAGACCGTCAAAGGGTATGCCTGTTATATTGGTATACTCTTCTTCACTGTTTGCTGTAAATGGAGCAATCATATCCTTGGGCAGCAGGGACCTGCTGCCTGTCTCAATTGCTATTTTATAATTTCTAATTTTATAATTTTTGATTTTGAAATTATTTTCATGACTTTTATAGACGGTTTCAGATTCTTCCTTTTCCAGGGCAGATCCGTCATAACCGGATACTATATATGTATAGATATTATTATTATCCCTGATATAAACAGTATCTGCATAGCCGTTTTCCGGATCATCAGGATGTATTACAAGCTTGTTTAATCCCATTAAGGAATCAACGGAATTTTTTATATTTAAAACCCATTTAACTATATCTATATTCACATCAGCCTTGAATTCGAAGTAATAAGGATTATTGGCAACAATAATTCCCCACTTTTCATCACTGAAGGATTCGATCCGGGCGGGTTTGTCTCTCAGTGCAGCCTTAAGATACTCCTGAGCACCGTTCCAGAGAGTATAATACTCACCGGAGCCGTTTGGTATTATTAAATGATCGTCGTCATAACCTTTTGAGAGAACTACTTTGTAAGGAAGCATAAACCTTCCCTTCAGCTCCTCAATGGATGCCTGGGAGGTGGTTTTTGAGTCGGAAAAAATGGAAGATAAAAAAGGGAAACTGCCGGACTGACTACTCCACAGTATTCCCACCTGTATAATACAAACGCTTATTAAAAGAATTAATAAAAACGCTCTGAATTTTTCATAATAATAACCTAAAGTTTTTGATCGCTTATTCATAGATTAATCTTTCTTATCTTTATCGCCGCCGGGATTTGTTATCCAGTCTATGGCTTTATCGAACCAATCTCCTGATTTGTTTCCGTCACCGAATGTAATTGTATAATAAAACTCCTCTGGTTCATCCTTGGTTTGTTTTGTATAAGCAGTTATTTTAATGTCATTTGGACCTTTCTTAAGTCTTATATCCTTGCCGAACATCTTACCGCTTCCAACCTTGAAAGTAGAGACACCGTCAACTGTCTTCAGAGGTTTATAATCTCCCGCATCAGCATCATAGCTCTCAAAAGTAATAGTAGTCTCATCATAGATGCAGGTTCCGAAAATAGAGAATACTTGCTTGGTGACTACCTCATCTCCCTCGGGTCTGGAAATATCAACGACATGTTCGGCAGCAAAAGCCGGTATCAGGAATACGGACAGCATAACGCCAACGATTATAGTAAATGCAAGTAATTTTGCTTTCATAAGGTCCACCTCAAAAAAATACTCTTGTACTGCTTTTACCAGTACCCTACAATAATTATATAACAATTTCTGTTACAAATCCATTACATGCCATTTAAAAAAAATTTACACTGAGAGTCTTACCGTAACTTCGGTACCCTTCTTTTCCTCACTGCTTATGCTGATGGTTCCGCCGTGTGCCTGTATAATTTCCCTGGCAATTGACAGCCCAAGGCCAGTCCCTCCCATATCACGTGATCTGGCTTTATCCACCCTGTAGAACCTTTCAAATACCCGGGGAAGGGAATCTGCAGGAATCCCGATCCCGGTGTCTGCTACCTTAACATAAATATCATTATAGATCCTTCCGATATAAATGGTAATTTCCCCGTTTTCAGGCGTATACTTGAGAGCATTGCTTATGAGGTTGACAAACACCTGCTCAAGCCTGTCCTTATCACCTTTTATATTTGGTATTTCCCCGATAACATAGCTTTCAAGCTTTTGATGCTTGTGCTCGGCCTGAAGTATCATCCTGTCCACTATATCCCTGACAAGCTCCTTTATGGGCACTTCCCCCATATTCCAGCTGACCTGCTGATTATCAAGCCTGGACAGCTGCAGCAGATCCTTAACCAGCCTGGTCATCCTGTCGGCTTCGGTATTTATTACATTCAGGAAATGTTCAGTGGTTTCCCTGTCCTCCACAGCTCCATCCAGGAGTGTTTCAGAATAACTCTTAATTGATGTTATAGGGGTACGCAGTTCATGAGATACGTTTGCCACAAACTCGCGTCTCATATTGTCAAGTTTCTGCTCCTCGGTAACATCGTGCAGAACTACGATAAATCCCTCGGGCCTCTTATTTGTATCGGTGAATACTGCAAAGTACACCTTTATAAACAAATTGTTGATTACAGTATCAAATTCCTTGACGGAGGCTTCCTCCAGATAAATTATATTCTCAATCTGTATGTCCAGGCCTGTATTTCCGGCAAAATCCTGAAAGGTTTTTTCGGCAATGTCATCCCCAAGATACTTTCTGGCTGCGGGGTTTACATGAATTACGTTTCCCTTCAGGTCATAGGCCAGGACCCCGTCGGCCATATAGTTTAATATGGTAACAACCTTGTTCTTTTCACTTGAGATCTCCGACAAAGTATTCTTGAGCTCATTGGCCATGTAATTGAAGGTCTTTGTGAGATTTCCGATCTCATCCTCCGATTTGACAGCCAGCTGCTGTCCAAATTCTCCCTCGGCTATTTTTTCAGCCTTGTTCATTACACTTATTATTGGAGAAGTTATGGTTTTTGATAAAAGATAGGCCAAAATGAGCGACAGGAATACCGCAATAACGGCACTGGTAAATATGAGATTGTTAAAGGTCTGGATTATTTGCTCCCAGGCATCCTTGTTGTAGGTAAAGTAAAATATGAGATCTTTTCTCTCAGAGGGCTCAATAACGTATTCAAAGTATTCGTTTCCTGAAATAGTCTTAACCAGCTCTTTATTCAAAACAGGTTCATCCAGCTGTTTTGCCCACAGGGGAAGCAGATTGGCGGTGGAATTGTTGAAAAGCTCATCTGCAAAGCGTGCCGGATTTTGAAACTGCTCGTCTGTGGAATAAATAATTCCCCTGTTCGGGTCATTATTTTTCCTTGTGATACTCAGATCTATAATTGTCAGGTTGACATCCGAGTTTGTCCGGAAACAGTTTATATCATCCCGTCTGTCTTTGAAATAAGTATAGATGTCATCATTGGATTCAGGTATGCCCCTCAATCCCTTCCACTCTATGAACCCCTTGTCCATATCTTCCTGAAAATTGTTAAAATAAATTGACTGCAGTCCTGAATTTATTACTATATATACGACACATACCAGGATTACACACATGGATATAAAAATATAAACGAGTTTCCACTGCAAGCTCCGCAGCAGCTTCATAAATCCTTTCCAGAACTTCATGCTGTCTCCTTTAACTATTATGACTTGAGACCCATACGGACCTCAAGTCAAAGATAAACCAACGTACATAAAATTGTTATTTGAACGTGCTCTTCATTGCTTGAAGTTATACTCGCGTACCGGTATAATCCAAACAATTCAGAGTCAATTTAACCTGCACAACGAGTTAATTTAAGATTTATTAAAGTAGTAGCCCACACCGCGCTTTGTTACAATATACTGGGGATTGGCGGGATCAAGCTCGAGCTTTTCACGGACTCTTCTGACAGTGACATCCACTGTTCTCACATCTCCGTAATACTCATAGCCCCAGACCTTTTCCAGCAGTGATTCCCTTGAAAAAATGGTTCCCTGCTGTGCCGCCAGAAACTTGACCAGCTCAAATTCACGAAGTGTCAGCTCTATGATTCCTTCTCCCCTTCTGACTTCATAACGGTCGGAATCTATGGTAAGGTCACCGTAATTGTTTACACGGGATTTATCTGTACTTATCTGTTCAACAGGCACAAGCCTTCTGAGATTAGCCTTAACACGGGCCATAAGCTCTCTCGGACTGAAGGGCTTTGTGATGTAGTCATCGGCACCAAGCTCCAAGCCCAATACCTTGTCGACCTCCTCTTCCTTTGCCGTAAGCATAAGAATGGGCGTTGAGATTGACTGTCTGAGTTTCCTGCAAACTGTAAAACCGTCCATTTTCGGAAGCATAATGTCCAGCAAAATAAGATCCGGATTCTGGGAAAGTGCAAGCTCCACGGCCGCTTCCCCGTCAAATGCTTCCAGCGTATCATATCCTTCTTTTTTAAGATTGAATCTCAAAATATCTACAATATTCTTCTCATCGTCTACAATTAATACTTTTTTGCTCAAAAAATACACCCCTAACAAAATTTTATCGGTGATTAATCCGAAACCCACACATTTGAATTATATCACTAATTGCCTGTAATGAAAAATTAATATTTTGGCAATCCTGTAATTTAGACGTAATATGCCCGAAAAATGTTGCAGAATTTCTGCTGCCAAATTACACCAACTGCTCAGTGTACAGCTTGAAATCCAAAACAGCAGTAAGATAAGCAAGTTGTGCCTGATCATACTGGATCATGGCATTTTCCCTGTCTTCAGCAGACTTTAAATAATCCACATAGCTTATCATTTCCTGTTTGTATTTTTTTTCGGCTACGTCAAAAAGCTTAGCACTTAAATCGTATTGGAGCTTTGAAATGGAAATATTATCATACAAATTTAATATCTTTGTATAATCGGTCCTTATCTTTTGCTCTATATTATACTTTTCAATCTCGATTTGATTTTCCAATTCTTTTGGTTTATCCTGCAGCATTTCATAATTTGATCCGGTAATTCCACGGGTGTAGGACCCGGCATAGGCATCAATCTTTGCTTCTTCGATCTGCCTCTGAAGCTGAGCTATAGAATTGCTCTCCAGCTTTCTTTTTTCAATAAGGTCTTCAATATCATTTACTTTATATTCATCGAACTTGATTACTTCCGAATTGAATTTAAACTTCCGATCCAAATCATAATCAAGTAAAGCATTTATTTTCATCTCAATAGAAGTAAGTTCCGCGTTCAGTTTATCAAGCTTCTGGGCTGCAAGTTCTACGGCATTTTCACTTTGACCCAGAGACAAGCTGCTTAACTTTCCGAGTTTGACCTTTTCCTGCTCTACAGCAAGTTCAAGCTTGGCTCTTTCGACGGCCTTGCCTTGAGTCTCAAGCTCATATTGCTTATAAACATATTGATAATAGAGCTTTGAAGCATCGGCTTTTATGGTCATAATTTTGCTATTCTTTTCCCATTTAAGCTGTTCAAGTCTGTTTTTAACCTGCAGCGGGTATAATAAAATATTTCTTTTGGTTTCTGCTACATCCACGCTCGGGTTATTATCATACAGCTTTTGACTTTCAGCATTGTCAACGGCATTTTTGTAGCGCTTTTCCTGGGTTACCAGCTGATTGTCCAGAAGCTTAATTTCGGGATTGGTATTCAATACTTCCGCAATTAAGCTGTCCAGACTGAAAATTTTAGTCATGTTTTCTGCCCCTGCCGCCTGTGCCTTCATGGCAAAAGGTGCGGAAAACATGATGCCAAATATGATTAGTCCGATTATTGTGTTTTTCAGTTCTGTTTTTATATTTATTTTCATACAACCACCATCTTTTCTATAATTATTCTAGCGGGACAATAACCGCCCCATTTACTTTGTAACCGGGACCAAGCTTACACGCAAGCTCTTCCAGTCTATAAAAACTATATGAGGTATCTCTCTGAGCCTTTTTATATTCAATCTCGGCACTGCTCGCGGCGTCCCTGGCATTCCATAAATCTACAAGGCTTATCAAGCCCTGTGAATACTTTTTCTCTGCAATATCATAATCAGATATTTTACTCTGAGCATTTCTTTTTTGAATTTCCATTTGGCTTTGCACCGCTTTGGCATCTGTGTAGGCCGTTTGAATGTCACCGGTGACATCCAGAATTTTCTGAGTTACCGCAAATTCAGCATCTTCCAGTTGCTGCTGAAGATTGGTACGGGCAAAAGCATATAGCTGTTTTATGTATTTGTCGTAATATTCCAGCTCTTGTTTGTACACCTCCAGTTGAAGCTTTGCATTTACCGCTTCGCTTCTGTTCAAAAGAGCCTTATCAAGGTAGCTCTTATATGTATCCAGTTTATATTCCTTGCTCAAGCCGGCATCCCTGCCGGTCAGCTCGATTGCCTGTGAACGTTCTATACCGCACACCTGTTTAAACAACAGTTCCTGATACTCTTTGCCTCTTTTATTTTTATTTAACTGCAGTCTTTTTTTGTTAAGTTCAACCTCAAACTTATATTTATCAAGTTCCGAAATTAAACCTTTTTCATATTTTAAAACTATACCTGGATACTGCTTTTCCATTGTATCAAGAGAGTCTTCCTGAGCTTCGTACAGTTCAATATTATAAAGCAGATTATAGTACATGGCTTGAATATCTCCCTCAAGCTTAGCCTTGTTTATATCATAAGAATCCTTAAGGCTCAGCACTTGCAGCCAGGAGGAGTAATTTGAAAATGCCCTGCCGTTTAAATAACTTTCATAAAGCGTCTGTCTGTAATATGGTGCATCCCCATATTTATCCCTGTATTTTACAATAAGATCTTCTTCTAAATTAGTCAGATTGTCATAGAGTGTCTTTCTCTCAGACAATTTATAGTATTCATCCAGCTCATCCAGTTCACTCTGGGTAATGGCGGTTAATTCTTTAAAGGACTTATCCTCATTAGTTACTCTCCACATTTTTTTTATTGATATATCCATTGAAGTTAATTGTGAGGAACTCTCCACTCCCTTTTTTATGGCATCTTCCAGAGACAACTTCAAAGGCTGTGAAACATTATTGGCATTTTGTTTACCGTTACTACTGTCTGCTGCTACAGATACACCCTGAATATGGAATGTCAGAGCTAAAATAATCAGCAGGCATATATATAACCTTTTATTTTTATGTATCAATCTTCATTGCTGCGCAAACAAAACCGCTATGCGATTTATTTTTACCAGCCACAGCTTTACGCAGCTACCTCCTTTCTTTTTCTCTTAAGTTTATAGTATAATTTCAGATATAATATAATACTTCACATTTTGCATTTTGTATGATTTTATATTAAATAATATCTTTATATTCGTAATTCGGAACTATTATTTTCATGTAATCCCGTACCTGGTCGGCATTGTTTGTAATTATATCCCTAAGACATTCAATCTCACGCCTGAGTATTGCCAGATCTGTATGTAAGGGCTTTGCCACATATATCTTGTTGTTTTTGGTAGCCTCGATACCCTCTTCGGCCAGCAGCAACTCCTCATACAGCTTTTCGCCGGGCCTCAAGCCTGTAAATTCAATTTTGATGTCCACATCAGGTTCAAATCCTGAAAGCTTTATAAGGTTTCTAGCAAGGTCATGTATCTTGACAGGTTCACCCATATCAAGCACAAAGATTTCGCCACCCTTTGCCATAGCACCAGCCTGCAGCACCAGCTGGACCGCTTCTGGTATGGTCATGAAATACCTGATGATCTTAGGATCTGTGACTGTAACAGGGCCACCCTGCTCTATCTGTTTTTTAAACAGTGGGATAACACTGCCGTTGCTGCCCAGTACGTTTCCAAACCTGACCGCAACAAATTCTGTCTTACTATGTTTGGAGAAAGCCTGAATTATCATTTCGGCTACTCGCTTTGTAGCCCCCATAATATTGGTTGGGTTAACCGCCTTGTCGGTGGATATCATAACAAAACGCTTTACACCGAATTTATCAGCACACTCTGCCACATTTAGCGTTCCAAATATATTGTTTTTAATGGCCTCTGTCGGGTTGGCTTCCATTAGCGGGACATGCTTATGCGCAGCTGCGTGAAATATTATATCCGGAGTGCAAGCTCTAAATACATTCTCCAGCCGGGGCTTTTCCCGGACATTGGCTATGACTGCAAGAAGATTCAAGCCAGGATGTTTTACAAGGAGCTCATTCTGTATGTCATATGCGTTGTTTTCATAATTATCCAATATTATAAGCTGTTTGGGAGAAAAAGCCGCTATCTGCCTGCACAGCTCTGAACCTATGGAACCACCGCCTCCGGTTACCATTACCACACGTTCACTGATAAGGCTGCCAATTTCGTTATTATCAAGTTTGATTGGATCTCTCCCCAGCAAGTCCTCAATATTTACATCACGAATTTTCTGTACCGAAACTGTTTCGTCTATTAATTGAGAAAGTGAAGGCAAAATTTTTACCTTACATTTAGTGTTGGAGCATATAGTAAAAAGTTCATTAATAGTTTTAGGTGATGCAGAAGGAATGGCAATGACTATCTCATCAATCTCCTTCTCCCGAGCCACCCTGACAATATCATTTCTAGTGCCAACAACAGTGACTCCATTGAGCTTTTTACCCTGCTTTCCACGGCTATCATCAATTATTGCCACAGGTGTACTCTTTAATTCCGGATGAAGATGAAACTCGTTTATAAGTGAGGCACCTGCATCCCCAGCACCAATGAGAAGAATTTTTTTATTATTTCTAATCAGAATAACCTCGCCTCTTATGATACGTCTGAAAACACGGTATCCAAGTCTCAGAGCACCAATTGAAAAACAATCTATAAAGAATGTAATTATGAATATACTTCTGGGTACATGTGTTTGAGTTAAAAATACGTATCCAAGCATAAATGTATTACTCAGGAACGACGCTATTATAATATTCATCAGTTCATATATTCCGGCATATTTCCATAAGCTGTTGTATAATTTAAATATGTAAAATGCTGCTATTTTTATAATTGTAGCTATTAGTATAAGATGCGGTATTTCTTTTATAAACTCTGACGCAATATTTCCAAAGCTCAGCTCAAATCTCAAGAAATATGCAAGTAAAAGAGAAATATTTATCAAGATTATATCCAGTACTATTAAAAACAACACCCTTACTTTGTATATCATTTGCCAAACTCCATTCCTCGGATTTCATCAACTTACTTTATTATAACAGTAAATCAAGTTTGAGTGAAGTATATCAAAAAAAGGCTTGAGCTATTTTAACTCAAGCCTTAAAAAGGAACCTTCATTTTACTAGAACTCTTTGTTCCGTTTAACCTCACTATGGCTCTTTTTTGAACCAATATTCTCTAATTAAAGCTATCCCACAAGCAAGCATGCCGCCCAGAACCAAGCCGATGGCAATATTCATGGCATTGCTCGGACTTGTTTTCTGAGTTGGTGCTACCGGCGGAGACGGTAAATAAATACTTGTTTCAACAACACCTATCAGGCTTGAATCAAGTTTAGCTTCTTTCCCTGTTTCATAATATTTATCTATAGTTTTTTTTTCTATATCCAGTTGTGTAAGATTGTCTATATCCGTCCTGATGGTATCTTCAATGGTATTTATTTCCTGCTTCTTTAAAATAATATCATTTTCAACTTTTGTATAATTTGGATTAATAATATTTTCAAGGACAACAAAATCCTTGGTATTTGTAACCTGACTCATAGCATCCTTTTGATTAATTGTCTCAGGAGTTTTTGCCAGGAGCTCTTCATTTTTCTTTAAAATCTCACGGGCACTCTTAAGTAAAATATCCTGGGAGTTCTTGTCAACCTTGAAATGGTTGATATAGTAATTAATAGCTCTTTCCTTGGTCATAACATCTGCAAACTCAATATAATTGTCATACAAAGTTTGAGCCAGCTTTAACGCTTCCTTTGGATCACCTGCAGATACTGTGACCTCAAAATTATTCTGAACAACATCAACTGCCTTCGCAGTGGCTTTACCTATTGATATTTGTCCTTTCAGATTTTCGAGAGTTAAATCCCCAGAATTATATCCCATGTCCTTTATTGTTTTTATAAGAACATCATTGCTAATAATCAAATCTATGTATTGTTCATTAGTAGTAATAGGCAGCTTGTATTCTCCGTATCTTGTATTATATGTCTCCGGCATGCTCACAACTATATTCAGCTTTGAATCATAGACTGGAGATAATATAAACATACTGAAAATCCCTGCCAATATGGCTCCTATAAGTGCAACACTTACTATCATAACCTTACGCTTCCATAAAGCCATAAAAAGCTCTCTTAAATCAATCTCATCTTCTCTATATTGTACATCCTGTTGCATCTCACTCATTTTATTACTCCTTGTATATATCGAGTATGAAAATTTAAACCAATAGTTCTCTTTCTTTGATTCTTAGATTTTCTTTGTTATTATACCAGTTAAACGGGACAAATTCAACAAAACATGAATACCATGCCATGTTAAATATACCACTACTAACCTCCTGATTTTGAGCCATATTTCCTGTATAACTCCACAATAACAGCAGCTGTCACAACACCAGCCAGTGCACTTATGGTATCCAGCTTAATGTCAGCGAATGTGGGCCCTCTGCCCGGGATAAAATATTGATGCGCTTCATCAGATACACCATACAGTGCTGCAGCAAGCCATGCAATAATATAAGAGGTATAGGATTTATATCTTATTAAAACTATGGATAAAGCGGTTAAAAAACCCAACCCGGAGTAAAGTATGAAATGAGCGGATTTTCTTACATAGTATTGGAGATCAAATACTCTGCTATCGGTTGTATTATATATTTCACTCTCCTCAAGCTGATTAAGATGAACTAATATATCTCCTGATTCTTGAAGCGATTCCGTAGAAGGTTTGCTGGAAAAATAAAAAATCATACATAACCACAATAGAGTTACTGACCAAACTATTATCTTGAAAATTTTCGATTTCATATGTAAGTCTCCACCTTATATAATTTTAATTATCTCTATTAATTCTAAAAACTCCAAGTATATCAAGAAAATTCTTCTTATAAAAAATTAAAACATTGATAACTAATACGATAATTAGCAGAAATATCGTTAAAAATAAATTTAATTTGACTTCCTTTAGTAAAATAAAACTAACAAGCAAAACGGATAAATAAATAACCTCTCTCCAGCTTGTCCCGGCAGCTTGAAAATCATTTGAGGTGCAAAAATACCAGATAACAAAAACTATAAAAGTTGCCCAGGCAAGGGCCGTAACCGTACCGAAAAAAATGTAAGCGATAATATTAAATACAAAAGAAATCGAAAGAATTATCACGATTTTTTTTAAATAAACCTTAATGTTTTTAGATGCTTTATACAGGTTTATATACAACACGTTTATTACACTGATAAATGGAAGTGTCAGTATGAATATCCAAAGCACATCCAAAGAATCAACATATTTCACCAGATAAGCTTTAACTAAATATTGCAATATAAAATAACATATTGGGAAAAATGATGAAATTATAAGAACATAGTTTTTTAAGCTTCTTATGTACTTGCAATCTTCAAGCCTTTTAGAAATACTGGAGTAAAATATATTGGTTACAGATGATATAAAAACCATAAATAAACTTAATATCGAAACAGCAAAGGAATAAAATGCAAAATCTTCAGTACTGAACAAGCTCTTTACAAACCAACGATCCAGCGAAAAAATAAGAACCACCATCATATCGGCAATCAACAAAATAATTCCAGGCTTCATGACAGTGTAATAATCCCTGCATTTCAGCCGGACAGTCTTTATAGATTTATTCCTGCCCAAAAACAGGGCAGAGAACAGAGCTGCAACAACAAAATGATTTAATATTTTAATATAAATAAACAAATCGGGATTCTGAGATTTTGCATACATCACAACAAATAATGTGTTAAACAATTCTAAAACCACTAAAATTGCTTGTAAAAAAGAATACTTATCAAATTCGCCAAGCGCCCTGTAATAAAGCCTGAAAAAGTCAATAAGCTGTAAAGGCATAATAATCATGCTAAAGAGAATTAAAGCATTATCCTTGAAAGCAAAATAAGATAACACAAACATAATACCACTAACAACCACTTGCAGCTTCATCAGGAAAAGGTAATATGCCTTTGTCTTTGAAATATCAATTTCAGCCGTATCTTTTCCGCCATACAGCATATATATTCCATTGGATAAGCCAAAGCTAAAAATAGCAGTATATGTAACATATAAAGAAAATGTTTTAAAAAGGGCATAACCATCAATGCTAAAAACCATGGGTAAAAAAAATCCATTTAATATACCTATGACCAACCCAAAAAAATCAACAAATATTAACCGTAACCCTTTCTTTATTTTACTTATTTCCATTATATGACAACTCCATAAATACCTTCATTTGTTTTTCAATTACTCTATCTATACTAAAGTGCTTTATCACCCGTTGTCTTGCCATCTTACCCACTTGAACAGCTTCTTCATGGTTTTTAAGGTAGTATTCTATACTTTTCTGAAGCCCATCTATATCTTTAGGTTGGTAAATCAGGCCACACTCACCAGTTATTTCTTCTTTTATACCTCTTATGTTGGTACCAATAACAGCCTTCTCCATAGCCATAGCTTCAAGCAGAGAAACCGGCATACCCTCTCTGTACGAAGGTAAGACAAAAATATCCATTATACTCAAAAGGTCCGCAATATCTTCCCGATGCCCAAGTAATACTATATCCTGCTCCAGTTGGTTCTCACAAATTATACGCCGAATATCTTGAATAATGACATCCCCCGGACGTTCATTGAAATCCCAGGGGCCTACCAGCAAAAGCTGACAATTTATTTCTTTTCTTATGTTAACGAAAGCGTGGACTAAATCCAACACACCTTTAGATCTTACTATACGACCGACATAACCAATAACTGGTGTATTACTTTTGATATTCAGGCCTGCTCTTAACTGCTCCTTAGCAGTTTCATTTATTAATCCGGGATCAAAACACCTAACATCAATACCCACACTGTTTATATTAATGGCTTTATCTCCTGATATAAATCCATTGTTTACTGCCATATCCATATCTTCCTGATTAACTGTAAATATGTAATCAGTTAAAGCCTTAGCCATAAACTTTTCAACATAATAAAATACTTTTGGCTTAAAAATAAAGCCATGAACAGTATAGATTTTTATATCCACTTTTGCAAAAAATGCAGCCACTCGTCCTATAAATGAAGCTATAGGAGTATGAACATGAAGTATATCTATTTCTTCTTTTTTTAATATTCGAATTAATTGATAAAGGGATTTTACTAAAGCTATAGGACTTAAACTTCTGCTTAAAGCTATATCGTAAGTTTTAAAGCCTTTCTGCTCAATTTTATCCAAGTATCCATAGTTTCTTGCACCACATATTACACGGAAATCATTCTGTTTTAATTCGCTCATAAGCGGCAGCGCGAACTTATATAATGTTATATCAACCGTAGAAAGCTCAAATATTTTTAGCATCATTTTTATTACTCATCTCGTCGTCTTTTATTAAAAACTTCTCATTTTCCCCGTAAAGACCTTCTTGTTTAAAAATAACCCAAAATGTTTTTAAGAAAATTTTTAAGTCAAGCCCTAACGACCAGTTTTCCACATACTGAACATCATGTTTTATTCTTTCCGGCCAGCTGATACTATTCCGTCCGTTAATTTGTGCAAGACCGGTCACCCCTGGCTTCATTCGCAGCCGTTTCTTTTGAAAATCATTATATTGCTTCACCTGGTATTCCAGAGTAGGCCTTGGCCCTATAAAACTCATATCACCAAAAAAAATATTAAGCAACTGTGGTAATTCATCCAGGCTTGTTTTCCTTAAAAACTTTCCTATCCGGGTTATCCTGGGATCATTTTCCTCTGTATATACTCCGTTTCCAATATTAACAGCATCAGGAATCATCGTTCTGAATTTATATATATTAAATAACTTTTGACTCTTTCCCACTCTTTGCTGAATAAACATAACAGATCCTTTACTATCCAGCTTTATTAAAATACAAATAAAGATAAACAAAGGGCATAGTACTATAAGAAGAATGCAAGAAAATACTCTATCAAGCAAATATTTCATGGCCATATGTTTGTCCCTTTCCTATTTAATCTTTCCGGCAGGAACCCCTATGTAGGTTCCGCTCTCATGAATATCTTTTATTACAACAGCACCTGCACCAATTATTGCATGCCTCGTAATGTTAAGTCCTTGCAGGACACAGGATTTACTTCCCAACTCACAACCTTCTTGAATAGTAACATTTCCACTGATATTTACATTCCAATACAAAGTTGTAAAGCTCCTGAGTTCACTTTCATGACCAATACCACACTGAGGATTTACTGTAACAAAATCCTGCAACGTTACCTCTGTAGAAAGTATACTATTCACACCTATAATGTTGCCCACACCCAATTTCGCATTACCTCCCATTATAACTGTAGGATGGATCAAATTGGGGTATTGGAATCCTATATCTTTAGAATGCTTATAAACCTTCTTTTTAAGTATAGGATTGGCTATAGCTATAACCACACTTTCTACACTTTGATACTGATAAAGATATTCTGTTGTATCTAATACAGGTATATGATTAACAAGGGTACCTTTTTTCTCTATATTGTCATCAAAAAAACCCACTATTTCATAACCACCTATATCCTTAATTAAGTCCACTACTTCTTTACCAAAGCCACCTGCTCCAATAATGAGTATTCTTTTCATACGATCACCTAAAATTTACCTATAATAGCTTTTAGAGTTTCACAAACTTCCTCCACTTCCCATTCTTCCATCGTGGTGGCAAATGGAACTGCAAGAGTATAATTTCCAACCCTTTCTGTTACAGGGAAATCCCCTTCTTTAAAACCAAACATCTTTCTCATATAAGGCTGCAAATGTATAGGGGTAAAATATGGTTTTGAATCAATACCCTTCTCATTAAGAAAATTCATGACTTTATCTCTGTCAATGCCTTTATTAAAAGTAATACTATAAATAAACCAACTCATGTTGGTAACCTTTGGATCAATCCAGGGAAGTGTAATACCATCCACATCTTCCAGGTAATGATAATAAAGCTGTGCTACCTTCTCCCTTTTCTTCATTATTTCATCTATTCTGCTAAGCTGAGCAACACCTAAAGCGCTATGTAACTCACTTAACCGATAATTATATCCCATTTGTTCATGATGTAGCCACGTTCCCGTCACAGGTCTTCCTTGACTTCTCAAGCTTCTGCAGATATCTGCGATGCCATCGTCATTTGTAACAATCATACCACCCTCGGCTGTCGTAATCTGCTTATTAGGGTAGAAAGCAAAAACTGCAGCATCCCCAAGAGAGCCTGCCATCGTTCCATCGTATTCGCTACCTATAGCCTCGCAACTATCCTCAATCACCTTTAAATCACGTTTTTTAGCTATATTATCAATTTTTTTCATATTGACTGGCTGTCCAAAGACATCAACAGGCAACAGCAATTTTGTTTTATCTGTAATTTTATCCTCTATAAGGTCGCTATTTATGTTAAAGGTTTTTTCATCTATATCAACAAAAACTGGCTTAGCCTTCTCGTACAAAAAACAATTGGTGGAAGAAACAAAACTAAAGGGCGTAGTAATTACTTCATCTCCCTCACCAACTCCCATAGCCTTAATTAATAAGTGAAGCCCGCTTGTTCCACTGTTTACACCGATAGAATGCTTCGTTCCTATGAAATCAGCTATATTCTTTTCAAACTCTAGGATTTTAGGTCCGATGCTAAGCGTATTACTTTGTAGTACTTTCATTACTGCATCTATTTCTTTTTGAGTAATATCAGGTTTACTTACTGGAATTCTCATTTTATATACTCCAACTCTTTTTAGTCTACTTTAATCCAATCCTTCAGAAGCACTTGTCGGCTTCCAAAACTTTCTTCAGATTTATAATTTATTAACTCTAAAATAAAACTTACACCAGGTTGATATTCATCCACATGGTATTTAACTGTATATTCCTTCATTGTGTCATCCAATGTTATTTCAGTTATTTGCTGTAAGGTACTATCTCTTAATCTGATCTTTGAAAACCCTTCTAAAAAGGACCCCTTTGCCTTAAAGGTAATATTATAATCTCCAGGTTTTAAATTCATTCTTCCCGATTCTACCCATCCATTATTGGTCATATAAATAATACCCTCTTTATCTTTTCTAAATATGATGTTTATCCATTGACTTTGGCCTAACTCAACAATTTCCTGTTTCTCTTTCAGAAAATCATAATCTATAGGAAAATAAGATTCCTGGCTATATTTATCATTAGCATACTCATAAAAACGTCCATATAAGTCAAAATCATCAGAACTAAATAACCCTGCTGTCCCCGTAGTATATTTCCGACCCACTATCCATTCAACAGTATATGGATATATAGTAAATCTATGAATCCTAAGATTTTTCTGATATTCATTGGGCAGTAAAGAAGATATAGACTGATAATCTAATAGTAGTTCCATCTGATAGTTTGTAGCTATTTTTTGTTTACTTTCTATATTAAACTGATAAATATGAGAAAAGTTGGAGTATCTTGTCACCTTGGCGTCTAATATCTCAAAATCATTAAACTTGTTACCCTCAACAACAATTTGTTTCTTAAAGGAAGGTATCTCTGAATATACCAAAAGATCTTTCTGATTGAGCCATTCCTCTGCAAACCTTGGCAATAAAACATAATTATATAGAGGTATTTTCTTTTGGCCTTTGGTGACATGAGCATTATTAACCCTCATCCAACCTCCTTCATTACTTTTAAACACTACCTTGCATTCCTCTCCTAAATGTATAGGAATATGAACTACACCATAAGCTGATTTAAAGTCCATTTTCTTAATTAACTCATTACCATCATATATTTCAACAGAGTGTAAATGGTTATCTGTCTGTATATCGAATGACAATTCATAATCCCCAGGCTCCGATATAAATATTTTCCTATTATAGATAGCCCCATTAGATTCATAAATATTTATTGCCAGCTTACGTGACACATTCATATAAGAAAATATCAACAGTAATAATAATGTAGTAAGAACAATTGTAAAGATTCTTTTGTTAATTTTAGTTGAAGTCACAAAATCTAGATTTATATTAACCTTTTCTCCTGCCATCATCAACCCCAGTATATACCAAATGAATCTAACATTTTCAATGTTTATTGTTATTGAATGTATAAATACTCCAATACAAATTGATATTAAAAACAAATTCTGATTTCTTCCAGATTTAATTATAGCATATAAAATAAAAACTGGAAGTATAATAAACAATAGTACACCCACTATTCCTTGTTGAGCATAAAATCCTAAAATAGTATTATGAGGTATTAAAGATTTTTCATAATCTGTGCTTTTTTCAGGTAAATACTTGTACGAATTTAAGGGAAAGCTTCCTTTCCCAACGCCAAAGAAAAAATTATCATTTCCCATTTTAAAAGCAGCTTTCATTAACTGGACACGGTCAATATTATTTGTATCATTGCTTAACGATTCCTCTACACGGTTAACCATATCATTAGTTATTTTGCCATGTTGAAAATCGTAATCCAAGTTGATAAAAAATAATGCTAAAATTGCAACAGAAGTTAACACTAATAAATTTTCTTTCTTAAAGTTCCGAAAATTTAATATAATAAAAACAACTATAGCTCCTGCAAAGGCTAACCAACCACCCCTCGACATTGTAAGTATAAGAATAATGAAAGAAAATATACTAAGTCCTAACATAAGGCTTCGAAGCAATAAATTTTTGATTATCTTAAAATTCAATATGCTGACAAAAAAAACAATAAGAAAATAGAGAGCACATAGATTAGGATCTTCAAAAGTCCCCATAAATCTTAATGTATCCAATTTATAAGTATTAATGAAAAAATCCTTACCCATTAAAAAATAAGCACTGGATGTTCCACCAACTATCATTACAGGAATACTGCTTAAAGATACGGCAACTAAGGATAGCTTATAATCTTTTTCACTCTTAATAAATATAAAAGCAGAAAAAAAATACATTGCTACCACAAGAGTTTTAATTACTTCCATTAGCATAACATTAATTTCAACATGAAGAAAAGTATCACTAGAGCCACTTATAAATTGAGATAAAAGTAAACTAAATACCAATCCAGCAAAATATAGAATATAAAACCACTGTTTTTGAAGGAAAAAAACTTTTATATTAAATAAAAATAATATTCCTATTAGTAATAGCATTATGTCAGACAGTGCAACATTGACCTTACTATTGCCTATTTTCATATACATCATGAAAGGCATTAAGACAATTATTAGTATATTTATTATCATTTGTACTCTTTTTTTCATAAATGTCCACCTTTCATATTCAAACATAATAATAACTCGTCTCCAAATCGTATTATGAGATGAGATGGAGTTTATTTTTAATATTCTATATTTAAAACTTCTTTTCCTATAATTCCAAGTCGGCTGATATTTTCTTTTTTATTTCATCATTTATGATAAATTGAACAACTATAAATAATAATAAGTATGCAGATGATCCCAGAAACGAATAAAGTGCAACAGTTTGATACGCGTTTAGTTGTAAAAACTTAGCAAAGCCAAAACAGCTAAGGAATGCCGATAAACTTAATATGTTTAGTAATAATCCTTCTCGCTGTCTTTCAAAAATTTCTAGGACTCTTCCAAGTGGCATTATGATAAAGTGAAAATAAATCATAACTGAAATTATTTGTGCATATAACCCCGCTCCATGCCACTGTGAGCCAAAAACAAAAGAAAATAGCCATGGTCCAGAAGATATAATAATTATCAACGGTATTAATCCAATTATCGCCAATTTTTTTGTGATTTGAACAGATAATCTCTTTAATTCTTTAGGATTAGTTTTACCAATTTTTGCAGCTTCTGCATAAAAAACTTGGGCTACAGATGTACCTATAAGATTCATCGGCAAACTTATAATACTATTCGCTAGCCCAAATAATCCTATTACAGTGCTTCCAAATAATGATGTTAAAAATAGTATAGGTAATTGCGTTCCAGCAGTATAAACATAATTACTCGTGGCTGAGTATAATGGAAATTTAACATACCTTTTGGCCATATTAATAATTTCTTTACTATTGATTTTTTTTGTTATCTTTTTGTCCTGTATTATCGGCAATGATAGTGTTGTTATGCCCGCACTCTGACCTAGGATTGTTCCAAATATTAAGCCTATTGGCCCGATTTTTAATAAACCCAAAGTAATCTTAATCAAATTTGCTGTAATACTTTGGCTCACTTTCGTTTTGGAGATATCTTTATAATTTCTCATCCTATAAGCCCATTGAATAAAAATATCATATATACCAGTAAATAAAACTCCCACTGGGATTAAATACTTATAATTTAATAATGTCTCACTATCAATAATATTAAGAACTGTTCCCCCACAAAGCGCAAGTATTAGAATCGTCAGAGCCACAAATAATATCAGTATAATAATTGACAGAGCTAGCAAATTAATCGCTTTTTCATCATCAGCAGCAATGGGAATTGCCTTTTGATAGTCAAGCGAAGCTGATATAGCAATTAATCCAAGTACTGCACTATAAACTGTAAGTATACCATACTCGTCTGGGGGATAAATTCTTGTTATAATTGGAGAAAAAATTACTCCCATTGCTTGGGCGAAAGCTGTTCCTCCTGCCACAAGGACTATGTTCTTAGCAAATTTACTTTTAAACAAATTGATATACAAACCTTTTAGCCAATTCAAAATTAATTCTCCTAGCTTAATGTATCCTATAATAAAATTCTTTTATTTTACTAACCACAAAATTTACTTTTTTTTCTTCTAGACCATAATATAATGGTAACCTTACTAGCCTTTCACTCTCCCTAGTTGTATATATATCTTCACCATGGAATTTACCGTATTTTAATCCTGCTTTCGAGCTATGTAGTGGAACGTAGTGAAAAACTGCCATAATATCATTTACCTTAAGAAAATTGATTAATTCGGCTCTCTCTTCTAAATCCTTACACTTTATATAAAACATATGTGCATTATGCTCACAATTTTCTGGAACATATGGGAGCTGAACTAAATTTTCTTTTTCTAATTCTTTTAAACTAAGATAATAATTATTCCAGGTCGCTAATCTATCTTTATTTATTTTTTTTGCTTCTTCAAGCTGAGCATACAAATATGCTGCATTCAATTCACTTGGCAAGTATGAACTCCCCATATCTACCCATGAGTATTTATCTACTTGCCCCCTAAAAAATTTACTTCTATTCGTACCTTTCTCTCTTATAATTTCTGCCCTTTCGATGTAGGTTCCATTTTGTATCAGTATAGCACCACCTTCCCCCATAGTATAATTCTTCGTTTCATGAAAACTATAACAACCTAAATCGCCTATTGTACCTAGAGCATTTCCTTTATAAGTAGACATTACTCCTTGTGCTGCATCCTCTACCACAAATAAATTATATCTTTTTGCAACTTCAAGTATCTTGTCCATTTCACAAGATACTCCTGCATAATGAACTGGAACAATCGCTTTTGTATTTTCGGTTATTGCATTTTCGATTAAATTCTCATTAATATTCATAGTATCTGGTCTTATATCAACAAAAACTATTTTAGCTCCTCTAAGCACAAAAGCATTAACAGTTGAGACAAAGGTAAATGATGGTACAATGACTTCATCTCCTGATTTAATATTCAATAACATTGCAGCCATCTCTAATGCATGCGTACACGAACTTGTTAATAAGGCTTTTGGCGTATTAAATTTTTCTTCAAGCCATAAACTACATTTTTTTGTGAACGGCCCATCCCCACATAGCTTATGATTATTACTGATTGCTTCTATAATATTTTCTTGTTCATTTCCAACAAAAGGTGGTACATTAAATAATATCATATCTGTCCCCCAAATCTACTCCTAAATTTATTTAAGGGTATTACAAATTTTTTATTTAGATCCCTTGCTCTTATAATTTTCAATAACCCCTCTCCGCAAATAACCACTGGAAAGTTCTTCTCTATGAATATTACTTTACCAATATCTCTATTTTCTATAATAACATCTGGATATTCTTCTACTTCATCAATAATAATCACCTCACCATTGAGTAAAGTTCTAGCTCCTGAATAAGGAAATCCCAATGCATCTATCGTTCTCCTTATAGAACTTGAATCCTTGCTCCAATTTATAAAATAATCCTTTTCATCTCTCCAAACACTATACGATGCTTCTTCCTTTTTTTGAGGAAATCCAACTATTGTTTCATCAACTATAATTAAGTCTACTATTTCATTTACCAGCTTTGAGTACAAAGGTGAAATATGTTCAATAGCGTCCTTTATTTTTATAGGATACTCTATACTAACTCTTTCTTGTTTTATTATGTATCCTTCGTCATATTTATTCGATGCAAACAAAGCAGTTACCCCAAGTACCTTTTCTCCATTAATAAGCATATTAACAAGTGGAGAAAATCCCCTATACTTAGGTAAAATAGAGTCATGTAATACAATTAAATTATTTGTATTTTCAATAATCCATCTCCAGCCAATTGTAAATTTGTAACCACTAAACGATGGTATATTGTCTTTCCTATAAAAAAATTTGATGCCATTACTTTGGCATATTTCTCTAATTTCATCAAAATAATCTTTCTCTATATTTTCGTCCTTTGACAAAACTATGTACTCAATAACATCACTATTGAATTTATTCAAAAAATCATTAAGAACATGAAGTCCTTTTTCGTTCATTAAATAAAACACAATTTTATTCATATTCTCTCACTCCGTCATTGAAGATTTTCTCCCAATCCCCTTTTAGTTTTTCTTTTGAAAACTTGTTCTTTACGTTTTTTATATTAATTAGTCGTTTATTTTCTTCAAATTCATCAAGTAAATCCTCAAAATTGCTATTTGAACTAAATACTTTTAATCCATGCTCAATAAAAAATCCCCACGTTGTAATGTCATCTCTAACATACACTTTTTTCCCTAGTCCTAATAGCGTAATTATATTTCCCATTGCCTGCTGTCTTTTATGGTTAAATATTGATATATCTACTTTAGCTAACAAATTTAAGTATTCATCAAATGGTAAGAAATCAATTAATGGCCTAAACTTGTTATTAAACATTTTTCGGCCTTCAGAGATAATAGTATCTCTATACTCTAAACTTCCATATGATAGAGGACAGATTATTTCTATATTCTCATTTTTATACCTCTGTAACTTTTGAAATACTTCTAAATGATTGTTAGAAGGATCTGACGAGTTCCCTACTTGAATATAAAACTTCTTATTATCTCCTTCTGCCTTTTCAAAATTATATTCTTTATATGTATTGCTTAAATACATATAAGAATAATAGAACTTGCCTTTACATTTATACCACTTTTTTACTAGTTCGTAGTCACCACTAATATAAGTAATAAGCCCTCTCATATTTTTAATAACTTTTTTTCTTAAAAATTCGTATATACTAGTTTTAAAACTTCTCTTTCGGTATTCATAATAATATAAATCTCCTCCCCAAATTACCCAATATGTCTTTTTAAGCAACCAAGGTTGCATAAAAAGCATCAACACCATATTAGGTGAAAATAGTCCATGCAAGATTATCTTATTACTTATATGTAAACCCTTTATAAAGTCAATATATTTTATACCACTTACAAAACATGTATTAATCCTATTAGTTCTTTTGGCTCTTTCATCCTTTCCTATATAATAAAAAAAGTGTTTACTTGAATCAAAATTGTTGTTTATGAACTCAATATATGGTTCTGAGAATTTTTCACTTGCATTACTGAAAATATGTAAAATATTCACTTTATCTTTCTCCATACATCTTTTTATAATACTCTTGGTAATCTCCTGAAACAACGTCATCTACCCAATCTTTATTTTCAAGATACCATGTAATAGTTTTTACTATGCCATCTTCAAATTTAGTTTTAGGATACCAGCCTAATTCTCTATTAATTTTGGAAGGATCTATTGCATACCTCTTGTCGTGCCCACTTCTATCTTTTACTAGCTTAATTAGTTTATAGTTGATATTGGATAAGTTTGTTTTAAAAATCTTTTGATACTCTGAATTTTTTTCGAATATTTTTCTTATATTATCTATTATAAGTTTTACTATTTCTATATTCTGCTTTTCATTATGTCCGCCAATATTATAAATTTCCCCTATTCTTCCGTTATGTATTACGCTATCTATTGCATTACAATGATCTTCTACATAAAGCCAATCTCTGACGTTTTTGCCATCTCCATAAATTGGTAGATCCTTTCCTTCTAATATGTTCTTAATAACTAGCGGAATTAACTTTTCTGGAAACTGGTATGGGCCATAGTTATTTGAACATCTTGTAATAATAGCTGGAAATTTATAAGTTTCTATATACGCTTGTACAATTAAATCTGCACTTGTTTTCGATGCAGAATATGGTGATCGTGGATTTAGGTAAGACATTTCGGTAAAAAATCCTGTGTCCCCTAAACTTCCATATACCTCATCAGTTGATACTTGTAAAAATTTTTTATCTTGTTTATATTTATCATTGCTCATTCTCCAAGATTTCATTGCATGGTGTAATAGATTCTGTGTGCCCATTATATTTGTTTGTAAAAAAAGCTGAGGGTCTTCAATTGATCTATCAACATGAGACTCAGCTGCAAAATTGATAACATAGTCAATTGGATTTTTTAAAAATATTTCCTCTACTAAATTCTGGTCACATATATCTCCTTTAATAAAGGAAATTTGATTCAATTCATCTTTAAGAGTTTTCAAGTTTCCAGCATACGTTAATTTATCAATAACAATAACATTTATATTATTGTTATTGTTTTGAAGAATATATTTTACGAAATTTGCTCCAATAAATCCAGCTCCACCTGTTACTAAATAAGTCCTCATAACATTACCTCCGGATGACTTTTATATTGTTCTTGATATTCTTATTAAATACTTTCCATAATCCGTCTGCAAAAGTGGTTGCGCTAATTCTAACAACTGTTCCTTATTAATAAAACCCATTCTAAAGGCTATTTCTTCTATGCAAGCGACATATAATCCTTGTCTATTTTGAATTACTTCAACAAAGTTAGATGCATCTAATAATCCCTTATGTGTTCCTGTATCCAACCAAGCTGTACCTCTACCTAAAACATTGACCCTTAACTCGTTATTTTTTAGATAGACATTGTTCAATGAAGTTATTTCTAATTCACCCCTTTTAGAAGGAGTAATCTGTTTCGCAATTTCAATAACTTTATTATCATACAAATACAAGCCAGGTACTGCATAATTAGATCTTGGATTTTTTGGTTTTTCTTCTAGTGATAAAACTTGACCATGCTGATCAAAGTTAACAACACCAAATTCACTAGGATTATTAACATAGTACCCAAAAATGGTTGCACCATTAGTTTTTTCTTTTGCTTTTTCCAACACATCAATAAATCCAGTTCCATAAAAAATGTTATCCCCAAGCACCAAACAGACTGATTTATCACAAATAAATTTTTCTCCTATTATAAAGGCTTCTGCAAGCCCCTTCGGTTCCTTTTGAATTTGGTACTCAAATTGTAAGCCTAATTGTTTTCCATCTCCTAAAAGTTCTTTGTATAATTGTAAATCTCTTTCTGTTGAAATAATTAAAATTTCAGTTATTCCTGCTAACATTAACACCGATAGGGGGTAATAAATCATTGGTTTATCATAAACGGGTAGTAACTGTTTTGAAATGGCCTTTGTTATTGGATAAAGTCTGGTACCAGATCCCCCTGCTAATATTATCCCTTTCATATTTATTGCACCTCCTTCATTTATAAAATATATGTACTTATTAATAGATACAACATGCTAAATTTGTACAATTAGTAGATTGTCGATCGATATTCTCTTATGTATTTACGGTTAAAATAAAATTGAATAAACATCAAGGTCAACTCATAGTCACAGTTAGTTCTTAACAAGAACATATTTTTACTTATTATATACAACTGCTTGTTATTTTCAAATAAATTATTTGTTTAAAACCCATTCAAGTTATACGTTACTAAACTATCATGTTGTTTTCTAACAAAATAGTTTTTTTATAATATTTTCTAACAAATATTCTAGCAGCTAAGTATACTAAGCCCATAGTTCCAATCATTGTTGTAATGAAAGTAATTACAGTTGGGGTATTACTATATATCGCAACAGATATACGAATTAAGCTATACCCATAAACATATGCCATCTCGTAAGATTTAGTTTTATACAGAAGCTTTTCTAAAACACTAGATATCCATATGTTTATACAAACTATTGAGGGTATACCAATAAGCCCAAAATAAATATATCCATAGCTACCACTCGGAATTAGCTGTCCAGTTAATTGGCTACCATTATACAAATAATAATTAAAAGATTGAGTAGTCGTATACATCAAGTCCTTTAAGACAAAATTAAAACCAAAGCAAGACCGGACAAAATCAAATACAATATTAAGTAAACCCAGATTACTATTTTGCCCATACACAATTGCTGTAGCTACAGAATCAGGTCCTCCAAAATACATTTGAAGAGTATTTGTAAGCCAAGTAATATTCAAGTTAGACTCTCGATAAGCAGCTAGATATGAACCATACTTGAATGCACCTAAACGATACATTGTCATTAAAAATATAACAAGAAAAGCTACAGAACAAATTGATATTATTATTCTCTTTTTATGTTCATCAAAGATTTTAGTTAATATCCATATTGAAATTAGAGCAGTGTAAACTTGTATGCTTCTCCTATCTCCTACAATCACAGAAACATTAAAAAGAGCTGAAAGTATTGCTAAGTTTACATATTTAGTTTTTCTCGTTTGTTCAAAATTCTTTTTACAATAGCTTATAGACCAAATAAATGCTACAATTATTGCGCAAACTACAACTTGCCTAACAA
This sequence comes from Bacillota bacterium, assembly GCA_023386445.1. GTDB lineage: Bacteria > Bacillota > Clostridia > Acetivibrionales > DSM-1351 > Ruminiclostridium. The sequence continues at coordinate 40,019 of JAEWJR010000061.1, read as the reverse complement.
ACAGTAATCCAGCACTTTCAATATTAGAAAATTTATCTCCACTTAATGAAAATGCAAATAAAGATAATAAATTAGTTTTTCTTCCAAAAATCAAGTATAAGAAGACAGAAAAAATAAGGTATATAATATATATTTTTTTATTTCCCATAAATCTCATATTTTTTGTATTATCTATAATCTTGTTTTTATTATTCTTTGATAATAAGTATATAAAAAGACTCGCTACTAAAACTTCATAAACTGTTATTAATGTTGCAAACCTTATCGATGATACAGGAAGAGTTATATATCGTACTCCTGCATAAGATGGACCTGCTAATGCTATGAATAGTGGAATTAATACACATCTTACAAAAGAAAACACACCAAAAAATAATTTTGTAATAAATATATTCTTACTCCTCAACAAGTGTAAATAAACTAAAATATATACAAAACAAAATATTAAAGGTAAAAACCATATCAAATTGTATTCCGAATAAGATGAAGAAAAACTAAAAAAGCACAAAATAGTAGTGATTGCAGCTATACCTAACACGACGATATGTGCTAAAATTTTCAGTGTATACTTCCATCTATTATCAGTCATATTGTATCCTCTATTCAATAATTATTTCTCCAAAAAACTGCTTATAGTTTTTCGGAAATTATTATCATCACTATAAACTTTTTGCATATACCTATCACAGCTTTGATAAAATGTTTCCCACTTAATCGACCAATAGTATTTATATAATTCATCAAGCATGAAATTGTCATTTAAATCAAAAGTAAAACCAAATCCATATTTAACTGACACCTCTTCCATATAAGTATTTGGGCATACCAATATAGGAATACCTAGTATGGCTGCATAATATAATTTATTTGATAAAGCATAGTCCAACAAAGGATCGTTATTGCCATATAAGTTCATTATTATATCAGTATCCATGTAATAATCCAAAGTTAAATTTTGAGTAAATCGACCAACTAACTTGACATTGTCAATATTATTTTTCTTGCAATAATCTTTTAAACATTCTGAACCATCACCGATAAAACTCAGAACATATCTCTTATCATTAGCAAAATATTTTATAACTCTTTTAAATTGACTATGAAATCTTATTCCGCCAATGCAGGAGATAACTATATTCTCACTTTTATTCCTTTTTCGGCTTCTGTAACGCTGTATCCACTCATCAGAAATATTAACGACGTTGTGTGAAATTAGATAATCATGCGTTGGTAAAAATTTTTTATATGCTGGCGAAGTAATTACTGCAAGCCCCGAATTCTTTATTAGATCCTTCATAAGCATAAAATATAAGTTATTATTCTCCATTGTATAATCTCTAATATCTATTAAATATTTACCTTTATATTTTTTCTTCATGATACTTTTGAGCATAATACCAGTTTGTGTCGGAAGTAATATAACATTATCATACTTTTTATTTTTCAATATTTTTCTGGCATACAGTATAAATTTAACGTAGCCGTATAATTTTTTCAGCTTCGTATCATTGTCTGTAATCAGATACTTCATGGCATAGTGATTTTCTGCACCACAACTTTCATCTATACCGTATCTGTCCCAATATATAATATCGAAACTATTTTCGCCAATAATATCCCTATATCTTGGTAAGCATGATATAGCAAATATATTTCTTACAGTTAAGAAGCATATCCTCTTCTTCATTCTTTCTACCCCTTCTAGCGTTTCCTATTTCTGGTTGACATGCAAACAATCTTGATTCATCTCTTTGATATAAAAATTATTTTATTTCAATATTTCCAATCCACCCGAAATGTGGTTTAAATTTTAGAGTATCTTCATATTTAAATTCCGATACCCTCTTCTGCCAATGTTCATTATTGCTTATTATATTAATACTATCTGCAGCCAAAAACGCAAGCGGATATTTTTCTATTTCATATCCCTTAGAAATAGTAGGAATCTTTTTATAATCGAATCCCATTAATGTCGCCGCAATAGTATCAGCATATACTGGATTTGTTCCTGCAATAAGAATACCACTTTCCTTTGGGTCAGCCTCCATTGGTCCTTTCCCTTCACCTCCAATAATCCCGTCAATTAAAGTGAAATATTTTCTCTGTGGCTTATCAGACATTTCCCCATCTGTTTTGGAATATAAGAGAATTCTATTTAAATCTAATGTTGCTCTCCATATAGTATCGTTACCATGCCATGATCCATTTCGAATTGTCTCCGATTTCGGGCTTCCAAAAAATAAACCAGCCAGCCATTTTATAGTTATAAAAGGATAGTTAATTAAGGGGTTTTTGCTTTTCAAGATTTTTAAGGCAAATGATTTTAGATTACTTTCTGTCTCATTTTTACCCGATGATCTTGGAAACTTATCTCCTCCATTTTCAGGAGAACCTACCGTGTGGTGTGGAATTGAATTCTTAACTACACAAGTTCCAACCAGGTTTTTTAAACTAGCCGTTATCCCACCTAATTTGTGTGTCTTTAATTTAGGCAAGTTAATAAAAACATCGCAGTCTAAAATAGTTTTTGATATCAAATATATGTTATCTGTTTCATTATGATAGCTTTTTGTTTCCTTATTATCGTAATCTGCTCCATAGTAATCTTTGTTTTCTTTTGCATAAAACTTACTTTCATTTCCAAGGTTCACTTTTACGTACCCTTTAGGATCTCCAGCGAGTTTTCTCCGTTTTGTTATAATTCCCTGTTTATAATACCATCTTTCTTCTCTTAAATCATAATATTTTATTTTTACTTCTGTCATTTTTTGCATTTCTTCAACAATCTGAGGTAGACATATCCGCATAATTATTTTATCATAATCTGAATCTGTTTGAGGAGCATCAACAATATAGATTTCACCTCTATTTTTCAATGCTTCTACAACATTTTGTAGTACAAACTTAATCACTTCATTATGGGTTATAATATATTCCCATTCATCTTGTTTATATAGGTGAGATTCCTTAACTAAGTTTGGTTTTATAACAACTTTATCCCCAGGTTTTATTATTTCTTCTTTCAAATCCTTCAATAAGAACTTTGAAACTTCTTCAAAGTTGTTGGAAATATATTCATAGTGAGGTAATTGCTGATATACATATACTATATTGTCCATTTTTGTCTCCCAGATTTATTTAGGTAGTTCCGATATCACAAATCTCAATTTACCGGAACTGGAGCGTGGAATATTCTCAACATATTCTATCGTCAAATTAACACCCTTCAATCTTTGACTTGCTTCTTTATGAATCATATCCTCATCGACTTTTGTATAGTTTTTGTTTTTAACTACTCTTAAAATTACTTCTTCCTTTTGTTTCTGAACAATTTGGGCTTCTTTTACATTTACGATATCCTTGAATATATGATCCAAACGTCCTATTTTAGTACCATTAGATAATACAAGATAATCTTCATTTCTTCCGTCGATTACTTTAATAAGTCTACCATTCGGAGTATATTCGACCCTTGCAATGTCTCCTGTTCTGTAACGCAAAAGTGGCATTGCATAATTACTTAATGATGTTCCAATTACTTCACAACCCTGATCACCATTTTGGGCAATAAACTCAACTGCAGCAAAGTCCTCATCTACATACATGTCTCTGTTTCGATTATGCGAAAAGTTTGCTGTTCCCTCACTTAAACCGTAATGTTGGTAAGGTAATACTTTAAAGGCACTATAGATTTTCTCTACCTGTGTTGGTAGAAGGTTCTCTGCCCCTATTGTTATAAACTCTGGGAAGTTGGATAATTTTATATCATGTGATATTATATAGTCTGCTAACAGGTTAATTGCTGAAGGATAACCATGAATCCATTGCAGTTTTCTTTTTTCCAATTCAGCTATATACGATTTCATATTATTATCGTTCATATGATAAGTACTAAAATATACCTGTTTACAAGGTGTATTCATTCTATAAAAGGGTGGTGTTGTTGTTGTTACAGGGACAACACTCCTTCCACCAAGCAGTGCACACCATGAGTCATACTCAATTCCTAGTTTTCTGCGATACCTCCACCAAACTGCCCACTGTTCATTAATTGATTCATTTGTAGTGTAAAATTTAAACCCGCTTCCAGTAGTACCACTTGTATGCAATAAAATCATTTTGCTTCTGGGTATATCTGTTGATATGAAGTCATCAAAGTTATCTTTTACAATCTGTTTGGTTAGTATAGGTAAAACGCATAAGTCTTCTAATGTTTTAATACTTTCAAAATTGATCCCTAAGTCATTAAACAATCTCTTGTAATATGGGACAAATTCATAACAGTATTTTACGATTTGCCTAAGTTTATTATCTCTGTACTCACATAATTGTTCATATGTCCAACTATTTCTACTTTCATAGTCAGCTAATAAATCCCAGAATTTTTTATTATACCGGCTTTTCTTAATTCTTAGCCCTTCATAATAACAAGCAGCATTTTGCAAGAATACCGGTAATTTATTGTAAATTTTCATTTTGTCCATTATTTATACCTTCAATCAATAATCTATGGCTTACAAAAGCGTCCTCTATAACACTATTCTTTAATTCACCTCGTATGACTTTGTAAATATATTCATATTCATTCTTTATTCCTTTATCCTGCCTGAGTTTAACCTTAACTTTCTTGGCGCTTCCATATTCATTCATTTTAAGATAATTGTCCATCTCGCAAACAATTCCATTAGAAAATACTCTCAACTGCTCTTTTGGATACTTCTTTGACCCCATTGATGTATATATTATATTCCCGATAGCTCCAGATACAAAGCGTATCGTTAATATTGCATTATCCCTACTTTTATAGGCTTCATTTTGAGCAAAACTTACATCTAGTGATGCTATTTCACTTCCATCTAAATACTGTATAACATCAACAAAATGACATGCTTCACCAAGTACTCTTCCACCACCTAATTTAACATCTTGTGTCCAATGACCTTCAGGTATAAAACCGGCATTAGCAATATAATTGTAAACCGCAGGTATCTTATCTGTAGAAAGTCTTTTTTTGATATTTTGAATCAACGGTGCATGTCTTCGGTTCATACCGCAAAAAAGTTCACCTTTTGACTCTCTGTAAGCAGCTTCAATCTGGTCTAGCTCGCCTAATGTTAAACATAAGGGTTTTTCACAATATACATGTTTGCCTTCCCTTAAGGCTTCAACAACAAGGTTTGCATGACTGCTATGTTGTGTTGAAATTACTATTAAATCTATGTCCTTATCTTTTATAAGATTTTTATAATCATTTGTTGTATAATCGAACTGGAAGATCGCCTTTGCCTGTGCCGTACCAACTCCCCCAGTCGTGGCCAATGCCTTTAAATGATATAACCCAGTTTGCTCCATTATCGGAAGTAATGTATTCTTAGAAAAGTTCCCAGCCCCAATTAAACCAACAGTTATTAGCTTCTTACTCGCTATTGCCTTGGCCTTTTTATCATTGATAACACTACGCCATTTATCATCATTATTGTTATATTTTAATAAAATACCTATATATTTCTCTTTATTTTTATTTGTAGTAATTAACTGATACGCTTGTTCTGCTTTTTCAAAATCTATTTCGTGAGTAATCAAATCACTAAAGCTTACTCTATTATCTGCAATTAGACGAATAAACTCTTCGATATTTCTACCTTCGGTAAAACGGACATATCCTATTGGGTAGTCAACACCTTTTTCTTCATAATTGGAGTCATATCGTCCTGGGCCATAGGAACGAGCAATGGTGAATGTCAGCTCTTTTTCATAATAAGGCCTTCGGTCAATTTCCATCTGAGTGACACCAATCATACATATTGTTCCACGATCACGAGATATTGCAGCAGCTAAGTCCATAGGTTTATTACTATTTGCTGCTGCAGTGATAATAACTTTATCTACCCCTCTTCCTCTACTCAATGACTTTGTAATTTCTACAGCATTTTCATCAGTTGAATTAATGAATGCTTTAAGTTTAGTTCCTAATAAAGATTTATCGGCAATGTCATAACCTATAACATCACATCCATAAGCATTTAAAATACGCGCTATAATATGTCCTAGTAATCCAAGTCCGATTACTGCAATTGTTTCTCCAGGTACAACTTGTGCTTGATGAATCCCTTGTAAGGCTATTCCACCAAGAGCACATAGTGCTCCTTGACGTTTATCAGTCACATCATTTGGTATTTTAACTATTAGATTCTTATTAACCCGATTTACCTCACTATGGTAAGCCTGCCCAGCCATAGCTACTATGTCACCAATCTCAATCTCCATAACTCCTCGCCCACATTCTACTACTCTGCCCATAGCAGAATAACCCATCTGCATAGGTTCTTTAAGACGTGTAAAAGCCGAATCAAACGTTGATAAAATACCGTCAGTAGACATTTTTTCCATTACCTTTTTAACTTGATCCGGCCGCTCCAAAGCCTTTTGTATTAGATTTTTACCCCCAAACGATGTGAGGCTTCTCTCCGTTCCAGCACTTATAACAGAATATAATGTTTCAACAATAACGTAATTATCTTTTACTATTGGAGCAGGGGTGTCTATTAATTTTACTGATCCATCATTAACCATTAAAAATAGTTGCTTCATTTAACTTCCTCTTTTTTCTTTTTGATTAATATAAGTTTATAATTTATAAACTCCATAAAAGTTACAAATATTTCTGGTGTCAAGAATATGCTTTGTTCTAATATTATTCATATGTGTTTTAATTTCATCGTGACCAACCATTATTACAAGAACTTCTATTCCATTCATGAATTCTTCAAAGTCCATATATTGATGATCAACAATTCTTTCCTTAACTAATGGGTCATATACCTTGACCCCAAAAGCTAAATGCTCATTCATTTTCTCTAGCAATTGAAGAGTTGGACTTTCCCTTACATCATCAACATTTTCTTTATACGTCAAGCCGTATAACCCAACTTTGGTGATATCTTTGATATCGTGTTCCCTCATAATATCTCTAATTCTCATTAGTACATGGGTTGGCATAGAGTCATTTATTTTCCTTGCAGTTAGAATCAAATTGGTTAAATCTGGATAGTCTCCGACTAAAAACCAAGGATCTACTGAGATACAATGTCCCCCAACCCCTGGCCCTGGCTGTAATATATTAACTCGCGGATGTTTATTTGCAATTCTTATTATCTCATATACATCCATATTGTCTTTACGGCAAATTCGCGCAAGTTCGTTAGCGAATGCAATGTTGATGTCCCTATAGGTATTCTCTACTACCTTAGACATCTCTGCTGACCGTATGTCGGTTAAAACTATCTCTGCCTTGCAGAAGCTTGAATATATTTCTTTAACCTTACCCCCGATTTCAAGGCTATCAGTTCCAATAGTTCTAGAATTATTCTCAAGCTCATAAATCATATTTCCAGGTATAATTCTCTCCGGTGCGTGCACTAGATGTATGTCTTCTCCTATTACAAATCCTCTTCTTTCTATTTCAGGACGGATATATTTATCTATTGAACCTGGCGAAATTGTAGATTCAATTATTATAATTGTATCCTTTGCACAAACTCCTAAAATACTATTGACTGCTGATATTACGTATTTAGGGTCAAGTTTTTTGCTTTCTTTAACATACGGGGTCGGAACTGAAACAATGTAAATATCAGTATTTTGATATTTCGTTGTAAACTCAATCCCATTAGCAAGTGCCTCATAGAATAGATTATCTAGTCCTTTCTCTTCAAATGTTAACTCCCTCTTTTTTAAAGAATTGACTAAACTTTCTTTGTAGTCGGTACCAATTACCTTTAAACCACTTTTTGCAAGCATTAATGCTGTCGGTAAACCAATATATCCTAGACCAATTACATTTATCATATCTCTTCCCCCACCTTATAAACTTACAATAAAGCTATGAATGTTTTCATATTACAATTTTGATTAGTCATTTTATATGTTATAGTAATTCTATTAATCTCTTCTTTTTTTAAATAATACAGACTTCTGTACACTTTATGAATTTCTATATTATTCGAATCTGTTTTAACAGTGCATAACTTTTTACCATGTTTATGTAATTCAAATCCATATGAAGTAACTTTTACTTCACATGGTGTATGAAATAAACATTTGCATTTATCTCCAACACCTATCACTGCATCATCTATCTGATACCCATGTTTTGTTGTTACAATTTTTCTTGTATGCGAATATCCATTCTTTGAAATCATAGAGCCACAAAAATTATTATTATCATGCTTTACATCTCTAATGCTTGTCCAATCAGAAACTAGGAATGTCCCACACTTATTCATCTGTTCTAAATCATCAAGCTTTACAATATTATGTCCTGACGTAGAAGCTAGTTCTTTTCCAAGTTCACTAGCATATGAATAGGTACCACTATCGCAAAAAACATTAATCCCTTTATGCCAAAGATCTATATGTAGTTGATCCATATGAGCTGGCCTAGATTTAAAATCCTGTAAGCATGTCATGAGAAATCCACCATCATGACAAATTGTGTAGAATCCTGAATTGTTAAAACTAGAAGATTCCCTTTTTATATTGGCATTAGGAAGTTCTCTTTTTTTACCAAACCATAATAGTTCTTCATAATAATCTCCATATTCATATAATCTTTTCTCTTCAAGTAAAGCGTATATAGTATTAAGAACAGGCCTAAAATCTCTATAACCACATGCAGTAAGAGGAAAGATTAATGCTCCATCATTTGAGCCGTAATTAGGAACATTTCCATCTTGTTCCTGAACTTGATAAAGTAATAAAACACTTTTTTTAAGCCTATCTATTTCGGTTATATATACTCCTGTTTTTTCACTTACCTTATAGAGACACTCGAGAATTTGAAGAGTAAACCTATGGTAATTGAACGAATACTGTGTAAACCCTCCATCCTCCAAGAACTGACTCTTAATTTCATCATCCATTAATTCAAATGATTTTTGAACTGCTACCTCATCTTCACAACACCAAGCTCCTACGATAAGTCCTAATATCTCAGAAAATGTGTGGTTATTCTTTATACATTTATGTGCATAAAAAAAATTGGATAAAACTTTTTTATAACTACCTTCAACAATTCTAATAACATTTTCTTTGTCTTCTTCCGTGGTAACTCCACAAGATTTAAATACAGCATAAGTCATAAGAACATTAATCATCCGAAGGGTTGCTTCTTGTCCACACTTATAATTAGCCCCATATGAATATGAATTGTTTTTTAACCAATCCACTAGCTGATTTGAAAATGCTTCATAATATCTAATATCCTCTGTAATCAAATATGACCTGGAAAAATACAGGAAGTGAGTGAGTCTTGAAGCTTCCCAAATAACTTTTATATCTCCCATTTCCGTATTAAAATCCGGTATTCTATACCACTTGGTATCTCGCCTACTCTCAACTCCAGTTTGAGGATTTAAATGCCAGTTTATTGGCTTCCCATAATTAAGTTCAATTGAAGAAAATCCTGTAATAACTCCCTCAATAGCCTTGTCAGCTATTGATATAATTCCTGCTCTTTTTTCATCATCTAATTTTAATAAGAAATCTCTAATTGAATCTATATCAAAATTAAAAATATCTATTCTTGTCACTATCACATTTTTCTCAAAAACTTTTTCTATAGCAGGTAGTTTACACATAGCCTTTAATTTTAGAGAATATAATCCTCGGTTAAGTGTCCATTTTAAACCATATTCAGTTAGTAATGATTTAATCATTTTTGTCATGAAATCATATTCTCCATTACAGTAATTAACTTATTAGTTAAGAACTTATAATCAAAATCTTTAGCACCATTTCTGGCATTTTCACTAATCTCATTGTAGCTATCTTTTGGCATCTTATAAATTTTATAAATATTTTGAGCCAAACAATCTGGAGTGTCTCGCTCTAAAGAAAATCCACACTTATATTTCTCTATTGGTGAGTACCCCATTTTAACTGTCGATATAATTGGTTTTCCAGATGCCATATATTCAAATAGTTTGTTTGAGCTATTCCCTCTTGACCAATTATATTTACTTTGAGAATAGTTCAGAATATTTACTGATGACTTGCTTAGTACATAGGGTATATATTTTTTGTCTATATAACCCTTCATTTTAACGTTTGTTAAACCTTCATCAATTGCACGTTGTTTTAAAACTTCTAATTCATTCCCCTCACCATAAATAAGAAATTGTATATCTTTATACTTTTTTAAAATACTAGCAGCATCTAGGATATTTCCAACATTATTAACTGGTCGTATTGCACCAGCATATACCACATTGAATTTTCCATCATTTAGCTCATGATCATCTAGTATATTCTCATTCATTTGACGATTAAAATCTTCAATATTGACACCATTATTTATATAGTAGCATTTATTTAGATTAATATCTCCGCCTTGTTCAGTATCCCACTTGTTATCAATTATATAGGTAAAATCACCTTCTTTAAGAAAAATAATTGCATTGGACTTCGAATAAATCCAATGTTCACCTTTAATAAGCAATTTCCCTATAATACTTTCACTCTTTAATTTTCCCCCGGTAAAAAAGACCTCAGGCCAAAAGTCACGCACCTCACATATACAGGGAATTTCATATTTCTTTGCAATTTTTATACCGGCAATCATTGCTAGGGGATGTGGCGATGAAGCAATAATTAAATCTGGTCTTTGGTATTCTTCAGTAAAGCATCTTACTACTTTGAATAGACGTTTATAATATGCCATCATATTAATTACTCTTTTCAAGGCACTGTTTGCAGAAGATGGTGTATTTATAAAAACAAAAGGAATTTCATTATCTTTATTGATTGTATATAAATTTTTATTATTAATTAAGTTTACATCAGAAAAATGTAGATACGACGCTGCAAAAACCGTTACATTATTTCCATATTTTTTTAAATTAACTCCAAAATTATATGGTCTTGTAAGACCATTCATAATAGGAGGTGTTGCATAATGATGAAATATCCATATATTATTTTTTTTACTAATGATAATAACCCACCTCCTAAAAATTTTTCCTCTGTTTTTTCTATCGTTGATATAAATAATTAGTAATTAACCTATTCATTTTCTGAGTTTACACTATATAGCTGTTAGAACCTGTAATACTTCATTCTTTGATCCTTATAAAAGTCTTATCTACCATAGTCCCATCAGTAATTTTTTTGGCGTTTACCAATTTTTTGTTCAATTCTCCAGTTCCACCTTCAACAACACCATCACCCTTAACAACATTAACTATAGTTTTAAATAAGCACCTTACATCCACTAAGAAACTTATATTTGAAACATATTCACCATCTAGTTTTGCCTTTACTTCAATAGGAAGCTCATCTCTGCCATTAATCTGTGCCCAACCAGTTAATCCCGGCTTTAGGTCATTTGCACCATATTTATCTCTCTCAGCTATTAAGTCATACTGATTCCATAGTGCAGGGCGTGGGCCAATAATTGACATACTTCCACAAAGGATATTTATTATCTGTGGTAGTTCATCTAAGCTGGTTTTTCTTAAGAACTTACCAACTTTTGTAATCCAGAGTTCTGGATTCTCTAACATATGAGTTGGTGTATCCTTTGGAGTATCAATCCGCATGCTACGGAATTTTAGAATGTTGAAATATGTTATATGTATACCAACGCGCTTTTGTTTAAATAGCACAGGCCCTTTTGAGTCAAACTTAATGGCAATAACTAAAATTACAAATAACGGTGAAAGAATTATCAGACCTACTAAGGCAAAAATGAAATCAATGATTCGTTTAATAATCAGATATATTTCAAACACCTCCCAACTTTTTCATGTCTAATCTATTGTTAAATGTACGCATAGTTCCGCCCTTTCATGCCAGATCTAACTTTTCCATTACCATTTTGTTTCACTATACAGTCCTACTTACTTGACACGCACGTGTCGATTATTAATCTACACAAGACATTACATCTTCATATTAATTGACACAGTGTTCTTCATCCCATAAAAATCAAATTCTACGCCAGAGCGGCACTTGGATCGCTCAATTATTTAATCTTTCCTATTTCAACCAATAGAAGTCCGTAAACTACTCGAAGTTTACCTCCCCATATAACTCCCATGTTTCCACAATACCTAATCCATATCGCGTATTGATAGTTATTATCTATCAGCGCTTTTGAACCTACTCCATGGTCAAGTATTTTGTTGACCCGAGTAGCTACTTTATTTGTTAAAATCCAAACTACCCTTGATGGTACAGAAATATTCATCCTGATATTAAGTTCCGTTTGGGCCTATCAAAATACGTTTCTCTTTTGTTGTAATGTTCTTACATGAATTATTGCTTTTAGTTCATGCGATATCTTTGCTATTTGTTAAGCGGTCGTAGCAAAAAGCACAGTAAATCTCCATTACAATTCTCTACTAATAGGAAATTTTTAACCATCACATCTTCCACAACACTAACATTTGATGGTTAAAGTCTTGTAGCCCTTATTAATAAAAAAAGAGTTGTTCCTTTTATTATTAATCGACTAATAGGTATCATTTATTATACCACAAGCCTCATCCCCGCCTGTCATATTTTGTGCGCTACATGTTAACTATAGAACACTAACGGTATTCTGTAGTTTTACTTCTATACTAGATATATTGTAAAATAATATTTTGCTGATATCAACACTTTTGTCGTTTTTGTTTTATTAAACAGACCTTTCCGAATATTTAACTTTCCGTAGATAATGTTATAAACTCATACTCCTGTTACTGGATATGCTTAATAGCTATCTATTGTACCTCAATAAATTTCATAAATAACTGTTAAAAATTACTATTATATATTATAATTAATTTTTTAATGAGTCATAATGGAGGAAGTATTGTGGAATATAGATTTACGAAAAATGTAACTAACTTTATAAAAGGTATAGCTGTTTATCTATTGCTATGGCATCATTTGTTCTATAATTCAAATTATATAGAGTCATTTAATACAAAAAATATACCAGAGATAGTTTCGTATTATAGCAAAGTATGTGTCGCTATTTTCACTATTTTAAGTGGTTATGGCTTATCAGAAAGTTGGAAAGTCAATAAATATCCAGTAAGTCAATTCTATAAAAAGAATTTCAAGAAACTATATTCTAATTACTGGTTGATTTGGGCTTTATTCGTACCTATCGGAGTTATTTTTTTTAACAGATCTTTTTCAGATGTATACAATGACAAAATATTTTTAAAATTAATAATGAATATATTCGGATTACAAAAGCTTTTTAGTTTTCATGGTTATAATGCTACGTGGTGGTATATGAGTTTAATTTTAGGGTTATATTTAATATTTCCTTTATTATATAAACTAGTTAAAAAACATCCTTTTTTAACTTTATGCTTAAGTTTTTTAATAATGTCTGTACCAGCTTATAAAATAGGCAACTTTAATCCTAAAGGTGTATACGGTTTATGGATTTTCCCTTTTACAGTTGGAATATTTCTCTCACACAGTAATCTATTAACACATATGGTAAATTGTAAATTCTTTAATAAAATTTTTAAATTGGTATGTTACTTTATTATAATGATTATTTTAATGTATTTTAGAAGATATGGTTTAATATTAGTAAACGAAAAAATAGATACTTTATTGGGAATGGTGATAATATTAATATGCTTTGAATACCTTTATAAAATAAAGTATTTTAAAGATGCAACAATTCTCGTAGGTAATAATTCTTTTAATATATTCTTATTTCATACTTTTATATATGAATATTATTTTAACGATTTTATATATTCATTTAATAATCCGATCCTAATATTTTTAGTATTGCTAATAATATGTTTAATAGTTTCGATAATTATAGAAAAATTAAAATATCAAATCTCTATATTCAAAAAATAAAAGAAAAATTTGGTTGCTTCAACATATACAATTAATATCTCGAACCATAGACTCGATAGAGGAATCTTAAAAAGTTATTACCTAAATAGTTCTAAATAAAGGATTACTCATCAATTGGTTGTCTTTTTTATTTCATGAACTTGAGTGGAAACAAAAATAAAACATGATGAAAGAGTTTAGCCCATTGTAAGGAAAATCCTAAAGAGCTCTTTTGTTTACTGTCCCCCTATACTATGTTAAAATTATTGGAGTATATATTTAGGGGGCATATCATGAAAAAAACAGTAATCAAAGAAACCCACAATTATTTTAAGCTTTTACCTATTGCCTTGATTTTAGCGATAGTACCATTAATTGTATTTATGAAGCAAGTAAAGTTGGATGCATCCTTTGCCAAGTTATGGAAAGGCACAACTACTGAGGCAGATTTTTTTTCTTATTACAAGATGACCTGGTTTATAGTATTGACTTGCATTGCTATTTTCACTTTCCTCATATATATTCTTGTTAAAAAAATAAAATTAACTGTACCAAAAATTTTTATTCCAGCAGGCGTATACACCATACTCGTATTTTTATCCAGCTCTTTCTCTGATTATCATCAACAGGCCTTTTTTGGGTTTCCAGATCGTTATGAAGGATTTTTTACGATATTTTGCTATGTGGCAGTGTGTCTGGTTTGTGCTATGCTCGTTACTTCTGAATTCGATATCAAATACCTTACATACTTTCTTGCTTTTTCTGTCTTGGTTTTATGTATAATAGGTATAACCCAGTTTTTTGGTTTTGATTTTTTTCAGTCTGACTTTGGAAAAAAACTTATCTTGCCTAAAGCAAATGAAAACCTTATTAGCTCTCTAGATTTTAAATTTCCAAAGCAATTCATATATTCTACATTATTTAACCCAAATTATGTAGGTGGTTTTTTTGCAATAATTTTATCAATCTGTCTGGTAATATTTCTTTCAGTTAATAACCTTAAAATTAAAATAATATCTTGTATCTTTTGTATATTATCTTTTGCAAATCTGCTTGGAAGCTTATCAGCCGCAGGTCTGATAGGTATGATTGTATCTGGTTTAGCTATTCTGGTTTTTATGCGTAAAAATCTTCTCAGAAATACTGTGCCGATCCTTATATTGTTACTATGCATTATTGCATCAACTATCTTTATGAATTATTCATCAAATGGATTAATTTTTCGTTCATTGAATATTGCGAGTAATTTTAGTTATTCCGATATAAAAGATAAATTTATCGCATTGGCAACGCCAAAGAATTATAATTCCGGCATCAACAACACTTTAATGTTAATAAATGTGGATCCGGATTCAAAAATAACTACTACTGGCGGCGAGCCCAAAATCAGTAAAAGTAGTTTACTTGCCTTAAATAGTTCATCTTCCGGTACATCTGCCACTAGAAATTTATCTGATATAAGAATAGATAAGAATAACTTATACCTTTTTACATCAGATACTGATGCACTGATTGTTAATATTGATCCTACTACTTCCAATTTTTCATTTACTGATAACAACAAAAAACCTCTTGAAGTATCAAAGTCAACTTCGGATAATAAGATCATTATAACATTTAGTGATGAAAGATTTAACGCTATCAAGATCTCATTTAGTAATTTTATGCTTGTTGAAACTCCAAATGCAACTTTTTCCGCTATTTATTCAAATGATAGTTTCAAGATTGTAACTCCTGCAGGTAACATAACTGATATTATTAACGCAGAAAGTTTTGGTTTTCAAGGAAAAGAAAAATGGGGTTCAAGTAGAGGATATATTTGGTCCCGCTCAATACCAATGCTCAAGGATACCTTATTCCTGGGCAATGGTCCGGATACATATGCAATATACTTCCCACAAAATGATTATGTTGCTAAAATGAATTTTCTGGCAAACATGTTCACCATTGTAGATAAACCACATAATATGTATCTACAGATAGCCATAAATACTGGTGTACTGTCATTGTTGGCATTTTTAATTTTTGTTGGCTGGTATGTTATAAACTCTTTCAAATTATATATCAAAGGCGTATTCAATAAATTTTTTGCAGCTGGTGTTGCCTGCCTGGCCGCAGTTATTTCCTTCCTGGTTTCTTCTTTGGCTAATGATAGTACAATTACCGTAAGCCTTACTTTTTGGATTGTCATTGGAGTAGGTATAGCTTGCAACAATCTTTATGCAAAGTCAATTAAACTTAATAGTTCAAGTATAAAAAAGGCCTAAAATAACTTTCAGCTAATATAAACGGTTCTGGTTTTTATAACCAGAACCGTTTATAAAATTTAAAACTCTTCGATACCTAGATTTCATTATAGAGTTCTAAATGTCTCTTTTGATTTATTCCGACATACATGAAAATGCTCTCTGATTATTTCGCAACTGTAACTTTAATAGAATTGCTTTGTGAATCAGAGTAAATCTCTCCTCCAATATCTTTTATATCTTTATATTTAAAGGTACAATCAACACTCTCAGGTAGTTTATCAAACTTCAGTACGATTATTTTACTATCAATATAGGTAATAGCTATAGGAACCTTTTTCACCAATATTCCGTTATCAAAATACTCTATACTGTAATTACCTGTAAGTATATTAGGGGTATCCATTGCCATCTCCCTGTTAAAAACAACTTTCAATGTGTCACTTCCGATAATAACTGCCTTTTCAGCTGTTATACTTATGTCAGGTATACCGTAGGAATCAAAGATATAATCATTTTGTCCGGGTAAAGAATACCCTGTATAGTCAGTAACTTTTGATGAAATTTTTAAAGTATAAGTTCTATTTTGCTGCAATTTTTTATCATTTGGGAAGAACAGTCTTATTGTGCTTGAATCTTCAGAAGATACTATAATCTTCGTTGGAGATACTTTATATGAAGAATTATTATTATCAACCAGTGTAAAGTTAGATGTATCCAAAATAGCTTTGGCACTTAACGGCTTGCTGAATGTAACTGCAATAGATCCCGCATCCACCGGTGTAACACTGTATATCTGGAATTCAATACCTCCGGCAATATATCCATCAAAAGGATAACTTTTCTTATTTATAGTATACTGTCCAGTAACATCAGGCATATAATTAACCATCATATTATATGTTTTAGCTAAATCCAAAGTTCCACTTATAGAAAGTATAACACTTTTTCCTGCACTTGAAACCATCTGGGCACTAGTCACAGCAATCTGTTTGTTGCTGGAGTCTGTTATACTGTACATATAAATCTGCTGTGCTATCTGCGGATCCACATCCATTGTAAAATCCACCTGGATAGTACTTTTAGACAATCCAGTTATCATTTCTACTGCAAACCCGGTACTTTGAACATCTTTATCTTTAGCTATAAAAGTGTCCAATTCAGTCTGCGCGACAAAATTTACACCATATGCACTGATCATTTCCGGCGAAATCTTTACGGAATACTCCTGATCAGCTGCAAATTTCCTTCCGTTGAGTTTAATCGTTACGCCTTTATTATTCGGCAGCAGCTTTACTGTTGTATCCGATGCGCTGGCAGAAACAAAAGGGGTTTCATTCTCAAATATCTGATAATAATTTGGATTAACAGCATTATCGTTGACCGGATGTGTAAAATAAACGTTTACTTCATCCTCAGCCTTCTGCTCTATTTTGCTTATTTTAAATAAATCCGATACGACCTCAACAATTCTGAAGCCTGAAAATGTTCCAGTTACTTTTGGAATAGTATTTCCATCAAAATCAACAAACTTATTAATTTCTATACTATAGTTTCTGGCAGCAACCTGTTTAGAGGTTTTAATTATCAACTCGGTATCGGTTTGGCTTATACTACTTATGGTTAAAATATTACCATTGGTAGCATCATTAATTTGGATGCTTTCCGGGTTTATAATACCGATCTTTTCGTTAAATACAACCTTCAATTTCTGCTCATTCAAGGGTTTAATTTCAATAATCTTTGAGACAACCTCATCCTTCATAATCTTTGAAGATATTGCAGTTTCATAGCTTATTTCACCAGCATTAACCATCTTCTGAAGCAATGTCATGTTATCCGACTTTGTTTTCAGACCTAATGCTGTGTACATAACACTTACAACGCTTCCTCTGTCAAATTGCTTGTTATCATCTTCCGTCTTGGTCTGATATACGGAATCGCTTACCAAACCAATTTCATATGCCTTTTGGAATACTGTACTCCAGGAAAAATCACTGGTGGTATATCCTAATCCTTTTAACACCATACCCAGAAATTCTTTTTCTGATACGTAATCTTTTGGTCTAAAGGTAGCTGTATCATTTACTGTTATATAACCGTTTTGTTCACAGTATCCAACACTTGGCGAAAACCAGTCTGTCTTTTTAACGTCACTGAAACTTGTTGATGAATATGTATCCTTATTATCTTTTACATATTTATTTTTACCTGTAAGGTTAACAATAAACTGTACTGCTTCACTTCTCTTAAGTTTGGCTTGCAGCATATAATCGCCTTTTTCATTTCCTGTTATCATTCCCAGCTGGCTCAATCTTACTGCCATTTCATTTTCAGATATATACTCCTGTGTAGTAGTTTCTGCCATAACACTGGTTGCAGCAAAACTTGATATAAAACAGCAGCATATAATGATAAGCGCCAATATTCTCCTTTTGTACATAAATTTATTATCCTCCTATGTAATAAAATCCTATATATATTAATATTACCATACATATTGCAAATGTTGTAGAAGAAAGTTGGATAAAAAAATTTCAGTTTACTGTTCTACCCCAACTATTGACATAGAACCAAAAAAACACTCCACAGATACTTTCGTATCCGTGGAGTGTTCCTAAATTACTTTAAGTCTTTTGGACTCTGGTATTTTAAATTATGGAGTTACTACCACAATAGCATCAATTCTAGCCTGCAAACCAGTCTTAGCTGTGCTATTTGGCAATAAGGTTACCAAACTTTGAGCTAACGTCTTATCAGCCGTTAAGCGAGAAGTCTCTGCTGCTGCAACTACGCTATCTACTGCAGCAACGATTCTATCAGCAAAAGCCGTTTGATCACCAGTTGCCAATAGAGCAACTGCAGATTGTGCTGAATTAAGTGCAGCTACAGTCTTAACAGTTAACGATTCAAAGTTTGATACTGCTGTTTGCGCTGCATCTATCAATGGTTGATATGCTGTTCCTGCTTCAGGAGCTACCTTTGCAGCATATACTACTGTAGTTGCACCATTTATTACACCGCCAACTATATCAGTTGCTCTGTATAATACTACATAGTATTCAGCAGCATTTGTTCCTGTACCAGCAAATGTAAATCCAGTTGCGTTACTAGTACCAGGAATTGCTATAGCTCCTGGTGTAGCCACTATACTAGCCGCATAGTCAGTTGGTGTATAACCGTTAAGATCTAATGACAGATTATTGACAGAGGTTCTTACGAGAGTTAATCCAATGTCAGGAGTATTTCCAGTAAATGTGAGTTCTTCAGTTGCACCATTACCATAATTTACAGTTACAATATAGCTCTTACCGCTTATAGTCGGTACAGGTAAGCTAATTGTCGCCTTTTTATTACCATCTGTAAGAATAGGAGTAGCAAAAGGTATATTAACATCAGGGCTACCTTTTTCAACTATTGAATTAACAGATACCATCGGTCTTACTGTAGTTACATATATTTCTTTAGCATTGTTAGTTCCAACACCTTTTCCTAATTCCTTGTTTACAACATCTGAACCTGCGAAATCAAATCTGATATCTTTAGGATCTTCTCTCATACCAGCAAGGTCAGTAGCACCAGTTATAGGAACTAAGTAATAGTTATTAGCCAAATATAACTGTACATTTGTCTTAATCTTTACAACATTATCATCCTTGATTACTGAACCCAAAGCGATAGGTTTAGTTTGCTCTTTTCCGTTACTGTCATAATACAGATTAGTAACCTTGTAAGTTCCTGGGCTGCTGAGTTCTTCGTCATAAGTAACTTCAATTGTATAGTTATCAATTGCTGCCACACCAGTTATAACAGGTTTTACACTATCTTCCATGAAAGTAACAAATTCTGTCTTGTTAGCAGTTTCATCCATTTCAATTGCAGCTTCACCTGAAAGGTCTTTAGCCCATGCTCTAAATGTCAATCTTACAGTTTCATTGACCTTAAAGATTGTATTTCTCTTAACATACCACTCTGTTTGATGAGTATCTTTGATATCGTCGTTGCCTCTTACAAATGTTAAACCAGCTGGAGCACCGGTTAACTCTACTGGTTCTGAGAATGTTACCTTAAGCTTCCCAACATTAACCTGCTCAATGTACTCTACTTTAGGCTTATCATTTACAGCAGTGTTTCCAGCAAATACTACTCTATCAGTTACAACAGGAGTAGGTGTCGCAGTGTTTGTGTATGCAAGAATCTTATTCCCTGCTGCATCTGCAAAACGATCACCTAATGTTGAACTAATTACATAGTTGTCGGAGGTTAAAGTTAAAGTACTACTTGCTTTATAAACTTGAGTCTTTCCATCATCAAGAATACCAGCATGAGTAAATGTTATTGCTCCGCCTCCTAAACCAGTACCTGCAGCATTAAGCTTCTGCACTTCTATGTTTGCTGGATATGTTGCAATAGCTTCATCAAAGTATATCTGTATTTCTTTATTGTTTGATGCATAAACATAGGATATGGATGGAACAGTGGTATCTATCTCACTTGGATTGGTGAGAAGATCCATTTTTACATTTGACATTGCATTTCCAAACTTATCTTCTATATTGTTCATAGTAAGAGTATAAGTTGTGTTAGCAGTTAAAGTTTGAGTAGTCAATGTAATTACCTTATCATCGCCACCCAAAGAAGCCTTAATTGGTGAACCGATATCCTTATTGAAGGAATAATTTGTAGGATCGGTTGCAGTTGTTTTATCAACTTTTTTATCAAAAGTCAATTTTACTTCAGTGCTGCTGACATACTCTGTCTTAGTTACATACGGAGGAATAGTATCAACCTTTTCACCAACAAAGTTATATACAGGATACTTACCGCCACTCTGCTTAAGTACATTTCCAAATTCATCAGCTACAGCCTTAACTTCCAGCTTGTAGGTCTTATTAACTTCCTGAGCTGCAGTTGTAAGAGTTACCTTCTTAGTATTGTATGCATCAGGATAATCCGTGCTGGATGCTTTCGCACTGATAATTTCTAAAGTTTCATTATTTAAAGTGATATTGTAATTGCTGATATCCTCAAGGGTTGCAGCATCCATTGCGTTGTTATCGTTGAATTCGATTTCAACCAATGTATTGTTTTCAGCCTTAACCGAACCAGCCTTTACAGTAGGAGCTGTTTTGTCTTCGGAAGCACCACGGAATGTACGTGCTGTCTTTCCTAACGGGTTAGCCAATACTGAATTGTCAGTCAGGTTTTCCATTGTCAAAGTATATGACTTGTTTGCTGTCTGAGTCTCTGTCTTAATTACTACTGTCTCGTATTTGTCGTCATCATTCGTATCATAAGCTTTTACACTTGTGATAGTCAGATCGTTGATTGAGTAGTTAGCAGCTGTTTCAAGAGCAGCCTTGTTCATACCATTTGCATCTTCAAACTTAACTACCAGCATAAGGTTGTTCTGAACCTGGATAGAAGTCAATCTAGGAGCAGTTCTGTCTTCAACAGCCTTGATGTTACGGGTAGCTTTTGCAATAGCTTTGCCGTCACTATTCTTAACATTTGCAATAGTCAGGTTGTAGTAAACATTTCTCTTTGCAACGTCAGTTGTAAGAGTAACCTTGTTTCTGTCACCGTTCAATGCTGCCTTAACAGTCTTGAGTGACTTATCCCAGGTGTAGTTAGCAACATCTGTAGCTGTTGCAAAGTCCATCTTGTCGGAGAACTCTACTTCAAAGGTGTTTGTATCAGGTGAAGTTACCTTTACAATTGTAGGAGCTGAATTATCAACAGCTATACCTGTAAAGTTTATTGAAGCACCGTTTACTGTTAAGGTATACTGTGCTCCGCCTGTTAAAGCGTCAGTTTCAACTACATATAATGTATCTGATTCTTTAGCAATATCCTTAACTGCTACTGCAGTTGTAGTTCCCTTCTTAACGATAGCAAAATCAGCGGCTGTTGCTGCTGCTGCTTCCTTAAGAGTTATTGCAACCTTGTTGTTAGCAACAGCCTTAACTGTATCAACAGCTAAAGTACCGTTAACTGGTAACAGGCTGTTCTTTGAAAGTACAGTCTGTAAGCTTGAATCAGCAGCTAAAAGGATTTCAGCAACTGTCTTGCCTGAGTCTGTCTTCGCGGTAAGAACACCATACATAAATCCTACTGCAGCATCTCTGGTGAGATCACCTTTAGCTTCAGCATCGATCTTTGCGCCTTCAACTTCTGAAAGCTGAGCAACTGCTTCAGTGAATGAACCAGTTAAGTCATAACCAAGACCTTTGACTATGAATGTTGCAAATCTAGCTGCAGTTACAGAAGCAGCTGGCTTAACATAAAGCTTTCCAGCCTTATCTTTTTCACCGGCAATGATTCCTTCCTGAGCTGAATAAGCAACAACCTTCTTTGCATATTCTGATACATCTTTAGCATCTGCAAACTTAGCCAGAGCCTTTGTTGCATCTTCATCAGTCAGCTTGTCAGCTTCAGCCTTGTAGCCGAATTCTGTTGCCAACCATATTAAAGCATCTTGTACTTTTAATGCCGCGTCCAAACCTGCTGCAGGATTAGTATCATCTGTTCCTGCATAGAGTTTGAGTTCTTTCAAAACTGCAGCTTTGTCGCCGTTTACTACTGTAGCTGTAGCAGCAGTAGTGGACTCAGTAGCTGCAAATGCAGCAGCCATTGAAGTTAGCACTAATGCTACTGCCAACACGACTGCTGTTAACTTTCTGAGATTTCTCATGTCTCAAATCCTCCTTGTGTATTTTGTAGCGGGTGGGCTATGCAATTCCGGAGCGGGCTACGCCTACCCCACATTTATAGCCTCACTCGTCAAACCAGTTTATTCAAGATTGGCACTGTTATCCAAAATTATGGCTAAATTTACCTATCTTGATTCAAATGTATTATATCACTGGCAATTTTTTCAGTCAATAAAGCCTTTTCAAGTGTAAAGAATTTGTAACAGAAATGCAACAAACCCCAGTGCTTGGCACTGGGGTTTGTTGCATTTCTGCCGCAATTATGTTAATGATTTTGTTTTACTTAAGTTCGATAACATATTGCCGTGCAGTTTATTCAATTTGATTATCCGTCTTAAGGAGCAGCTATTATAACTTTTCCTGCATATAATACTCTGGTAGTATCATCTTTGTCATATATAGTTATATATACTGCAGTTCCTGCTGTAAAGCTTGGATCGGTGAATGCTACTACATTGTCCAGAGTGTTGCCTGGAGTTCCGTCGGCTACCGGTGTTCCTGCAATTACTTTTGTAAAGTCGGTAGCTGCTACTGCTTCAAACTTGTACTCATCTGTATCAAATCCTGCAAAATCAAGATTTATACTGCCGGGTGCAGTGGTTAACTTCAACCCGATGTCAGGAGTATTTCCTGAGAAGGTATAATCATTTGATCCGCCTCCGACGTATCCTACGGTTACCTTATACTGAACTCCTGCAAGCAGCGGAGCAGCGAGCTGTACCTTACCGTCTGCAATGGTCTTTCCGGGGTAAACTGTAGCATTTAAATCAACATCTATAGCTGGTGAAGTAGTTGTGTCAACTTCATATACGTTTATTGAGCTGATAGTTTTTCCTGAAACGCCGACTGTTATAGTCTTTGCATTGTTGATTTCAACGCCGGTTATATATCCGGAAACTGTCTTGTTTGTGCCAGGGAAGTCAAACTTGACGCCTGATACGTCCGCTCTGTTTCCAGCTACGTCAACCGCACCGGTTACAGGTTCGAGGTAGTAAATCTTTGATGCATCAACAGCTGTAGTTAAAGTAAGCTTTATAGCTGGAACCTTGTTGGGATCCTCAGCTGAAACTCCTGCTCCGCTGAAGATTGTTACAGGGTTGTTTGCTGAATTCAGGTAGTATATCTTATATGTTCCTGAAGTTGGAACCTTTTCATCATAGAGCACGTATACTGTCTTGTTATCATCGGCATAAGTACCTGTAATAACCGGTTTGGTTGTATCCTGCAGGTAAGGAGTGAAGCCTGTGTATGCCGCAGCTATATTGGTTCCTGCAAGGTCTCTCAACTGGTTGACAGGTATTGATAAAGCTGTTCCGACAGTAAAGTTGGTGTTTATTGAGTAGTCCAGACTTGTAAAGTGAGTATCCTTTGAGTCGGAATCTACCTTTGTGAAGCCGGGTGTACCGAAGGAAGCAGGTGCAACAGGTTCATTAAAGTATACTCTTACAGTCTTTGTATCGATCTGTTCAACGTAGTCAACAGTTGGTGCTGAGTTTTCTATTGTGTTGCCGTTGAAGGTGTACCCGGTTGGAGTAGTACCTGCAGCTATCGGAGCAACTGCACTCATCTTGTTGTCGGAAGCATCTGTAAACTGTCCGCCTGTTGTAGCCTGGATCTGGTAGTTGGCAGATGTAAGTGCATCTCCTGCTGTTTTTGCTTTATAAACTATTGTCTTTCCATCTTCGATTTTACCTGAATACTGGAATACTTTCAGAGTACCGGTCATGTTTCCGCTGTTATCCAGCACACCGAAGGTTATTTCACTCGGCCACGCCTTTACGCCTTCGGTAAGAGTCACGTGTATTTCACCTTTATTCATAGCATAGATATAGCTTACTTCAGGAGCAGTTACATCCAAAGTGCCTGAGGTTGATACAAATGATGCCTTTGCATTTGATACTCTGTTGCCATAATCATCTTCAAGGTTGTTCATTGTAACAGTGTATTTCTTGTTACCAGCCTGAGTCTGAGTTGTCAGGGTTACAGTCTTTCTGTCGGAGCTTAATTCAGCCTTTATTGCCGAACCAAGATCACCGTCTATTACATAGTTTGTAGGATCAATTGCTGTTGATTTCTTGAGTTCCTCAGCAAATGTGAATTTTACAGTAGTTGAATTTACAAATTCTACTTTTGTAACGTATGGTGCTATTTCGTCAACGTCTGATGACATAAAGTTGTATCTGGCATAAGTTGTACCTGATACCGGCTTCAACGCATTGCCGAATTCATCCTGTACACCCTTTACTTCTACAGTATAGTTAACTTTGTTCGGATTAACTATCTGCTGTGCCGTAGTAAGTATAACTCCCTTATTATCTGCGCTGTATGCGTCAGGGTATGTGCTAGCCATAGCCTTTGCACTGATTATTTCCAATACGGAACCGGTGTTATCCTTGATTGTGTAATTGGAAATATCTTCGAGACTTGCTGCATCCATAGCATTGTTATCTGTGAACCAGATCTTTACAGTATTGTTGTTCTGTGATACTACGGGCTTTGAAATATTAACCGTAGGAGCAGATACATCTGCAGGTGCTCCTCTGAAGGTTCTGGCAGTAGTTCCCAGAGCATTCTTAAGAACAGATGCGTCAGTCAGGTTGCTGAGTGTAAGTGTATATGACTTGTTTGCTTCCTGAGTTGATGTAGTTAAAACCACCTGGTCATACTTTCCGTCATCTCCAACCATGTCATATGCTTTTGCACTTTCAACAGTGAGGTCGTTGATGCTGTAATTTTCAACATTTTCAAGAGCTGCCTTGGCCATTCCGCTTGCATCGTTGAAGTCAACGATTATAGTACGGTTATTCTGAACTCTGTGCATTGATACTCTTGGTGCTGTGCTGTCTTCTGTTGCAGTTACAGTACGTACCGCCTTTGTCATAGCTTTTCCGTCAGAGTTTTTAACATTTTGAATTGTCAAAGTATATACAATATTTTTCTTTGCAGAATCAGTAACCAATGTTACCTTTGTTCTAGCCGCATCCAAAGTAGCGCTTACAACCTTGATATCCTTGTCAAAGGTGTAGTTGGCCTTGTCTGTTGCAGTTGCAAAGTCCATTTTATCTGAGAATTCAATCTCAAATGTATTGGTGTCCTTGCTTGAAACAGCCTTTATTGTAGGAGCAGTTGTGTCGGCAGCTATACCGGTGAAGTTAAGATTCTCACCTTTAACTGTCAGAGTGTAGGATGTACCGCCAACAAGAGCATCGGTTTCAAGAACATATACCTTGTCTGATTCCTTTACAATGTTCTTGATTGCTACAGCTGTAGTAGTTCCCTTCTTAGCGATTGCGAAGTCGGAAGTTCTTGCCGAGGAAGGATCCTTCAGCGTTATGGCAACCTTGTTGTTAGCAATTGCAACCACCGATTCAACAGCCAGTGACTCAGGAGTTACAAGACCTGCTGCTTCTGCAATGGCCCTGAGGCTTGAGTTTGCAGCTATAAGCTTGTCGATAACTGTTTCCAGACCAGTTGCAGCATAATCTGCAGTAAGTGTGCCATAAATCATACCAACTGCCTGATCTCTCAATAATGAAGTCAATGCATATGAAAGATAGTCGGCGATACCCTTGGCACCTTCAATCTGTGATAACTGGGTAATTGCCGTTTTCCAGTCGGTTACATCGTAACCGAGCTGCTTGAGCAGCAAAGTTGCGAACTGTGCTCCGTTAACATCCTTTCTTGCATCAATGTAGACTTTGCCGGTAGCAGTGTCCAGGGATCCTGACATGAAGCCGTTCTTAACCAGGTATGCCATTCTGTTTGCAGCATATGTAGGCACGTCTTTGCCATCCGCAAAAGGTTTAAGTATGGCAGATACTTCAGTCGAAGTTAATGCGTTTGCAGCAGTATCCAGGTTGAATATTTTTGTTAATAGTACTGCAGCTTGTCCTCTTGTTAATTTTGATCCAAGATCAGGGTCAAATTCTTTATCGCTGATTCCAGCGTAAAGATTCAGGTCGTGAAGTACAGTTGCTTTGCTTCCGTTTACCGGTTCATATGCAGCAAATGCCGGAACGGCAGTAGAAAGTGCAATAGATGCAGCAACTGTGACCGCAGAAATCTTTTTAAAATTTCTCATTCCAAATCCTCCTTAGAAAATTTTTAGGCCATAGGTTTGCCGGAAAAAATAAGGCCTAACGTTCTGATTCCCGGCGTACAATAATTTAAAATCAAGGGTTTGCAGACATTGCGCTCCTGATTTCTGAACTCATTATAGCACCGGTATTTTTGCATGGTCAACATAATACACCATCATGTAAACTAACTGTAAGCCCACTGTAATGGGCACGTCTGCCCATTGAGGGTTATTATGGTAAACTATTGTATTTTATCCGGGGATTTGAAATGAGGAACTTCCTGGCCGGCAAGACTTTGGGGCCGATTATGCAAATGCCCGGTTTTATAATTAACCCATTCAACTCATGTAATTTAACCGTAACTTTTCAAATTAAAATTCAATTCTTTTAACGCTGTAACGGTTCTTATGGTAAAATGAAGGAGAATATTTGGCAAGGTCTGGGCACAAGCCTGTTATAATCTGAATTTTAAGGAGGAGCTGTATCTTGAATAAGCTAAAAGACAGTATTTTTTATATTATTGTTTGGGGGGCTATTGCACTTTTAGGCATCATTACTTTATTGAGTGCCTTTAAGTCTGGCCCGGCAACCTTGAAGCTGCCTTTTTATTCCGGCATTGTTTTCATATTGGCTGCTGGTCTGGTCATATTCATATTCCTTAAAGTGGATATTCTTAATAAAATAAATTCAAAAGTGTTTTTGGTATTTCTGGCCATACTTGCCCTTGTTCCAAGGCTTGTCTGGATATTTTTCATTCAGACCCAGCCCTTTTCCGACTTCCTGCACCTGCACAACTACGGAATCAGCGCCAGTAACGGCGATTTCAAGGGCTTTGTAGATTTCTATGCGGTTTT
This sequence comes from Bacillota bacterium, assembly GCA_023386445.1. Taxonomy (GTDB): domain Bacteria; phylum Bacillota; class Clostridia; order Acetivibrionales; family DSM-1351; genus Ruminiclostridium. The sequence goes on along the minus strand of JAEWJR010000061.1, from coordinate 12,270 downwards.
CCCGTTTAAAATGAGCTTCGGACTGGTGCTGGCAGGTTTGTACTCTGTTTTCGGAACCGATCTGTTGGTAGCAAAGCTGTTTAATGTGATAATGTCCGCCGCTCTTGTTTTCATAGTTTATGCCGGAGGAAAGATACTTTACGGGGAAAAGGCGGCAAGAATATCCGGTCTGCTGCTGGCTTTATGGCCCGCAGATATAATGTTCACCTCGGTTATTGCGTCGGAGCACCTGTTTCTGGTGTTGTTTACAGGTGCAGTTGTTTTAATTCTGAGATTTTTTGATAAGTATTATTTCAAAAATTATGAAATAACCAACGGCAATCTGATCCTTCTGGCAATCGGGGTCCTTACGGCCCTTGCCCAATTGATACGGCCCATGGCAATGCTTCTGCTGCCGGTATTTGCCGTATACGTTTTAGTATTCAAACAGTACAGGGCCGATTTCCTGTCCAGCCTGGGCTTAAAGCTGAAATCCATTTTGCTGGTGCTTGCCGCTTATTTTATTGTAATCAATTTAATTAATCTTCCTGTTCAGAATATTACAGGGGTCGACGTGACAAGGTCGGACTCAGGCTTCAATCTTCTGGTGGGCACAAATGATAAAGCTGACGGTATGTTCAATACCGAGGATTTCAGCATTATTGAAAGGTATGATTATGATATTGACAGGGTACACAATGAAGCCCGGAAAGCTGCCATAGAGCGTATAACTTCGGAACCCCTGAAACTTCCCGGCCTCTTTCTCAGAAAGGCGGACAAGCTCTGGGGCAATGAAAATTACGGGTACTACTGGAGTACCACACCTGTAAAGGATTCTAAGCTTGAAAACGCAGTAAAATCTTTCCCAAGAGCTTTTTATGGCGTATCCCAGGCTTTCTACGTTCTCATTATTCTGATGGGGATCTGCGCCTGCTTCTATAACCTGAGGGAAAAGCGGTATGATGCGTTAATAGTTTTAATGATTTTCGGAGGCATTTTCCTTTCCTACCTGCTGCTGGAAGTTCAATCAAGATACCACCTGCCGGTTATGCCCCTGTTGATCCTGTTCGGCGGAAGTTTTCTGGAGCCGGCAGGTAATGGATTCCGGTAGCATTAAAAGTGTATGAAGGCTGATTTAACCCGTTGTGCCGGGTTAAAATTTGTATATTGTTTAAATAAGCTGCTGTATAATCGGTGCAGCTTAAAATAAACATCATTAGTGTGCGAGGCGGTATCCATCAATTGGAAGCCCGGTTAGAAGAGCTTGCTTGAAAATTGCAGACTTACTTGCCCCGGAATTATTTATTCCGGGGCATCGAACATTTTGTTCGATTATACCATTTCACATATCTATTATACGCCGTTTTTATACAATAACGTTTTTTCCAATTATGATGGGCCAGGTTCCCTCACCTTTCAGACTTCTGTTTTTGGACAGGGTAACGTTTTTATCAAGGATTGCATAGTTCAGTGTGGAATTCTCTTCTATTATGCTGCCCTGCATGATGATGCTGTCCTTTACAACAGAACCCTTCTTAACGGTAACTCCCCGGAACAGCACACTGTTCTCCACTGTTCCCTCAATTATGCACCCGTCGGCGATTATGGAATTCCTGACCTCGGCCTCTTCGTTGTACTTTGCCGGAGCTTCATCCTTTACCTTGGTAAATATCTTTGCATCACCCAGCAGCTCCCTGTTGATTTCGGGATTCAAAAGCTCCATATTGCACTTATAGTACATCTGTACCGAGGATATGCTCCTCCAGTAGCCGTTGTATTTATAGCCGTATATTTTCAGCTTGTGCAGCATTTTGATTATTATATCCATGACAAAATCATAGTAGCCGTGGGCCACACTTTCCTCCAGCAGAGCTATCAGCAGCTCCCGCTTTATCATGTAAGTTCCCAGGGATGCCATAAGTGTGTTGGGGTTCATGGGCTTTTCCTGAAAGTCTATTACTCTTTGAGTGCTGTCCACCTGCAGTATACCCATATTTGTAAGCTCATCGATGGGAACATCGTTCATTTCACGGTACATTATGGTTATATCCGCATCCGTTTCCTTGTGGACCCGCAGCATTTCATCAAATGTGGTGGTATAGACACAGTTTCCCTTGGATATGATAACATACTCCTCATTACTTCTCTTCAGGAAGGTGAGATTATTGTACATGGCGTCGGCTGTACCCCTGTACCAGCCTGAGCTTTCGTCCGACAGGAAGGGCGGGAATATAAACAAGCCGTCATTTTTTCTGTCCAGATCCCATTCCTTGCCCGAGCCCAGGTGGTCCATCAGGGACCTGAAGCTGTACTGGGTTATGACACCGATATTTGTAATGCCGGAGTTGACCATATTTGACAGGACGAAGTCCACTGCCCTGTACTTTCCTCCCACAGGCACGGCCGGGGTGGATCTCATAGTGGATAGCTCTTTTAATTTTGTACTTTTACCGCCAGACAATATAATACCCATTACATTTTTCATTCCCGGACACCCCCTTTGAATATGCTTTTGCCCGACTCAACAGTTAAGGAGGGGAAGTCTCCGGCGCCGGCGCCGATATCTATCATAACATTTTTGCCTATTACCGCACCGTCAGGTATATCAGCCTCTTCACCCACTACTGTTATCCCGGAGTTGTAGATACCAGGCTTGTATTCGTTCTGTATATCCTCTCCCTCTCCAAGCCTGCAATATTCACCAACTGTTACAAATTCGCTGATGATGCATCTTTTCACCGAGGAATTCTTTTTAATTATGGAATTTGACATTATTATGGAGTCCTCTATCAAAGCCCCTTCTTCAACCACCGCCCCCGGGAACAGAACCGAATTTATCACTGTCCCGTGAACCTGACAGCCTTCTGCCACCATGGATTTTTTAACGCTGGCAGCCGGTCCGATATAATGTGCCGATTTGACAGGATTGGGGGTATATATCCTCCATTCCGGATCAAACAGGTTGAATTCCGGAACCCGGCTTACCAGGTCCATATTTGATTCCCAGAAGGCCTGTACCGTACCCACATCCCTCCAATATCCCGTGAACTGGTATGCCCACATGCTCTTTCCGTCATTGAGCATGGCGGGAATGATATTTTTACCGAAGTCATTGTCCGAGCCCGGTGTTTCATTATCCTTTATCAGATATTTTCTGAGCGTTTCCCAATTAAATATATAAACACCCATTGATGCCAGTGTGCTTTTAGGATTTTTGGGTTTTTCTTCGAATTCATAGATATTGCCGTTTTCATGGCAGTTCATGATGCCATAGCGGCTTGCCTCTTCATCGGGAACATTAATGACGGAGATAGTTGCATCCGCATTGTTTTCCTTGTGAAAATCAAGCATTTTGGAATAATTCATTTTATAAATATGATCTCCGGACAGTATTATGACATACTGGGGGGAGTACCTATCTATGTAGTGAATATTTTGGTATACGGCATTTGCAGTACCTTTGAACCATTCACCTATTTCAGCTTTCAAATAGGGTGATAATATTGTGACTCCGCCGTCAATTCTATCCATATCCCAGGGCTTTCCTATGCCGATATGGGAATTGAGCTTGAGTGGCTGATACTGGGTGAGGACACCTACCGTGTCTATCCCTGAATTTGTACAGTTGCTGAGGGAGAAATCAATTATTCTGTATTTGCCGCCGTATAAAACTGCGGGTTTAGCAACATTTTTTGTGAGGACGCCAAGCCTGCTCCCTTGTCCTCCGGCAAGTAACAACGCTATCATTTCTTTTTTAATCATTGCATCAACTCCCGGTAATTCATTTTGTCATATATGCTGCGTATTTAAAGTCATTACATTCTTAATATTAATTCTACATTAATGCTAATTATTCCTTTCTATAACGAAAAATATAATAGCGGCAAAATAATCGGCATAAAGCTGCTGCACAAGCTATTTCCAGACAAGAAATTTGCTTCGCAAATTATCTTTTCGCTAGGGGGCTCTACTGCCCCCTTCGACGAAACACTTCGTGTTTCTGAGCACCCCCTCCAAACCGGAAAGGGGATTCCCCTTTTCAATCCCCGAGTATAGAAATTTACTCTTTGGAATTTTCTGGTGTACACATTCAAACTCAGTATTATAAGTGCCTCATCACTGTTCCAAAACTTATAAATTCCTATACTCCAAGAAATTTGCTTCGCAAATCCGCTCTGCGTCCACTCAAGTACTCTGCCATGCTACGCAAATTATTTTTTCGCTGGGGATCACTGTTCCAAAAGTCATAATTAAAAACAGAAACCCCGCCATACCTGCTTTCAGGGGGCAGGTACGGCGGGGTTTTATCACGCGCGGACTATCTTTTAAATATGACTATACTGCATTATGGGTAAAGGCAGCGATAGAGTCAATAGGTATATCGGTAACTGATCCGACTGATCTGATAGGGTATCCGTAATTTCCGTACCCGTTATCCATGTTGTCACCCATGTTACCTGAACAGCCTATTCCGTTTGCATAGGGTGTTCCGCTGCAGGAATTGCCCAATGCACATCCGGGTGCAGGGCCAATTTGACTTAACAGCTTTACAAAGCAGTCGTTTACTCCTAAAAGTACCCCTGTAAATCCACAGCCCGACATTCCACCACTCTTTGTAAATATAGTTACAGTTTCACCTATTCTTTTACACAAAGCATTTACAATATCACCGTTTATAGACAGACCGCCATGGTTATTGTTAAACTCTTCTGACATATTCTCCTCTCCTTCCACAACATTAAATACATCTGATAATCTCAGGCCGAATGCCTTTTGACAAATCAAATTTACTATCAGGGTTTATTACATATTATGTTAACGGTCGGAGGTTTGTTACAATATAAAATCAACATTCTGATAAAAGCCACTTAAAAGTTTTCAATCTTTCCTCATTGGTTATTTCTACCCCTGAGTCAAAGAAATCAATATTTCCTCCCTTTCCGGAAGTATTCAGAATATCCTTCTCTTCCATGAGACGTTTCAAATATCTCACTGTTCCGCTGCTTCCGTCTATCACATCAATATGTTCGGGAAGAATAAGTTTGAAAATGTTCTTGTAGATTGGGAAATGAGTACAGCCCAGAACAAAGGTCTTGTAATCGTTAAGGTCATAGCTTCCCAGCTTTTCTCTTATAACGGGAGCCACCCTTTCCCTGTCAAATATCATCGCCTCGGCAAGCTCCACCAGTTCAGGGAAGGCAAGATAGTCAACAACGTGCTCGTGATCTACTCTCTGTACCAGATCATGAAATTTTTCCTCTTTCAGAGTCAGCTGTGTGGCGAAAACAAGGACCCTTTTCCCGTTGCCGTTTTCTACCGCCGGTTTAACAGCAGGCTCCATACCTACTATGGGAAAGGGATATTTACTCCTCAAATCCCTGACCGCAATACTTGTTGCAGTGTTGCATGCCACCACCAGAGCTTTTATTCCCTTGCTCACCAGAAAATCCACTGCCTGGAAAACAAAATTATGTACCTCTTCCTTTGTTTTGGTTCCATATGGCACATGTTCATTATCGGCATAATATATATAATTTTCGTAAGGAAGCTGCCTCACAGCTTCACTCAGAACTGTTATTCCCCCAAAACCCGAATCCAAAAAGCCTATACTATCGTTTTTCATAGGATAAACTCCTCTCCTCCTGTGTTCTCCAATAATTCCACATCAACACCTGTACTTATGTCATACTTTTATTATGCCCTTATAACGCACCGGTTCAGTAGAAATTTTTTTGTCCCCGTTATATTTCCCTTCTGCGTGGTTCCCTGGAAAATCTGATAATAATGGCGAAAATGATCCACCCGGCTCCACAGTAAATGACCGAAGGCAAAAAGTATATAAAATACATCAATTCTCTGAACATTCTGGAGAAATTGCCCACACCATAATAGCTGTATAATGAAACTCCCAAAGAATAGAGAGCGGCAAATATCAGGCTGACCGGGACGATTACAAGAGTTTCCCTGCCCAAAAACTGCTTGTATAATAACAACAGCAGCAAGGGAAACACAACTGCTGAAATACCATAAATAATATAGATACCCGTCATTGTTAAATTAAATCTGACCATAGATATCAGCAAAATTATTATTACAACCGATTCGAGAATACTCAGTCCCAATACTTTTAAAACATTCCTCATGACAACCTCCATGTGCAGCGTTAACTTAACGTGTTGTGCCAGCTATTTGATCACTTTGACAGTAAAAAGATTTTACTGTCAAAGTTGATAGTCAAATTTAATTAGCACAACAAGTTAACTTAAAGCTGCTTCTTCAGCATTTTCAGATGCTGTTCAATATTTTTCCCTGTAACCAAAACGCCAAAATCCTCCGGCACCTGCACTTTATTATAATTATCAAACATTCCGGCCAGCATTTTCTCACCGATAAACACCCTGAAATGTGAAGTTTCATAGTAGTTGAACGGATCCCGGGTAATGGAATTGATTCCGCTGAAATCATAAAAATCGGTTATCTGCACCAGCCGCTTTTTAAACTCCATAAACTGTACCGGATCATTGGCAATATAGGTGGCCTTGTATGTAGGATTTATAAAAACAATGCATTTTATGGAATTCTCGTTGCATATATTCACAAACTCCTGGATATCCTGCAGCGTTTGATCCATAAAATTGGTCTTATGTACTGACGGATTTTTAAATTTTTTATCCTTAATGTGTTCTTCCTTGTGTGTATTTATGTATTCATCTACTTCAGTATGTATTGGACGGCCTGAGTTGTATATATCGTAAAAAACCGGAAATTGCTCCTCTTTGGGGTGGATATATGGTTCAAGCACATTCCTGTCAGGGATTTTAAAAGTATATTTGACGTAATATTTTAAATTATCTATCAACGAAGCCGAATAAGGTGTGGTTATAAGTTCTCCGTTCCCGGATCTCGGCTCCAGCTTGTATGAAAAATCCTCCAGACCCAGCATCACCGTTTTTATTTTAACTTTATTATCCACAAGCATTTTAAGATTGTAAAGGTGCTCTGTCGGTATTCCCTGAGAAATAGTCATATTATAATACTTCCCGTCAGGTATGGTTTCACTGGGTATATTGCCAACCCTCGAGGACCCGAACAGGAAAGAATCGTATTTATCAGGATTGCTCAAAAGATACCTCATCTTTAAAAAGCGCTGGTTGGGTTCTATCTTTTGGTCCCTGAAATCGGTACGGTAGATGCCATAGGGATCATAATGCACATTTATATATGCAGCAGGCGCCAATGCCAGGATGGAAATAATAATAATTTTTACAATCAGTTTAACAGCAGCGTTCATAAAAACCTCTTAAAATTGAAAATATATAAATTCATTGCTTCCGAACTCTCCCAGGAGCAAAATGGCCAGAATAAGTATGTAATATGCAGTGTATCTGACAGCCGCCGGTTTGGTCGATATAATCTCCCACATGTTTTTACCCGACTCCTCCAGAAAATGTACCCCTTCCATAATAATAATCAAAATAAAGCTCAATATAAAGTAATATTTGTCAAATCCTATGGAACTCAGTTCAACCAGCTGTGCTTTAATCACACCTGCATCAAACAGCCCTTCCGGTATGTGGCTTATTATATGCACCGCATCTGCCATACTGTTTGCTCTGAAAAATATCCAGGTGAAGCTGACAAGTATAAATGTAAACGCTATTTGGAGTACCGAATACAACCGGGGCAGTTTTCCCAGTCTTAATACATGGGTGACCCGCCCGCGCATATTACGGGTAATGTACGATATGATCTGAAATAGCCCGTTAAGACCGCCCCATATGATATATGTCCAATTGGCACCATGCCACAAGCCGCTGATCAGGAAGGTTACCAGCAGGTTCAGCATCCACCTTGACTTTGAGACCCGGTTGCCGCCCAGAGAAATATATACATAGTCCTTGAACCAGGTTGAGAGGGATATATGCCATCTTCTCCAGAACTCTGCAACGGATTTTGACAGATATGGACGTCTGAAATTCGTCATAAGCTTAAAGCCCATGACCTGAGCTGCTCCTATAGCTATATCCGAATAACCCGAAAAATCACAAAAGATCTGAAAGGAAAAGAAAATGGTAGCGATAACCAGAGTAAAACCGGTATATTCGTTTGAGTTGTTATAAACCTGATTGACAAACAGGGCCAGCCTGTCTGCGATTACAACCTTTTTAAAAAACCCCCACGCCATTAATTTCAGGCCTGAGGTTACCCTCTTGTAGTCAAATTTATGGTATTCATAGAACTGGTGCAGCATGTTCTGAGGCCGTTCAATAGGGCCTGCCACAAGCTGCGGATAAAACATGACATACAGCGCATATATTCCCAGATGCCGTTCTGCCTTCTGATGTCCCCTGTATACCTCAATAACATAACTCAGACTCTGAAATGTATGAAAGGACAGGCCTATTGGCAGCAGGATCCATAGGTTTTCAATTGGATAATTCCAATGGAGCAGCCGTGCAATATAGGAGATGTTTTCATTGAAAAAATTAAAATATTTAAAAACAAATAATATGCCAATATTTGATAATACACTGATAATTAAGAAAAGCTTTTTCTTTTTATCCTGCAGCCGTTCTATATAAATTCCCGAAATATAATCTATAATAATGGTGAAAAATAATATCAATATGTACACAGGTACGAAAAACATGTAAAATATGCAGCTTGCGGTAAGCAGCATAACCCAGCGGAGCTTTTGCGGCAGCAGTAAATACAAAATAGTAACTATGGGGAAAAAAATTAAAAAATCCAGTGAATTGAATAACATTATGTACCTCATATATAGTAATCATCACTTGAATTTTACTACATAATCCAAGACTTTACAACAATATCAGGTGTCGGCGAATGTATCCCGAAACCGGAAAAACAGGCTATTGCAAAATAAAACAATTGAAATACATATGAAAAACTATTGACATAGTGCTCCCGTACAAACTTCAATAAATGGGTTGCTCACAAAGTACATGCCTGAAATTTGTACAGCTCAACACAAGTGTTTTTGCTGTCGCAGAACACTCAACATCCTGTCTCGGGTTGCTGCTCAAATCGGCTTCCTGCCGATTTGCCAGCTAAAACCCTTGTGTTTTGCCTACAATTTCTGGCATGTACTTTTAATTGAGCTGCCCATTTATTGAAGTTGTCCTCGCGCACTATGTCAATAGTAAATCCATGTATTGCATATGTCTCATTGCAAAAGTCTCTTGTTTTTAGGGAGTAATTACCGTCAAACTTTAATTTTCACTACGATTTTTTTTACCTGTGTGGCATTCTTCCAAATGCAACCCGGTTTATGTATATCCTCAGGGAAAAATACCGCAAAGCCCCGTGCAGGTACTTTTACGCGGGTACCCTCGCTGTCCTTATAGAATACTATGTCCTTCTGTTCATCATATTCACAGGAGGGCTTAAAATCAGCTTTTAATCCCCATCCCATGGCTTCCGCTCCAGCTGCCACATATTGCAGGTCTATATATTTCTCATGACTCTCCCATTTCTTCTCATTTTCCGCACAGGTTTCATACTCCTGAACCAGTGCGAACACTTCCGCTCCCTCAATCTCATATCTCCCAGCGGGCTTATTGTTTTTTACATAGTCAAATATGAATTCAAAAGCCTTCTTTAAATTCCTGTGCAGATTATAATATAATTCCGCATTATCCAATGTATCAGCAATCACTCAGATCCCTCATTTCATCATATTAATTAAATATCTTCTGTTTTATTTTATACAAATAGTTTGAGTCAGGCAAATTTTCTCAGTTGAGCCGCACTCATTTATTACGGCATGTTTTCATATTATCTCTGCCTTCAGCCGCATGGTGTACTGCCTTATATTACACGCAATATTCCTGGTTTTAGAGAAACAGTTATAAAAGTACTGAGAACCTGTTCCAGTTGGGCTACCTTGAACCATGGGGGATGGGCTGTGCCTTATGAACTTAGTATAAACCGGGCTGAAGGAATTAATCCGTACAGCATGTTTTTAGTCATCAAATTCCTTGCCCCCGTGTGGCGACGTGTTACCCCTGTTTCCGATTTCCAAGCGGCTTTGGGATACAAATACCCATACACAGAAAGCGACCTCCTCTCTGATTACATCAGCCCGCAACGCGGGCTGACAGGCATTTGGCATAGGGGTAGGATTGATGTAATTGAGTTGTTATCAGGGTCAGATTATTAGCGTCACCGCATTTGCCAGGAGTTCCAAGGTGGTCATTACAGACACCTGTGGCTTTTACGGTAGACAAAATGAAAATGTCTCAACAAAGAAATTATTCTCTATTAAGACCGAATTCAGAAAATACGATAATAGTTTATTGCTTCAGATTTACTTGCATGTATTTATCCTATTGATGTTTATAAGATCACTTATATTATTTGCATCAAATTTATCCAACAACTGTCTATACCCGTATTTAATTTTAAATTCCATCTCTTCCTTGTAAATAGGAACAACAACTAAAAATCTAATCGTCTTGGATTCATTTATTTTTAGCTCAAAAAATTCCTCTTCCTCTTGAATCGGTGGAAGTAAAAGCATACAACAGAAGTCAGTATTAGAGGCAACCGGTTCCGGCGGTTCACCATTAGGAATAGTATCTCCCCAACAGAACCATGTTTTATTTTCATGAGGAAATGTACTAAGTTTTCTTAACCAACCGATAGGCCAATATTGCTCAAAGTTCTTAATAGAATCCTTTGAAACAGGCCAAGACTCCGGCAAATAAATCATAAGTTCGGTATATCTCCAAACAGTTTGATCATCTGGCACTAATGTTGGACTTTCACTCATTCCCGCTGTAATCATTGTATGGTATTTCCTTTTATCATTCGCTAAAAATGTAAACATACTTACATTGACATCTTCAGTCATTGTATCTATATTGATATAGTCAGGTTTGCCAATATATTTTTCAACATGTTCGTATATCTTTTTTATTTCATAGTCTTTCTTACCTATAAACTCCACTAGATCGTATCCCCCCTACATATAAAAAACTCCTAATTGACTTAATAGCACACCTAAATAGTATAGCGAACATTAATAAATTAGCAATTTCCCATCTGGATACTTTCCTTTCCACCCACAAGGAAAATGGCCTTCTTCATATACTTTCAGCAACATTGTATAAAACCCAGGTTTTACATAAGGACTATATACATGTTCCATCATTGCAGCAAGTATATCCCATTCTACACTTTGTAAAACATTAATATTGAGATCTTTGCTATTCAAATATTTGGATATTGTTGGGGTTACACCGGATTTTAATAGCTTCTTTGCTTGGTCAGTAATGTTATTCCACATTCTATCCTTTTCTGGCCAATCTCTGCTAAGTATAATAGTTAGGTTATTACGTGCTTCCATTTGAATATTACTCCAAGCACTACTCTTACATTTTCTAATAGCTTCATTCCAACCTTTTACTTTCCCATAGTCGATATCCATATTAATGATATCATCTCCACAGTTATTAAACCAATTAATTTTTAAAATTCGCTCATAAATACCTTGTACCGATTCCACTTTAATTCCCCCTACTATTTTTTAGACTTTTTGAGCTTTATCTTCTTAAAAAGAAATTTCTTCAAAGAATTTATCTGCCCCGGTATTTTGGGGACAAAAGCATCATCTGCCAACCCAAACGCCAGCCTTTGTTCCCTTGCCTTTTGACATATTATAATAGCTTCTTCCTTAATTACCCCTGCTTTTATTAGCGAAGCATATAGTGCTTTGCCGTATTCCCCACATGTAGGTCTTGTACCAAAGTTTTTGCCATCCTTTCTATATCTTGACCAAAATTCCTCCATAGTTTTATGTGCCATAAAGTGAGGAGAACCTTCATCCTTGAAGGCATTTCCTTCTAATTCAATGGTATATCCCTCGCTTGTTGGAATGACTTGTTTTCCAGTTTGGTCTTTCCTAAACGCAGCATCCTGATTTAGATGATGTTTCTGTTTTCCTGAGCCATCATCCTTCCATTCTCCATATTTCTTAATTTTTATCTCACTTGGTCCAATCTCAACTTCCTCAGTCTCTACTATTACATCACCTTTAGTTTCACTTACTCCCGTACCAGCCCTTTGCATGCCATGCGCGAAATTCTGAAGATTTTGATTAGCTTGTGGTTCATTTTGCTTTTTCTTGGTTTCTTCCAGCCTACCTCTTAATTCTCCACTTTCTTCCAAAATCCTGCTTGCTTCTGATTTTTTTTCAACTTCTGTTTCTTTTCCACTCGCCATCATAACAACATTTGTGGTCTGACCTTTTTCCACCCACAGTTCATG
>JAEWJR010000047.1:0-40327 GCA_023386445.1 Bacillota bacterium | reverse complement strand
GTTTTCGCATAACTCAATTATACACTAGAAGCAGCTTCTTCGGAGGCTGCTTTTACTATTTTCTAGACAAAAAGAGAGCTGCCTCTCGATAGAATTTTAATTTCTATTTTGAGACAGCCCCTTTTTTTTTATAAGTATGAAACGTTATTAATTTAACGCTTAAGGCCGGTATCCATCAATGGAGGCCCGAATATTAAATCAATTACCTTGAAGATAGCCGTTAATATCATAAAGGCTCCTTATGACCCTGTGATTTCTGAGGAAGATTTTGAAAAGCCAATACACTCTTAAATCCCTGCAAAGAACAAAGGACTGTATTCCCAATTTCTTGGCCCCGTCACAGTTTTTAAAATTGTCATCTATGAAAATTGCCTCTCCCGGAGATACTCCCAGCTCTTTCAGTGCAGTTGAATACATTAGTTCATCCGGCTTTCTGACCCCGATTACCGATGATACTACAAAGGATTTGAAATAATCTCTTAAGCCAGCTTTTTTAAAGACATTTTCCAACGAAGGCCATGCATCCGATACCACCGCCAGGAGATAGCTTTTACTCAAACCGGGAATAACTTCCGTTGCATCTTTGAAAAAAACATATTTATCGTAATTGTAAACCAGATCTCTGGCAACCTGTTCAGTTTTTTCGCTGTCAATGATAATTTCGGGAAGATATTCAAACAAAACCTTATAGTATTGCAGAAAATGGAAAAATTCCTCTTCTTCGGTCTTTATCAGCCCTTTTGAGGATATGTATTCTCCGGCTTTTTTAAAAGCCATATCCCGTTTTGCTTTTGGAATGGAATCAAAAGTCTGCCGGTCCACATATTTAAAGAAATTTGGAGTTATAAACCAGTTCCCAGCAGCAGAGCGGTTTAAAACTCTCCCTGAATCAAACAGTATAGCTCTTACGGTTTTACTCATTTTACCCTCCAATACAAGGATTTCCTTTCAGTTATATATTATTATAACTCTTATATCCTGCTAATGGCATTAAAAAACATACTGAATCAAAAACATATATGACGCAGTGCCGGCAAATATACTCAGGAGAGTGTTCTTTTTCCACACATGCAGTACGGCTATTACCAGTATTGATATGAACTCCGGCAAACCATAAGAACCGGAAGTAAAAGATATGCCCTTCAGACAGTATACTACCAGTAATCCGATAACAGCATAGGGCAGAACCTTTCCCAGCTTTTGAATGTACCGGGGTGTCGCCCTGTCTGTCCTGAAAAATATGAACGGCAGAAATCTGGTACACATAGTACCCAACATAAGCATCATAATTGTAATAAAGGTTTGAAATGAACTTAAGATCACAGTTTTTCTCCTTTATAGATTTTTTTATCTGCGAAAGTAAATATAATTAAAATCAGAATCATGGAAGGAATGATAAAATTGCCCGGCCCAAATACCGGCAGACAGACTGCAGAGCTTAATACCCCGACAACAGCAGGAAAATGATTTTTATGTTCCTGCCACTGATTTATAAAAATGACTACGAATAAGGCAGTCAAGGCAAAATCCAGACCTTTTGTATCAAACTTTATGTATTCTCCCAGGAAAGCACCCAATACGGATCCGGTAATCCAGTACCATCTGTTCAGGAACACTATGAAGAACATGAACCAATTTTTATCAATATCTTCCTTCGGTTTCGCAGAGCATAGAATGGAAAAAGATTCGTCACACATGGCAAAAATCAGGTACGGCTTAAATCTTCCGGTGTTTTTGAACTTTTCCAGCATTGATATCCCATAAAAAATATGTCTTGCATTTACCATCAAGGTTATAAAAAGGGCATACAGGGGATTAAATGCAGTTGTCAGCAAGGTTATTCCGACATATTGCATTGAACCGGCAAATACCAGGAAGCTCATTAAAAAGGTCCAACCTGCCCCGTAACCGATAGATTTCATTAGAATTCCGTAGGCCAATCCCAGAAACAAGAACCCTGCCAGAACCGGTAGTGTATGCGGGAATGCATCCTTTAGCGCTCTTACTTTTATATTCATTGTGGCCTCCTTGCACAATAGTATTTCTTCATTTTAAAATTATGCCTGGTTTTTGTCAATTGGAAATGACAAAGTCCGGAAGAATTCTAAAATAAAAGAGTAAACCTTACCCTTGCCAATTGTACAGAAAAGAAGCTTCAATGCAACAAAGCTTTTTTCCATGCCCAGCACACAGTAAAATTTACCCTGATTAAATCATTATATTTATTGATACAACTTATTCTTAATATATTTGCTTATCTTTCAAATATGGATCTCAGTTTTTGGATTTCTGCCTTTGGCTTACGGTCTGCGGTAAGAAGTCCGTTGGTCTCCTGCTCTACATCAGTAAGCTGAGTATAGCAGTAACCTGCGGGATAACCCAGTTTTTCGATAGCCTTTACAAGTCCCCCCACTCTTTTCAGAAACTGTTCATCACCGGTGACTTTGTCATTATATCCCCAGGATTTGTCGTTGTCATCCTCAAAAGCAATTCCTCCGAATTCTGATATGATAACCGGCTGTCCTTCGTAGCGATGACCCCTGCTATATAACATTTTACCCACGGCAGTCCAGGCCAGAAGTTCATCCTTATTCAGGTATTTGTCATACAACTGCCCACCGTCTCCGATATAATCGTGTATACCGCAGATATCCGAGGTAACCATCTCCCAACCATCGTTAGTACTGACCAGTCTGGTTTTGTCCAGCGCCTTTGTAATATAATACAATGACTGGGCAAATGCCTGCTGCTGCTTGTTGTGAAGTATATCCCGCACTCCCCAGCTTTCATTAAAAGGAACCCAGGTAATGATGCAGGGATGATTGTAGTCCCTTTCCACCGCTTCAATCCATTCCGGAATAATATTCCCGATTTCCACGTCGTCGAACTTGTATGCAGACGGCATTTCTCCCCAAACTAAAAGTCCCAGAATATCTGCGTAATAATAAAACTTTGCCGACTCAATCTTTTGGTGTTTCCTTGCACCGTTAAAGCCAAGAGCCTTTATAAGTTCTATATCTGCGATTATCGCATCATCCGAAGGAGGCGATAACAGTGTATCGGGCCAATAACCTTGATCCAGGACCAACCTTTGATATAAAGGAAAATTGTTTAAGAGTATTTTATCTCCCTGTACTTCTATCTTGCGCATGCCAAAGTAGGTCAAAACTTTATCCTGTAACTGGCCATTGATGCTCAGGCTTATGTCCAGATCATACAAATTGGGATTTTCACAGCTCCAAAGATGAATATTATTATCAATAGGATCCTCTTCTTCAACGTCAACAGTAAATATGGCAGACTTACCGTATACCGATATGGTTCCTTCCCTGATTAACCTGTCGTTGAACTTAAGGTTCCAGCCTATCCGACCACATGAAATATCCCGATCCATAAATAATTCCACATTGGCTTGCTTAAGATCTATATCCGGAGTTATCTTTACCCTGTTGATTCTTATTCCGTCAACAGCCTCCAGCCAAACATCCTGCCAGATACCTGTGGTAGCGGTGTACCAGCACCGGTCGGTGATAACGTTCCAATGTTGCTTACCCCTGGGGATATTTATGTCATAAGGGTCAAATGCCCTTACCGTAATTGTTGCAGTCATACAGCCATCCTTTAAAGAGGCTGTATCCGTTTCCAAAAAATCCGTAATGTTGACCTGAAACGAGGTATGGCCCCCTTTGTGTTTAACAGCGAACTTTCCATTGACCCAAACATCCGCTTCATAATCAACCGCACCGAAACAAAGCCATATATTTTTTCCCCGCATTTTTTCTGGAATTGCTACAGTACGCTTATACCACACCACAGGATGTGCCAAAGTATCCCCTAATCCGCTGGCCTTGCTCTGATAGCAGAAAGGTACAATTATTCTTTTCTCAAGATGTTCTTTTAAATGCCAATCCTTTTTCAGTCCCACATCTTTGCCATCAAATGCAAATTCCCATTCTCCATTGAGCATAACAAAATTATCTCTATAAAAATCAGGCCTTGGCCCTTTTGTATTTATTTTCGATTTGTATGACATGCGTTCATTTTTCATTCTGACCTCCAAGAGTTTTCAGACATAGTCTTTAAGCTGACCTCCAGCCTGATTAAATTATATTTTTAAGGTTCAAGCCACTCTATATAAGGGTCAAATCCGAATCTTCCCATGCGTTGACCATAGAGCACCATTCCGTTTTCTCCTGCTTGAAAGAGTATATTTACAGGCAATTTATCCGCGGCACAATTTTTAATCAGCTCTACAACCTCCTGGTTCAATGACAGAGACAACTTCTCACCATAACCGAACCTGCCGCTTTTCTCATAATTAAATTCCTGATCGTGCATGGACGCACTATTTGAAAAAAGTGCCCGCTCATCACTTGGATGATCTCTTAATTGCAGTTTTCCTATGAACCACCCGTTAACCGATACCGACAGCTCGCTTTGAAATATCTCTTCATCGGTTACAAGGGTGCCGTCAAGGCACTGACAGGAAGAAGCCTCCAAATGCAATATTGCTCCTTTTAACAGTCCATTGGAAAGTTTTTCAACAACCTCAGCTTCCATATCAAGTGGAAATACTGCCGAACCGTATCCGCTCATCCAAAAAAGTTTTCTTTGCCCCTCACCGTAACTTCCCCAAAAACTATTCCCAACTACTGAAAGTGGGGAGTTTGGATCTATTGAGCCTTTAAATCCGTCACAAAATACTTCCAACTGAATATAATCTGATGCAAGAATTCTGTCCTCAGTAGATATTTTCACAAAAATATAGAGTCCTGTTATATTTTCCGGAATCTGAAATGCTACAGTTCCGATTATGCCAGGTTCATAACGCTTGACAGAACAAATTCTGCTTTTACTTATAATATCCGGTATATATCTTCCCTGCGGATCAATACCGGTAACAGTCCATTCCATCCGTATTCCATTCAAATTCAACTCATGCTCCCAAACAGAGCCATAGACCTCCCAGGCTGCATTTTGGCCGCTTTTAACCCGGGCTATTTGAGGACCGTCTATAACAATACTATTTATACTATTATTAAAAGAATAATTTAATGGAGATAATTTCTCATCCACATAACCGAAATCCCTCCAATTTCTCAAAGCGGTCAGTGGGCTGGTATCCTCATTTTCTTGTGATGCAAGGTTCATTCTGACATATCCGGCTATTTTGTCAAAAATCCGCATTAATTTTGTATTTCTGTTTGTATGGACAAACTCGCTTATGAGAACAGGCTGACCGCAATTATGGTCGTCCCCCTTAAAGTCAAGTTTGTTTAAAGGCTGGCTGCAGTTACGCTGGAGCAGATCCCTGATTTCAGGTTTCAGCATCAAATTCCTGTTCAGCTTATTATAAAAGTTAAAATAAGAGCCAGGAAAATCCCACCGTATCAAACGCATCCAAAAATCCTTCGAAGCCGAGTAACCATTAGGATAGGAGTGATGGTCAATCATATCTGTTTCTGCTGTCTTTCCATAACCCGAATTGTCCACCACAAGAACATTACCTTTTAAATCTTTGTATTGCCTTACAGCCGTCCTGATAAAGTTCTGGGCAGCTTCATCCTCCCAGGGGCTTCTTTCATGCCAGCCCTCAATGCCCCAGGATTCATTAAATGCAGAGAACATTATGACAGAGGGATGAGCTCTGTGTTTCCTTATCATGGAGTCCAGCTGACGGAAAAACATACCTCTCCACGCAGGATTTGAAGCCTTTTCATAGAAATTCGGAGGCAGTTCATCCCAGACCAGCATTCCTGCCTCATCACATATCCTGTACCATAGTGGTTCATTGTCTTTGATATGCATTCTTATCAAATTATAACCACAGATTCTGGCAGCCTCTATGTCAAAACCCATACTTCCTTTTATAAGCTCTCTTCCATAGGGATAAGTATATATGCCCCATGGATTGTAACCTTGATCCAAAACTCCACGTATATACACGATTTTATTGTTTATATAAAAGTACTGGTATTGCTGGGAAATTTCACATTCATCAGGACTATGTCCCGGTGCCCAGCCGCACTTCACCTGGCGGATTCCGAAAGTGCTGCTGTATTTGTGCTGAATGGTATTCTTTTTATTTATTAGCGCTTCCGCTTTATACAGCTCAGGTGCATCCGGATCCCATAAGTCGGGGCCATCCAGAGTAAAGCTTATTTTTGCCTGGTATATACCTGTTTTTTTGCATATCTCAGGGGCTATTTCTCCGGCAAATACAGCCTTCATCTTATTATCATACAAATTGATTTCTACGGAATCCGGTTCTTCAAGTTTCTGTAACATAACTTTGGAAATCCTGCAAATTGCTGATCCGTACATTCTTTCATCTGATATTCCGGTCATCCGGATGTTATTTCTGCCTGCTGTAAGCCTGATAAATATTTCTTTGACATCCTTATGCTCATAATCAGGCGTACCATGAAAAATAGCACAGAAGCTGCTGTCTGCCGTTTCAAACTGTACAGCCGTCAGTCCCTGACCTGCACTGTATTCAAATGCAAGACGGTATATACCCGTCTCAGGTGCATCCACCTGTATATCCTCATAGGTACCTTTATCGATTGAAAACCCCTGATTGTCAAGCACCTTATCATTTTGTCCCGGCAGCAGTTCAAAAACCGCTGTAATATTTAACTCGACACTTTTCAGAGCATCGTCAAGGAATTCATACTCTACTGAAAGCTCCTTTACTCCCAAATCCGGACTGTTTTCAAGCCACACATTCTGCCAGATGCCGGGACACCGTGAAAACCAAAAGCCCTGCTTTCCGGAGCACAGATGATACCTGTCCACATCTGCATCCACCCTGATCACCAGTCGATGAACAGATCCATTCTTCAGCTGTCCAAGCGGAAATCGTACAATGCTGTACTGCTCCACCGACTCCCCCACATATACTCCATCCAACCATACTTTTGCTAAACCGGTCACGGCGCCGATATTTAAAACTACCTGCCTTTCTTCATCAAAGCTGTCCGGAATACAGATATCCCTTTTATACCAGCCTATATTTCCAACTGTACCGGTGTCTGCAATAAAAGTATTGAATTGATGTATGGAATGATCCTTTGCCAGAAAACCTTCGCCAAAACCTTCCAGAGATGCCCATGAAAAAGGAACCTGAATGGTCCTTGTAAATAGATTATGGTCATCTGCATACCATTCTCGGGCTTCTCCTTCATTTTCCGGATCAAAGGTGAAAGACCATGTACCATTAAGATTTCCCCAAAGGTTACTGCTCCAGAGGTTTATCCCCGGCTCCTCGTTCCTGGGCATGTGTTCTTCCGTTTGCTTCCGGAGGGCTATGGACAAAGAGTTCCCCGGATGCTCAACCTCCATAACTGTAAAATCCATAGCTTCCTTTGCCGCACTTATGCAGTAACGGTCTGTTGGAAGTCCGGGGAATACAAATCGCCCGTCAGCACCGGATACCGTCCATAGATCCGAATACCCGGCGATATGAACAGAGGCTCCTTCAACCGGTATTCCGGTGCAAACCTCAGTTACAATTCCTTTTAATTGGGAAAGTTCTGCAAAACCCTTCACTCTGATGTTTTCAAACTCGGCACCCGCTACGGGGGTTTTGGCGTTTTCATTGACAGCTTTCAGAAAAACCCTGGCTGCAGGCTGTATGAAGCTGACACCTGATATATTACATGAGATTATGGGCAAATCATTCAAAAAGACATGTAATTCCTTCCCCAAAATGCTTATTCTAAGAGTAGCAGGGACTTTGAAAACTGCAGCATGACTTTCCAGAACATAGTATCTCTTCGGACCCTCAAATCGGAATGTATCTCCCAGAGGTATATTGGACGGAATACGTACCTGAATTTCATCCCGTGACACAAAAACACCCAGATACTTATCCCAGCAGCCATCCCCATAATATACTCCCACTGCAAAACCATCATCCTGACTTTTTACCGTTGCCTCTATTTCAAGCTCCCTGGAGTTTAAAAAAAATCCGGACAGCAGACAATGCCCGTCCCGGCATCGGTCATATTCCTTTAAACAAACACTTCCGGCTTCTGTCCACTGGGCACCAAGATCGGCAGGACTATTCATATTTACAAAACTCCAGTATTGACTGCCCGAAAATCTTTCTTCCATTTTTCTTTTACACTCCGTTTCCCTGAATACAAACTGCAAGCAAATTACTGAAAATAACTTGCTTGCAGTTTATTGTATTATTTAATAAGTTTTGCTTTTTGAAGTTCTGCCATAAATTCCTTTTGCATTCTGTCAACCGCTTGTTGTGTAGTTTCACCACCGGTCAGAACCAATTGTACATGGCCTTCCATGCTGTCATTAAGCTTTGAAGAAATATAAGGTACATCTGCATCTGCCAGTGTTGCAGCATAATTGAAGGATTCCATCAATGCCCCGTAGAGAGGGCTGAAATCCTGAACCCCTTTTATCTCGTATGTGGATTTACGGCATGGATCCATGGTATACTCAATTTTTAAAAGTTCGCCGTCCTTCGAGGTTGCAAATTCAATAAATTTCCAGGCCAATTCCTGGTTTTTTGACTCAGCATTAATACCTATGCCCCAGCCTCCCAGAGTCGGGGTTTTACCCGGTGTTACCGCCACTCCTACCTTATCCTTTACAGGGGATTTATCGTCGTTTACAGTAACCCACAAACCAGGCCATTGTTCTATCATAGCCGCATTTCCGTTGGCAAAGAATGCATTGCCTTCATCCCATCCCATTTGCAGCCATTCCTTAGGTGCATATTTTTGCAGTTCCACTATTGTATCAAATGCCTTTAAACCCTTTTCGTTATTGAAGGCAGGCATCAGGTTTCCATCCACATCATCAGCGCCTCTGTTAATCCACAGCCATCTTGATGCGCCCTTAAGCATGCAATTGACATATCCGTAATTTACCGGCGAATCAGGATTGAAAGATTTTGTGAAAAACTCTGCAACCTGCAGCATATCTTCGTTTGTTTCAGGTACTTTCAGGTCCTTATTGAATTTTGCCTTGAAGGCTGTCTGGTTTTTCGGGTCTTCAAACAAGTCCTTTCTATAGAAAAGAAGCTGTACATCCGGTTTGTAAGGTAGTGCGTATAGCTTTCCCTTGTACGTTCCATAGGTCTTATAGAGTCCCTCGAGAAAGTCTGACGTATCATACGAAGGACTTGCATTTTTATCAATGACAGGCTGCAATTCGGCAATTTTCCCTGCTTCTGCATACCCATGCAGGAAGGCTACCGGTGAAAGTATTATATCGTACCTGTTAGTATTGTTTAAGTCTAATTGAACCTTGTCGGTAAACTGGTCACCAGGCATGGATTCAACAACCACATCTGCTCCGCTCAGTTCTTCGAAAAGAGGTACCACAGCATTGATTGAGTTTTCAAAGTCACCTGACATTACGGGAATGGTAAGAGTTTGTCCTTCGTACTGTCCCTTCAATGTTCCGTCCAAACTAAGATTTTTTAATTCCACACCATATTTTTCGATTTTTGCAGTTTGACCGGAAGTCGCAGCTTCTCCTGATTGAGCTGTAGTTGAAGGTGACGGTTCAGATTGTTCCGAAACAGCCACACCACAACCGGTAAGAAGAAAAGTAACCAATAAAAATACGCTTAATGCTTTACCATAAAACTTTTTCATTTTAAAATTCCCCCTCAAATTATTACTGTTGATTTTAATGACTTGCCTGAATACCGTTAAATCAGTTTCATTTTGGTTTATAAATCTTATCCCTTTACTGCGCCTGTCATCATCCCCTTTATAAAGTATTTTTGTGTACTCAGTGACAGAATTATTCCAGGAATTATTGCAATCATACCTGCCGCTGCCAAGGAACCGGACGGTGTATCCTTATGGGTTTGTATCATACTTGCAATTCCAATCGGCAATGTTTTTTTCAGGTCGGAGGATTGTAATACCAAAGCAAGTCCGAATTCATTCCAGGCACCTATGAAAACCAGAATGGCAATTACTACTATGCCTGTCCTTATCAGGGGCAGGCCGATAATCGAATACATTTTCATTTCTCCGCAGCCGTCTATTTCAGCCGACTCATAAATTTCTTTAGGTATGTCAACGAAAAAATTAACCGATAACCAAACAGCCAAAGGAAGTGAAAAAGTCACATAGGCTAGAACCAATCCGGCCAAACTGTCCAGCAGCCCCAATTTATTGAATATAATATAGTATGGTATGGTATATACCAGCGCAGGAATCATTCGAACAGTGATTATAAAGTTTTTTATCAATTTACTGATCTTAAAATCATAACGGCAAATTGCAAAAGCGCACATTGTTGCCAGCAAAATCGTTCCCCCCGTGGTTGTACCTGCAACTTTCAAGCTATTTAGGAAAAAGGTTCCCACAAATGATTTCCTGAATATTTCAATATAATTATCCAAATATAGAACGCTTGGCCACAAGATAGGCTTTTCAACAAAAATCTGACTTTTTAATTTAAATGATGTTATAAAGGTCCAGTACATAGGGAAAACAAACAGTATTCCCAAAAAAAGCAATACCAGCAACACAATTACTGTTATCAATACATTCCTCTTTACGGCTTTTCCTTTCACTCTTTTCACCTCCATTTTAGACATCTTCCTTCCTACTGAGTAATTTCATTGACATAAATGAGAACATTATGATAAGCAGGAAGAATATATAAGCGGCGGCCGAGCCTTCGCCCACATTAAAATACCTGAACGCCATTTTATAAATGGTAGATGCAAGAGTCTCGGTTGATGTGCCTGGTCCGCCATTTGTCAGATTATATACAATGTCGAACATTCGTATGGAATCCATAAAACGGATGGTTACAATAAGTGCAATATGATTTTTTATCAAAGGCAGTGTAATGAGCAGGAACTTTTTGATACCGGTAGCGCCGTCGGTTGTGCTTGCTTCAAGCAATTCCACCGGAACGGTTTTTATTGCAGCTATGAATATCAGCATACACAAGGGTGTAGTAGCCCATACTTCTACAGTAATGAGAGCAATTCGTGCAGGAAGCTCGGAGGATAACCATTCTATCCTCTCCATTCCAACGGAAACCAAAAGACCGTTCAAAAGGCCATAAATTGGAGAAAAGATGAGTTTCCATATTGTTGCTATTACTATGGGAGCAATCATCATTGGCAGGGTAAAAATAGTTTTAAATACACCCGATGTCCTTTCAAGTTTGCTGTAAGTCAGCAACATAGCAAGCGCAAGTCCTAAAATAACATTAAGGAGAACTACGCATATTGTAAAAATAAAGGTCCATAATGCCGAGGATAAAAATTGTTCATTTGACAAAACGCTGATATAATTCTGCAGGCCTATAAAATGGATGGAATCTTTCGACATTGATGTATTGTAGCTTTGAAAGCTCATCCAGAGCGAATACAGCATGGGGATAAGCGAAAAAACCATAATGAATAGAATCGTTGGGAGCATGAATAATGCAGCTGCAACTTTCTTTGATTGATTCCGTCTTAAAAAGCCTTTGTTTGCCATTGTGACACCTCCTTCAATGTTGTAAGTCAATAATACAAGATAGATATACTAATTTATATACTAAATTTATATTATTTTAAAAAATTTTAAGTTAAGTTGCATAATATCATTCGATATTTTTATAGTATTTTGTGTAAATTGCTTGCAATTCATTACTATAATAATATATAATCATGGATAAAATATTGTATAGATTATATATTAAGTTTTTATACTATATTTAGAATGTTTATATTTGGTATATTTACTTTATAAAAGAAATAGAGGTGTGTTTATGAAAAGTCGGCCTTTATATTTGCAAATTTCAAATGACATTATTAATGAAATATGTAATGGGAATATCAAACCGGGTGAAAGAGTCATGTCAGAAAGTGAACTGTCGGATAAATATAGAGTCAGCAGCATTACTGCCAAAAATGCTTTGATCCATCTTTGCGATGAAGGTTATATTATCCGTATAAAGGGAAAAGGTTCTTTTGTCAATACAACAGAGAATCTGAATCTTCTTTCAAGATTCAGCAATTCCAGGCACGACAGGATCAGAGCAAGTATTAAAGCCGTGGGACTGATTCTTCCTACAATGAAAACCAGGGTTGACCAGCAACTTTTGAATGACATTGAATCGGAGATTTCCAGGACAGACTACATGCTGCTTGTAAAGATAACAAGAGAATCCCGTGAGCTTGAATCGGCCGCCATCAAACAATTCATCCGGAACGGTGTAAGCGGACTGATTATTTTCCCCACTGAAACAGAGTTGTATAATGAGGATATTTTAAAGCTCAATATCGAGCAATTCCCTTTCGTATTTGTGGACAGGTATTTAAAGGGGTTAAAAGCCAACACCGTAACCACTAATAACCTTGAAATAACCAAAAAAGCCGTAGACCGAATGATAAAAAGGAAGGGCGGAAATATTGTATTTATATCCCCCAATAGTACAAACAGCGTAACCTTTGACAGAATGAAGGGCTTTGAGGACGCACTTTTGGATAATAATATCCCTATTAACCGCAACAATTTTTGTATGGTGGATCTACAAGTTGAATCCTTTAGTGAAAAATATTCAATAGTAGAAAACTTCCTGCAGCAGTCGCAGTATTTAAATGGTATTTTCTGTGCAAATCAGGAAATGGCCAATGTAGTTATGCAAATACTTGAAGATGAATTTCCCGACAGAATCTCAAAATTAGAACTGTGCTGCTTCGACGGCATCGAAAGCAGACATTTTAACTATATACGTCAAAACATCAGCGGAATAGCATCAAAAAGTGTAAACCTACTTCTGAAAGCTATTGCAGGTGAAACAGAATACATACAGGCTGTGGTAGATGCAGAGTATATTATTTAGCACCACATGGCAAACGCACAAGTTTCCCTTAGTTAGAAGCTTGTGCGTTTTTTTATCACCGTACTTTTTCAATGTTTATACTTTTTCAGGCTCGGGATATTCCACTCCAAAGGTCTCTACCGTAACCTTTTTCATCTTCTGCTCTTCCTTGGGCTTATCATTGTAGTCCCTCTTGACCCCGACTATTCTATCGGCTTCTTCAATTCCTTCGATGACTTTTCCGAAGGCCGCATACTGGCCGTCAAGATGAGGAGCTTTTGCCACCATTACAAAAAACTGTGATCCGGCTGAATTTGGTGCCATGGTTCTGGCCATGGATAAAACACCCTTGTCATGTTTCAGCTCATTTTTAAAACCGTTGGCAGAGAACTCACCCTTGATGCCGTAATCCGGACCGCCCATACCGCTTCCGTCCGGATCCCCGCCCTGAATCATAAAACCTGGAATAACTCTGTGGAATATTACACCGTCATAAAACCCCTTGTTTATAAGAGATATAAAGTTATTGACCGTGTTGGGTGCTATTTCCGGATAAAGCTCGGCTTTCATTATATTACCGCTTTCCATTTCAATTGTTACTATAGGATTTTTACTCATTTTTTCATTCCTTTCACAACTGCAGCATATACATGCTGGAAGTTTTAGCTATAATGTATTGTCAGTATTATTTTATAGTTTTCGAAGCTGATGTCAAGTATATTCATGGATTTTGTGATATACTCATAATGTTGCCGTAAAGCAATGGGTAATGATGTCATTTAAAAAATAATCGGGGTTATTTATGAATGTTATTTTTTCAAAATTTGAAGCATTGGATACGACATCAAAAAATGCATGGTTTTTCACTTTTGAGGGTGCAGTAGGAGCGGTTATTCTGAATCTGGCCAATCCTTTCTTTTCAATGTTTGCAAGACGAATGGGTGCCAACGATTATGAAATAGGCCTCATTTCCTCACTTCCGGCTCTGGTGGGTATTCTGGCACTGGTACCGGGAAGTATTCTATTGGACCGCAGCGGCAACAAAAAGCGAATTGTTTCGATACTGATACTGCTTTTTGGAATAATGTACCCTCTGGCAGCTTTATCCCCTTTCCTGGACAATTATAAAATACCTCTTTATATTACTATAATTTCTTTAATGAACTGGCCATTTTCGGTTTTCAATATATCCTGGCAGTCTTTTTTCTCGGATGTAATGGTATCCCAATTCAACTCGGCCTTTACAAAGCGGACGAGAGCAGCAACCGTTGTAGGCACAAGCACTTCACTGGCTGCGGGGCTGTTACTGGCGTATATACCTAAAAACGACAGTGAAAGAATCCTTATGTACCAGTTGTTCTTCTGCCTGTCATTTATTCTGGCATTAATTCAAAGCTGGCTGCTCCAAAGGGTTATCGCGTCTCCGGTTTTAAAACCAGGAGAGGATAAAAGTAACGGTTTTGCCATGATAAAGGAGTGTCTGAACAACCTGCTGGTGTATAAGGAGTTCAGAATCTTTATTATCCTGGCGTTTATATTTCATGTATCCTGGCATATGGGCTGGCCTTTATTTTTTATTTACCAGGTTGATGTAATCGGGATCAATGAAGCATGGCTGAGCTATGTAAATGTGGCGGTCGGTTTTGCAGGAGTGCTGACTTACACCTTTTGGGGAAAGGCAATTGAAAAAAGAGGGGCACGTTTAATACTTATTTTCGGCACCCTGGGCTTAGCCGTCAACGCCTTAACAATTATTTTAGTCAGGACGCCCTACTTGCTGTTGTTTCAAAGTACTGTGACCGGACTTACTTTTTCAGCCTTTACTCTGGCCATTTTTGCAAATCTGATTGAAGTTGTTCCTCAAAAGAATAAAACAATCAATATTGCAGTATACACAACTTTGATCAACGTATCCCAGTTTATCTCCCCGCTTATCGGCGTGTGGTTCTACAAGCATACTTCAATCGTAATTGCACTGGGATGTGTAGGGGCTTTCAGGCTGCTGGCCGCTATTTTATTCATTGCAAGATATATGATCGGAAGGAAAAAATCTTTCCATACAGGCAAACAGCAAAAAACCGCCGCCTATGCAAAACACTGAACCGCATGAGTAAAGTCAATTATTAATTGACTTTGGTAATTTATTCGGCAGCATGGGACATATCGCCTTCTATCAGTACTTTTGCTTTAAACTTACCGGCCTTGGATGTATTATCTATTTCAACTGCACTTAGGCTTGTACCGTGTATAAAGGGCTGTTTCCACAGTTCTTCAATGGGAATGCCCTTAAAAATTGACATTATGGTCTTAACAATAACAGCATGAGTAACTATGAGAATGCTGCAGTCTTCATTTTCGCTTATTATTCTGTTTAAAACAGCCTCTATCCGTGCTCTGACCTGAAAAAAGTCCTCTCCTGAGACAGCCTTATACTGATGTGGTATATTCCAGAAGACCTCCAGTCCCGCCTTGTCAGACTCACTGAATTCATCTTTTGCTTTTCCTTCCCATTCTCCCAGGTTGATTTCTCTGAGGTTTTCATCGGTAATTATCTCAATTTCCCTGTTGCCTCTGATAAGTTCTGCGGTATGTATGGCTCTTTGGCTTGAACTTGAATATATCACCCTGATGTCCACACTTTCGAGACGCTTTCCCAGGGCTTCGGCATTCCTGATCCCTTTTAAAGTCAGTTCGGAGTTTTTCCAGCCCTGCATTCGCCCCTCAACATTCCATTGTGTTTCTCCATGTCTTGTAATGTATAAATTAAGCATCTTACCTCCCAATAATCAGTGCGGTTTTATTCCAGGTCCAAAGACAATTGGATATCAGCCTTGTCTTCTTCTTTAATGTAACAGCCGATTGCCGGGATATTCTTTGTGCGGTAGTAATCCAAATCAGTCAGCTGCATTTCTTCCAGGGTCTTTATACGAATCAGAGTACTTCCCTTTTTGGAGGTCAGAACCTGAACGCCCTGTGAACCCCTTGTAGATTTAGGGTTAATACCTTCTGTATTAAAAACCAGAACCTTTTTAATGCTGCTGGTTGCTATAAGGTCAATGTCTTCAGTCATAAACATCATCCTGACGAGGGGAGCACCATCATAGTATGCATTGGCGAGCTTCTTTCTGTTGGTTTTTGTAGCATAGCTGGCCATTTCTATCTTGGCGCCCTTACCATTTTCATAGAAGAACAGCATATATCCCTCATAGTTATCTGTTGCAGTAACATAAATTATCTTTTCATCGTTTTCCAGACCCAAAAGGTTTGTCAGGTATTCTCCCAGGCTGCTGGCCTTGCAGTCAGGTATATCATATATCTTTGACTTGTATACATTAAATTTATTTGAAAACAGCAGCAGGTCGGCTTTATTATGGGTATCGATTTCCTGAACAATTGCATCGTCATCCTTGAGTTTGTGCTCCGGATTTGCCCTGAGCGAAACCAGCGCAATTTTCTTCAGGTAATTCTGTTCAGTAAGGAAAATCTTCAGATTGTAATCCTCAATCAAATGCTCTGTGGTTATTTCTTCTACATGCTCTTCATGAATAATTTCAGTACGTCTTGGCTGGCTGAACTTTTTGACAATTTCCTTCAGCTGTTTCTGAATGATCTTTTTTACTTTTATTTCATTGCCGTAGATATCCTTAAGTTCAGCAATTTCCTTCACCAGGTCATCGGCTTCACTGACCCTGTTCAGGATATATTCCTTGTTCAGGTTCCGGAGTTTTATTTCCGCGATATATTCAGCCTGGATATCGTCTATCTGAAAACCGCTCATCAAATTGGGTATAACAAGAGATTCCTGCTCGGTACCCCTGATTATGGCAATGGCTTTATCAATGTCCATCAGTATCTTTTTAAGACCCATTAAAAGATGCAGCTTATCGCTCTTCTTCTCTATGTCATAAAGTGTCTGACGCTTTATGCAATCAACTCTGAAAGTCAGCCATTCGTTTAAAATGGTTCTGACACCCATAACTCTTGGCTTTCCGTTAATAAGAATGTTAAAGTTACAGCTAAAACTATCCTGGAGAGGTGTAAGCTTGAAAAGCTTGTTCATCAAAGCGTCGGGATCGGTATTTTTTCTGATATCCAGAGTTAGCTTAAGACCATTTAAATCGGTCTCATCTCTCACATCAGTGATTTCCTTGATTTTTCCGGCCTTGATAAGCTCGATAATCTGATCCATAATAGCTTCGACAGTAGTGGTATATGGAATTTCGAAGACCTCTATACAGTTATTTTCCTTGTCATACCGATATTTTGCCCGGACCTTGAAGCCGCCTTTACCATTTGCATAAATATCCCGGATTTCCTTCTCAGAATATATTAACTGCCCTCCTGATGAAAAATCCGGTGCTTTCAGATAGTCTTCAATTACAATATCCGTATTGTCAATTAATGCCGAGGTAGTCTCACAAATTTCCCCAAGATTAAAGCTGCATATATTGCTGGCCATACCTACTGCAATACCCTGATTTGCATTTACAAGAATATTCGGATATGTAGTAGGTAAAAGCACAGGTTCCTTCATGGTTCCGTCGTAGTTATCCATGAATTCTACAGTATTTTTATCAATATCCTTGAATATCTCTTCGCACAGCTTGTCCAGCTTGGCCTCGGTATAACGCGGCGCTGCAAATTTCATATCCCTTGAATACTGTTTACCGAAATTACCCTTGGAATCCACAAAGGAATGGAGCAGTGCATTATTACCTCTGGTCAATCTTACCATGGTTTCGTAGATAGCCATATCACCATGAGGGTTGAGCTTCATGGTCTGCCCGACTATATTTGAAGACTTGGTCTTATTTCCTGTTAAAAGCCCCATTTTGTACATGGTATACAGCAATTTTCTGTGTGAAGGCTTGAAGCCGTCTATTTCAGGTATCGCTCTGGAAACGATAACACTCATTGCATAAGGCATGAAGTTGTTTTCTAGCGTTGAAACTATATCCTGTTCAACAAGGTTTTTATGAGTAGCCATGCTCATCCTCTTTTCGTTTTGTAAAAAATCACTTTTATATTGCAGATACTTGCAACATGCGTTGTAAAACACTGGCATTGCAGTATTCCATTGCGCTTAATAGCTTATTTTCTTTATTAAATACTTTGGTGACTCAATGAAGTCCTGCCTGAAATAAAACCTGTGTGCATCGCTTCTTCTGGAATGACAGTGAACCTCTATCCTGTCACAGCCCCTGTCTCTGGCCAATTGACAACAATGCTCCTCAATCTGGCGTCCAATTCCTTTTCCTCGAACGGTTTTATCAACAGCAAAATAACTTATCCGTGCAAAATCACCCTTTAAAGCTATTTGTGGTATGAAATGCAGGGAAATAAATGCAATTACGTTTCCCTCATACTCATATACCAATAATTCTTCATCCGGATGCTTTAGAAGTTTTTCTATTTTATCCCGCATAAAGCTTTCAGTTCCAGGATAATCCAATTGGTTCAGTAAGTGGCTTATTTCCTTCCAATCATCTATTTGAGCTCTTCTTATTCCCATATAAGCCCCCCTATGATTTAGCAACCTGAATATTATCAATTATTAATGTCTAGCTTATATCAAGCATCTCAAGATACTTACTTCCATTTTCCTCAATGAACAGTTTTCTTCCGGGCAAATTGTCTCCCAGCAGTACATCAAACATCTGAGAGGTAAACTCCACATCGGCAGGCATAACTTTTATAAGCCTGCGTGTTTCAGGACTCATGGTAGTGAGCCACATCATGTCAGGCTCATTTTCACCAAGTCCTTTTGATCGCTGTATGGAATATTTTTTGCCTTCCAGCATTGATAAGATGTCTGTCTTTTCTTTTTCTGAATATGCGAAGTAGCTCTTACCTTTACAGGTTATTTCAAATAAAGGCGATTCAGCTATAAATACTTTACCCTCCTGAAGCAAAGTGGGCACCAGTCTGTACAGCATAGTCAGAATCTGAGTTCTTATATGAAAG
This sequence comes from Bacillota bacterium, assembly GCA_023386445.1. Taxonomy (GTDB): domain Bacteria; phylum Bacillota; class Clostridia; order Acetivibrionales; family DSM-1351; genus Ruminiclostridium. The sequence continues at coordinate 21,547 of JAEWJR010000047.1, read as the reverse complement.
CCATCTACATCGGCATCGGTACATATTATAACTTTATCCCATCTGAGATTCTCCATCTCAAAGGTATTTAATTCCTTGTTGTGTTTGGATTTAATCTCAACACCGCAGCCAAGCACCTTTAGCAGGTCAACTATGATTTCATTCTTGAATATGCTGTCATACTCGGCTTTCAAGCAGTTGAGAATTTTTCCCCTTACCGGCATAATAGCCTGAAATTCCGCATCCCGTCCCAGCTTACAGGCACCAAGCGCAGAGTCTCCCTCCACGATATAGATTTCTCTTTTTGAAAGATCTTTTGTTCTGCAGTCAACGAACTTTTTAACTCTGTTTGATATATCAATACTTCCGCTCAATTTTTTCTTTATATTTATTCTGGTCTTTTCGGCAGTTTCCCTGCTTCGCTTGTTAACCAATATCTGTTCTATTATTTTATCGCTTTCAATCTTGTTTTCAATGAAATAAATCTCAAGCTGCTGTTTCAGGAAATCTGTCATTGTTTCCTGAATGAATTTATTGGTAATTGATTTTTTAGTCTGATTTTCATAGCTGGTAACCGTCGAGAAGGAATTAATAACCAGTATAAGACTGTCTTCTATATCTGCAAAGGTTATTTTGGCCTCATCCTTATTATATTTTCCTCTTGCTTTGATACATTTATCTATTTCATATATCATTGCATTTTTTACTGCCTTGTCAGGTGCACCGCCATACTCAAGGAAGCTGGAATTATGATAATACTCCAGAAGATTGGTCTGGTTGTTGAAACAAAATGCAATCTGCATCTTAACCTTGTATTCGGGTTTGTCCTCCCTGTCCCGGCCTTTTGTCGATGTTTCATAAAATTGAATATCAGTGAAACCATCTTCCCTGGTTATTTCCTTTATGTAATCTACTATACCGTTTTCGTAGCAGTACACAAAGGTTTCACCTGATTCTTCATCCTTTAGTATAAAACGCAGTCCTGCATTTACAACCGCCTGCTTTTTCAAAACTGTCTGGAAGTATTCCAAAGGTATGCTTATATCTGTAAAGACCTGAATATCAGGCTTCCATTTTTGAATTGTAGAAGTTTGCTCGTATTTACATTTTTCCTTGCTGAGACCACCTGCATTTTCACCTTTTTCAAAGTGAAGCTGGTACTTGTATCCATCTCTGAATACGGTCACATCAAAATATTCGGAGCTGTACTGGGTAGCGCATGCACCAAGTCCGTTCAAACCAAGGCTGTATTCGTAGTTTTCACCCGAATTGTTCTGATATTTACCTCCTGCGTATAATTCGCAGTATACCAGCTCCCAGTTGTAGCGCTCTTCCTTGGTATTATAATCCACAGGCAGACCTCTTCCCCAGTCCTGTACCATAATAGAATGGTCAGTAAACCTGGTTATCTCAATGACATTTCCATGTCCTTCCCTTGCCTCATCGATTGAATTGGACATGATTTCAAAGAAAGAATGCTGACAACCATCCAGACCATCTGATCCAAATATTACTCCCGGACGCAGTCTCACTCTGTCAGCGCCTTTCAAGGATGAAATACTTTCATTGCCATATTCAGTCTTTCTGGTATCTTTTGTCATTAGTAGCTCCTCCACTTATTCAAGTACTTCAATGATGTTGTTCCCTAAACATTATTTCTCAAACTAGTGTTCTCTGTCAAGTTATTTTGATGTATCATACTTCTACGACATGTAGCAGACAATAAAAAACCGCCATTCAGCTTGGTGAATGTGCGGCCTCTATAATATCAATCTTACCGTTAAATATAAAAAATATTCGTCATTTTTATATTATTATAGCTCATTTATCATATACCCTGCAGACTGCTTATTTTTCTTCTTATACCCAATCCGTCCGCAACAAGCATCAATATGACTTTATTCAGCAAATTTATCACCATTCCCCGGCAAAAGTATTATTCCTGTTTTTTGTACAAGTATATCACAAATGAAAGTTTCTCTCTCACCTTTCCAGGAAAATGTATGACAACAAATTATAATTATATTATAATATTACTGAAACAGAGGAGCCATACTTTAGCAAATCAGACAAGCTCCCGTTTGAATACTTTTTTGGAGGATGACCTCATGAAGTTAAGAATTACCAGAAATGATCTGGAGGACCTGAACCTCGAACAAAAGCAAAATCTCTGCGACCTTTGGATTCCGCATGTTTTTGATACCGCAGTGGCAACTGTTTGTGTAGATGCTGCAGAAGAAAGGTTTGAACAGATAGTTTATGTTATTGGCGGAATAAAACTTTTGAAACATCATGATATGCTGCTTTACGATCTTAAATTCATGCCTGATGAGACATTTAAGCTCAAGGAAGAGGAGACATATTCGGATAATATTGCTTCAGACAGGATTGACGGCATTGATTCGGAGCCGGCTCCCGAAGAGGAATTTAACTTTGATGAGGATTTCAATTTTGAGTTCCAGCGTCCTGATTCTTATTCCAAGCAGGACTGCCTGCCTCTCCTGGATATAGGTCAGATGATTGATATTCTTGAAAGAAAGAATTTCGGAGAAGGTGATTTTTATCTGTCTGCCTCCATAGGCGATTATGTGCTTGAAATGGGCAAGAACGGATTATCAGGCACTGTTCCTTATGATGAAAACAATAAATCCGGTGAGCTCTGTGACATTCTTTGGGAATCTATAAAAGCTGTTTTATAAATTATATAATTGAAACACATGCAAACTATTTTAATTGTACTCCCGTGCTAATAAATGGATTGCTCACAAAGTACAGGCCTGAAATTTATACGGCTCATCACAAGTGCTGAAACCGCTCGTGATGAGCCCATAATTTCAGGCCTGTACTTCATTATTTAGTGGGATCAATCTTCATCCACATTAACGTTTCCAACACCTGAACTCAGCTTAACAGAAGGTCCTCCCCCGTTAATATCCCCTTTGAAGTGGAATTTATCATCCGGCCTGGTGTCTACAAAGCTGCCTTCCAATACACCTACTCCGGTACTTGCATCCAGTGACATTTTAGTATCTTCCGGAACTCTGAAATCAACATTTCCCATTCCAGTTGATGCATCAAATCCACTTATATCGTTAACTTTGCCCTTAAAGTCAACATTGCCCGCTCCGGTACTCAGCTTACAGTTACCCCTCGCCTCAGAGTTGTCTATGTCAATATTGCCGGCTCCGGTACTTATGTCAAATTCAGCAACCATATCCTTTAAGTCGATATTGCCGGCTCCTGTACTGAGCTCCACACCTCTGATACTTTCAGGTACTTTTATGTCATAGTTTATTGTTATCTGATAGGTTTTATAGTTATCCCTCTGCCAGTCCCAGAAATTTTCGCCGTCTTTGGTTTTTACGGCTACCAAGACTTCTTTGCCGTTTTGCTCCAGTGAAACAATCATATTTTCAAGTATTATCTTCTTGTTTTCCGCTGAAGTTCCCCTTACCTTTTTATCGGCCTTAATGACAATTTGTGAGCCGCCGGCTTGTTTAATATCTATATTTCCTGCACTGGTTTCAACCTTAAGTTCTTCACCCTCAACTTTATCCTGTGAAATATTCTGAGTATAAGTTGATTCTGAACCAATACCACTTAGAATGCTGTTATTTTTCCTGTCGCTTTGGCTTGATTTGTACAGTTCATACTCCTTGCCGTTGATCCTTACTCCGCATCCCGATGAGACGATGAGCATTACGGAAATCATTGACAAGGCTATAATAGAAAAATATCTTTTTTTCAATATTTTCAACTCCCATTTTTATAATATACTTAGGATACGCAGTAATTAATAAAATGTCTTAAAATAAGGGACTAATTTCGTATATTTTTAAATCTCGTTATTTAAAGCACGATTAATCAGTCCGCCGGCATATTTCCAGATAAAATAAATCATAAAAGTCTGAACCGGCAGAAAAACGGCACTCTTAAACAATCTTGCGGTTAATATGGCATAAGCACCCTTGTTATATAAAATTACCAACCATATTGTATTAAGTACAAGACTACAAATTACTATAACTGATAAAACTGCAAAAAATATTCTCTTGACGGTTATTTTCCTTTTATAAAGAAATACACCGTAAAGAAAGCCTGAAACAAACGCACTGAAAGTGAAGCCCGGGAAGAAGGCCCCTTTTGGAAATATAAGCATTCCAAGTACATCTGCAACCGCAGCACCCAATCCGGCCATAACATGCCCGAATAAAATAGCTGAAACTGCAATTGGAATAAATTCAAAGGAAATTCTTACATAAGCGTTTTCAATAGATAAAAATCTTGTCAGGATAACTTCAAGGGCGATAAAAAGCCCCAGCAACAGAATGTTTCTGATTTTGTTGTGCATCATCGGCACTACCTCCTTTTTAATGTGCGAGTGCAATTTTTTATTTTTGGCATTAATAGCCCAAAAATAAAAAACGCCTCATTTTTTGTGTCCCGTTTCCGGGTTACAGTGTAATAAGAAATACACTGTGAAGAGCCACATAAAAGAGGTTTCTCTTTTTGTGGCAGCGGAATGCGAAATCTGCACCGCAAACACCTAAAGTGTTTTTCGTCCAAAAGGCAACTTCCCGTCCCTTTGGCACTTAACGCGCAAAATTCTACTCTGCCAGTTTTTTAGCCAATAACATACAACGTATTTTTAATATGTTGTATTGACTTTCTTATTCTATATTAATACATATTATATGGCAATATGTATATTTATAAAAATATACGATTAATTTAAATATTTTTTTATTACAGGTGCCATATTTTGTCCAGTATGGCTATCATTTTCATATTTAAATGATATTACCAATAATGGTTCTCCTGTAACAAGCGGAGGCTGTCTCAAAAGAGACAGCCTTCGCTTGTCAGGTATATATAAATACTCGAATTTTTCCAAAAATTCACTTACTGCTATTTCTTGGTAGCAGTTGCTGTTGAGGTTGCAGCCCCCGGTGATTTTGTGGCTGTTCCGGGCGAGGGGCTTGCAAGTCCCGGTGATTTTGTAGCTGTTCCAGGTGAAGTTGTAGTAACGCCGGGTGTGGTAGGAGTAGTTGACGGCGTTGAAGTCACTGTTGAAGTACCGGTTCCCGGTTCCTCCTTTTTCGCACAGGCTCCCAGGCTGAATACCAACGCAACTACTATAAATAGAGCAAACAATCTTTTCATTTACCTAAAATATCCTCCTTTAATTAAAAATATATAAAAAGCTGTACTTCTATTATTAGTAAAATTGCTAAATATATGCAGGTTTTTCCATAAAAAAAATAAAAACGGCAATAAACAATAAAGCCGTTTTTATTCTATACACATTCGATCGGATTGAGACCCTATTTGAGATCGAAGACAAGCATTGTAACCTTTCCCCCGTTATCCAGTGGACGGTCGGTATATATCCTGATGTTGTCATAACCTTGATTCGGACCGACCCTGATGTTTGATACCGGCTGTGGATTTAACTTCCCGGAATAGTCATTAAAGTATACCGCTACAGTACTGCTGAACTGGTAAATAACATTATCCATCTTTATCCTCTTTGAATCTACAGCCTGAACATACCACCACTGTTCTTCCGGATTTTTTATGTGGTTGTAACCCATAATAACATCATTATTCATTTGCATACTTAGCACAGTGCCAACTTCAGCATTTGGAATTTCACTTTTTGATGTATAGGTGTACTTGCTGCTGCCCGAGAGCAGTTCATATTTGTATGATCCGCCTGTGCCCACAGGCTTCTCTATACTTTGAACCACCATATCCTTGTCCTGTTCATTGAATATATCATATGTGCATATTACATTGACATCGTTGAAGTCTCCCGTATAACCCAAATACTTTATTTTTCCCGACAATAATCTGCCGTTTGGTATATCGCTCCATCTTACCAGATTAACTGCATAGTTTGTATAATTAAATATCTTTACATTATCGGTAACGTAATTATCACCAATCTTCCTATTGTTTATATCTACCTGATAAGCCGAACTAATATCATATGTCATATTAAGTAAAGCAACCGTATCATCATTTATTAATGAATATTGTACAAGCCTCCACTTAAATGCGTACGGGTCTATGTTAACCTTGTAGGTTTTGTGTGAACCATCCACATGGAGCAATTCTACGGTAAAGTATTCCTTATTGTAATCGGCCGCTTCCTTTGAGACCATTGTCGAGCAATTTAAGACAAAGGCATAGTCCTCGTTATTTTCGTCAACTTGATAATAGGCGTCTATAACCTTTCCATCATACCCCAATAAGGCTGTTACACCATCCCCGGTGTTAAAGGAACCCAGGGAAGAATTAAATCTATTCAGGTTGGCGTATTGGCCGAATTCATAATCAACACTGTTAATCTGCAGAGTTTTTGGTGAATACTTGCTGGGAAGGATACTTGTTATTTCACCTTCAACCTTGTTATCAACCACAAGATAATAAATCAGTACATTGAGCTTATTGTATACTTCATAAACCACATCCTTGTCTTTAATATCTTTTAAAGCAATGATTTCACCAACATTTTTTGTAGCGGGTGATGCAGTGTTATTATATGTGTCTCTCAAAATAGGTATATCATCCCTAAAGCTTATGTTACCGAGTTTTTTTGTAGTTGGGTTGAAATTTAAAGCAACCTCCGGCTTGCCATAGACCCAGTTCTCCTGATCGTCCATCAACCCTGCAGAATCTAAAAGAGTTGTATCCGGATCCTGTGTACTGGCTTTTTTAATATTGGTATTAAGCATTCTTGCAATCATAATCACCGCAGCATCGGCCTGAACCGAACTATTGCCGGAATAACTGTAACCGGTGGAAATACCGAGACTTTTTGCCTTGTCCATATATCCGTTGGGCCAGGCTCCTATTATATCCGTCTGGGCATAACCCAACGCCTTCACCACTGCAGTACACAACTGTGCAAAGGTTATTGACTCCTGGGGCTTGAATTTACCATCGGAATATGCAGATAAATACCCCAGCTTGGCTGCTGCATTAATATACCCGCAGTATTTTGAATTTGACAATACATCCGGGAAAGTAGTGGAACCTTCCATGGATTGTGCCAGTTCATTGTTTCCGGTAGAGTTGACTATTATTTTTGAGAACACCTCTCTCGTCATGCTGCCGTTGGTTCCTGTATCTGAAGCATCTATGACTCCCCACAGTTCCAGCTTTGCAATGGCAGCCTCATAATCCGACTGACTTTTTTCAGTTGCGGCAAATACAGCCATGGATGAAAACATAAGAATAAAAGCCATAGCCATGGAAATTATCTTTGCCGGCACCTTTTTTGAATTAAATTTAAGCATCTTAATACCTCCGCATCCCATTGTGATAAATAATTTAATCGCTAAGTTCACCAGGAAATTTTTTAATTTTATTCAAACCTCAACGCTTCTATGGGATTTAACCTGGCAGCCTTATATGCCGGGAACAACCCGAATACTATTCCTACTCCCAGCGATATCCCAAAGGACAGCATCATCCAGAAAGGTGAGTAAACAGGTGTTGTTATTTTTAAACCGCCTATTATGAAACGTATACAGAACAAGCCTATCAGTATTCCGAGTACTCCTCCTATTCCTGTTATCATAATAGCTTCTATCAGAAACTGAACCATTATATTTTTCCTCTTGGCTCCTATGGCTTTTCTGATACCAATTTCTCTGGTCCTTTCAGTAACAGAAACCAGCATAATGTTCATTATTCCTATACCGCCTACAATCAATGAAATAGCAGCTATTCCGCCCAGTACTATCATAAGCGTATCGGTTATAGAATTAAGTGTTGATAACATCTGAGCCTGATTTCTAACCGAAAAGGCATTGGCATTTCCGAATTTTTCTGTCAGATATGCAGTTAATTTCGTCATGGCCGGATCAACAGTGGCAGCATCTGCCGCCTGTACGGTAAAGTTCGATATCCTGGCATTTCTTCCAAGTCTCTGGGCAACCGTAACCGGAATGATTATCTGATCATCGTCGGAAGAATCCTGACCCCCGTCTATCTCCTGCAACAGACCTACAACCTTGAAGATCTGCCCGTTTATTTTTATTTGCTGTCCTATGGGGTTTTGTCCCTCAAACAGGTCGTTGGCCACAGCACTTCCGATTACTGCAGTTTTCAGTTTATAGTCGTTATCAAAGGATAAAACGAAGCGTCCCGACTGGACATGCCTGTTTCTTATGTATTCATAGTCTTCATTTGATCCGATTACGCTGGTATCCCTGCTCTTGCTTCCGGCCTTAACTGTCATATTGCCATTGACAATAGGCGCAATCATGCTTATATCTCCGCTGTTTTCCTCTGAAAAGGTCTTTAATTCTTCATAGGTAATATTCCTGTTACTGCCTCTGCCCGTTATGTTTATGGTAATAATATTACTCCCCAGTCCTTCAATTGAGTCTGTTATGCTCTTTGTGCTTCCCTGGGCAAATGCAACCGCTGTTATTACAGAGCCTACCCCGATTATGACACCAAGCATTGTCAGGAATGAGCGTACCTTATTGCCGGCTATGCTTTTCAATGCCATTTTATAGGCCTGAAAAAACCCCATCTACACCGCCTCCTTATCTTCTGTAATCATTCCGTCCTGAATTCTTACTATTCTGCCGGCTTGAGCTGCAACATTGTTGTCATGAGTTATGAGCACTATGGTATTCCCGTTCTCATGAAGCTGGTGCAGAGTTTTCATTACGTCCGCCCCTGATTTTGAATCGAGATTTCCCGTCGGCTCGTCGGCCAGAATGAGAGGAGGGTTGCTTACCAGCGCCCGTGCAATAGCAACTCTCTGCTGCTGGCCTCCTGATAATTCATTTGGAGTATGGTGGGTTCTATCTCCCAGTCCCACCATTTCCAGAGCCTCTATACTCTTTCTTAGCCTTTCCTTATGGCCTACCCCTTGGTATATCAGGGGCAGTTCCACATTTTCAACAGCTGTAAGCTTTTTTAACAGGTTAAAGCCTTGAAATATAAATCCAATTTTAAAATTTCTTATCTCCGCAAGCTGGTTGTCACTTAGTTTACTGACCTCATGCCCATCCAGGTAATAGCTTCCCGATGTAGGAACATCCAAACAGCCCAACATATTCATCAGCGTAGATTTACCGGAGCCTGACGGACCTACAATTGCTACAAATTCATGTTTGGCAATGTGCAATGAGACATTGTTAAGTGCATAAACCGAGTTCTCACCCATCTCATATATCTTACACATATTAGATATTTGAATCATATTAACCTCCCATGTTATGGCTTTGAGCCGCATAGCGGCCGCAAAAAGTTATGTAAGAATTATCCTTTATCGCAATGTGGCGGATAAAGGAGGTTAAGGTTATTTTCATGTTATTACCGCTGTCCCTGTGAATTTGATTGCCTGTTTGAGCTCCCGGAGTTTCTGTTGTTCTGCCCTGCTCCCGGGTAGCCGCCGGCACCACCTGCAGGCATTACTCTGGTCATACCTCCTCCGAAGCCTCCGCCTAAACCACCCAGGCTAAAGCCGTTCTGCTGGGAATTTGTACCTGTGGTGGAATTGGCAACAAGCGGCGGAAGTACAACCACATCACCTTCAGTCAATCCACTCTTGATTTCAACATATTCATCGTTGTTCATACCAAGCTCAACTTCTTTCATAACAGTACCTGCATAATACTCTTGATTTGCAGTAAATGCCGCCGACATTTGCCTTCTTTCAGATGAACCGGTATTGTTCTGATTCCTGCGTTGATTTGAACCTCCATTATTTGAAGCGAGTGCACCATCCCGTGTTCCCGTGGTTGATGTTTCCGGTGCCGATGCTCCTGGGGTTGATGCTCCCTGTGCCGAACCGGTTGCCGTCCTGCTGCCGGTTCGGCCGGCAGTCCCACTGTTTCCGGTGCCATTTTGTCCCTGGTTCCCCCGCATTCTTCTGTTTACGGGTTGCTGCTGATTGGAATCCTCTGTTCCGATCACTCTGACAAATGCCCTGTCACCCATTTTTGTTACTGCTTCAAGAGGTACCATGAGCGCATTTTCAGCCTGACTTAATATTATATTTGCGTTGGCATTCATTCCGGCCAGCAGGTTTTCTGTTTCATTTATCTTTATCTTAACGTCATATGTAGCAACACCGTTGGTTGAAGTACCTTCCATAGCTTTATAAAAGACTTCTCCCGAGAGTGGCTTTTGTTTTGTTTCTTCAAGTGCGTCGATAGTAATCGAGACCTCCTGACCGACCTTGACTTTGGAAATATCAAGTTCATCCACCGATATGGTAAACTGCATTTGCTCAAAATCTCTTATACTGATAAGGATATCCGCTGATTTTATGCTGTCACCTGCAACAGCAGTTTCTCCGGTCACTGTTCCTCCTATGGACGAATATATTTTATAATCTTCCAGTTGCTTTTTTGCAGCCTCCAGCTGATTTTGAAGATCCTGGACTTTGAGATCGTTTGTCTGCGTTGTAATCTCCAGATCATCATTTTCTATTCTGACTAAAACATCGCCCTTTTTAACATATTGATTTTCCTTGACATCAACCGTTGAGAAGGTTCCATTTGAAGATGCTTTCAAGGACTGCTTGCTGGCATATTCAAACTTTGAAACCTCATTGCTCCTCTTTACCCCGTTGGAGGTGGAAATCTCAACACTTGCCGTATTGGTATCGGTAATCCTGCCGGGATTTTTTACGGTAACCTGGACATTTCTGACTGTTCCTCCGTCAGAAGCTGTGTATGTATAATCGTCTATGCCAGTTACTTCTCCCTCAACGGTATCAAATATTTCCTGAACAGACACCTGGGCTTTCTGTCCCGTTTTGATGTCTTTAATGCCTGTTGTGCTTATGGGAACAGATAATGTAAGTTTTGAGGTATCTGTTATTGTAAACAGTGTCATATTGCTGCTTACATTCTCCCCTGCTTTTGCTGCTATATCGGTAATCTTTCCATCAAAAGGCGCTGTAACAGTTAAGTTTGAATAGCTTTTCCGGTTGCTGCTGACACTTAATTGCGCCTGGCTTATCTGATTCTCTATTTTTTGAATGTTAAGCTTTGCATCCGTATCATCAATTTCAAAAAGTAAATCCCCCTTTTTTACTTTATCACCTTCCTTAAAATATGCCTTTGTAATCTTTCCCTGAACATTCGACATTACATCCGATGTATTGGAAGATGTCACAGTTCCAGAACCTGACAGTGCAACCTCCATATTACCCCTTACGACCTGGGTAGTTCTTTTGGCCGACGCAGAAGTACCGTTTGCCGCCCTGAACTTTGTAACATAAAAAAATCCTATAACTATTGAAATAATAACCAAAGCAATAATAGAAAGTGTTATGAATCTCTTTCTGTTCCACTTTACGCCTTTTTGCATGATTCCACCTCTTCAATTTGTTTTGTTATGAAATGGGTAAATATACCTTTGTACTAATAACAATAGTATTAAATTTTTATGTCAAACCTGTGTTTGAATTGTGAACAAAATGTAAAGTGTCTAAGTTAACGCTTTGTGCCGGTTGGTGATAAACGTCACAACAAAAAAAGACCTGCTAATATTTGAGCAAGTCTTTTAAATATTCTATATTAATTCTGTCTGTAATCAATGATTCTTTTGCTTTTCTTTTCACTTCTGGGAAGGCTTCCAATTCCGCTGACTTCTGCCATGATATGGATTCCTATTCTCTTCTTGAATAAATCGACAATGTTATATTCAATATCTTCACGTTCGGTATCTCCATCAGAGTTGTATTCCGCCTTTAAGGTCATGACATCCTTACCGTTTACATGGTCGATAACGATCTGGTATTCACTGCTGACCCCCTCCACTTCCCTGAGGATTTCGTCGATCTGGCCGGGGTAGATATTTACTCCCTTGACCTTTACCATATCATCCGTGCGTCCGATAATTCTGTCTATACGCGGATATGAAAGGCCGCAGGCGCATTTGCCCGGAATTATCCTTGTCAGGTCTCTGGTGCGGTATCTCAGCAGCGGAGCGCCTTCTTTCCTCAAGGTAGTGATGACAAGCTCACCAACTTCTCCCTCGGGCAGTACTTCCCCGGTAACTGAATCTATTATTTCAAAGTAAAGGAAATCATCGAAATAGTGCATTCCTTCATGGCAGTCACAATCTATTGCAATGCCCGGGCCATATATTTCTGTAAGACCATATATATCATATATTTCAATACCAAGTTCATTCCTGATACGCTGTCTCATTTTTTCTCCCCAGCGCTCGGAACCTATAACACCTTTTTTCAGCTTAATATCGGAAAACAGTCCTCTCTTTTCGACCTCCTCGGCCAGAACCAGGGCGTATGAAGAAGTGCCTATTATTACGGTGGATTTCAGGTCTATCATCATTTGAAGCTGTTTATCCGTATTTCCGGGTCCCATTGGCACTGCCATTGCGCCAAGCTTTTCGCAGCCGGCCTGAAAACCTATACCTGCAGTCCACAATCCGTAACCCGGAGTTATCTGAATACGGTCCAAAGGAGTGATGCCGGCAATTTCAAAACATCTGGCCATCATTTCTGCCCAGTCTGCCACATCCTGAGCCGTATATGGAATTATAATAGGTTTTCCAGTGGTCCCTGAGGAAGAATGAATCCTGACAATCTTTTCATCCGGAACTGACTGCAGCCCCAACGGATATGCCTGCCTCAATTCCTCCTTGGTGGTAAAAGGAAGTTTTTTTATCATCTCCATGGAAGTGATTTCGTTTATATTAACACTGCTCTTTTGAAACTTTCCCCTGTAAAATGGACTGTTATCAGATACATTTACAAGCAATTCCTTAAAAAGCTCAAATTGACCTCGACTCATCTCGACTCATCTCTTCTTTCTATTATTTTTTTTTATTTAATTATATAAATTTTCTCTTTGTTTGTCCATTGAGGCTGTTAATTAAAATTTTGCTTTACCCTTAGTTGTTTTATGTCAACTGGTACTTCCGTACTAACTTCATAAAATAAGAGTGCACCCAAAACAATTACGTAAATTGTATCGCCTCATTTAAAGCAAAGCAAAATTTCAATCGGCACAACGCGCTTCACCATCCTTTATGCGTTCATTGAGGCTGTTTATTAAATAAGCAAATACAGTTAAGAAGCTGATTTATATTACGCGAGTATAACACACATAACCAGGATGCTTAGTTGGCTCTAAAATTTGCAGTTAAATATGCTATGCATTATACCGGTACGCTAGTACAACTTCAAGCAATGATTGCATGGTTAAAAGTGCTTACTGAAATCCGTAGGTGAAAAACAAGTATTTTTGCCGGCAAATTGACAGGAGGTCAATTTGAGCAGCAGCCGAGACCCGGATGGTCGAGTCGCTGCGACGGCTAAAAAATACTTGTTTTGAACCCTACCATTTCAAGTAAGCGCTTTGTGTGCAATCCATTGCTTGAAGTTGGTACGGAAGTACCGGTATGCCAACAACACTTTTTACCGGTAAAATTAAGCATCTACTTATGTGTGTTTGCAAGAAAGTACTATGAACTATAATCAACCAAATGTTTGTTTATTTAATAACCCCCGAAATGTTCTTTTCTTATCCTGCTGTAATAATCAACAACATTTCTTTCATATTCGCTTTCCATTAACTCTGATGACAGAAGGAAATCTGCCGTAGACTGGTTCATAGCCACCGGTATATCATAGAGAACGGCTATTCTCAGCAATGCCTTGACATCGGGATCGTGGGGCTGTGAAGTGAGCGGGTCCCAAAAGAAAACCATAAAATCCACTTCACCGTTTGCAATACATGCACCAATTTGCTGATCTCCACCTAGAGGGCCGCTCTTAAAGCGCTTAACAGGCAAGCCTGTGTTCTCCGATATGAGTTGGGCTGTTGTTCCTGTTCCACACAAAAACTGCCTGCCCAGAATATCCGCTTTGCCTTTTACCCAGTTGATCAAGTCCTGTTTCCTGTTATCATGTGCTACAAGCGCTATGTGCTTCTGCTTTCCCAATTTGTTTCCGCTCATAAATGTCTCCGTTTCCGACATGGTAAATGCCTCAAATTTTATGTGGTTATTATTATTAAGAACAATTTGATTTTTCCCTCATAATGCAGTCGTACCCAAGTTTAAATGCTTTTTGATTTAATTCCCTGAATTTCTGCGGTACATTGTCAATAATAGCCTGTTCTATGATTTCCCTGCTGAAAGGCATTTGGCCTGCCGCCGCAGCCGCTCCCAGCAGTACAACATTTACTGCTTTAACGCTGCCCGCCTCATTTGCAATGGCATATCCGTCAATAAAATGAATATGTCCGGCATTACCCTTGATATAATCGGTTATTTTATTAATATCATATTGCGAGGTTCCCAGAGATGCCGAAACAGGCTTGATTATCTGTGTATTTACTATACAGCAGCCGCCTTTTTTCAATCTCGGAAGACTGCGGGCAGCCTCGGACAATTCAAAAGCTATAATCATATCTGCACTTGCCATCGGAATTATTGAACCGGCTTTTTCACTGCCAATCCTTACATGGCTTACCACGCAGCCCCCTCTCTGGGACATTCCGATGGTTTCGGAGGTTCTTGCAAAGTTTCCCTGTCTGATGGCCGCAGCTGCAATCAAACGCGAAGCCAGTACGGTACCCTGCCCCCCAACTCCGGCTATCAAGATATCATATTTCTGGTCAATGTTTGCTTTATTATCCATTTTGAGGACCTCCTATAGCATTGAAAGGACATACGTTTATACATAAGCCGCAGCCGTAACAAAGCGAAGGCTCAATAACTACATTTCCGTCTGCGGTAGATATGGCCGGGCACCCTATTTCAGTGATACATTTCCTGCATTTCCTGCAATTTTCCCGGACGGTATTTTTTACAACAGGCTTGAACAGTGCAATACACGGAGCTTCAAATATAACAACCGAAGGACCTTTAAAGTCCGCCGCCTGCTTTATCAATTCTACCGAATTTTTAAAGTCCAGCGGATTTCCTTTTACTATATGCTTGACACCGCAGGCCTTTACAACTCCATATATGTCAATTTTCTCGGATATGCTGTTCATCATTGTCCTGCCTATGCCCGGATGGGGCTGATGGCCTGTCATTGCAGTTGTGCTGTTGTCAAGTATAACTATAGTAATGTCTGTTTTATTATACACGGCATTTACAATTCCGGGAATCCCTGTGTGGAAAAAGGTTGAATCCCCTATAAAAGCAATGCACTGCGTACCGGGTTCGGTTCTCTTTATACCCTGAGCTACAGTGATGCCGGCACCCATACATAAACAGGTATCCACCATTTCCAGCGGCTTTGCATTTCCAAGAGTATAACAGCCTATATCACCGGTAAAAACGGCTTTCTGCCCCTTCATAGCCATCTTGACCGCATAGAAGGAAGCTCTGTGGGGACAGCCCGCACACAATACCGGCTGTCTTACAGGCAGTTCAGGCAAAGCCGCTTTTGGAGCAGCATCCGTCTGTATCCCGAGGAATTTGGACAGTGCTTCATAAACCAATTCGAAGGTGTACTCTCCTGCGAAAGGAAGGTTTCCCGATTTTTTTCCAAGGATCTTTACACTTTTGCCTGTTGAAGCACACAGCATGGTAAGTTCCTCTTCCAGAACCGGATCAAGCTCTTCAAAAACCAGAACCTGCTCAAGCTCTGAAAGGAATTCCTCAGCCCTTGCCCCGGGAAGAGGATACGGCGTACCCACCTTGAATACCTTTACCTGGGCCTGAAGTCTGTCCAGTGCTTCAACCGCGTAAGTATAGGCTACACCCGACGCAGCAATTCCCAGCTTTCCTGAACCGTATACCTTGTTGAAGTCCAGTCCGGAAAAGACCTCTCCGAGCTTGTGCTGCAGCTGTTCTATATGAAGATGCTTTCTATAAGCAAGACTTGGAAATATGACCCACTTGGGATCCTTTACAAACCCCTCCGGCTTATGCTCCGTTTTACTGTCATCAACATCTATTGTCGCACAGGCATGACATACCCTGGTGGTCGGTCTTAGAAATACCGGCAGTTCCACAAGCTCCGACAGTTCGAAGGCATACCGTACCATTTCAAAAGCTTCTTCCGGTGTAGACGGATCAAGTACGGGAAGATTTGAAAATCTTGCAAAATGTCTTGTGTCCTGCTCTGTCTGAGAAGAAAAAGGTCCCGGATCATCTGCAACCAAAACGACCATTCCACCCTTTACACCTATATATGCCAGACTCATTAAGGGGTCTGATGCTACATTCAGACCTACCTGCTTCATGGTCACCATTGTTCTGGCTCCGCTGTAAGCCGCTCCTGCGGCAATTTCCATGGCGGACTTTTCATTCACCGACCATTCAATATATATGTCACCCGGATTATTATGTGCTACCGTCTCCAACACTTCAGTGGAAGGAGTTCCGGGATATCCTGTAACTACGTTGACTCCTGCTTTTATAGCTCCAAGGGCAATTGCTTCATTACCCATAAGTAATTTTTTTCCCATTTGACCTCCTAAGGCCTGAAAATCAGCCTTAATGTATAAATTGACCCGTTATTGATATATACATATAAAATTTATTAACAGACATACTGTTAAAGTATATGCATGAATCTCTGTGTAAAAAATTATAACATAGATTTTATATATTTGGACAAAAAACTAAATTGCCAATATCAAATAAATCTATAGTGTTTGTATGGAAAATTATATATAATATAACTATGGAAAATACATTCTGTATTTCAGGAGGTTTTGTTATGAAAATGGTTGTTGCAATAGTGAGGCCTGAAGCCTTTGAGGATGTCAAGCAAGCCTTGTTTGATGCCGAGATACACAAAATGACCGTGAGCCATGTTAAAGGCTGCGGGCAGCAAATGGGTTATACCGAAAGTTACCGCGGTACGGTTACCGAGGTTAATCTTCTTAACAAGGTAAAATTTGAAATCTCAGTGAATGATGAATTTGTTAAGCCGACAATTGACGCAATAATTAAAGCTGCAAGAACCGGTAATATCGGTGACGGAAAAATATTTGTCCTCCCAATTGAAGAATGCTATAGAATCAGAACCGGAGAAGAAGGTCATGATGCCATAGGCTGAGAATTACCATTAATGTAAAAAATGCCAGGATTAGATGTGGCTGCTTCAAACGTATATACAAAGTTTTTCATAGTGAGTGCCGTAAAATGAAAGTGAATTCATTTTACGGCACTCACTTTTTATGTCGGGAATGAAATGCTTTCCATTTGCCTGTGACAAAATTAAAAAATCTTTGTAACATTGTTAATACTTTTTCATTGTTTACGTATTAACTATTGTAACATTAATATAAACTGCGCAGTTTATTGAATATTCTCAAGAAATGGAGGAACAAATGGAAATTGCACATAACAGTACCTATATTCATCAAAAAGATTCTTTTGATGCAGTAAAAAAGGATTTTTCTTCAGGTGAATTCGGTGTGATTTTTGATACGTACTATAAACGTGTATATAAATATATCTGCTTCAGGATAAATAATCAGCATATGGCGGAAGACTTGTGCAGTCAGGCATTTGAAAAGGTTATTGCAAGATACGATACCTTCTCTCCTGAAAAATCAACCTTTGAAGTATGGCTGTTTGCAATTGTACGAAACATTGTTACAGATTACCACCGTAAAAATAAAAAAGGATTCCATCTTTCCCTGGATTCAATTTTGGATTTGGTATCTCCGGGTCCGTCACCGGAGGATGGAATCATAGCGGAAGAAGGAAGCAAGAAACTGTTTCTTGCGTTAAGGAAGCTCAGCGGAAAGGAACGGAATATCATTTCAATGAAATTTGCTGCTGGCCTCAAAAATTCCGAAATTGCAGAATTAATGGGGATAAGCCATTCCAACGTCGGTGTAGTGCTGTACAGAAGTCTGAAAAAGCTTCAGAAACTGTTGGATACAGGAGGTTATGAAAATGAGAAATAGGCATAATATCAATCAATTCAAAGAATTGTGCGGTTTACTTGAAAATATTGAAGTAAACGATGAATTGCACAAAGACAGGATTTTCAATCAAATAAAATTTAAAATGGAAACCGGTACATTACAGAAAAAATATTTTGAGAAGGGTGAGCTTTATATGAAAAGAAATAATAAAAGAACAATAGCAATTGCAGCAGTTCTTGTTTGTTTAATCAGTGTTTTCTCAGTTACTTCATATGGTCAGGGAATAATACGGTCCATAGTGGGTCTCTTTCATGTGGGCAGCATGACAATTACACAATATGATAAAGAGCTGCCTGATATATCAAATACCAAAAATAACGATAACGAGAAACGTAAAACTAAAGTGCCGGAAAGTGTTACCATTGAAGAAGCCCGTAACATTATGGGCATTGATTTTGCCGTACCCTCCTGGCTGCCGGACGGATATAAATACTCCAACAGTGTAATACACAGTAAAAATGGAGTTGAATTGCAGTATACAAAAGATAAAAATCTGATTTCTCTATTGATCTCAAGAGGAGAAAACGGAATCTCCACGACAAAGGATGTCAGAAAGGAAACACTCGGGGGAACTGCTGTTTATTTTGCCAATGGCATAGTAATATGGGAAGGACAGGACGGACTGACTTATGAAATGTACCAAATGACCGATAAAAACTTCGACCTGGATACTCTTGAAAAAATTATAGGGACAATGTCTGCTGAAACTGACAACAATAGTGAACTTTACTCCAAAAACTAACAGCATAAAATTGGGTTTTACCTGTATAAAGTGCGCCGCCTGCAACCAGGAAGCGCACTTTATTACTGTATTCCTTGAATTCATTTATCAATCTCATTAACGGTTATCTATCCTTGAAATAATCCCCTCTGATAATAATATCAGAAAGCTCCAGGCCTTGAGCAGCCAGCTTCTTGTCACTATCGTCAGGATTTCCGACCATGGTTCCGTCTCTCAAAACGGCATAGTTCTTGTTGGTCTTTAACAGATTTCTTCCCATTGCGGTATTTATGTAGCTTTCCTCAGCTACTCCCATCAAATATGCCAGTGTAGGCATGATATCAACCTGGCCTCCGGCGGTCTTGATCTCCTTTTGATTTATATTGCTGTTATAAAGTATCAGAGGAAGTAATTTATTATTATCCAGCCACCACTCTTCCCTGGTTTTCATTGATTTGATTTCGTCGGGAAAATATTTATGTACTCCCTCATGATCTCCAGTGATTGCTACAAGAGTATCGTCCAGTATTCCATCCTTGTCCAGCCTGTCCAGCAGCAGACCAATATGCCTGTCGGTATAATTTATGCACTGCATATAGCCTCCCAGCCTTGACCTGCCAAGTTCTCCCTCCAGCTTCAGCCCTTTATACTGCTCGGGAAGTTCAAAGGGTGAATGGCTCGAAAGCGTGACAATGAAAGAAAAAAACGGCTGTTTTTGCTCTATAAGCATTGGCTCGATCTGCTCCAGAAATAAGCGGTCACTTATGCCCATATTTATTCTTTCTGTTATGTTATAGCTGGTAGAATCATAACATTTGTCATAGCCCATGGAGGTTAAAGCCGGTTTCCAATTCCAGAAGGCTCCGTCTACAGGATGAAATGTCGAGGTGTAATAACCTATTCCCTTTAATAATTTAGGAAATGAATTATATTCTGTAAATGCATTATTGATAAAGGTTGTCCCAAGTTGAACAGGGTATACGGAAGCGTTGACCATCAAATCGCTGTCGGAACTGTTTCCTCCCCCAACCTGTTCGTGGATGCCGCTGAAATAAAGGCTGTTTTTTAGTAACTTATTCAGTACAGGTGTAATTTCCTGACCGTTAACCTTCTGATTTATAACAAAGGCCTCAAGGGATTCAACCTGTACCAGAAGAAGGTTTTTCCCCTTAAACATGCCCTTGAACTCATTATCGGGCAGGTTTTCATTTTTTTGCTCATACCAGGCTGAAATCCTGTCCTTATCAGTCTTACTCAGGTTTAAGGTACTTTTCTCGGTAAAAAAGTTATATGAACTGTATATATTATAGCCTAACGGAGATAAGCTTCTGATAGTGGTTATGGGATTGAATCTATTGAATATGGATGTAATTGGCAAAGGCTTGGAAGCTTTATTATTGACTCTGGGAGCAATATAAAAAACCCCGAATACCGATACAAATAGTATAAATACTGAAAATACCACATTTCTGCTTACATTTCTGTATAAATTCTTTTTAACCAAAAAGATAACAGCCAAAAATGGAATATCCAGAACAAATAACAGGTCAATTAAATGTATGAGCGGAAAAAAGCTGTTTATGGAATCCCCCAGATTACCTCCGGCCTTCAGCATATGAAGTGTTGGTAATGTATTAAAACCTCTCAGATACCATAAATCCGCCAGGAGGAGAAAAGATACCAGGAAATTCAGAATAATTGAGACTAAAAATCTCCCCCTGTTTTTAAACAGGAAAATGACCCATATACTTGCCATTGAAAAGGCTACATAGTAAACCGGACGGAATCTGTAGAGTTGAAAAACCGCATTAAAGGCCTCTCTCATTAAAGGAGACTGATGGGATTGATCAAATATGAAACCTACTAACAATATATTCTTCGCAAATATGGACAATAAGGTATATACAGGAATAAAGTCTTTGGGAATCAGATTTGTAAGTATATTTTTAGGAATATTTTTATTTTTAGCCGTTCTGCCGGTATTAAGGTTAATTTCCATGGATTTCACTTCACCCTCAATAAAATATACAACAAAATCCATTGTAAACTTATGAGGTTTCATTGTAAAGACATAATAATACATTATTCCGGCAAAACATTGAAAAAGTATTATTAAATTCTGATACACAAAGCTGCACATAACAATAAGCTTTTAAATATTATGTTACTGCAGGATAATTTGGAGGCTTAAGTAATGTTATACTATCAGAATCCTTTTGACCAATTTGACCAATCTGTCAGAGTTGTATATAAGATTACAATAAACACTCAGGCTCACATTCTTACCCTGTTCAGGGATAATATTGTTTATAGGACATACCCCGTTGCTGTTGGAAAACCTTCCTCTCCCACACCCAGGGGAACTTTCAGGATAATCAACCGTGCCGTAAATCCCGGAGGACCGTTTGGAGTGAGATGGCTGGGTCTGAATGCACCGAATGGAGATTATGGAATTCATGGAACAAATAACCCTTCTTCAATTGGCAAAAATATTTCAAACGGCTGTATACGGATGTTTAATAACGATGTGCTTGAATTAAGCAATCTTGTTTCAATCGGTACTGTTGTTAATATAATATAAAGGCATTATCCCAACTGTGGGCCAGAACAGGACACAACAAACTTTTTGTCTTTACAAATATGAGAAAAAGACAGGCGAAACCTGTCTTTTATTACTTTAAACTATTTTGGTTGTCCATTTTTCAACATTCCATACTTCAGTTACCCAATCCTCATAAAATTCAGGTTCATGGCAAACCAGAAGAATTGTACCCTTGAATTCCTTTAAAGCCCGTTTCAGTTCATCTTTTGCATCCACATCGAGGTGATTTGTGGGTTCATCAAGTATGAGCCAGTTAACATCCTTCAGCATAAGCTTGCACAGACGCACCTTTGCATTTTCACCGCCGCTCAAAACCATCATCTGGCTGGTGAT
>JAEWJR010000040.1:0-25492 GCA_023386445.1 Bacillota bacterium | reverse complement strand
GTATGAAATGCCTGCAGGTAAAGATGTACAAGAGAAATAAAGGTTTCCCGGACAATAAAAATATTAATTTAACCTCCTTTATTCGCCACATTGCGATAAAGGATATAAGTTTTCATTACATTTTGTGGCCACAATGTGGCTCATGGAGGTTAATATGCAGAATGTGTTTGACACCATTTGTACATTGATAAGCGATGCTTTTCCGGAGGCTAAAATCTATTTTACCGGAATAGACAGCAGTATTCAGGTTTCAATCAACAATACCCTGCCGGAGGCAAAGATTTACTGTAAAGGTACCGAAGCCGGCTTTGATATTCCCAGTATTCTGGTATCTCTGACAGGGTATGAAGCATCAGATGCAAATAGGAATATGTCTGCTGAAAAATTATCTTTTAAAATAACCCAACATTTTTATTCAAGCTTTCTGGACAGAGATGAGGGGAAAAAACAGCTGGAACGATTTGTAAAACTTAAGAACCTATTCAGCAGAGGCTTTCCGGTGAGCGACGGGACCACGGAGGAGTTAAACAGGCTGGAAGCCGGTATGAACCAGCAGGATATGTACTTGGTCGTACACTTGGAACGCTTTTTGGAAAAAGCTAATGCAAAAGGGGAATACGATATTATGAAATCGCTGGAATACAACCAGCACACAGTTTAGAAGGAGGATTATATTATGGGTTTGCCAAAAATCAGTATTGCATTCAAAACAGCTGGAATAACAGCTGTTAAAAGGGGAGAAAGAGGCATAGTGGCGCTTGTTTTGAGAGACGATGCTCAAACCGGTGTCCTTACAATGTCGGAAATTGATGAGATCCCGGCGGGAATAAGTGATTACAACCGGGAGCAGATACAGTTGGCCATGATGGGGACAGCCAACCCGCCTAAAAGAGTCATCGCCTATTTCATTTCTATGGGTTCGGAGAACTATAACGAAGCGATGAATTATCTGGAAACAGTAAAATGGGACTATATTGCCATACCTGAAATAACGTCCCAGGATACCTTGACGATGGCAACCTGGATCAAGCAGCTGCGTAATACCAGGAACAAAAAGGTGAAAGCTGTATTGCCGAATTGTTCTTCGGATAACGAAGGGATTGTAAATTTTGCTACCGACAATATCAGGACTGCTGAAAAAACTTATACCGCAGGTCAGTACTGCGGCAGGATTGCAGGAATACTGGCAGGTATGCCGCTTACCATCTCGGCTACATATCAGGTGCTGCCTGAGGTTACCGATGTACCGCACCTTAAGGATACCGAATTGAATGAAGCAATAGACGCCGGAAAACTTATTCTGTACCATGACGGTGAAAAGGTTAAGATAGCACGTGCCGTCAATAGTTTTGTATCTGCAACCCAGGATAAGGGTGAGGATTTTAAAAAGATAAAGATCATGGATATTCTCGATCTGATCAATCAGGATATTACAAAAACCGCTGAAGACTATTATATTGGAAAGGTGGCCAACAGCTATGATAACAAGTGCCTTCTTATATCGGCCATACAGGCATATTTTGAGGCACTTGAGCTGGATAATCTTCTGGATGCCGGTAAAAACCGGGTTTTCATAGATATCCCCGCCCAGAGCAATTTCCTGAAGGGTACGGGTGCTGACGTGGGCAGCATGAATGAACAGCAGATAAAGGAGGCAAATACGAAGGACAAGGTATTCCTTGCTGCAAATATCAAGCCGTTGGATGCGGTTGAGGATATTACCCTCAACATAAACCTATAGAGAGAATATGCAGCTGGAAAAGCGGGACAAGCATTAGTGCTTTTTATTATTTGTGTCGCTGCATGGCAGCAGAATGGAGATTAGTTTGAAAGACTTCGCTAACGCTCGTCTTCCAAACTAACCTGTGAACTTATGGCCGTGCGAAATATTCAAAGTGTTTGCCAATACTTTGAAAGCGCACATGGCCAATTAGCCTCCTTTATTCGCCTTATAGCGGATAGAGGAGTGAACCAAAATTTTATTACTATTTTGTGGCCGCTATGCGGCTCATGGAGGCTAAAATGAATGCAAAGAGAATTATTAACGGAACCTGGGGTGAAGTATGGCTGGATGACGATAAAGTCGGCGAATGCAAAGGCTTGCAGGCCAAGATAGAAATACAGAAGGAAGATGTAAAGCTGTGCGGACAGATGGCCCAGGATACAAAAATCACCGGCTGGAAGGGAAAGGGCACGCTGAAGCTATATAAAACCAGCTCACGGCTGGCACTTAAAATAAAAGACGAAGTTCTTAAAAACGGAAAAGACATCAGATTCAAAATAATTTCAAAGCTGGCAGATCCGGATGCATCAGGAGCTGAAAGAGTTGTTGTTAAAAATGTAAGCTTTGACGATCTGATGCTGGCCGACTGGGAAGCTGCAAAAAACGGAGAAGTGGACGCACCATTTACCTTTACCGATTTTGATTTTCTTGATGTAATTCAGCCGGAAGACTGATATTCCGGCTCTTGAAATAATGGAGGTATAGACTTATGAATCTAACTGAAATGCTTCTGGCAAGTGATATAAGCGAATTCAGAGTGCCTGAAAAGGAACTGGAAATCAAAAGACTAAGCGGTTTGTACAGACATCCGTTTGTAATTACCTTCCGTGCCATAAGGCCTGATGAAGAAGAGGAGATACAAAGGGATTGCATGACCATAACCAAAGACGGAGTCGATCTGGATTCTTCACGAATGAAGTATTCGACTGTGGCAAAATGCATTATGAATCCGGATATAAGGAATAAGGAGCTTCAGAAAAAATTTAATACTGAAAACCACATGGAGCTGCTTAAGAAATTGTTCCTTATAGGAGAAGTTTCGGCTGTATATGATCAGATTCAGGAATTAAGCGGTTATGGGAAAGATAAGGTGGAAGAAATAAAAAACTTATAGGCAGGGATAGGATTACCTATCTCTGCTATAGGAACTGGCAGAAGGGTATACTTCCGGGTGTGACCTTCAAGCTGCCTGCAGGTGAAAAAGCAGTCCTTGAGGCGTTTATCAGGTATGAGGATGAGCAGAAAGGCGAAGCGGTCAGAGAAATATGCGAATCCGAAATGTCCTGTCCCTATATGCTGCTGAATCTGCTTTAAAAGTTAAACTGCTCATTTATTCCGTATAAAAGGTGGTGAGATGGTGGAGGGAGCAATAAGTCTGAACGGTAATACAGATATTGTTATTAATTACATAGAAAAAAACAGGGCTAAAGTACAGGAAACAATGAAAACTCTTGAAACCATGAGTAAAAAGGTTTCAAAACCTGCCATTGAACTGGCAGACAGGGCTAAAGACAAGTTAAAAGCCGCACATAAGGGTTTAGTGGATATTGATAAGAAAGTATTCACTCCCGCAATACAAATAGCTGATAAGACTAAGGGAAAAATCAAGAGTATAGAAAAAAATATGCTGGAATTTGATAAAAAAGTTCTAAGCCCTATAATCCAAATAACAGGCGGAGATAAAAGCAAGCTTAAGTTCGTTGAGGACGGCCTGAAAGCCCTGGACAAAAAAATATTCAAACCGGCCATAGAACTGGTGGACGGAACAAAAAACGCAATCAAAAGTGTCAAATCCGGCCTGGATTTTCTGAGCAAGTCGGGAACAAAGATTTTTGATATGATGACCAATTCGGCTACGGTCTTCTCGGCGGCCCTTGATATGGCAAAAGCGGGAACCCTTAAGGCGACGCTGGCACAGTGGGGCTTTAATTCGGCAATGCTTGCCAACCCGGTTACATGGATAGTTGTGGGAGTAATTGCACTTATTGCCGCAATCATATTGCTGGTTAAAAACTGGGACAGGGTAAAGCAGACAATTTCCGGATTTATCACATGGTTTAAAGGTGCTTTTTCAGCAATAGGCACCTGGCTGTCCAACAACTGGAAGAAAGTCGTGACAGCGGTACTCCTGGCAATGGGTCCAGTGGGCTGGGCCGTACTTGCACTTGTGCGTGTTATCAGAACCAACTGGAATTCAATCAGGGAGACTGCCATTGCAGTGTGGAATACGGTTGCAGCATTTTTCACAAATCTCTGGGACGGTATCAAAAACACAGCTTTGACTGTGTGGAAGGCCATAGGTGACGCTATCGGAAGCATTGGGGAAGCTGTTAAAGGCGTTTGGAACGGCATAATGGAATGGTTTTCACAAAAGTTTGAGTGGGTCAGGGGCTTTATTAATGAGCTGCTAAATAATCCCGCTTTTAAGCTTATTTCCGATTTTGTGGGCGGTGCGGTAAATTTTACAGGCAAGGTAATATCCGGTTTTTCCGATTGGGCCCTGGGGAAGGATGTCAATCAGGCGCAGCAGGTTCAGCTGAAAACTGAGGAAAGAAAGAAAACTCAACTCCGTCCGTCCGGGTCTCCCGTTCAGCAATACGGGAAAATCAGCCGGTCCAATAAGATTAACAAAGCCTCTGTAAACAGGAAAGCTCCGGATACTGTAAATATCACCATACCCAAACTGGCAGACAGTATTATAGTCCGGGAGAAGGAAGATATCGACAGATTGGCCGGAGCCATTGTCGGAAAATTAAAACAGCACTCTGTTAACATGGGGGTGGCCTAAATGGAAATAGCGCTGATACACAGCGTCAGTGATGAGAAGCTGATTCTGCCGGTTTCTCCCGAGGAGTTTACCATACAGGAAGGCAACAACAACCAGATTGTCACTATTGAAAATATGGGTGAGCTGAATATTTTCGGAAAGCCTAAGCTTGTATGCATAACCTTATCCAGCTTTTTTCCGGGACAGAATTACCCGTTTTGTACTTCAGTCAATAAGGAGACCCCGGAACCCTATGAGGATTATGTGGAATTGCTCAGCAGATGGATGAAGGACGGAAAACCGTTGATATTGAATGTTCAGAATACCCGCTTTAACCTTACCTGCTGCATAGAAAGCTTTTCCTATGGGGAAAAGGATAGCAGCGGCGATGTTTACTACACCCTGGAATTGAAGGAGTACCGCATTGCCGGCACCGGTTCAAGTGATAATGGCGGCTCAAACCAAAGGCAGCAGGTCAGGGAACCAGCAAAAACTTATGTTGTCAAGTCCGGAGACACGCTCTGGATTATTGCACAAAAGGAATACGGTGACGGCTCCCGCTGGAAGGAGATCGCTGCAAAAAACGGTGTTAAGGATCCCAAAGGGCTTCAGCCTGGTCAAAGGTTGGTGTTATAAATGAAAGTGCTTTATTTACCGCAGGAAGGCAATGCAAAAGATATTACAAGCCTGTGCAGCAGTATACGGTGGAGCGGGGATTCACAGCAGGCGGCAAGAAAAGTTGAGCTGGAGATTATTGCATCGGCTTACGATAAAAATATCCCAAGGGTTAATATTTCTCCGGGTAGTATGGTCACCCTTGTTAATGATAATAATATTGAGATATTTCAGGGCTTTGTATTTATGCAGGAAAAGGATTTCAGCAGTCAGACCGCAAAAGTGCTCTGCTATGATGCAATGATATATCTTACAAAATCAAAAGCCGGATATAATTTTCATGATACGACAGCAGAGCAGATAGCAGGGAGAATATGCCGCGACTTTGGCATAAAACAGGGAGCTGTTGCTGCCACAGGTATAAAGCAAAGCCGTATATACATTGGAAAAACCCCCTACGAAATAATTACCGAAGCCTATATCAATGCCGCAAAGCAAAATAAAAAGCAGTACATTTTTACAATGATTGAAGGAAAGCTGAACATTGCAGAAAAGGGAAACCTTAAAGTCGGCTATCTGCTGGATCCGGAGGCAAATATAAGCAGTTCGCGGTACAGTGAGAGTATAGAAAACATGATCAACACAGTCAAAATTTATGATGACAGTGGTAATATAACCGGTAAAAGGCAAAACAATGACTGGGTTAAATTATACGGTGTTCTGCAGGAGGCATATCAAAAGGAAACCGGAAAAGATGCGGCAACTGTGGCTGATAATATGCTCAAAGGTATAGAACGAAGCGGTGAAATTGAAGCTTTGGGAAACACCGACTGTATTACCGGAAATGCGGTTCAGATCAAGGAATGCTACAGCGGCATAAAGGGTCTTTTCTACATAAGCAGTGATAACCATACCTGGAAGGATGGTTTGCATACCATGCAATTAACCCTGGATTTTGAAAAAATTTGCACCGAAGCGGGGGAGAGTCAGCTTGAGAGACTTTAGTCAGAAAACAAAAAATCCTTATACCGAAATGCTGGGGCTTATACAGGAGCACGGCGCAAAGTACAATCCGCCTTCCATCCGGCTGGCAGAGGTATTGTCGCCTCCTCCTGAGCTTATTATTAAACTGGGCGACATACAGGTTGACAAAAACAACATATTGATTGCCGACTACCTGCTTGCGGAATACAAAAGAGCATACTTTGCAAATGGAAGGCTTGTATTTAAGGATGACAAGCTGGGAGGAGAGACAGCGCAAAATTCGTGTCAGCATCCTCATCCCCATAAGATGAAATCCATTGAGGTTGATACATATGACTATCACATAGAAGGCAAGGCCGGTGACGGCAGCGGCCTCTGGTTCAAGGATACTCTTGTAAAGGGGGATATGCTTGCAGTCATGCCCACTTACGATATGCAGCTGTACATCATCCTGGCAAGATTAGTAAAGCCGGATGCGTTTGCTTGACGTATTATGTCCGGATGTTTGAAAAGGGGTGAAGCAATGGGGGAAAATATATTTCCTTTTATCAGCTATCAGGAGGCTAAGGAATATGTTGAACAAAAAAGGGTACTAAAGGAATACGCCTGGGATTTCGAAAAAAATCAGTTCCTCCTGGAAAACGGGAGGATGAAAATTCTTGAGGGAGCCGAGGCATTGAAGGTTTGGGTCTGTAAAATGCTGAAAACTCAGAGGTACAGGTATCTGATATATTCGTGGAACTACGGCAGTGAGCTGGAGAAGCTGATAGGTGCCGGATATGCCTCAAATACCGTTCAGAATGAGGTGAAGAGGCTTCTGGAGGATGCCCTGCAGGTTAACTCCGGCATAAAAGGTACCAAAAATGTAAATGTGATATACAGCGGCCATAAACTGGATATAAGTTTTACCGTTATTACTGATTACGGGGAGGTGAAAATAAATGTATGAGATGTATACCAAGGAATTTCTTCAAAACAGGATGCTTGGCAGGATCAAGACCGATATAGACAAATCGGAGGGCTCTTTTACCTTTGATGCAGTTGCACCGGCAGCCATAGAACTTGCGCAGACCTACATAGAACTTGACGGTATATTGGAAAAGGCATTCGCCCAGACATCCTACGGTGAATGGCTGGCAAAGCGAGCCGAAGAATACGGAGTATACCGTAAAGCGGGAACCCGTGCGTACGGAGCGGTCACATTTTACGGGGCAGACGGAACGGCCGTACCCGAAGGAACCCTTGTCCAGACAGATGCGGGTCTGCAGTATGAGACTGTCAAAGAGCTTATAATTTCACTGGGCAATGCCGTCGTCAACATCCGGGCAGTCACTGAAGGGACGCAATACAATATTCCTGCCGGAACTATCTCACAGCTGCCTGTTCAGCTAAACGGCATAACAAAAGTGGAAAACACCTGGCCCATAGTCGAAGGCAGGGACATTGAAAGCGAAAGTGATTTTATACAGAGGCTGCTTTTAAAGGTCAGGAAACCTGCCACCAGCGGCAATGAAAACCATTACAGGCAATGGGCTCTGGAAGTCCCTGGCATAGGTGATTCCAAAGTTTTTCCGCTTTGGAACGGTGCCGGAACGGTAAAAGTCCTTTTGGTTGACAGCAGCAGACATCCGCTAAACCAGGAGGGTGAATTGCTGAAAGCAGTAAGAGACTATATTAATGATAACAGGCCATTAGGAGCTGATGTTACGGTAGAATCGGCAAAAAGACTGGATATAAATATAACGGCCAATATTGAAGTCGAAAAAGACCATTCCATGGATTTGATTCTGCAGGAATTCAAAACAAAAATTGTTGACTATTTAAAAAGTATCACCTTTCATGATAAATTTGTAAATTACCTGCAGATAGGAAAAATACTGGTGGATACCGACGGGGTCAAAAGGAGCCATGGCATGAAGGTCAACGGCGTTACCGACGATATAGAAATTGATGCCGAAGAATGTCCTGTTCTGAATGAGGTGAACATAGCTCAGTCTGTAGAACAGGAGGTATCTTAAATGAATGAAGATTTCAGCGGAAAAGCTGCGGATTTACCTGCTGAAAAAAATTTGATGTCCTACATGCCCGGTTACTATATTGAAAACTATATTATGAGTGACATACAGAGTTCAATCTATGCTGAACTGATTGAATTGGACAATTATACGTCGGATACTCTCAAACAGCTTTTTGTAAAGACTGCCACATGGGCGCTCAAACTTTGGGAAGCCGAGCTGGGTATACCCGTTGATTCAAATAAACCCCAGGGAACAAGGAAAAATAACATTCTGGGAAAAATAAGAGGTTTGGGCATTACAGCACCGGATACCATAAAGGAAACAGCCGAATTATATTCGGGAGGAAGAGCCGTTGTTACCGAACTTTACGATGAATATAAATTTATTGTCAAATTTTTCGGAATCAGGGGTATTCCAGCCAATCTGGGAGAACTGAGCCGGGCAATAGAGGAGATTAAGCCTGCCCATCTGACATTCGGTTATGAGTATACCTGGTTAATCTGGTATGAGACTGCAGGTTATCTGTGGGATGAAGTCCGTTTATTTACATGGGACATATTCAGAGTTCAAAAGCCCAAATACGGTATCGGCAGTCCGGTAACATGGGGAATTGCACTCTGGTCGGAGGATATCCGTTTCTGGAATGTATTAAAGAAAATAACCTGGGAAGAAGTAACAAAAATAAAACTTATTAATTATTAGGAGGGACCAATATGCAATTTACAACTAATTATGATTTTAAAAAACCGGGAGGAACTGATTTAGTAAATGTTGACGATATCAATATGAATTTCGACAATATTGATGCCGCACTTACACCAACTGCAGACCCAACGCTTGTACCGGCTTCAAGCGGCCCTGCAAAACTGTTCCAGTGGGTTTCCTGGATTACCAACAGAATCAAGGCCATCACCGGCAAAGACAAATGGTATGAAGCACCCGACACAAATCTTGCAGACATAGTTTCCATTGCTGCTGCAAACAAGGTGCTGAAGCTGGATGGCGATGCCAGGCTGCCGGCCAGCATTACAGGAGATGCCGACACACTTGACGGTAAACATGCCGATGCTTTTGCCCCAATAAACCATACACATGCAGCACCTTTTTTTATTAAAACGGGAACAATACGTGACCAGATGAAAATTGCTCCTACACCGGGATATCAAAATCATAGATACCTGGTGTCCATTGCATCCATAGACACTTACGTGAGTACCTTCAATATTCCTATAACAACTGCAGGGACATATCCAAACGAATATAAGGTAGCCAGTGATACCACAAGACTGGGGTATGTATGCTCCCTTGATGAGGCCACATTATTAGTTACTGTTAAAGCGATAGCGGATGACAGTTCATGGAGGTCCGGTTATGCCAACTATATTGAAATAGCATGGAATTAAGGGGGGATTTATATGTTTCAGCTGATGATTGTGGATACTGACGGCAATATTGCAGGTGCTTACACCGACAGCAGCCGTCTGCCCGAATTAAGGGAGGTTGCCCCTCAGGGAGACTACATAGGGATAGAAACATCGTATAATCTTGATCTGCTATTCAATTCATCAAGTTATATTTACAAAGGCGGAGCATTTGTAAAGAAGGAGCCCATACCCTACCGCATCACAAAATTATACGTTATGCCGGATGAAACAACCTACATTTACGTACCATTAGGAACAATAGCAGCCATTAACGGCGTGGAATATGAAATTGACGACGGGTGTATTGAGTATTCAAACCCGAATGTGGGAGTGCATCAAATAATGCTGAAGATAAAGGGCTGTGACAATACTCCTGTATATGTGGAGGTGATGGAGTTGTGAAGATAGAAATCAACAAAAAGGCAACATTTGAAACTCTGGAACTGGAGGTGCTTACAATCAGAGATGAATTATACAGGCTGTGGGAGATGTACGCAGATTCGGCAAAACAGATGAAGGAGCTTAAGGAGAGACTGGAGATAAAGGGTGTTTTATAGGTTCGTAATCAACTTGATGGAGGAGATATGAAGAAATTCAGTTTTGTAATACCTTCCTATAACAGCGGAACAATGCTGAGATATTCTCTTGAAGCTCTGAACAATCAGACCGGATATGGCCCTGAAGATTATGAGGTAATAGTGGTTGATGACGGTTCACAGGATGTTGCCTGGGATCACATAAAGGGTGTAAACAGAAATTATGAGCTAAAGTATCTATACCTGGAGCGGGAACCCTGTTCAAGCCGGGGAAGGGCAAGAAATTTCGGCTGGAAGGCAGCACAGGGTCAAAATATAGTATTTATTGATGCTGATATAATTGTAAAACCCACCCATCTCTCCGAGCTGGACAGATTTTATACATACCAGAGGAATGTTGTTGTTCTGGGAACCCGCTTAATGCTTCCAAAAGGGGCCGTCATTGACTTGGACACTGTGTTTCAGATATATGATTTCAACAGAAAAAAGCTGACCTTAATCGATATAACCTACTTTGTATATAACTTGCTTTCCTACAACATTTCCCTGGTCAGGACACCTGGAATATTATTTTCCACCTGCAATTCGGCGGTACCGAAAGAGTGTCTGGAAAAAATCAACGGTTTTGACGAGAACTATATAGGCTGGGGAATTGAAGATATGGATCTCGGCTGCCGGCTGCATAAGCTGGACAATCTGCAGTTTGTTGTGAGCAGCCGGTTGGAGGTTTTGCACCAGTATCATAAGCATGGTCCAAATCTGGATGAAGAAGTGAAAAGAAACAAGGCAATATTTGAAAGCAAGCTTCCCTATGGGGCTAAAAACGTACCAATGAGAATGGAACTTGAAATATGGGACGTACTGGGCATGCCTAATGACATATACCTTGAGAGATTTGCCCGAATTAAACCGGGAAAAAATAATAAAGCGGTATTGGAATTCAGGGAAAGTGAAAAGCTTAACCAGTTGAAAGAAAACATTATAAGAATGTCGGAGCAGGAGGGGGTGGATATTGAAGTTCATGATTACTGCGAGAACACTGACCTGGATATCTGGATTCAGCTTCTGAAAGGCAGAAACACCATTCCGCAGTACTTTCCCCAATCCCGCAAAATAAGCAAGCTTTCACCAGAGGAAAGATCTAAATACTGTTTGAGCAGAAACGAGCTTTGGTGATTGACGGTCATAAACACGGGAGGATATATTTTATGTTAAAACAGCAAAGCATGGCTATTTTGACTTGTATGGACAGCAATTTCGAAAATAATTTAATAAACGACTTTTTGAGAACATTGCGCAATATTGCCGGCTATCAGGGCAGGGTGATTATTCTGGATTATGGTATGAGTGTTGAGGCGTGTAAAAGAATTAAAAATGAGGATACAGAGGCAGAAATTATTAAATGCAGCAAGGACAGACATATATTTTCGGTAAGATTCAGGGACATGGCGGAAATAATAGAGCGCCTTCCGGATGGTATTACAAATGTTATGAGTATAGACGGCGGAGATGTGTGGTTTCAGGAACCCATAGATGATATTTTTGAAATTTGCAATAACAAAATAGGTTATATTGAAGATTATTCGCTTGATAACAGTTGGTGGAACAGACAGCTGTTAAATCTTCTAAAGCCTGAAGAAATGAATAAGCTGTTCAAAAACTTTCGCGGAACAAGACAAAAAAATGCAGGCATGATATGCGGTCCCAGAAACATCATGATCAAGGTTTCCGATTTAATTGACAAATATGTTCGGAATAACGGAAATGATTTTTTCGGACTGGATCAATTATATTTCAACTATATTATAAATAATATGCCGGATAATGAAAAAATTGTGTTATCAAAGAAATACAATTATGTTCTCATTGATAACAGACATAAGCTCATTATTGAAAATGCTCTGATATATAATGAAAACCATGAATTAATGACAGTAATACATAATGCCGGCGGAGGATACAACAGGGTAATCAAAAAGGATTCCTGCGAGGGTTTTGATGAAGCCCAGTACAAAAGGGTAATTCAAATATATAAATAAGCTATGGTTATAGATGAATAAAACGGTTATAAAGTCAATTACTATCGGCCTTCAGCCGATAGTAATTGACTTTTACAGCTACATACGGATAACCGGCCGGAAGAGGAGATGAGGAGTTATGGCGCTGGAGGATATTTATCTGAAGCGGGTCAATTTGATGGTTACAACCCAATGTAACCTGCATTGCAGGATGTGTGACGTACCCGGGTTCAATAACCTGGAAAATAATCTGAGCTCTGAAAAAATAAAGGAAATTATCTGGCAGGCTGCTCAAGCGGGGGCAGAAATTCTTGAAATATCAGGCGGAGAGCCAATGACGCGCAGAGATATTTATGAAATTATTTCTTTTGCAGCTTCATTAAAATTAAGGATAATGATGGTTTCAAACGGTGTGCTTATAGGCACTTCAGAAGCGGAAAAGCTGCTGGAGGCAGGTCTTTCCCTGGTTCCTATATCGCTGGAGGGCCCGGAGGAATTGAATGATAAAATACGTGGAGAAGGAAATTATAATAAAGCGCTCGGTGCCATTAAAAGCTTCTTGGCCAACAGTGCAAAAAGACCCGAACTTCAAGTATCGGTTGGAATTACACTGTCAAGATATAACTATAAAATTGTGGGTGCATTTTCAAAATTTTTGCTGGATGAGGTGGGGGTGCACTGTATTACTGTGAATCCGTTCACAGGTACCATGCTGTCACAGGAACACTTTGAGGTACGTAAAGAAGAATTCCTCATACCGTACAAACTTATTCCCGACCTTATTTTTGAAATGGAAAAACTGGCCAGGTACTCTGAAGGCAGGCCGGGAAAGCTGCCTTCCCCCGGCTACATAAGAAGGATTCCGGAATATTTCGATGGAAATAGAATTTTACCTTCAGGCGGATGTACCATACCCTTGAACTTTATCGGAATATCTCCTGGAGGATTGGTTTTCCCCTGCTGGCATGGTCCGGTGATCGGAGACTTAAAGCAGTCTGCACTGAGCGAAATTCTTGCTTCAGCAGCACGGAAACAATATATTGAAAAAGCATTGGCGGGAAAATGTACGGGATGTCTTTGCTCCTGTTATTCTGAAGCATTTTAATATCCTTTTATTTTCAATTTATCCAGG
Source organism: Bacillota bacterium (assembly GCA_023386445.1). Lineage (GTDB taxonomy): Bacteria > Bacillota > Clostridia > Acetivibrionales > DSM-1351 > Ruminiclostridium. The sequence goes on along the minus strand of JAEWJR010000040.1, from coordinate 12,215 downwards.
TTGTAAAAAACAGCTTTAAAATTCATTATATATGACAACTAGTTAAAGCTAGCCTGGAGGTGCGTATGAAACAGAATATCCCAATTGAAAAAATATTAAGGGAATACAGGGTTAATAAACAAAGAATCAGTTTTCTGGAAAATCAGATAAGGCATATGACCCCTGAGTTATATCAGGATTATATTGAGAGTAAAATGTTTGTCCGCGGCAGTAGTGACAAAATATTAAAACTTGCGGTGGTTAACGGTGAGGAGGTAGCCGTTCTCAACACCGTTGAAGAAACTGCGGACAATTACCGGCGCCATTGTGAAAATGAGTACAGAGAAGCTGTAAACTCCATAAAAAAGGAAATATCCAGGCTTCATAACTCTGTTTGCATTGTTGAAGATTCCCTCGATGCCTTGGGAGAATCAAACGAAAAGTACAGGACGCTGCTGGAAAAGTACTATTTACAGGGGGAAAGCATGGAGGAAATAGCTGAAATCTTGCATTTGAGCCGCAGCAGGTGTTACGATTTATGTAAAAAGGCAGTACAATACATGGAAATGGTAGTATTCGGAATATAGCTCCTCATACGGGAAATGTGTTTTGATATATAGTCAAATTGCAAAAGCCTGTGTATACAAATAAATTACAAAAATGTATAATTAAGTAATAAAGACGATTTTTATTTATTAAATTGTCATTTAATTATTTAATAGGGGGAGAGATTATTATGTGTGAAAACAGAGGGCAATCCGGAAAGCTTTTCAGGATTATGGCTGTAATACTTGTGACTTCTTTACTGCTATCCACACTTATTTTTCAGCAGAAGGTTCAGGCAGCGTCCTCACCGAGAACAGGCGGTTCTTATTACAATTATGGCGAAGCCTTGCAAAAATCAATTCTCTTTTACAAAGCGAACCGTCTGGGCGATTTACCGGACAATTACATTTTGCCGTATCGTGCCGATGCAGCTATGACGGACGGAAAAGATGTGGGTCTTGACCTGACCGGAGGCTGGGCTGATGCCGGTGACGGGATCAAATTTACGCATCCCATGTCCTATGCCGCCGGACAGCTGGGCTGGGCCGTATATGAATACAGGGAGGCATTTGAAAAATCGGGACAGCTGGATGATATACTGGATGAGATCAAATGGGCTACGGATTTTTTCATTAAAGCACATCCAAGTCCCGATGTATTATATTACATGTGCGGATATGAGGAATCCGACCATTCGGTATGGATACCTCACGAGCTGCTTGACTACAGAACAAAAAGGACTTCCTTCAAAGTTGATCCTTCAACACCAGGCTCGGATGTGGCAGGGCAAACTGCCGCTGCTTTGGCCATTGCATCCATTATATTCGAACCCACCGACCCGCAGTATGCCGCTACCTGTCTGACACATGCAAAACAGCTTTTTAGCTTTGCTGACAAATATAGAGGGAAAAATCCTCTCAAGACCTTGTATCCTTCGGGCAGTTATATTGATGATCTGGCCTGGGGAGCAATCTGGCTTTATATAAAGACCGGAGATTCCAATTATCTTGATAAGGCAAAAGCTGTTTTGCCAGTCACATCACTGGGAGGCCAGCATACCCATTGCTGGGATGATGTCAGCTATGGAGCGGCGTTGAAAATTGCTCAGGTTACCCATGACGCAGGTTATGCGGCCATGGTGGAAAAAAATCTGGACTGTTGGATGCCGGGCGGAGGTCTTAAATACACTCCCGGCGGTCTGGCATGGCTTTCACAGTGGGGTTCATTGCGCTATGCATCCACCGCTGCATTTTTGGCATTTGTCTGGTCTGATGATGCAACAGTAGGAACAGCATCAAAAAAAGAGACTTACCATAAATTTGCTGAAAGTCAGATAAATTATGCACTTGGCGATAATCCACGGGGAGGAAGCTATGTAGTAGGATTTGGGAGTAAGGCACCTGAACACCCTCATCACAGGACGGCTCACGGATCATGGACAAGTATGCTTACCGTACCGGCTTTTCATCGCCATATACTCTATGGAGCTCTGGTGGGAGGTCCCACATCGGATGACAGCTGGAAAGACGACATATCCGACTATACATTAAATGAGGTTGCCACCGATTACAATGCAGGCTTTGTGGGTTCACTGGCAAAAATGTATGACATGTACGGCGGGAAGCCGCTGGAAAACTGGCCGAAGCCTCAAGATTTCAGAGCAAAGGAAGATAACCTGAACGAGTATTTTGTCAGAGGCTGGATAATGTACGAGGGATATGGGGCTTTAAACCTTATGCTCCAGGTCAACAACCGCTCTGCATGGCCGGCGGCAATGAAAGACAAGCTGTCTGCACGTTACTATATGGATCTTACCGAAGTATTTGAGTCGGGACATAAAGTTGAGGATGTGGAAATAACTCTCGGACAGAGTCAGGGAGCCAAGCTATACGGCCTGAAGCAGTATAAGGACAATATCTACTATTTTACCGTAGACTTCTCAGGAACGCAGACAATGCCTGCAGAATGGGAATTATGCGAAAAGGATGCCAATGTATCCATAAAGTATAAAGATAACTGCGGTTCCAATGAAAATGACTGGTCCTATAAAAACCTTTACGGACCGCCTGATTATGATGCAGTATCTTTTGCAGGCATGACCCCGTATATACCGGTATATGACAACGGCGTGCTCCTGTGGGGTGAAGAGCCTCCCAAACAGGAACCGGGGTTTACTTATGGAGATATAAATTCTGACGGAAGTATTGACACCATAGATTTTGCACTGTTAAAGCAAATATTGATGGGAAGTGCTCCGGTAAATGTCAATATGCAGGCGGCAGACGTGAAAGCCGATGGCGATGTAAATGCTTTGGATTACGCGGTTTTGAAAAGTTATTTGTTAAATATGATTGATAAACTACCTCAGTAACATAGAAATATTACTGAGGTAGGATATGGCTTTCCAAATAAAAATACCTCCATCTCTATTAAAAATAATAAGAGCGGGAGGTATTTTATGTTTCGAATTCTGTATTTATGATTACAAATCCTGCTGATTTATGTTAAAATTTAGAAAAAAGCACTTTGGTTTAATACAGATTTATATAATGAATTACATTTTGAATTTTAGTTTTTTTAAAGGAGGTTTAAAATGTTTTATATCTTAATTGCAATTCAGTTAGTCATATATTTTATTGGTTTCACTATAAATACATCAGACCCTGCGGGAAGCCTTCCGGTACCGGTTAAGGTTATCCTGAGCCTGTCATTTGTTCTGGCGGCATTATTGATCAGATATTTTAACAGAACAAAGGTTTATACAAAATATGTTGCAATCGGGATGTCCTTATGCTTTATCGGAGATCTTATCAATTCAAATGTTATCCCTGGAGTTGGTATTATTGGAAGTATCGTATTCTTTGCCCTTGCTCATGTTTGTTTTGTCCTTGCTTATACAAAAACAGTTAAAAACTATAACTTAACAATATTTTGCAAGTATTTTTACATATTCATTGTGTTGTACTGGGCGATAACCATTTTATTATGGGCGCTTTTAATATTTCCAACGGACAAAAGCTTCATGTCTTACGGTGTGCTTGGATACGGCCTATGGGTTTCCACAATGGCTGCGTTCTCCTGGTCACTGGTAAGAATACATAAGAAATACCTGCTGGTAGCAGCCGGAGCACTTATGTTTGTTGTTTCGGATCTGTTTCTGGCAGTAACAGGGATCGGCGGAATAGTGGTACATTTCAGGGATGCAGTAATATGGGCCACATATATCCTGGGGCTGATGGGAATAATTTATGCAGGACACTTTATAACTGATTCACATCAAGACAAAAGTATTTAGTGCTGACCAGGAACAAAAGATTAATATTGACACTTTTAAGGAACCCTTTTACAGGGTTCCTTAATTATTTTAATTATAAATATTATCACGGATAATGAAGATTACGACCAGTTTTTATGAGGCCGCACAAATTTACCATCCTGCCACATTCCGTAGAGATAGATTGATAAATAATGTGTGATTGTCATTACATATATCCAGAACCCTTTGAGAAAATCCTGGTTTAACCATATAAATATTCCTCTTCTATGCAGCCAGGGATGTATCACCTGGATAAACAGGGTGCTCAGAAGTATTTCAACAATAAAATAAAGCCAAAATCGTCCATAGGTAAATTTGAAAATCCACATTGCGGCTATTGGCAGAATACCGTAAACATAACTTATCATCTGGTTAAGCGGAAAAACATTTACCCGGGTTTCCCACAGTTTTAATCCAACGCCCGAGTCTATGATAATTGTGTTTGTTACCATAGTGAATAAGGCAACCGGCATCCATCGCCTGATTTCATCCTTTTTCATAAAAAAGAGTGACAGCCAGGGCAGAATCAGCATAGACCACACTATTACCTGATTAGTCATAAGCAACCTCCCATACCAATTTTTTTATACAATATTATGTGTGTATTTCAATATCCTATACTAATCTTAATATTGAAGACCTATACAACAATATGATATAAAGTACGTTTGCAGCTTTGTAAAAAAATTTTTTCTTAGTACATCAGCACATGGACTGACCCGTTCTATTAAAGTATTGTGGATTGTTAAAAAAAATTTACAATGATATGACATAGAAATTTATGTTGTAAAACAATGGATTTATTAGGTAAATTTACTAATGTATACTGGAATGATAGTATGCTATTCTGTTGTAAAAATTACCATATTTGTAAAGAAAATGTGCCTGCGCACCAAATATTTACAGATGCATTCTTTAACGTTAAATTTGTAATTTGTAAGAGAGGTGATTGTATTGAAGTTGGAAATTAGTAAAATTATGGATTTAAGCAATACCGGTATTATTTTTGACACGGACGGTGTTATAATTGATACCTGCAGTCTTCATGAAAGTGCCTGGTTTGCAGATTCAAAATTGTTCGGGTTCTCCTGGAATAAAGCATGTAACTTTAAGAGAGATGTTTTTGGTACTTCCAGGGAAAGGCTAATAGCAGCGGAGTGAGATATGAAACATATATTGAGGAGTATGATTACGTTAAACAATATAGTTAATGAAGACAGTAATGTTTTACTTGAGAGGTGATTAAATATGAATATGAACGCGGTTTTAACAGAAAAAACCATAGACGGACTGAAGTTTTATCCGGATTTGAAAACACGAGCCGGTATCATAGAACAATATATAAAGCAAATAAGGAATGCCTTGCGTGATCTATGCAGCGGCTCAATAGATAAAATAGAGGAATTCTCACGGGTATTGATCCGTGCCAGGGCATTGCATAATGAAATAATGTTTTTTGGCACAGAGCAGGACTACCATATAATAAATCACGCAAATATTGAATTCCTGAAAATAAACAATCTAAGTGTTGTAACCATGGATATTCCGGAAATCACAGCTTTTGGAAGTGACTGCCCTTTCCCGTATCAGCTTAAGGCGATTATTGAGCAGAGAAATTTCGGAAAAAGAGGTATATTGGTGGGTTTGCAGTTTGAAAAGGATGACAGGGTACTCCGGAAAGCATTTGAATATAATTTTAAAAATGGCGGAATAAACGTATTGATTTCAAATAATAAAAAAATTCCGGATTATACCGGAATCAATATTTTTATCAACTCGGATAATACGCTTGTCGCAAGGGATATAGCACAAATCCTGCTTCATTTCTTGTCTGTAAATCTTGCATTTAAAACTGATACCGAGTTTAAGGATCAGGGAGCCGAAGCATTTTCAGAATATTGCCAACTGCTTTTAAGATCATTAAGAGGTCATTATTTTTCTAATAAAAATCTTGCCGGTATCTCAGCAGTCATAGAGAAAAAGCTCAGGGAAGGCAGTCGGATTTTTACTTTTGGGAATGGCGGGAGTGCCGCGATAGCATCATTTGTTGCCGATGCACTCAGGGATTTGTCGGGTGACTCGGCTAACGGATATACCAGAATATTTGATGTGACCTCTTATGTTGGAAATGTGACAAAGAACGTAAATGATGGATATTTAAAAAGTGATGCCTTTACCCGGATTATTAAAATTCTGGGAGTTGGAAGCGGAGATTTGCTGCTTGGCATCAGTTCCAGCGGAAACTCCGAAAATATCCTACACCCGTTTGTAAATTTGGACAAGACTGTACGCATAGGGATACTTGGTTTTGAAAATGGCGGGGTCATTGGTACAAGCAGTGCTGCAGATTCAATGGTTATCGTGATGGATGCCGGGGGCTTCAAGAGCTATCAGCGGGCTGAAGACGGTCAGAGGATCGCCATGAGTGCCATAATAAATACACTTTACGATATGGGGAGATTTACTGATGGAAAATCGGCTTGAATACATAAAATATAAATTAAATGAGCTATACCGCGGTAATACTCCCGGCAGCAGTTCCTTTTTTGCCCAAAAGTACATGACTGAAATTGCAGGTGGAACATAAGTGTTTTAGCTTGAAACCCGATACAGGATGTTGAGTGTTCTGCGACACGGTACAAATTTCAGGTATGTACTTTGTGGGCAATCCATTTATTGAAGTTAGACCGGCACAACTTATATGGTCTTATAAACTAATTAACCGGCAGCGAAATAATTTCGCCCAGCAAATACTTTTTAATAACTGCCAGGTCAAGAGCGTCCACGCTATTGTCCCTGTTTACATCAGCCAGCCTCATTCCGTCCTGTGAAGGGAAGGTGCTTATCTGGCCGGTTAGATACTGTTTGACAAGCGCAAAGTCAATGGCATCTACGGTGCTGTCACCGTTAACATCACCGTAAATTCCCTGATTTGAACTGCTTCCGCCAACAAAGGTTGTAATTGAGTTTGCGGCCAGATTACCGGTAAAGCTGGAGCTGCTGACCGATATTTTTGCACCTTCGGCTAAATTTTGAGTTGCCGAGGTGACATACGGTGTCACAGATGAGGGTGAAAAACCGTTTAAAGTATATGTAACGGATTGGGCGGTGGAACTGTTATTTATGGCAACTATTGCAAAATTTCCTGTAGAGGGATCTTTGTATGCGGTCACATATACACCTGATACAGGATTGACCGTAGCAGAAATTCTCTGCCAGCCAGGTCTTATAAATCTTGCATATTGTCCTATGGTATAAAGTCTTTTAGCAACCTTATAGGTTTTGGAATTCATATCCATCTGTATAAGGCCTTCTCCGTTGTATGTTTTATAACATGCACCCCACCAGTAATTCCACGCATTTCCCTGAGTTATAGTCATAAAATCATGAATTTCCCAGGACCATTTCAAACCATCTGTAATCGTAATATCATTGCCGTTCATATCCGATATTTCGGTCTGCCAGATTCCTTTACCCTTTGCCTTTGTGGTGGGAAACGATACATAGGTTGAACCGTAATTATGACACCCTACGATATCTGTTCTTGTCACTGCGACAGGATCGTTCAGACTGTCTATTGCAAGTGATTCCGAGCATGTCATTTTTTCACCCACAATAACTTTTGAAGTTATGCCCTCCCTGTCAAAAGTCGGTACAAGGTAATTGCTCATAAATGTCTTAAACTGAGCTGCCGTCCATGTACATGAAGAATAGGCGGTTTCCAGGTCGGGCTCATTTGATATTCCTATATGTGTAATGTCAATTCCGAACTTTGATTTGTAGTTTTTAATGTGTTCAGCCAAATAGGTGGCATAAGCCTGGTACTTATCCGTTTTAAGTGATCCGCGTGCAACCGAACCGGTGGTTTTCATCCAGGCCGGCGGGCTCCATACGGTATAAAGTATGTTTTTTATACCATAGGTTGACTGGATGGCTTTGATCATGGGTATCTGATCGTCATTTGAAGCTGTCCAGTCCCAGGTTGTTTCCGAAGGCTGCATTGTCTTGTTGGGCCCGTCGGTTGCATTTCCCCAGGTTCCGCCATCACCGAGTATGGAACGGAAGATGGAAAAACCGGCTCCATTGGTTGTTGAGAACAACAGATCATAGATTTCCTTTTGTTTTGTTTCTCCCAAGAGTGCAATATTATTTGATTGATGAAAAGCTTCCGATACACCAAATCCATCAATGGTTTGGTATGCAGTATTCCAGTCAACGGTAACTGCTGATGCTGCATACATGTCGGCAGGCAGAGCTATTGACAGCAAAAGTGTTAATGCAATTGCCATACCTGTGAAACGAAGCATTTTTTTCATGATAATACCCTCCTGTTTCATAATATTATTTTTAAACACATTATACCATAAATTACCAAAAAATAAATAAATATACAAAAGATTAAATTAATTCACCAGATTTCTACAAAAACGGCAGGTATCTTATTAATACAAAAGTATTTAAAACTAACTTTGTAGCTTTTGGTGATTCAATAATAATGTTTTTTATGATATAAAGGAAATATTATATAATCAATGGAATATGATTCCCGTTTCTATAGGTGATAAAACCATGGGAAAGAAGAGGAACTGTAAATGTGGAAAAAAATTATTCTGATTTTTTTCATTATCTTTATACCGGCAGTATCTTCCTCAGGCTGTAGCAACTTCAATAAAGATAAGCCTTCAGACAATAAAAATATCGTGATAGCGGTCAGTGTGATTGGAGAGACTCATGACTGGCCTATTGGTGTATCCTGGTATGCTGAAGAGGAAGTGAGGGATATAGCTGAAGAAAATGGCTGGAGCTATGAGTTTGAGGTGGCCGCAGATGCCAATGAGCAATCCGGTCAGATCATCAATTTGATTAATAAAAAAGTAAATTGTATCATAATGCTGCCCATGGATGGCGCATCACTGAAAACTGCGGCCATGGCAGTGCAGGACGCAGGAATACCTCTGGTTATTTTCGACAGGGAAATACCGGACTTTGCTCCTTCTGCCACAGTCAAGGGTGATAATGCGGGGATAGGAATAGAAACGGCAGATATTTTTAACGGTATGTTTCCCGACGGAACAAAGGTATTGGAATTGATGGGCGACACGTCAACAGTTCCGCAGCAGCGGACCGACGGCTATGATGAAACCATTCACGACAATTTTACAAAGCAACAGGTTGGCTATACCGGATGGCGGCGTGATGACTCAAGAAAACTGTTTGAAGACTGGGTAGACAGGCACAGCCAGCAAGAAATTGACCAGGTGGGGGCTGTTTTTACCCATGATGATGAAATCGCACTGGGTATACTGGATGCCTTGGATTCCTACAAGGCAGATAAAAATTTCAGAAAGACCTTTGACAGGCTAAAGGTTATTGCCGGTTCGGCAGGCTCACAGGAAATGTATAGAAGGATCAGGAGCGAGGAAAAGTATACGATCTTTTCCCTCACATATTCTCCGACAATGGTCAAAAAGGCAATCCGGGTAGGCGAGAGCATCATAAAGGGTGAGGAATATGAAGAGATGACCATCATTCCCACCGAAGAAGTAACAAAACGTAATGTTGAAAAATATATAAATGTCAATTCACCATACTAAGGATGATTAAATAATGTATAAATTAATTGTTGTCGATGATGAAAAAGCAATAAGAAGGGGTATATGCAATTACATTGATTGGGGAAGCCTTGGATTTGAAGTCACTGCTTCCTTTGAGGACGGAAAAGAGACCATAGAATATATTGAAAGCCATGATGTGGATGTTGTTTTGACAGATATCGAAATGGCCCAGGTGTCCGGGCTGGAGCTTGCAAAGTACATACATGACAGGCAGTTGCCTCCAAAGGCTGTGATTATAAGCGGGTACAAGGAATTTGAATATGCCCGTAAAGCCGTAGAGTACGGAGTAGAGCACTATTTATTAAAACCCATAAAAATGGAAGAGGTAACGGAGGTATTTACAAAGATAAAAAAAGACCTGGATAAGAAAAGAGAGAATGGGTACAGGCTGATAACCGAACAAAGGAATTTTGAAGAGCTGCTTCCCGAGCTCAGGGAACAGTTCTGGATAAGCCTGCTGGTGGGAGGCCCACGTACAAAAGAAAAACTTATAAAACGTAAGAAGCTGCTTAAACTGGATATGGATGTGGAGCTGCCATGCGGTATTCTGGACATTAAATTATCGGGTAAGGATGAAGAGCTTTCACCGTATTACCGGAGTGAAAATTATCATAATCTTATCAATAATATGTTCGGGGGCATAAGCGATGATATTCAATGCTATCCAACCTTTCTTTCGGCAGATATTCTTAAAATTATCGTCACTTCCTGCCTGAATGAACCGGCTGATATATTTAATGACAGACTGAAAATTCAGATTGAGGAGAAATGCCAGTCAGCATACTATCTGTTGAAATTAAAATTTGATATTAAGATAGAAAGAATATTTAAAAACCTCATGGAAATGACGGAATACAACTGCAGGCTATCCTCCAGGGCAGAATCGGAACAAAGCCCGGATACCAAATTAATGTCGGAGGATTATGAACAATTGATACAAAAGTATAAATTGCTTATGGGTATCATAAATGACGGCGATTTTGAAGAGCTGGACAATATGATTGATAATATATTTCTGGAATTCCGGAATCTTCCTGTGGACCAGGTGAAACAGATATGCATTGATATGTTTTCCATGCTTTCAGGTAAATTTGTGAAGATGGGAATTGATTTCTGGAAGGATATGAATAAAACCGTCAGTTACCAGCAGATCATGGAAGCTGAAAATTTAAGGGACCTTAAAACAAGATGCCAAAACATGCTGGGAGCCACCATTGATATTGTAAGAAACAAGCAAAATGCCGGTTCCAGAAGTATTGTGGAGCAATCGATATTATATATAAAAAACCATATTGGAGAGGAATTATCCCTGGAAGGCATTGCAGACAGGTTCTTTCTCAACCAGACATATTTCAGCAGGCTTTTTAAACAGTATACCGGGACTACCTTTACTGATTATCTGATAGAACAGAGAATGGAAAAAGCGAAGGAGCTGCTTTCACTTGGCAAATTCAAAGTTTATGAGGTCAGTCAGATGATCGGGTACAGAAGTGAAAAATACTTCTTCCGCATTTTTAAGCAGTATGCCGGCTGTTCGCCCGCAGAATACTTTAGAGGCAGGAGTCTGAATGATGAAAGATAAGCAGAACAACAAACTGTCCGGCAGTCCCAAAAACATGATCTTAAAGTACATACATGACTACCGCTTCAACAGCATTTTCGTAAAAAGCTTTGCAATTATCCTGGTTTTGCTGGTTTTTACATTTACCGTAATAATGTTTGCGGTATCGAACAAAATGAACGGTATTATCACCAGGGAGGTTGGCAGCATGAGTGTCAATTCCCTTGGGAAAACCAGGGACCGTGTTGATGTGGTCATGGAAGAGGCTGTTCAGATTTCGGGGCAGCTATCTCTGGATGATGACATAAAAAAGTTTCTGCTGCCTGACACAAAGGATTTATTCGGCAGAAACCAGACCGCGAGGGTTAAAGCCAAGATCGAGATGTATTCGGGGGTATTCAATTATATCGATACAATATATGTATATTCCAACAAGAGCAGATATATCGTTTCAAACGAAGGAGGAGGAAAGCTCAGTGAATTTGATGATATTACCTGGCTGGACAATCTGACCGAGCGGGAATATGAGCCTGCCAGAATGATAAGTAGGGTAAAACGAAACTCCTATCCATATCTTATTTCTTATATACAGCCTCTTCGTCTGACTCAGATGCAGTTCCTGGGAGGCATAATTGTAAATATTGATGTCAGCAAGATGAAAGAACTGATAGTATCAAATATTAAGGATTCAAGGGAGACATTGACTATTGTCGACAACCGGAATAATATACTGTTCAGTTCCAATGAAAAGCATATTATGAAAAAAATCGACAAGGTGGATTATTACAAAGATATTAAATATCAGGACATTGACGGTTATCAGATAATTCATGCTGGTGACCAGGAATTACTGGTGACGGTGGCATCCTCCAACGAATTTAACTGGAAGTATATATCCACCGTACCGTTAAATGCCTATGATGAATACAACAAAAGCACCAGAGGCTTTTATTTTAAACTGTTTCTGGCCTGTATTTTCATTTCCATAGTTGCCTCGTTTATTATTGCACTATATTGCTATACTCCCGTAAAAAATATTCTGAATTTGTTAAAGCACCCGGACATATATGAGGAGAGCTATTCGGTGGATATAGGACTCAGAAAGGATGAAACCCATGAAATAGCACTCAATATAGTAAGAAACCTGTATTCCAACAAGCAGATGCAGGCAGAGATGAAAACCTACACAAACATCATC
>JAEWJR010000006.1:0-41912 GCA_023386445.1 Bacillota bacterium | reverse complement strand
ACTTCCACATTAGGGTTGTTTATTGCAGCCCTGAAAACGAGACGTCCGATACGTCCAAAACCATTAATACCCATTTTTACTGCCATTGTTGTTACCTCCTAAGTTTTTTATTATTATTGGAAACGACATTTATTCGTCCCTTAACCAAGCAAATTAATGCTTATCAACATAATAACTGGTTTCAATTTCCTAAACCAAAGTTAATTCTATAATATTTCAAAAACATTTTCAATAGTGTAAACCCCTAAATTAATAATAATTTAACAAAGTTCAACTGTATACTTTTCGACAAAGCTGACCGGATTATAGGATAACTTGGCTTTTCTCAAGCCTTCCAGGCCCAAATCCTGTTCGCGGTTTACAAATTCCACCAGTGACCACTGATTTGCGAGAAACTGCTGGTTTATTAACGGATAAAGCCCATGTATATCAGCATTTGCCTTTTCTATATGAATTACAACCGTATCGCTGTTCAACTGTTCACCGACAGTAAAAGCCTGGGGTATTCCATCCACTTTTATAATTGCACCCTTTAATCCCAGAAACTTGTAATTGTCAAGTAAATCAAGATTTGCTTTTCTTTCGGCTACAAGACTGTCCTGTTCAGTATAGTTTCTCTGAATACACCAGTTCTCCAGTATGGTTTTACAGTCTGAAATGCTGCTCTCGGTGATTTCTTCATACTCAAAGGTATACAGCTTTTTAAACTTGTTAATATGATTTCTTTTTCCGTCAAGTTTTTTACCTGCCAGGGTTGAAAGACTTTTTACCGAGTATAGATAGTCAAAGTTATCCCTGTCTTCCGTGGAATTATAACAGAAGCCCAGTGACTTAAAAACAGCGGCCTGTTCGGACGAAACTCTCCTCAGTTTAAAAGCCCATCCCATCTCTGAAAAGTATTCTCTCAAAATATAAAGTGTACACTTCAGTTCATCCGTTCTGCCGTAATCTCCGATTGGAAAAAAGCAAAAGGGTTGATCCTTATCCATCATTGATATTATGCATAGAAAGTCGTTTACTATGCTGTATTGTACCTTGTAGTAATCCCTCCACATGAAGAAATTTGTAAAATTAAGCTCGGATACCCGTAAATCGGCTATTTTGAAATACTTGTCGAAGCACTGCTTATCTTCTATGTTTATTCCTGAAACTTTCAAAGTTGTTGTTTGCAACACCAAATCCCCCTATTGTTTTCCGACGCAATGCAGTATATCTGTTAATTACCTAATATTCTTCAATATTGAAATTAAAAACAATACGGCATTTTCCATATCGGTAATTGATATTTGTTCGTCCACACTATGAACCTTTGTCATACCAACACTTAAGTCCACAGCCTGAATCCCTTTTGAATTTATTATGTTGGTATCGCTTCCTCCGCCGGTAGTTACGGCTTCAAAAGCAAAACCGCTGTCGGCGGCAGCACTTTCCAATATCTTAATAATTTCGGATTCGCTTGAAATATTAAAAGCCGGATATTCAATTTCTGAAATAAATTCTACCTGGCCGCCCCATTTTTCCGCCGCTTTTTCAAAGCACTCACGCATATGCACGGTTTGTGCCTGAAGTTTTGATGCATCCCGGCTTCTGGCTTCTCCGTTTATTTCCACCCTGTCACAAACTATATTTGTCGCAACACCGCCATGAACCGTACCTATATTAGCTGTTGTTTCTTCATCTATTCTTCCGAGTTTCATGGATGAAATTGCATCCGCCATAATGGAGAAGGCACTTACACCATTCTCAGGTTCCATACCTGCATGTGCGGCCTTTCCCTTAATAACAACATGTATCTTGTTCTGGGAGGGCGCTTTAACAGCAGCACAGCCGATCCTGCCGTCACTGTCCAAAATAAAACCGTATTTGGCGTAAATTTGGCTGTAGTCCAAATTCTTGGCACCCAGCAGACCAATTTCCTCTCCAATGGTAAATGCGATTTGAATATCTCCATGGGAAACACCCTGTTCCTTTATAACCTTTAAAGTTTCCAGTATTACAGCAATCCCGGCTGCATCATCCCCTCCGAGTATTGTTGTACCGTCACTTTTTATTATATCTCCTTCAATGACAGGCGTTTTGCCTATCCCGGGAACTACAGTATCCATATGGGCTGTTATCAGAACGGCCGGAACATCTCTGTTGCCTTTTACCGTACATATAATATTACCGCTCTTGCCTCCAAGCTTTTGTCCGGCATCATCCTCAACGGGTTGATATCCAAGTTCCGACAGCTTCAGTTTCAGGGTATTGCACATTTGTCTCTCTTTCAGTGACAAACTGTCTATCCTGACCAATTCAACAAATTCATCAACCATTCTGTTTCTATTTACCAATCGACCCACTCCTTAACTTTTTTAATTATCCCTATTTTTTTATTCAGGTACACCCATGTGAACCTGGTGGTCTGTAACACCTAAAAGTCACATATTCCCGACGGTTAAATTTCTGCAGAATTTCGTTGTCGTCCTTGTCAATACATACAGTATTGCCTTCGTCCTCCGCCTTATCCTGCAGAAATTTTCCTCGCCGGCAATATATGTTTTAGATGTTACAGACCACTAGTCGCCGAATCTTCACTTATAATATACCCAAATTTTTATATTTATCACAGTTTTAATCATTTATTAACAGTAATATAACTTCTGGAAGCCAGTTCCATTTTCCAAGCAAACCTCCATTTCGCCGGTACCGCCAACGACACAAATAGTGATGAAACAAGCGTATGCCTGCCGCTTGATTGCTCAAATGCGCAAATAAGCCCTTGGGCTTATTTGTTATGCGAAGCGTACGATGTATGCACGAAATGTAAACTTCGCATTTTCCAAGCTGTCACCAATCGTATTTAACCATTTTCCCTTGAGTTTTAAGGTTTTCAAAATTTCTCTGCCTCAAAGTCTCATAGACAACTATCGCTACAGAGTTTGACAGATTTAAAGACCTTATACCTTCTTTCATGGGAATTCTTATACAGGTTTCCCTATTATCCCGGAGCAACTCTTCCGGCAGACCTGCTGTCTCTTTTCCAAAGAGTATGAAGCAGTCCTCTTCATAAGTCACATCACAGTAATTATGAATTGCTTTTGTAGTTGAAAAATAAAGCCTCTTGTCGCCATACTGCTTCAAAAAGTCCTGAATGCTGTCATAATACTTTATTTGCGCTTCCTCCCAATAATCCAAACCTGCTCTTTTAAGATATCTATCTTCTATTGAAAACCCAAGCGGGCCTACCAAATGCAAAACAGCTCCCGTCGCAGCACAGGTCCTTACAATGTTGCCCGTGTTCTGGGGTATCTCAGGTTCAATCAAAACAATATTAAGCGGCATTAAATTACTCCTTTCATGGAATTACAAGTATAGTTGAATAAAAATGCACTCAACAGAAAAAGATGGCATAAACCATCTTTTATTATACTGAATATATTTTAACATTTTATGAATCATATAATCAAATCTTAGTCTTCTACTGATATATCTATTTCCAAAATTTCGTCATCATTTAAATAAAGCGGTATACAGATAGTCTTCATTTTTGAAGGGCTTATCTGGAGGTTTTCTCCAAGCAGCAATGACGGAGGAGTAATTTCAATACCTATTCCTTTATTATAAAGTATGGTAGCAGTGTTGCCTAAAATCATATTGGTAAGTTCGGAAAGTGCACTCTTTGATATCTCATTCAATTCATCCACTTGCATGCCAAACATCATAGCCGATGCTATTTTAAACGCAACAGGTTTTGTCATGGTAAATACGGCCTGACCTCTTATTTTGCCTGTAATACCAACTATAATTAAAATTGATTCACCCCTGTAAGGAGCAGATTTCAAAAAAACTTTGCCTAATTTTGCATCAACATTAGCCACTTGTTTTATTACAGTCTGGCTTGCCTCAATGAATGGGTTTATGTATTCTATATTCATTCTTATCCACCTTATTTTTCATAGATTAAATTCGTCTTTTAAACTGTATGAATAAAAACCATACCTAATTATATATAATTTTTATACAAAATTCTATATTTTTTTCAAAAATCCTGCGATTATCAAGATTTTTGTTTAATTTGCTGTATTATTTGATATTGTTTCATAAAAATTTATATATATTGGAAATAGAAAGAAATGGATAGCTCACAAAGTACATGCCTGAAATCTGTACCGGTCATCACAAGCATTTTTGCTGTCGCAGAACTCTCTCACCCCCTGCTTCTGGTTGCTGCTCAAATCGGCTTCGTGCCGATTTGCCAGCAAAAATACTTGTGTTTCACCTACAATTTCAGGCATCACATTTACTTTATTTTGATGCAGCCCATGAAACTATCGCTTGGCTTTTGGTTTAGCTACTACAGACATGACGTAACCGAAGGATATGGCAGCTCCCAGGCCTGCGGCAGTCGCCTTGAAGCCTCCCGTCAAAGCTCCCATCAACCCTGTCTGATCTACTTCCTTGAAAACCCCTTTGGCCAGGCTATACCCAAAACCTGTCAACGGTACGGTAGCGCCTGCACCTGCAAAATCCACCAGTTTCTGATATATTCCCAATGCGGTCAAAAGAACTCCTGAAACCACAAACACTACCAGAATCCTGGCAGGTGTGAGTTTTGTCTTGTCAATCAGCACCTGCCCTACAGCACAAATGGCTCCTCCAACCAAAAAAGCGTTAATATAGCTCATATGCATTCTCCTATCCACATATTACGAATATTGAAAATCATAATTTATTAAAGGATCAATCCAGACTTCTATGAATACCGACAGCATGGGCTATCCCTGGAATAGACTCCTTTTGCTGGGTACTGACAGGACTCATTAAAGCTCCTGTGGAAATTAACAACACCCTCTTTAAATTGCCCTTCATCATTTCCTTGTATACATAACCTGCAAAAACTGTCGCCGAACAACCGCAGCCGCTGCCACCCGAATGCGTATCCTGTTGCTTTGTGTCGAAAATCATAACACCACAGTCGTTATATCTGTTTTCAATATCAAGTCCATTCATTTTAAGTAAATCAAGGCAAATTTTCTTTCCTACCTTGCCCAGATCACCGGTTATAATCAGATCGTAATATTCGGGAATAAGACCTGTATCCGCAAAATGAGTGAGGATTGTGTCTGCTGCCGCCGGTGCCATTGCCGCCCCCATATTATTTATGTCTTTGATACCCATATCATTTATTTTTCCTGTTGTTACATGCCTTATAAAAGGTCCTGTCTGTTCGGATGTCAACAAAGCCGCCCCTGAGCCGGTAACAGTCCATTGCGATGTAGGAGCCCTTTGGCTTCCCAATTCCAACGGATACCTGAATTGTCTTTCTGCCGAACAGAAATGGCTTGAAGTAAGACATACGACATTATCGGCATAACCGCCGTCTATCAGCATGCTTCCAAGGCTCATGGATTCCGCCATTGTAGAGCAGGCACCGAATAGTCCGAAAAATGGAATATCTGATTCTCTGAGGCCATAATTGGCAGCAATACACTGATTCAGTAAGTCACCGGCCAAAACATATTCAATCTGGTCATTGCTCATACTGCCCTTTTGAAGAACCTTTGCAAGCGTTTCCCTTACCAGCTTGCTTTCGGCTTTTTCCCAGCTGTCCTCACCCCAAAGCTCGTCAGGAATAATATAGTCAAAGCTTTGCTTCAGATTGCCCTTACCTTCCTTGGGGCCTACTATACTTGCCGTAGCCTTGATTGACGGCGGATTTGCAAAATAAACCGTCTGTTTGCCTAAATGTTTTTCTGCCATAGCTATCTCCTCGAATTCAAGTTATAAAGTAATAAATAATTCCTACAAGAATAGATGAACAAATACCAAAAACAATAACCGGACCTGCAATGACAAACATTTTAGCAGCCGTACCCATTATATATCCCTCTGTTTTAAACTCCATAGCAGGCGATACTATTGAGTTTGCAAAGCCCGTTATAGGGACAATGGAGCCCGCTCCCGCGAATCTGCCAAGTTCGTCATATATATTCAGGGCAGTAAAAAAAGCACCAAAAAAAATCATAATGGTGCTGGTAAGTCCCGATACCATTTCAGGATCAAGCCCTCTTCCCTTCAGCCAGTTAAAAATTATCTGACCTATAACACAAATAATCCCTCCGACCACAAAGGCTTTAATTATATTAATAAATAATTTTGAATTTGGTGAAACGCTTTTGACATATTGGGAATATTCCTGTTTCGTAAAATTCTTGTTCATAGGCCCTCCGTAATAATGAATTTACCGGTGGTCTGTAACATCTATACATTTTAGATATTACAGGCCACAAGGATATTTTTTGCAAAATTCCTGAAATTATTACGGAAAATTACTGAAATGTTATACAAATACAGCCTTTTTAGGTGTGTCACCGGTTGAAACTCCCATAAATGCAATTACTGCAATTATGATACAGAGCAATAGAATACATAATATTATCAAAACAGTCCTGTTTTTTATTATACCGATTATCCTTTGCATACAAAGTCCCCTGTCCGTGTTGTTACTGATTAACTCCTTGCCCAGTTATTGTCACTCAGCTTTGCAGTCAGGCAGCCTTTGCTGATTTTACTGGTACGCGAGTACAACCTCAATCCATGGGCCGAATGCGCCAATGGCGCATGTTAAAAGAGCTTACTGAAATTTACAGGTAAATAACAAGTATTTTAGCCGGCAAAGTGACAAGGATGTCACTTTGAGCAACCTGCACAACGCCTTAATCAATTTCCGTGGGCAATCATTTTATGTTTTATATCCTTTAAGATTTTTTTCTCGATTCTCGATACCTGGACCTGTGATATTCCCAACAGCTTGGCTATCTGAACCTGTGTTTTCTCTTTAAAATATCTCAGAATTATTATCTGACGTTCTCTGGCCTCCAGTGAATCCAAAATCTGCCGTATGGCGATTTTATCTATTAAATCCACTTCACTGCTGTTGTTATCGGCGTTTATACGGTCAATCAATAAAATCGGAGAATTGTCACCTTCCCCCACCGTACTATAGAGGGATTCCGGCGTACAGCCTGCTTCAAGTGCAAGCACAAGTTCTTCCGGAGACACATTCATTCGTTCTGCGATTTCATTGACAGACGGTTCCCTGCCAAGCTCCTTGCTTATGATTTCTTTGGTAATACGGGCTTTTGACGCAATTTCCTTTAATGACCTGCTGACCTTGATTATGCCGTCATCCCGTATAAATCTCTTGATTTCTCCGATAATCATAGGAACTGCATATGTAGAAAATTTTACATCATAAGATGCATCGAATTTATTAATAGCCTTAATCAAACCGATGCTGCCTATTTGATACAAATCATCAATTTCGTAACCTCTGTTTTGAAATCTTTTTACTATACTCCAAACCAAACCTATATTCTTTTCGACTAATGTGGCCTGAGCCTGTTTATCTCCGGCTTTAGCATTCATGATAAGTGTTAGAACTGCTTCATCAGTTATATCCTTCATAGCTTACCTAAACCTTTCCGTCACATATTACACATATTGCTGTTCGCAAATACTACCATATCAACATTATTGGCAAGCACATATATTTTTATACATTTATAACAATTATTTACATATGTATGCGTAAAAACTTACCCCTATTGATTAAAATAAGATAATCAGGACTTTATATTCTTAAACAATGTAACAGTGGTTCCTTTATCAGGTTCAGATACGATGTCAACGCTGTCCATGAAGCTTTCCATTACCGTAAAGCCCATTCCGGAGCGTTCCATGTCAGGTTTTGAGGTATAAAGAGGCTGCCGTGCAAGTTCTACATCCTCTATTCCTTTTCCTTCGTCGGAGATTATAATTTCAATCCCGGCATCATACAGTTTGCATATCATGCTGACCATGCCGGAATTGTTCTCATATCCGTGGATTATAGCATTTGTTACTGCCTCTGAAACAGCAGTCTTTATATCTGCAAGTTCTTCAACAGTTGGATCCAGCTGCGATGCAAATGCAGCGGCAACGATCCTGCCAAAAGCCTCATTATTTGATTTACTCATAAATTCAAGTCTCATTTCATTTATAAGCTGCATAAAAACTCCCTCTGCATTCACGCATTAATACGTGCCTGCCAACAAATAGTGATAAAAAACACTTGTGTCAAGCCTTTCCGATTATCCGCACATGGAGGTAAGCGCATCCTCCAAATCGGTGTAGGCTGGAATTATTTTTAGAACACCGGACATCTCAAATATTTGCATTATTTTAGGATTGGCATTTACTATCGCAGCTCTGCCGTTAAGCTTCTGAATATTTTTATACCTGCCTACAACTACACCAATTCCTGAACTATCCATAAAATTAACCTTTGAAAAGTCAAAAATTATATTTTTTACTGTTGCCTTGAAAATCTCGCTGTCAAGTTTTTGCCTCAGGTATTGAGCAGAATGATGATCCATATCCTCCATTATTCTGATAATCAGAGTGGTTCCCTTTCTTAATAACTTTACATCCAAGTATATTGCCCCCTTATTTAACGGTACACTGATGTAGATTGTTTTTTTGACAGTGCACCTGTCATTAATATGACAATATACTATTCAATATTTCCCTCCATTTACCTTTATTTAGCAGTATTTCTTTTCAGATTGTCCCTCAGTTCCTCGGCAATCTCGTCAAGTTTTCTCAGCCTGTGATTAACTCCCGATTTTCCAAGTTTGGGATGGAGCATTTCTCCAAGCTCTTTCAGGCTGGCTTCACTGTATTCCAGCCGTAGATTTGCTATTTCAACAAGATTTTCGGGAAGCATGTCCAAACCTATGGAAGACCGGATGAATTTAATATTTTCCATCTGTCTTACCGAAGCATTTACAGTCTTCTCCAGATTTGCAGTCTCACAGTTCACAATACGGTTGACGCTGTTTCTCATATCCTTGAGGATTCTCACATTTTCAAGTTCCATTAGTGCTCCGTGTGCCCCGATAATATTAAGAAAATCAACGATATTTTCCCCTTCCTTTATATAAGCCACATAATTTCCTTTGCGGACAATTATTTTCACGTTTATTCCATACTCCTGCAGCAGTTCCCTGATCAATTCCGCACAAAAACAGTTGCGGGTGGATATTTCAAGGTGATAGGTTTTCTCAGGGTCGCTTATTGAACCTCCCGACAGAAAGGCAGCACGCAGGAAGCTTTTTTTGCAGCATACTTTTCTAAGGTTTTTTTTAGCCGGTTTAGTATTGTCCGAAAAAGCGCTTATTCCTAAATCATATAGTATTTTGTTGATCAGCTGCATTGAAGCGAAAATTACCGAATATGATACATGCTTTTTCAGCTTGCTGTTTCTCCTTATGGCAACCTCTGGGTTAATGCCGTATACCTTCCTGACTGTGGAGTATATTCTTCTGGCAAATGCGGCATTTTCGGTCACCATCTTTATATTTTTGTTGTTTTTTTCATTGGAAAAAAGGTTGCCCGTCAGAATAACACCGAAAATTTCGGATTTCATACAGCAGGTATCGTGATGCAATTCCACTCTGCACAGCTCGTCCTTTACTAACGTTGAAAATGACAAAATATCAGCTCCTTCCTTCAGTAGCTGGCTGCAGTCAGACACTGCCTCCTGCTGCCAAGCTCACATTTTCCGCACTCATCCAAGTCCTGCATCCTCAACGGCGGCCCTCAATATTTCAGCCACACTCCAGGCCTGGGCAAAACAACCCCTTGGGCGGTGCGGACTGCTGCCGTCAAAAATTTCAGAAATATTTCCTACTCCGGCATCCCGCATATGATCTGCAAAGGGCAGAATAAAATCCAGAGCAGCTCTTCTTGCTTCAGCCGTATTCCCGCTGACTCTGACATAAGCCTTGATGAACCTGCCCAAAAGCCAGGTCCACACAGTTCCCTGGTGGTATGCGCCGTCCCTGCTCCAAACGTCGCCGGAGTATACGCCCCTGTACTGCGGACTGTCCTGAGCCAAAGTTCTCAGGCCATAAGGCGTGTACAGCTCCTTCCATACCTTTTCCACAACACTTCTGGCTTTATGGCCTTCCAGCACCGCATGGGACAGTCCGACGGCAAGTATCTGATTCGGTCTGATACTGCTGTCGCTGCCGGCTTCATTAACCACATCGTACAGGCACTGCTGCTCCTCATTCCAAAACACCCTTTCAAAGGAGGCCTTTGTTTTTGAAGCCGGTTTAAGGTATACATCCCTGTCCATAAACCGTTGTGCCAGTTCCGACATGATCATCAGACCGTTATACCATAAGGCATTTATCTCCACAGCCTTCCCGTGTCTGGGGGTAACCACCCAGTCGCCCACCTTTGCGTCCATCCAGGTCAATTGGGTATTTTCATTTCCGGCTGTTATCAGTCCGTCCTCTGTCATTGCGATTTCATATACTGTTCCGCCCATAAAACGTTCACATATATTCTTCAGGCAGGGATAAATCTCCTCTTTTATAAATCCAGAATCCCCCGTATATTTCAAATAGCTGTTTATCGCTTCAAAATACCACAGAGCAGCATCCACACTGTTGTATGCAGGCTTTTCACCGTCATCGGGAAACATATTGGGTATGAGTCCGTAATCAACATATCTGGAAAAGGTATATAAAATCTCTTTTGCGTCGGCAAACCTGCCTGTGGTCAGTGTCAATCCGGTAAAGGCAATCATTGTATCCCTGCCCCAATCGGTGAACCACGGGTAACCGGCAATAATTGTCCTGGCCTTTGTAGAGTTTCTGTAAACGATAAAGTTATCTGCGGCCAGCACCAGCTTTTTGACCAAACCGGATGAATAACCTGTTTTTTTTAGCAGCAGCTCCATGCGCCCAGTCCGGTCGGATATTACCTGCACCGCATCCGAAAGCTGTTTTTCCGGATTGAATACATCTTGTATCTCCTGGTCCGAACTCACTGCCTCACAGCAGGAAGCAGTAAAAGCAACTGTTTTGCATTCCCATGGATTCAATTCAACGCTGAAAAAGCCCGGGATAAAATGATCCTCCAGGCAGTCAAGACCCCTCTCCTGTTCAAGGGTATAAAGCATATTATAAAAGTAACAATCCTCCAGCTGAGAGGGCTGTCCTCCGCTCACCCCCATGCGGAGACTCACTGTTGAACCTGCGGGACAAACACTCATTTCATTATCGGAAATTTCTGTCACAAAATCAAGATTCTCTTTAAGACTCCGGTGGTGATGATCCCTGAAATTAACCAGCGGTGTGAGTTTGAGAGAAGCCCTGCGGGAGCCGTTCCTTATTTCATAGAGCACTACCGTGGTATTCTCTCCCTGTTTCATTGCTATTTTTTTCTTTATGACAATATCCTCATGGTTAAAGATGAACTCGGGAAAAAAATCATATTTTACCCTTGTGAGCCTATCGTAGCCATGATTTATGTACTCTTCGTTATTGCTGCCCTTCGTCAGGAAAGAGGACAGGGATACCGTACTGCCGCCGGTAAATATTATATCCTCAAGCAGGTTTGACAAAAGCAGGTACCTGCTCGTAGGAGGCTTGAGAGCTGCCGCAAGCAGGCCGTGATACCTTCTGCTGTTGGAGCCGATCAGGGATAATGAGGCATAGCCTCCGATCCCGTTAGTTACAATCCATTCTCTTTCACTTCCCTGATGGAAATCATACCAGTAGCTTTTGCCAAACTCCATTAACTTCACCATTTCCTGTTAACCGATTTTATTTATCCTGTCCCTGGAGTAGTAATAATCCAGAATTCTTTCCTTATCTTTTGACAGCACCAGATCTGAAACAAGTTCTATTATTTTTTTTGCAAGCTTGTTGGAATCATGTCTGACATAATTATTGTTTACTGCTTTAAAATCACCTGTAATCAGTTCTATCCCCATTTTCCCAACAACATCGGAATCAACCCTTACAAGCTCCGCACCGTCCTGTCTGTACCTTTCACTTAACTCCTGCGGAATAGGAGCGGTGTTTACAACACAGAAATCAATAATACCCTTTTTGGAGTGTTTTTCAATTGCCCTGATATGGTCACTGAGTGTGTACTCCTCTGTTTCACAGGGCTGTGTCATAACATTGCAGACATAAACAACAATTGCCTTGGTTTTAAGCAGAGCTTCACAAACCCCTTCAACCAGAAGGTTTGGAATTATACTTGTATAAAGACTTCCTGGGCCAAGAACAACTATATCGGCCTCCATTATGGACGCAATTGCTTCATCCAGCGGCCTGACATTGGACTGATTAAAAAAAACCTTATTTATCCTTTCCCTGCTCTCCCGGTTTCTATGCCCGATATTGTGCTCACCCAGTATGGTCTCTCCGTTTTCGATCTCGGCGCATAGTCTGACGTCATCAAGTGTTATGGGAAGTACCGTTCCTGTAACGGCAAGTACATCACTCATCTTTTTGACCGCTTCTTCAAAGCTGTCGGATATCCCGTCCATGGCAGCAAGAAAAAGGTTGCCGAAGCTCTGACCCTTGAGCATTCCATCCTGAAACCTGTACTGAAGCAGTTTCTGCATAATAGGCTCTGTATCGGCCAGTGCCAGAATACAGTTTCGAATGTCGCCCGGCGGAAGCATACCCAGATCATCTCTCAGCATACCCGAGCCGCCCCCGTCATCAGCTACCGTAACAAGTGCGGTAAGGTTTGAGGAGTATTGCTTTAAACCCCTGAGCATTGTGGAAAGACCTGTTCCTCCGCCAATTGCAACGATTTTAGGGCCTTTTACCAGAATCCTTTTTTCATGTAAAAGGCTGCTCAAGCCTTCCGCATTTAGAGTTGAACTTATATTCCTGTGATTAATGTCTTTTAATATGGAATTTATCAAGGCTTTCAATGAGCCGATTACAGTCACTACGCCTGTACAGGCAAGCAAAATCATTAAAATGATAAACAGAGCACCGTAACTGTAATACTTAAGCGCCAATATAATAGCAAAGCATATTAATGACAGGCCCACAACAAGCAGCAAACTCCACCTTCTGATTCCAAAGCCCGGAATCAACAAATCCGAAGCCCTCATTTTACAACCCCTCTACCATCTTTCTCTATATCTCTGTGTTCAATAATAACCCTGTGCAGCTTGGCTTCAAGTCTTCTAAAAAGCTCGTCGGCAATGGCAACAGACCTGTGCCTTCCGCCGGTGCAACCTATTCCGATATCAAGCTGCGATTTACCTTCCTTGATGTAATTGGGAATAAGAAAATCCAGCATGTCATCCAGTTTGGTCAAAAACGTCTTTGTCTCTGAAGCTTCAAGTACAAAATCTCTTACCATATCATCCTTACCTGTTTTGTGTTTCATAGGTGCAATGTAGTACGGATTCGGGATAAATCTGACATCGAATACAAGATCACAGTCGGTAGGTATCCCATATTTGAAGCCAAAGGATACTATATTGATTATAATACCCTTAAAAGTCTTTCCTTCTACAAAGATACTGTTAATCTCCTGCTTTAGCTGTCTCGTTGCAAGTGTTGAAGTATCTATTATATAATTTGCCTTTGATTTTATTGTCTCAAGGGCTTTTCTTTCTTCCTTGATTCCTTTGACAAGGCGGCCTTCCGGTGACAGCGGATGCTGCCTCCTGCTTTCCTTATATCTCTTGACCAGTACATCATCGTCGGCTTCAAGGAAAAGGATTTCGTAAGAGAAGCCCGACTGCTTTACCTCATTAAGTGCCGGAAACAGGTCATGGAGCAATTCACCGCCTCTTATATCAATAACCAGTGCAATTTTCTCCATTTTCCCTTCACTTTGCGCACTTATTTCGGCAAATTTCGGTATCAGCGCCGGAGGCAGATTATCAACACAGAAAAAGCCGATATCTTCCAAATATTTAGTTACAAGGCTTTTACCAGCCCCGGACATTCCAGTTACTATTACGAATCTCATGTCTTTCGAGCCCCCATATCTTCTGTATATATTATCCTATACCGTCACTGTTATGGCAATGTGTGTTAAGGAATGATTAAATAATAACTTCCCATTTCTTGAGTGGTTATTTTCCGCCCTTCCTGCGTTGTCGTCAGTTGCAATAAAGCAATTATTGCGCCATCCTCCGCCTTGGAATGACGAAAAATTCCTCCCTCAAGAATCGGGGTTTATTATTTAATCATCCCTAAAAATCTCCTATAATCCTGATTTCGGGTTCCAACTGTATGTTATATTTCTGATTTACCGTGTTTTGTATATGTTTGATTAATGCAAGTACATCATGACAGGTTGCATTTCCCCTGTTGATTATAAAGCCGCTGTGCTTGTCGGAGATTTGAGCCCCTCCGACGCCAAAGCCTCTCAGCCCGCTGTCATCTATCAATTTTCCTACGAAATGTCCAGCCGGTCTTTTGAATACACTCCCTGCACTGGGCCATTCCAAGGGCTGCTTATCCCGGCGCTTGAAATTAAAATCATCCATAAGTACCTTTATTTTTTCAGGGTCATCTTTTTTTAGCTTTAACCGGGTTTTTAGAACTATTCCCTTTGATTTTTGTATAATACTTGATCTATAGGAAAAACAATGTTGTTCTCCTCTTACAGTTTTAAGGTTTCCCTCCCTGTCCATATATTCGGTCTCCTGGATAACCAGGGACATCTCTCCTGTATAAGCACCGGCGTTCATTGTTACGGCCCCTCCAATAGTTCCCGGGATACCTTCTGCAAACTCCAGACCTGCAAGCGAATTTGCCAGAGCTATTTTAGCTGCCTTTGATATCAGTATTCCTGCTTCAAATTCTAAAAATTCATCCTGCACGGTATAATTTTGAAAATTGTCAAAAATCTTAACCACCACTCCTCTGATGCCCCTGTCGGAAACCAGCAGATTTGTGCCGTTGCCCATAATCATATACGGAGTGCCCGAAACTGCAAAGTATTTAACAATTTCCTCCAGTTGAACCGTATTATCAGGGATTACCAATATATCGGCCGGTCCTCCGATTTTAAACGATGTGTGCCCGCTCATAAGTTCATTAATTAAAACTCTTTCTTCTCCCAATAATAAAGTAAGCTTTTTAACCAATTCTTTATTATCCAAATCCTAGCACTCAACCTTTCTCAAAGATGAATAAATGCAGTCATCTCATCTCTTTATTCTTTCCTGCCTTTCAAGCAGATAATTTTCCATTTTTTCAACAGAAGTGGTCATTACCAGTTCCTCAGGCATATCAACTTCTGCAAGTATTCTTTTTACATTTTCAAACTTTCCGATATTAAAACTGATATGTGCATCACTTCCCGTTGCAATTCTAACACCGTATTTTTTGCACATGCGCATGATTTCCCTGCAATTGTTTTCACTTCCCGTCCTGACATAAAAGGAATGGTTGTTTATTTCTATGAGCTTGTTATTTTCTTTTGCAGCTTTTACCACCCTTTCGATATCTATCTGGAACTGGGGATTTCCCGGATGTGCCAGAATATCGATATATGGATTTTCCAGCACTTTTATTGCAGCCCTTGTGTGGTTTTCCACAGTTGAAGGTACTATACATATGTCGTGAAAGCTTGCCAGAACCAAATCCAGACCTTTTAGATATCTCAGTGGTAAGTCCACCTCTCCGTCATAGCTGACAATGTTGAGTTCGGCACCTTTTATGATGCGAACCCCGTAGAGTACCTCGGGTATTATTCTCAAATTTCCAAAATGATATAAAAACGGCGCCCCGTTCATTGCAGGACCATGGTCCGACATATTTATCATCCTTATTCCGTTTTCATAAGCCTCCCGTGCATTTTCCTGTATTGTGCTGTATGCATGCCCGCTTGATATTGTGTGCGTGTGTGTATCTGCTATTAAATTCAAAATGTACCTCCTTGACCAGCCTTTATAATAAATGGGACTGTTGCAAAACAACATGGATTAATGTATGTGGATAAATAGTTCCAGATACATTAATCTCAGGGTTTTACGACACTCCCGTTTTTAGTCTTTAAAACCTGTATCCTTGTATTCGGTAGCTTTGTTGATATTGCCCAGCACTCTTTCACTGAGTACCTTGGCAGCATTATAACCCATTTTCTTCTGTCTGTTGTTCATTGCGGCAACTTCAACTATAACTGCCAGATTTCTTCCCGGACTGACGGGAATTGTCAGACAGGGTACTGTTATGCCCAGTACTTCGGTAAATTCCTCCTCAAGTCCAAGCCTGTCATAAACCTTTTTATCATTCCAGTGTTCAAACTTTATGACCAGATTTATATTTTCGGTCATTTTGACCGAACCGACACCATAAAGGTTCTTTACATCAAGTATTCCTATACCCCTTATTTCTATGAAATGCCTTATTATATCCGGTGCAGTACCCACAAGAGTCTTGTCGGACACCTTTCTGATCTCTACATTGTCATCGGCCACAAGCCTGTGTCCTCTTTTTACAAGTTCAAGTGCAATTTCACTCTTACCTACTCCGCTTTCTCCAAGAATGAGTATACCTTCTCCATAGACTTCAACAAGTACTCCATGGGTGCTGGTTCTGGGAGCCAGCTGCAAATTGAGATATCTGATAACTCCGCTCATGAATCTGGAGGTGACATCATCCGTCCTCAGGACCGGTATATTATATTTTCTGCCCACTTCTATCATTTCAGGAAATATTCCCAGCCCTCTGGCCACTACCATACAGGGGAATCCGCATTTAAAGAAATTATCCAGTCTCCTGAAACGGTCTTCCTCTCTTAACTGCATCAAATAGGCAGTTTCTCCCTTTCCTATGATCTGCATCCTGTCGGTGCCGAAATATTCCATATATCCTGCCAGCTGCAAACCGGGTCTGTTTACATCGGCCGACGAAATCTCTATATTTTCATAGTCCTTGCAGCCGGTAAGTTCTTCCAGCTGAAACTCTTCCATAATCTCTTTAATCGTTACAGAAAACATACCTTAACCTCCATAAAGCCTATTTAAGTATCTCCCTAAATACTTGCATTCAATCCTTAATATTATATAATACTGACCAGAAAAAGAAAACACGGCATTTTAACCAATTTTGGCGGGTAAGACTGTACAAGAAATTTAATAAATGATTAACCATAAAGTACATGCCTGAAATTTGTAGAGCTCAACACAAGTGTTTCACCTACAATTTCAGGCATGTACTTTTAATGGAGCTTTCAGCTTTTCCAAAGCTGTACCTGCACACTATTAAGAATAGCAATACCAGGCAGCGCCGGCGCCTCTACTTTCTGCTTTTTGAAGTGATCCTCATTTTATAGAACGAACGCCATACGAATACAAGCGCGCATGCCAGAAAAGCTATTCCAACGAATGGTGCAATATCCTTGAAGGATTCCGATATGGCTATTTCCATTGCCAGCAGTCCGAACAGGGTAGTAAACTTTATTATTGGGTTGAGTGCTACCGAAGAGGTATCCTTAAAGGGATCACCTACCGTATCTCCAACTACAGTTGCATCATGAAGCTCGGTACCCTTTTGCTTCAGATCCACCTCTACGACCTTCTTGGCATTATCCCAGCAGCCGCCGGCATTAGCCATAAATATCGCCTGATAAAGCCCGAATATTGCAATTGATATCAGGTATGCAACAAATAATGCAACCGAATCGGTTCCGCTCCTGGGCGCGGACAGGAACGCAAAAGCAAGTGCAAAGGAGAAAATTGCTATAAATATATTGAGCATTCCCTTTTGAGCGTATTGCGTGCATATTTTTACAACTTCCTTTGATTTGTCTGTTGCAGCTCTCTGATTTGCGTTTTCATCAAGCTGAATATTCCGTTTGATATACTCAACCGCCCTGTAGGCACCGGTGGATACCGCCTGGGTCGAAGCTCCGGTAAACCAGTAAATTACCGCTCCTCCGCATAAAAAACCTAAAATTGTATACGGATTCAGTATATTCAAGATCTCCTCCGGTTTGACACCCAGGACATTTTGTATTACCAGTATCAGCGAGAATATCATTGTGGTCGCACCAACAACAGCAGTACCTATCAATACCGGTTTGGCAGTGGCCTTAAAGGTATTTCCGGCACCGTCATTGGCTTCAAGATAATATTTTGCATTTTCAAAATCAGGTTTGAAACCGAAGTCCCGTTCAATTTCCTGTTCAATCTCAGGTATGGTCTCAATTAGAGATAATTCATATATGGACTGTGCATTATCCGTTACAGGTCCATAGCTGTCCACCGCAATTGTTACAGGACCCATTCCAAGAAAACCGAAGGCTACAAGCCCGAAAGCAAATATGGACGGGTAGGACATAATATCCGCAAGACCAAACTTGCTTGCTGAGTATGCTGCAAACATGAGAACGATGAAAACCATGCCTTTCCAGAAAGCGCTGAAATTACCTGCAACAAGGCCCGAAAGAATATTCAGGGAAGCTCCGCCCTCCTTGGAGGCTGTAACGGTCTCCTTTACATGTATTGATTTCGGGCTTGTAAATATCTTTGTAAACTCAGGAATAAGTGCAGCCCCAAGTGTGCCGCAGCTGATTATGGTAGACAGTATGACCCAGAGGTTCCCCGCCTTGTCACCGATTGCCGTGCCGGGACCGATCATAATAAAGCTGATTATAAAGGTTACAACTATGGATAAAGCTGACGTAATCCAGACAAGACTTGTCAGCGGCTTTTCAAAATCTATATCCGTTATACCTCCAAATCTGATTTTACTGAAAAGTTTATTAAGATAGAAAGCTGCTATGGATGTTACAATCATTAGAACTCTCATTGTAAATATCCAGATGAGCATATCACTCTGAAGTTCACCTGTTACAGCAAGCACTATAAATGTTATCAGAGCCACTCCTGTAACGCCGTACGTCTCAAACCCATCAGCAGTCGGTCCGACACTGTCGCCTGCATTATCACCGGTACAATCTGCGATAACTCCCGGATTACGGGGATCATCCTCTTTAATCTTGAATACAATTTTCATCAGGTCTGAACCGATATCGGCAATTTTCGTGAAGATACCCCCGGCTATACGAAGCGCACTTGCACCAAGGGACTCGCCTATTGCAAAACCTATAAAGCTTGCACCGGCCAATTCATTCGGAACAAATCTCAGTATGATAAGCATCATAATCAGCTCAACGCAAATGAGTATAACACCGATGCTCATTCCGGAATCCAGAGGAATGCTCAGCAGTTTCAACGGCTTTTTCTCCAGCGATGAAAATGCCATCCTGCTGTTTGCCAGAGTATTCATACGTATACCGTACCAGGCCACGCTGTAAGAACCCAGTATACCCACAACCGTCCAGGCCAGAATAAGTATTACTCCCCCGATTCCCTTCCCCTGTAAAAAACCAAAATAAAACGCAATGCAAAGACCTATGAAGATCAGCAGCAGTGCCAGGAATTTACCCTGCTGAACCAGGTAGGTTTTGCAGGTCTCATATATTGTATTGGCCACATCCAGCATACTCTTGTGTGCTTTTATTTTTTTTACCTTTATAAACTGAAACAAACCGAACAGCATTCCCAGAACACAAACCAGCATGCCTATGTACAACAGATTGTTCTGTCCACTGGATAATTCGGGCGTTACCAGATCTGCCTCACTGGCAAATGCCGTAAGAGGAATAAACGTGACTATCAGAATACTTGTCAATAGTATTTTAGTTGATTTCTTCAGCAACCTTATAAGTTGTGAATACATGTACCGTCCCCCTTTTACCGTAACGGGGGATAGCAAAACCAAAACCTGTTTTTTCGATAAAACGTCCACGAAAACATGAGTGCATTTTTTTGCTATCCCCTGAAAAAAATTCGTACAGTATATTCTATAAGGAATGTATCCACAACATTCTGATTTCTGCGAAATAATTTTCAGACATTATAATTAAATATGATGAATTAACTCGTACAAGCTCTTTTAGTGTAGAAATAAAAAAACAAAGCTTCAATCATCACTAGAGAGCTGTTTGCAAAGCTTTTCCAATTTACCGTTTCTCAGCCATTCTTCAATTGTTTTTTGACCCAGCAGCTTTAACTGGTGTATATTTTCATCACTGGCATCATCTATACCCTTACCCAGTTCAGCCAAACTTGACTGTATTCTGTAATACCTGGTATCTGTAAGCAACTGACGCAGCTGATAATCAACAGTGTTGCTGACTCCGTCAAACACTATGCCCAGCATGGGTTTGGCCCAGTTTATCAAACCCCAGTCCTTGGCCTCCTCATAAGGAATTGCCCTGCTTAGTTCACCTGTACCAAGCGACATCATTAAAATATCTTCCTGGTTACCAAACATGACTTTTGCCTCGGCAAATGCGCACATTGAGGGATTGTTGGCATAGACCCCTCCATCTATAAATGTATAATAATCCGCACCTTCCTCCTGACTCAATTTTAGCTTAAAGGGTTCAAAGTATGTAGGAGCAGCCGAACTCGCCCTTACGACCTGCCACATGGGGAAATCATAGTTATCCCTTTCAGGATTTTTTGCATGGCGGCTCTTAAAGAAGAAAGGTGTTCTGAGACCTATTTCGTAGGCAGGGACTAAAACAGGTGTCAATGCCTCTGATAACATCGTACTTCCGAAAAAATCCTTTAGCACCGACTCAATTCCCGAGGATTTATACTTTTCGTCAGTTATTCCATCAAGTGTTGCAATTTTATGAAAAATATTGGTAGAGAATATCTTGTCTCCTTTTTCCGCATAGAGATTAATCAATTGTACTGCAGTGTAAGCCGGCATCTCTTTATTTTCCTTGGAAGGCATGGCCAGAGCCAGTGCGATTATAGATCCGGTTGACGTTCCAGCAATAAGGTCGAACATCCGGCATATGGGTTTTGAAGTCATTTCCTCAATCTTGGCCAGGATCATGGCTGGAATTATTCCTCTGACACCGCCTCCATCAATTGATAAAATTTTTACTTTTTTCATAAAGTATCTCCCCTTCCGATACATTTTAAAAATAAATGCGCAAAGCGTTAACTTACTGTCTTCAATTTATTCAATTTTACATTATTTTACTGCAAAAAAACAGTACTCTTTCAATAAAAGGTACTTGTAAAAGTCTTTACAGCACAATCTTACATCTTTAATTCATATATTCATATTTAACTTAAATCCAATTTGCTTACACCAAGCGCATTATGATTCCATAATGTATCTTTAACCATTTCCGATTTTTCTTCGGAACAGTCAATAATCAGCACAACCTCCGGAGCCTTTTTATAATTTTGCCTGTTATCATTATACTTTCTCAATAATAACAGTTTAATTATCAGCCCTATGGCAAAACCGGTCACCAAACCCACAAGTCCCCAGAATATCGGACCTAACTTCAGAATAAATCCGTAAATAGTCCCAAAGAGCATTAAAATGGTTCCGAGAATGGTAGCCAGATCTATAAGACTCAGTCCATCCGACTGATGTATCGTGTCAAAAAACTTTCTTTTCTCATTTCTTTTGTCCATAGGTACGGCAAGAATAGCCTCCTTGCCAATACCATTCATCTCTATGGCCGTTATTGCTTTCTCCAAGTAGATCGTATGTTCAAAAGTAGATACAATATACACTTTATCACCTCTGGCAGAATTAATATTTCCAGGTATGCAAAAGCCATTATTCTGATAATTCTTTTTAAGAAATTTGGCCTGTTCCCAGTCAAACAGCTTATTATTTTCCACGGTATTTATATAGGCATCATACATGCCGAATAAATATACCGAGGATATGTTCAGTGTCCAGTGTTCATTAAGAACATTCTTTGCCTGTTCAAATTCTCCAAGGAAAGTGAGGTGTATTGCGGGAAGCGCATTTGAAAAGTAAAGTATTGCTATCCACCATGCAAGTGTAAATAAGGCATTTACAAGTCTATGGAGGTAGAGCTGTCCTACCCCTGGCATAAGCAATGACCAGAATGCCGCTACCCACGGGTGTCTTTTGTCAAGATAATTTATTTCCAGAGAGTTGATTCTGAAAGCTTGAATTTCAGCATCTTCTCTTGCTGCAAGAATATAGTTGTTATTAAGATCAACCGTGGTTCTGTAGCTATCCCAAATTGCAAAAATATATACGGCATTATAAAGCAGAAGCCACCTTGTGTCCAATACCTCCTTAGCCATCTGATATCTGCCTGTAAAAGTATAAAGTATTGCTAAATTAATATGGGAATTTACATTAATAACCACTTCCCATACAAACAGCACGAATCCTCTTAAATATTTCGCCAGCAGGATATGCCCGAGTCCCGGAAATGCTGCAGACCACCATGCTATAACGCAAGGATTTCTCAGATGAAGTTGTGATGTGCCTAAAATTCCTAAATAGGCAACCTGACGCCTCGATGAACTACCGGTTGACTGTTTGTTCTTTGATGTATTTCTGTTCACTGGGCTTACTCCCTATTTTTTTTGTTCCATTAAATACTTTTCCCCAGCCTGATATTTTTATCCAATAAAAGCAAGAAAATTCGCTTAGCTCAGTTTTTTATGGTCATTCAGACCATTTTGTACAGACTCCGTCTGCCGTTCGAGCCCTCTCGGGTCCGATTCCCTATATTTTCCTAACATAAAAAACCGTTTCAATCTTTAAGCAATTGAAACGGTTTAGTGGAGCGGGTGATGGGAATCATGCCCGCTTCGCGTGCTAATGACGTCGCCCACCATTCGTTGCCTCATGGTACCGGGCTCCTACTCTCACTACAAAATGGTCATTCAGACCATTTTGCACAGACTCCGTCTGCCGTTCGAGCCCTCTCGGGTCCGATTCCCTATATTTTCCTAACATAAAAAACCGTTTCAATCTTTAAGCAATTGAAACGGTTTTACTGGAGCGGGTGATGGGAATCGGACCCACGCAATCAGCTTGGAAGGCTGATGTTCTACCATTGAACTACACCCGCGGGTATATGGAGCGGGTTAAGAGATTCGAACTCTCGACTTTCACCTTGGCAAGGTGACACTCTACCACTGAGTTAAACCCGCATTACTATCACGCAAAAGTTATTATAAAGGGCCTGGTCCATTTTGTCAACCCATTTTTCTTAAAAATTTAATTTTTAATTTCCTTTTTCATAGGCCCGTCAGGCTTCGTATGATATAGTACACCAGGGGTATGAATACCGCAGGAAGAAGATTTCCTACATTGATTTTCCTTATTTCCAGAAGATTTATTCCTATTGCAAAAATAAGAATTCCGCCTACCAGTGACATTTGAGAAATTACCGTATCAGTGAGCCAGGGCTTTATAAAACCGGCAAGCAAGGTTATACCTCCCTGGTAAATAAATACTGGGATTGACGAAAATGCCACTCCGATACCCATTGTAGCAGCAAAAATAACGGCAGAAATACCATCCAGGATTGATTTTGCGAATAAAGTGGAAGGATTGCCTGAAAGACCGTCCTCAAGGGCTCCAACTATAGCCATGGCTCCAACACAGTATACCAGACTGGCCGTGACAAAGCCTGCTGAAAATGATCCTCCTTTGGAAGGAAGCTTGGATTGAAACCATGTCCCTATTTTTTCAAGCCTCTCTTCGATTTTTAAAAACTCTCCGATAACTCCCCCTATTACAAGACTGAATATCATAAGCATTATAAACTGCCTGTCCAGCTTGTTTCCGTCAATTATTGTCAGCATTTCCTTTATGGTACCGGATATTCCGATAAACAAAACCGAAAGACCAATTCCCTGCATTACAGTTTTTTTATATTTCTCAGGTATACCGCTTCTCAGCATGGTTCCGGCGATTCCCCCGATAATAACAGCCCCGGTGTTGACCAAGGTTCCAAGTCCAGTCAAAATTTAACACTCCCCATAAAATACTATATTAGCACTGTTTGTATTCTAGATCCAATATACTTAAAATAACCGAATATATTGTTTTGCCAGCTCAAGCAATTTCTCTTTATCGTTCAGTTCAGGGTTTTCCAAAACCCGGTCTAATAAATAACCCAGCACTTTCCCTATTTCCCGGCCCGGTTTCATCCCCAGAGAAATAAGATCCTCCCCGTTAACAGCCATCTCAGCAATGCTTAAGCATTGCCGTTTATCCTTGATTTCCTTATAGATACGTTTTATATTATCCAACTTTACAAGCCGTTTGTCCAGATAAACAGGATTCTGCCCCATGGCATCAGCTCTCTGTACCTCCAGAAGACTTAAAAACAAGTCTTCTCCAACCTTATTCACAACTTTTTTGATTGACTTTTCTGTATCAAAAATATCTATGTCATGGTATCTGACCAGCGTAAGTATTTTTTTTATGGAAAGCCTGTCCAACCGTAAATTGTTCAAAATACACTCCGCCATCCGGACACTGACTTCCTGATGCCCGTAAAAATGGTCAATACCCTTGTCGTCGGTCGTCCTGCTTGCAGGTTTCCCAATGTCATGCAGCAGCATGGCCCATCTCAGAATACTGCTGTCCTGAATACTTTCCACAGTGTGAATTATATGTTCAGCAACATTATAAATATGGTAGGGATTATTTTGTTCAGTGTGATAACAGGCTACAAATTCGGGTATTATGTGCTCCAGGAGACCAGAAAGATATAATTTGTTGAAGCAGGACGGATTGGGTGAAGTCAACAGCTTGCCGATTTCCTCCCTTATCCTCTCCCTGCTGATATTTTTAATCAAATCCGAATTGGCATATATTGCATCAAAGGTATTCTTTTCTATGGAAAAGCCCAGCTGGGCGCTGAACCTGATTGCCCTCAGCATTCTCAAAGCATCTTCCCTGAATCTTGTGCCAGCATTTCCGACTGCTCTTATTTGCCTGTTTTTAATGTCCTGCAAGCCTTCAAAATAATCTACCAATCCGGTTTGGTAATTATACGCCATGGCATTCACGGTAAAATCACGCCTGGCCAGATCCTCTTTGAGACTGGCAGTAAAGCTGACATTATCCGGCCTTCTGGAGTCTGAATACTTTCCGTCTACTCTGTAGGTAGTTACTTCGAAAATATCATCATTGACTGCAACACTGACAGTACCGTGCCTGATCCCTGTATCATAGGTTCTGTCAAAGATTTTTTTTACATCTCCGGGCAGTGCGCTTGTTGTAACATCCCAATCATACGGTTTTCTGCCCAGGATGGAATCTCTGACACAACCGCCTACAATAAAAGCCTCAAAGCCTTTTTCATTAAGTTTATTGATAATATAACCTACATTCCCTGGATAGATTATTTTTTCCATATGCTTTATACATCCGCCTCTGCTTAATAATCCTGTGTTTACTTCAAATTGGGTCGCCTCAAATCTTATGGACTCCCAATCTTATATGTTCGCTTTTTACTATGTAATTTTATCACAAATTACAAGTGGTCTGTAACATCTAAAACATATATTGCCGGCGAGGAAAATTTTTGCAGGATAAGGCGGAGGACGAAGGCAATACTGTATGTATTGACAAGGACGACAACGAAATCCTGCGGAAATTTAACCGTCGGCAATATGTTACTTTTAGGTGTTACAGACCACCAGTGTTCTGTAACATCTAAAACATATTGCCGCTTGAACTCATTGTGTTATGAACAAAAGCTGCAATATTACTTATAGGTATAACAGCAACCGATCCCACCGTGGCTTTTTTGTTAAAAGGACAAAGACCGCAAAAAAGAATATCGTCATGACTGCTGCAGGTATTTCCCAGAGAACATGCGGGTGGCATTGCCGGCAGCATCAGAAGTTTTATATATGTATGAGTACTGTCGAGCAAAACTCCTGTAAAACCTTTTCCGACTTCACCCCCGGCATTTACAAATACTGTCACCGTCTGGCCCGTAAACTGCCGGAAATTCATATCGAATACTGCCTTATTTATCTCTTTGACCACCGGTGTATCTTTTGCATGATTGGTACCATATTCCGATTTATTCCTGAATCGTCTCATATATAACACCCCAAAAAGATCTCTTAACTCATTATATTAAATTAATTTTTTATTTGTAACAAAAAAAAGCATATTGAATAGTATGGTATTAGCCTGATAAAATTGGATGTTTCGAACATTTGCGGAAACTGAATTTTATCTATGACTGCTTGAATTCATAACAATATTAATTTTGGAGGGAGTGTTTTTTATGGGTGGTTTCTTTGGTGGTAAAGGTGGTTGCTTTGATGATGACATGATATGGGTCCTCATAATTCTTTTTATTCTTTTCTTCTGCTTCTGTGGAAGAGATCATCACGATTGCTAACAAAAAAATAAACTCAGGGGTTATGGAACGCCCCTGAGTTTATTTTTAAAACACTGTAAAATTACAGATCAACTTTTTTTAATTCCATCTTTTCCTTCTTCTTTTCCTTATGCTTGTTAATAAGGATAGATGCAATTACACTTCCCAACAGGATTGTAAAAATGGTCAGCAATGAATATATTATGGGTATTTCCAGATGCCAAAACATTATTCCCAGCTTGACACCGGTAAACATAAGTATCAGAGCTACACCATACTTTACATATTTGAATTTTTCCTGCATTGCAGCCAACACGAAATATAAGCTTCTAAGTCCCAGTATGGCAAATATATTTGAAGTATAAACTATAAAGGGATCTCTTGATATTGAGAAGATAGCCGGTATTGAATCTATTGCAAACAGAATATCGGAAAACTCAATAAGCACGAGTATTGCAAAAAGCGGAGTGGCATGGAGTACATTATTTATTTTTACAAAGAACTTTTCTTCGTGCATGGTATCCGTAACCGGCAAAACTTTGCCAAGCAACTTTAAAACCTTACTGTCCTTATGATCTCCCGCCTCATCCTTGCTGAACATCATTTTTGCTCCGCTTATAATAAGTATTATACCGAATACATATAAAATCCAATGAATTTTATTAATAATCGTTATTCCAAGCAATATAAATATAAGCCTGAGCACAATAGCTCCAAATATACCGTAATTCAGCACTCTTCTCTGATATTGAGGTTTTATGCCGAAGCTGGTAAAGAGAATCAGAAAGAGAAATAAATTATCTACACTCAAACTGAGCTCTATCATGTATCCGCCTAAAAATTCCAATGCCATGTGCTGTCCTTCGAAAACATATACTCCTGCATTAAAAAGTATGGCAAGTCCAATCCACATTAAAACAAATTTTATTGCTTTTTTTGTTGACATTTTAGCCTCCTCAAATAAAAAAACCTTGAATGCATAAAAACATTCAAGGTCTTGCTTTCCACTCTGGAGAATAAAGCCAGGCTACTTTTATAGCCGGTTGTTGACTTTATCGCTTTTAAGCTACTCCCCTTTACTTCTACTAAGTTTAGCAAAATAATTCGGTTTAGTCAATCAAATGACTGTAAATAAATATATTTGCAGATAGAAAAGTAGTAATTCAGTTGAAATATCCTATAATATCGGCGTTATCTTTTACAAACAATGGCAATACCTCAAGTGCAGCCTCCGACTCGATCCAACACCCGCCTTCAAAGGTTCGGCCGGTGCCGGTTTCTTTCCAGCAAGCTCCCTCCGGCAAATAAACCCTTCTTTTTCTCTCCCCCTCATAAAGCACCGGTGCTACCAGTATATCAGGGCCGAACATAAATTGGTCATCGATATCCCAGGTCTCCATATCGGCCGGAAAATCATAGAACAGAGGTCTCATGGGAGGAGTGCCTTTTTCGTGTGCTTCCTTCATCAACCGTGAAATATACGGCCTCATGTTTTCACGGATCAGCATATACTTTTTGAATATTTCATATGCCTCCTCTCCATAGCTCCAAACCTCATTGGGTGCACCGCTGTAACACATGCCGCCTCCGCTTGTCCCAAGGGGTTCTCCTGCCGGGACCCTGTCCCCGTGGAGTCTGAATACAGGACAGAATGCACCGTACTGGAACCAACGGATTATGCATTCACGGAATTTCGGATCATCAGGATTTCCGCCGTGAAAACCGCCTATGTCGGTTGTCCACCAGGGTATGCCCGCCAGGCCCATGTTGAGACCGGCTTTAAACTGGTTTCTCAGAGACTTGAAACTGGAATCTATATCACCTGACCATACCAGTGCGCCGTAGCGTTGGCTGCCGGCCCAGGCACAGCGCAGCAGGTTTATTATATTCTCCTGTCCTTCCTTCTTCATCCCGTCAAAAAAGGTCTTTGCATACATTAAAGGGTATATGTTTCCAATCTGTACATTTGGCCCCAGGTGATAACGGTAATTTTCAAAGTCATACACTGAATATTCCGGTTCGGCTACATCCAGCCAGAATGTACGTATACCTGCATCATAATAGTTTTTCTTTACGGTTTCCCATACAAAATCTCTGGCTTCAGGATTTGTTGCATCATAGAAAACAGTGT
This sequence comes from Bacillota bacterium, assembly GCA_023386445.1. GTDB lineage: Bacteria > Bacillota > Clostridia > Acetivibrionales > DSM-1351 > Ruminiclostridium. Next base: position 13,738 of record JAEWJR010000006.1, on the reverse strand, counting down.
CACCCAAAAAATCCATGGTTGTTCTTAAGCCGCGTTCAGTTCGGATCAGATACCCTTTTTGCAGCATTTCCGTATAATTTTCACAGGTTTTATCAACGGTGGGCCACACAGATACCATCAGTTCGATTCCCATTTCCTTCAGCTCTCTTACCATTCCTTCCGGATCCGGCCAGTACTCCCTGTCAAACTTCCAGTCTCCCTGCTTTACCCAATGAAAATAATCAATAACAATGACATCAATGGGCAGTCCTCTTCTTTTATACTCCCGGGCCACAGTCAACAGTTCCTCCTGCGTCTGGTATCTGAGCTTGCACTGCCAGAAGCCCATTCCATAGTCAGGCATCATAGGCACCGTACCTGTGGCCTTTGCATAGGCTTCCTCAATTTCTGAAGGTGTATCTCCTGCAGTGATCCAGTAATCCAGCTGTTTTACAGAAAAGGCCTTCCACTCTGCTATGTTTTTGCCAAACACAACATTGCCTATTCCTGGATTGTTCCATAGAAAACCATAGCCTGAACTTGACAGTGCAAAAGGAACACTGGCCTGTGAATTTCTCTGGGCCAACTCAAGGGTGCAGTTTTTAAGATTCAGAAAAGGTTGCTGATACTGTCCCATTCCAAATATTTTTTCATCCGGTTCGGATTCAAATCTGAGAGTCAGCTGATAGTCACCGCCAATGATGGGCTTGAATTCACGGGCATCAATATTCAATGAGCTGCAGAATTCCTTAAGATTATTACGGTTCCGTACAAATTCCTCCAGTAGTACTTTATTGTTTTGATTCAGGAAGGTTATTTTTCCTCCCGCCGATATCAGTGCTTTGACCTTTCCGTTTGTAATACTGGCAGTATCGCCGTTGATTTCAATTTTGACTGTCAAAGCCTCCTGAGGTAAAAGTGCCCAATCCTCCTCCCGGACCGTGGCATCCTTTGCAGCCCTGACACGCAGACTGTTTTCTCCCCAGGGTTCGATCCAAAGTTTCTCCGAATCATACCTGCGTATAAGTCTGTTTCCATCAATACTAAAAAAATTACTCATTTCCCATGTCCTCCCCAAATCGGTTTAATAAAATCTTAACGTCATATTAATGCCATTGCCCGCATTGTCAATCAGCCTTTTACCGCCCCATTTGTCAAGCCGCTGATTATATATTTCTGCATGAATATGAAAATCAGCACAACCGGCAATATAGTCACTACTCCAAAAGCCATAAGATAATTCCAGGCAATTCCGTACTGTCCCATAAAATTAAAAATTCCGGCTGTAATTGGCCTCATTTCCTGTTTATTTATAAAAGTCATTCCGTAGACCAGGTCTCCCCATGCAAAAAGGAAGGAGAAAACAGCCGCCACAATAACTCCGGGGTAAGCTATAGGCACCATTATCCTCAGAAAGGCGGTGAAATGGTTACAGCCGTCAATTTTTGCAGAGTCATCAAGTTCCTTGGGGATGGACAGAAAGTATGTTCTTAAAATCAGTACCGAAAAGGGAATCCCTATTGTACAGTCGGCAATTATAGGAGACAGATATGTGTATAGGATTCCTGCCTTGTTGAATATTATAAACAGCGGAGTCAGCACAAAAACCGCCGGCAGCATTTGCGTTACCAGAAACAGCAGAATAAAAAGCTTTTTGCCGTAAAATCTGAATCTTGCAAGACCATAGGCTGCCGGAATTGACAATATTGTTGAAATAACCAGAACACTTACGGCAATGACAGCACTGTTGAAAAATGATCTGAACATATTGTACTGTCCGCTTCCAAGCTGAGAAACATATGAGTCCACAAAAATCCTTTCGGGGAACAGCGACGGGTGACTCTTGAAAATATCGGCTTCAAATTTCAAGGAAGTAACCAGCATCCAATAAAGAGGGAAAAGGAGTACAACTGCTATAATAACTGATACTGCATTTAAAATTATCTTCTTAACCTTCCGGTTTTCCATCCTACATCACCTCTTCTTCCCTGACAAGCTTCAGATAAAACAAACTGACAACAAACAGTATTATGAATAATATATTTGCAACTGCTGCTCCCTTACTGAAATTAAATTCCGTAAAGGATAATTTGTACGAATAGGTTGAGAGCATTTCTGTAGCATTTACAGGTCCTCCCTGGGTCATAACATAAACCAGGTCAAATACTTTAAAGGTATATATGAAACCAAGTACTAAAACAGCCTGTATGGATTCCTTCAGCATGGGCAGGGTTATGAAGAAAAACTTTTCAAACCTGCTGGCACCGTCTATATTGGCACTTTCATAAATATCATCCGGAATGGTTGAAAGCCCGGTTGTAATAAGAATCATATTAAACGGAATACCGATCCATATATTTGCGATTATTATTGCCCACATGGCTGTACCGGAATAAACAAGCCATTCAACAGGCTTGTTTATAATATGCAGATTAATTAAAAACTCGTTGATTATACCGCCATTGGCACCGAACATAAATTTAAACATAAGTGCCGTGACTGTAACAGGTATCATCCAGGCTACCATTAACAGCCCTCTTACAGGTTTTGAAAAATTAAAGTTCTGGTTAAAAAATAATGCAAGGGCAAAACCGATAACAAATTGAAAAATGATGGAGCCCACTGTAAAAATCAGAGTATTTGGTATCGCTACTCTTAAAATATCATCCTTGAACAGTTCAATATAATTACGAATTCCCACAAATTCCTTAACCTCACTGTTAAAGGTCATTACATCAACATTCTGAAAGCCAAGGATTATATTGTTAATTATCGGATACCCGATAAAGGCCAGCATGAAAAGTAACGCAGGCAGTACAAAAAAGTATCCGACAGCTTCATTTCCAAATATTTTAGTCTTATGCTTCATCCAAGTCACCCACTATCCTTATATTGGATGGGATTGTCTCAAAATTTTGAGACAATCCCATTAGAGTCTGCTATTGTGCCTTTATTTGATGGCTTTATCTATTTTTGCCTGGGCATCCTTTGCTGCGGTTTCCGGGGTCTTTGCTCCTGCTATGACCTCCTGCAGGGCCTGGGAAACAGCATTTGAAAGCTCAGGCCATTTCGGATGGGGTCCTCTGGGCTGTGCATACTGCAATTCATCAATGAACACCTTGTATATTGGATCTCCTGTGAATTCAGGATCGGAAGCCAGATCTTTTCTTGACGGGAAGTAGCCGAATTTACCGATGTAGCTCTTAAGAACATCCACCTGAGTAACATATTTGAGAAATTTAACTGTCCCATCAACATTTTTGCCATTTACAACGCCCCAGTTTTCTCCTCCCAGAACAGATGCATACTGTTTGTCTTTAGGTATGAGAGTCACGTTCCATTTTAGATCGGGAGCATCCTTTTTCAGGGTTGGTACCTGCCATGGCCCGTTGAACATCATGGCAATCTTTCCTGCCATAAACTGTTTCAATACGTCCGACTGTACCCAGTTCATAACTTCCTTGCTCATGGAACCGTCCCTGACAAGATCCGAAATCATTGTAAAAGACTTTATGCCCTCCGGGCTGTCAATCTTTGTAAGGTCACCGCCTGCAGAGAGTATCCACGGCATGAACTGGAAGGTTCCTTCCTCTGTTTTAGGAGCTGAAACTCCCAAACCTGTTACTCCGTTACCAGTGAGTTTTTTTGCCGCAGCTCTGAGCTCATCCCAGGTTTGCGGCGGCTTGACCCCAGCTTTATTCAGCATGTCTTCGTTGTAATAGAGGGCAAGATCATTACTTCCAAAAGGAATGCCGTAGACCTTGCCGTCTAAAGTACAGGATTTCCAGGGCCCTTCAAAATATTGTTCCTTATCAGGCCAATCCTTGATTTTATCCGTAATATCCGCAAACAATCCCATAGCTGCATATGCCGCGTGATCAGGGTTATCTATGAGTACAAGGTCAGGAAGCTTGCTTGCTGCAAGTCCTATGGACAGTACTTTCTTGAAGTCTGCAAACGGATAATACTCATTAGTAACTTCAACCTCATTCTGTGAAGCATTGTATTGCTTGATTATGTCAGTCAGAATTTGCTGATGGTCTTTATTTTCCCAATAATACCACAGGGTTACTTTTGCTTTTTCAGCGGGTGCTGCCGTGGATGATGATACTTCACTTACCGTTGATTCCCCTGAACTTTGCTTCCCCGTACTTGACGAAGCAGTCCCCTTTGAACTCGCGCAGCCTGTAAATATTCCAATTGCAAGCATAGATACCAATAGAAAAGCAATAACTCTTTTCATAAATACGTCCTCCTAAAAATTCGTTCTGCTTTTTGATGATTCCCCGCGCGCTTGGGATCAATAGCTTATTACGACTTAATTATAGAACGTAACCCGGTATTTGATTATTCCAAATGTCTAAGAAAGGTGGATAAAACTAAGGTAAATTTTCAATATGGGCCTGGGCTGCTTTTGCTGCAGCCTCGGGCGACTTTCTCTGCGTCAGGACTTCATGAAGCTCGCCTGTAACTATTTTTGACATTTCAGGCCAGTTGGGATCAGGGCCTCTGGGGACAGCTTTGTGGACTTCTTCACCGAACAGGCTCACTTCAGGCCGGTTCAGCTCTTTATCCACCGGAACATCTTTCCTTGACGGAAAATATGCCATTGATTTTGTAAAGGTCCTTACATTTTCGGCACTGCAAAAGAATTTCAGAAATTCAAAGGCCTTTTCCTTATTTTGACCTTTGACAACGCTTATATTTTCACCGCCAAGAATTGTGACTGATTTTTTATCCATGGGGATCCTGGCAATTCCATATTCCAGTTCAGGCGCCTTGATCCTGAGCTCCGACAGCTGCCACGGACCATTGAGCATCATGGCTATTTTGCCGTCTGCAAACTGTTTCATTACATCAGCCTGTGACCAGTTGATGATCTCCTTGCTCATTGCCCCCTGCTCCACCAGCTCCGCCAAAAATGAAAATGCCTTTATTGCTCCGGCGCTCTGAAGATCTGAGGTATCAGCTCCTGCGGAATAAAACCACGGCAAAAACTGGAACATTCCCTGTTCGCTGTTTTGTGCACAAATCCCCATGCCGCGGACATTTCCATTTGACAGCTTAAGGGCTGTTGTTTTCAACTCGGCCCACGTCTGCGGAGGACTGAGTTTTTTATCTTCCAGCATTTTTTTATTATAAAACAGCGCCAGGCAGTTTTCGCCTATGGGCATTCCGTATATTCTTCCCTTGTAGGTGCAGGCTTCTATTGAATTCTCATAATACTGCGTAAAATCCTGCCAGTTTTTGATATTGTCCGTTATGTCCTCAAGGATACCTCTTTCGGCCAGGTATGCATAATCCGGCACATCATAAATGACAAGGTCTGGCGGATCACCCTGAGCCATTCCCGTCAAAAGTTTTTTCTTCAATTCCTCGAAAGGGACAAATTCGGGTACTGCTTCACTTTCCTTCTGTTGATTGTTAAAGGCATTGCAAAGATTATTGATAAGTGAAAATCTCTCCTGCCCTTCATAATAAAAAAGCAGTGATAATTTGGTTCTTTCGGTATTTCCGATCGGGGTCAGGGTATTATCCTGCTTTTCCCCCTCACATCCGCTGAAAGAATATAAAAGAAATATGCATGTTATTATAAACAATATTTTTTTCACAGATTTCACCACCAGAATATTATTTATATGCTTTTTGATATTCTCCCGGGGTCAACCCGGTTGTCTCCTTAAAAACACGGCAGAAATATTTGGGATCGGAATATCCGACCTGTTCCGATATTTCATATGTTTTCAAATCCTTGCCTACAAGCAGTTCCTTTGCCTTTTTTATCCTGAACTCTTTAATATAGGTACTGAAATTTGTACCTATTTCCCTGTTGAACAGAGAACCCAGATATTCAGGTGTTATGTTAAGTCTTGCCGCAGTCTGATCCAGAGTTATACCATCCTTGTAAAATTCATTCACCAGGCTTACCGCCTTTCTTACAATAAGACTTACCGCCTGTACTTCCTTGTTTGAACCGGCCCTGATTTTTTCGACTATTGAAAACAGTGCTTTGTGAAGCTCGCTCCAGGTAATTGAATCTATCAGTTCCTGCAGCGTTTCTTTTTGGTTTATTGCTTCATACAATCTAAAATCAGTTTCTTTGATCACATTTATGATTGAGGATGCAAACCTGACAAAGGCTTCTATGACCCCTGCCGGGTGATAGAGTTCTTTCCTCCACCAGCAGGCAAATTCTTCAAACAGCTTGTTGAGCCTGCCTGAATCATTTGAAAATACACAGGCTTTTGAAGCCGACTCAATCTCAATCGGATAATGAATGAGTTTTGTATTTATCTGACGTGTTTTCGGATAGGAAATCAATACGTCTTCTCCAAGTACAATAGACCATTTCAGTTCTTTTCTAATGGTATTTATACTGCTTTTTACATTTTCCGGCCCGGTGAACCGTATCCATCCAAAAACCAGCCCTTTAATATTCTGTCTTAATATATCCTTTATTGCCTTGTTTTGAAAAAATCTTTCAAAAGTCTGAAAGTTCTCACTATTGTATATTAATACTATAATCTCCTTATGCAGGGCCAGATCAAATATTGTAAAGCTGCCGGAACCAAAGCCTGTCAAAGTTTCGGATAAAATTATTTTCAATCTGTTTGTATCATCACCGGCATTTGTACCATAATAAATGCTTACAGCCGCAAATTCCGTATTCTGTCCTATCCCATACCTGTCGGATAAAAACCGGTACATTTCTTCAACTTTATCACTGCTGCCCATAACAATATTTTGAAAAATATTTTCTATGGAGCTCAGTACCTGAGACTGATTTGCTTCCAGCATTCTTTCCATAAGGATTTCTTTTTCGATATTTAAAAGAGTTTGCTCCAGATCATTGGCTGTTACAGGCTTAAGAAGATATTCACTTACACCGAGTTTTATGGCCTTCTGGGCAAATTCAAAATCCGAATAGCCGCTGAGAATTATTGTTTTGTGCTTTGCCCCTTTTTCCTTCAGCTTTGAAAGCATCTCAATCCCATCCATCAGCGGCATTTTGATATCGACGATAACCAGATCGGGTTTAAGTTCCGAAATGGATTCAATTCCTGCAAGACCATTTTCCGCTTCGGCAACAACCTGGTATTCTGGCTTTATCTTTCCGATAAGCTTTACTACGCCGGTACGAACTCTATATTCATCTTCCACCACAACAATTCTCATTCCAGGCTCCTATCTGCGTATACAGTCAGACAAACAACAGCTTCTGCTACAGTTTTGGTATTTTAAGGGTTATGGTTGTACCTTTTCCCGTTTCACTCTCTACCTGCCAGCTGCCGCTGTCTCCGTAATACATCTTTATTCTGTTGAATACATTGCTTGCTCCAAGTCCGCTTCCTTTTGCCATGAGCTCCTTATCATCGGGAGAGTTAAGTTTTGAAACAGTCTCAGGATCAATTCCTTTACCGTTGTCTCTGATCATGATCACTATTGAATTATCCGAACCTTTAATGCTGATATCCAGAACCCCTCCCTTGTTAATTCCTTCAAAACCATGTATTATCACATTTTCTATAAACGGCTGGAACAGAAGCTTGTGAATATTGAAATCCAGAACATTTTCATCAACCTCCATAAAACACTCAAATGAATAGTTAAATCTGGTTTGCTGAAGGTATATATACTGTTTGAGCCATTCTATCTCTTCTCTGAGCTTTACTATACTGTTGCTTTTATTAACACTGTACCGCAATATTTGGGCCAGTGATTTAAGCATATTGCTTATTTCATGCTCATCCTTTTCAATTGCCATCCAGTTGATGGCATCAAGTGTGTTATAAAGGAAATGCGGGTTGATTTGGGCTTCAAGAGCTCTGATTTCAGCCTCCTTCTGTTTAAAGGTGGCATCCTTGACCTCTTCCAGCAGCTTATTGATTTTGTAGATCATTTTATTGAATCTGGAGGCTATTGCCGACATTTCGTCGCCGTCGTCGTCCAACTCCACTCTTACCGACAATTCACCTTCCTGTGCTGTCTTCATTGCATGAAGAATTTTTCTGATGGACCCTGAAAAGTTTCTTGTAACATAAAAGATAATTACTATTGAAAACAGCAGCGCCAGAATCCCGAAAGTTATTGTCAGTCTCTGAGTCATATATACTTTGCTGAAAAGGTAGCTTTGATCTACGGCATTTACAATTATCCAGCCGTTCTTTTCGCTGGCTAATGAATTTGTTATTATACTGCTGCTTTCAAAATATGATATTTTCCGGGCTGCAGCCGTATATTTGTCTTCCTGCCCATTTGTCCCGGTTTTACTATATAAGGATATATTTGAACCTACGAGGTTTTTATCCGGAAAGGAAACAATATATCCGTTTTTATCAACTATAAAATTTACACTTCTTACACTCTTTTTTGCCTCTTTTTGCAGATCAGCCTCATTGCAGGCCCTGTAAATTATGTCTTCATCAATACTTATTACTATGACTCCTATTGCATCTTTTCTTATGTCATTAAAGTCCACCATTTTATTAGCAATATGGAACAGGTAATATTTCTTATCACCCAGCTGGGATGCATATGAAGTCGGAATTAAAACAGAACCCTTGCTGGAGGTTATACCCGAGTAGAATTTCGATCTGTCCAGATCCTTATTCATCCAGGAGCTGTCCAGTGAGGAAGCGGTTAATGTATCATAAAATACCGTTTTACCTCCTGCACTCAGAATAGCTATGCTCCTGATTCCTTCCTTTGAATTTGTAAGTTTGCTCAGCTTGTCCCGTAGCAGGCTTATTTCCATGGCACTATCTGTTTCGGCATTTATTTTTTTTACTAGATCTATTATCTCATCATCGGTATATATTTGATAAAGTATGTCCATGTAGGAATTCAAAGTGGTATTGAGGTTCTTTTCCGTTTGCGCCAGGTTATAGGTTATAAGTTCATTGACATTTTCCTTCATGGCTGAGGTAGTATTAAAATAAGAGATTGCTTGAACCAGCAGTATGGGAATTATGGAAACAAATATAAAGGAAAATATGAGTTTTGATTTGAAGCTCATTTTTTTAAAGCTATTGTGTATTTTGCTTTCCCTTATTTTATTAAGAAAACTTTTATTTCCAACAGAAATCAACATTGTATCTCCTATGATTCCTTAATTGTTAATATAAATCAACTTAATAATATCAAAAACGTATCCAAACGGCAAATGAAATTAAATGAAGCCGTATCAGGCAGGCTGATACGGCTTCATAAGTTAGATAGCTGCACTTTTTTGAATATGTTAATATTCAAGCCCACTCTGTAGGCAATGTGCGGCAGCAAAAGCACAATTATATATAATTATAAATTTATAATTTTTTCATTTTCATTTCAGACTATTTCAATATTGGCAAAATTATTACTTTTAAGTTTCTCTATTATGCTTCTTACTTCCTTGGGATTGAGCTTCCGCTCGCCCGCATACTCTTCAAAGGAATCTGATATCTCCTGGATTTTTTCCTTAAGCGTATCCAACGGATTTTGATATCTGGGTACAAAGAAATCAAGACCGATAAGCTCGTTCTGCAGATACATCCCATCCATGGTTCTCCGTGCTTTTAGCTTAAGAGGAGTGTTTTTATACTTGATAAGTTTTGTTGACAGATTAAGGCTGCCAAGGCTGTCCAGACTGCTGCTCAACCCGCAGGTGGTACAAATAAACATGGTTTTTGAAAACCTGTTTTTCTTTGTATTGCAGCCGCAGACACTGCAGCTGTGGAATATATCTACCGAACTTACCTTTGCCGGAGCGGGAAGACCTTTTTGCGGCAGCTTGTACTCAAGAATTCTGGCAAGGTCATTATACTGTTTGCAGCCAAAGACCGGTTTAACCGTTTTTTCCTCCTCAGTCCAGCTTAATTTGTCACCCTTGCCCGTCAGGTTCTGAAGCACCACCATTGATTTGTTTTTTACAGCAAGGTTTACAATTTCATTTGCCAGCTTGAACATATCCCTTCTCTGCTCAGACGGGTTTTCGGAATTTCCGCAGTCAAAAGTACCATTCAGCAGCAAGTGTCCCTGCTCATCCACGGCAGTGTAGTTCACAGCACTTTCCATGCCTCTGCTCACACCGAGATAAGTGTTTGCTTCAACTTTACCATCTTCAGGCAGATCTATACTCAAACTCAGATAATATTCATCATTTTTATTAATCAGTCTTGCAGTTCTGAGCATTTCAGGTTTTTCAACGGCCTGCAGCAGAAAATCAAGCTGCCATCTTCCGAAAGAAAGCGGTACAATAATAAAAGTTTCCTTTTTTAAGGCTCTTGCCTTTTCAGGTTTATTTGAAATATAATTGAGCTCTCTGGAAAATTCATGCTTGTATCTGATTTTGCCGTTCTGAGTGTTCATTAAAAAAAGCTTGGCAAAAAACTTTTTATTGGCAGCATCGTACAGAAGGCAAAAACTCCTTTTGGTGTCGTATCTGCAAAAGTAAATAGGTCTGAGTTTTTCTTCAAGGGTCACCGGCTCATTCTTAAAACCTGGATAAGGCATTTGAGAATTATTTTTTTTCTGAACGAAATAGCTTGCCAGAGTCATGCCGAAATCAAGCTTAAGCGAGTCCTTAAACGGTTGGATATCAAACCTGTTTATTTCGGCCGATAAATCACTGTCTATCCATTTGGACAGTCCCAGGGTACTATACGTCCCTTTTGGCGATTTATACCGTTCTTCTATGTTATCAATTTCAGAATAGGCTTTACCAAGTAGATAATTATATGCATTATTATAATTCAAAAACGCGTTATTAATTATTTTTCTCTTCGCTGCCCCGGGTTTATGAAGTTTTAGATGTATGGTCCGCAAGCCCATAGTCTTCCTCCATCCAAGTATACTTATAATGTGTTTATCAGCAATATTCTATCGTAATGTGCTTTCCAGCCTGTCTCAGCAAGCCAGCTATCTCCTCGACCAGCTTGAACTTCAGCCCCATATTGAGCGGAAATTCAGGATTCTGATGAGCCGGATTTATTGCCTGGCCAATAAAGAAATAAATGCTGGTGCTTTCCTCCAGCAGCATTTTTGCCAGTCTTGAGGCCCCGTCTTTTTTATTCAGCTTCAAATAATCACTCATGGTACTCTCAGGTGAAACACAGGTCTTTAACAGCTCCAGAGTCTTTCTGAGCGTCAATACACCCTCGGTAGTGAGGTTTATTCCGTCTATTTCGGCAGTAGGCGGCACTGACGGATTAAAATATTCAATGGAGGTTTTTATTTCCTTTTTTGTTATACGTGCAACAATCTGTGAAGTAGTACCTCCGCAAATAACCTTTTTACCTTCCCTGCCAATAAACCTTGTAACAATATCCCTGTCATTCTGAGAATCAACGGGTGGCCCGATCAGCAAATTCAGCTTGATAGGCTTCTTGGCCTTGAGAGCCACAACGGTGGTATCATCGCCGGGTTCATTTGCATAGAGGCTGTCACAGGCAGCTAAAAGCAGCTTGGCTATGGCTTTTGAGGACATGTCCTTTTTATAGGTTTTCTGGACATATTCTCTCACGTTGTTCCACTGCCAGCCAAGGTTAAGCGTTTGACCTACGCCTGCGTGAATCACTCCGTCGCTGATTATAACAAACAGATCGTCCGGACTGACGGTAAATCTTGCTTCATTGATAAGTTTTCCGCTGACTACCCGGCTTTCGGTTTCAAATTCCAGCAGTTTGCCCTTGCGCAATCTCATTACGGCAGGACTGTCAAATTCTACAAGATAACCTTCACCGTTATTGAATATCTGAATAATTGAAAAAGTTGAGTAGGCAACTCCTCTTTCCTTACAAACGGGCAGAGTACTTGCAATGGTGTTGACGGCTTCATCGATATCCAGCCCGTTTGACATGATGGTACCGATTATTTTGGAGGTAAGTGTCGCAAGTATATTGGCCTTGACACCGCTTCCCAACCCATCTGCCAGTACAACCACAACCGAGTCCGAACTCCTGATGATCTCAACCTTATCTCCGCATAATTCTTCCCTGTATTTATTTAAACTTTCGTAATTGACATCAATGTAGAGGCTCACTTAACTTCACCCATCTCTGACATAATTGATTTTTTTAGCTTTGTCAGGGCAACCTTTGTCTCAGCAGTTGTTTCGCCAAGAAGGCTTGCAATTTCCTGAGCAACTCTCATTTGTTTTTCCATGACCTTTTGAGCAATATCAATATTTTGCTGTCGGCTTTCATAAATTTTCTGTCTTTGATTTTCCTCATCGGTAATATCATTTATTATAACAATCAACGTATTATGCTTACTTACATTCACTATTGACTGCTTGACTACCATATTAAAAGTCTCGTAAACATATTTTTCATCGTAGATATTTTCCCCGCTCTCAAGGACTGTTTCAAACAGTTCACAATTCAGGACTTCCCTGATATTCATCCCTTCAATGTCGGTAGCACCCAGTTTGAACATGGTTTTTGCAGACTTGTTTACTTCCTGTATATTTAAATTCTTATCCAATGCAAAGATTGCATAAGGAGTATAGTTGATTATAATATTTGAAATGGATTCCGCCCTTTCCCTCATGTAGGGCAGACACATGTGAACCTGTGCCTTTCCAAGATATACGGCTATTGCTTTTTCCCTGCAGGAGGGGTACCCGCAGGCACCGCAGTTTAACTCCTTATCTTCGCTGAATTTACCAATACTGTTCAATATACCTTGAATTACAGCTTCCGAGGGCAGTTCCGCCTTTTTGGATCTATCTATAAAAGTTTTGGACAGATCTATCCTGGTTGCCGCCATCAGAGAATTGTTGCCTTCATTCTGGTTACATGCCGCCCTCTTTGCATAGTTGAGAAGTCTCTCTCTTGAGGCTAGAAAACCTCCCTGCACATGCTTCATACACGGTCCTGCAATACAGCCTCCGGTACAACTGCTCATCTCTATCAAATAATTTTCTATATTGCCTTCTTCTATTGAATTCAATATGTCTATGCATCTTTCAACGCCATCTACGCTGATGGACCGGTAATTTTTTTTGCTGTTTCTGTCAATGGTCTTGAGAATTCCGCCCGGAACAGGATAAATTCTGGTAATGGTATCGAAATTCTTCATATCGTCCACTAAAGCTTTATCCTGGTAGATCCCCTCTTCTTCAAACCATTTGTCAAGCTCCTCGAAGGTAATTACGGCATCTACCTGATTTTCATTCTGTAAATCATTGCATTCCTCTTTTTTTGAAATGCAGGGTCCGATAAATACAACTCTTATTCTTTGACCATAGGTTTCTCTGAGCATTTTGGCATGGGCAATCATTGGCGACACAACAGGCGCCAGCTGATCCCTTAACTGAGGATAATACTTTTCTATTAACAGAATGATGGAGGAACAGCAGCTGGTAATAATATTTTTCATTTCTCTTTTTTGCAAAAGTTTTTCATACTGTTTCGATACCTGGTATGCGCCGTTGGCAGTTCCTTCAACATGAGTAAATCCAAGTTTTTTGAGAGCAAAATACAGCCATTTTTCATCATTGTCAAAGGCAGAAATAAATGAAGGTGCCAGACTGACATACACCTTTTCCTTTTTGCCGATAAATTTCTTAACCTTTTCTATTTCGCTGTTTACGCTTTTTGCATTTTGAGGACAGACCTTCAGACAGTTTCCGCACAGTGTACATTCTTCGTGTATAATCTCGGCCTGGTCATTTCTGAAGGCTATTGCGTTAACAGGACAACTCCGTATGCACTTGTAGCAGTTTTTGCAATTTGCTTCCCTAAATTGGATTACACTCATAATTCCGCCTCTAATCGAT
>JAEWJR010000010.1:0-29188 GCA_023386445.1 Bacillota bacterium | reverse complement strand
TTTTCTGGTGGAAATGACGAGATGGCCACACCCGTTCCCATACCGAACACGGCAGTTAAGCATCTCAGTGCTGATAATACTTGGCTGGAAACGGCCCGGGAAAGTAAGTCTCTGCCAGATTTATATCAAGGTCTTAAGCGTAACAGCTTAAGACCTTGTTTGTTTTCTGTACAAATGTAGCAAGCACGAGAAACAAATTGCTTCGCAGAACTTACTGTTATATCTATTAAATTAATGCAAAGTCCTCTGGCCCCAGGTAAATAACCTGGGGCCTTATTGCGTTCAGGAATAAATTTATGTGTTTCTATTATGATCTGAATTAATCTGAAGGAATTTGTCTGAAAGAATTTGTATGTAATAGTATAAAAAAAAGCCGATTTTTCTAAATACTGCTTATTTTATTTTTCTTATAATTTACGTGTAAGTTACATACCAACAAAAATTAAGGAGGAAAGTCATGAACAAATTATTAGCAAGAGCAATTTCTTCTATTGCAGCTGTAACAATGGTATTTTCATTAGCTGCCTGCGGAGGATCAAGCTCAAAGGTAGAAAGTACAGAATCCGCAAAGCCATCTGAAACGGCTCAGGCAAGTGAGTCGGCAGCACCATCAACTGAAGCTGCCAAAAAGCTTGTAATCGGATTTGCACAGGTAGGTGCCGAAAGTGCCTGGAGAACGGCAGAGACTCAGTCAATTAAAGACGAAGCTGCAAAACGCGGATATGACTTGAAATTCTCTGATGCTCAGCAGAAGCAGGAGAATCAGATAAAAGCCATCAGATCATTTATACAGCAAAAAGTAGATGCAATCGTTGTAGCTCCTGCTGTTTCATCAGGCTGGGATACAGTTTTCAAGGAAGCACAGGATGCAAAGATCCCTGTTATATTGGTAGACCGTGGTGTTGATTGTGATCCTTCATTATATTCAACATTTATCGGTTCCGACTTTATTGAAGAGGGTAAGAACGCTTGTATTGAATTAGCCAAGGCTATGGGTGAGAAAGGTAATATCGTAGAATTACAGGGCTCAGTAGGAGCTTCGGCTGCTACAGACCGTCAGAAGGGTTTTGTTGAAGAACTCAAAAACCACCCGGATTTAAAGATTATCAAAACTCAATCCGGTGACTTCGCTCGTGCAAAAGGTAAAGAAGTAATGGAATCCTTCTTAAAGTCAGATGGAAAAAATATTCAGGGTGTTTATGCTCATAACGATGATATGGGTATGGGAGCTATCCAGGCAATAGAAGAAGCTGGTTTGAAACCGGGAGTTGATATTAAGATAGTTGGTGTTGACGGTATTAAAGATGCATTCCAGGCTATGGTTGACGGAAAATACAATGCTACTGTTGAATGTAACCCATTACTCGGACCACAGGTATTTGACGCAGCTGAAACATTGGTTAAAGGCGGAACAGTTGAAAAATGGATTAAATCACAGGAGGGAATATACCCGGCTGATAAAGCACAGGAAGCATTGCCAAATCGTGTATATTAATTTATTAAACAAATCATAATTCAGTAATTATTTCGGGGATACAATCAATGTATCCCCGAAAAATTAATAAAGGTCAGGTTATGGGGGGATAGTCTTAAATGGCAAATAATGAAATAGTATTAAAAATGAATGGTGTAAGCAAGACTTTCCCGGGAGTAAAGGCTCTTAAAAATGTTGATTTTCAACTAAGAGCAGGCGAAATTCACGCCTTGATGGGGGAGAACGGAGCCGGGAAATCAACATTGATAAAAGTATTGACAGGCGTAGAGGAATTGGATTCGGGAGAAATATATCTAAGCGGAGAAAAAATTCTGGCTAAATCAACTCAGCAGGCACAGGAGTTAGGTATAAGCACGGTTTATCAGGAAGTAAATCTCTGTCCGAATCTTACGGTTGCTGAAAACTTTTATATAGGAAGAGAGCCCACTCAATACGGAAAAATCAATTGGAAAGAGATTAACAGACGAGCTGAACAGGCATTGGCAAAATTGGATTTAAAAATTGATGTAAAACAAAAATTGGAGAACTATTCGGTTGCTATTCAACAAATGGTAGCAATAGCCAGAGCTATTGACTATAAAGCTAAAGTATTGATTCTGGATGAGCCAACGTCAAGTCTGGATAAGAATGAGGTTGAGAAGCTTTTCATTATTATGAAGAAGCTTAGGTCGGAAGGAATGGGAATAATATTTGTTACACACTTTTTGGATCAGGTTTATGAAGTTTCAGACAGAATAACAGTTTTAAGAAACGGTGAACTGGTGGGGGAATTTGAGGCAGAGTCTCTCCCGAGAATACAACTTGTGGCTAAAATGATTGGTAAGGATCTGGACATTCTTTCAAGTTTGAAAAAAGATACTAATAAAGAGCAGAATATTAATGCCAACGATACTTTTATGAGTTTTAACGGAGTTGGACACACAGGAACGATAGAGCCATTTGATCTGGAAATAAGAAAAGGAGAAGTACTCGGGCTGGCCGGGCTGTTAGGGTCCGGAAGAAGTGAACTGGCACGGGTAATTTTTGGAATAGATAAGTCTGACAGCGGTGTAATAAGAGTTAATGACGAAAGAGCCAATATTGCTTCACCAATAGATGCAATCAAACATGGCATAGCGTTATGCCCGGAGAATAGAAAAACAGAAGGCATAATCGGTGATCTTTCGGTTCGTGAGAATATTATTCTGGCTCTCCAGGCCAGAAACGGAATCGGAAAAACAATATCCGGGAAAGAACAGGAGCGGATAGCTGACGAATACATAAAACTTTTAAACATAAAAACTTCCGGAAGAGAACAGCTTGTTAAAAATTTGAGCGGAGGAAACCAGCAAAAGGTTATTCTGGCGAGATGGCTTGCAACAAATCCGGATTTACTCATTCTGGACGAACCCACAAGGGGAATCGATGTGGGAACAAAAACAGAAATACAGAAACTTATAATACAATTTGCAGAAAGAGGTATGTCTGTAATATTTATATCCTCTGAAATGGATGAGTCTCTCAGATGCTGTTCACGTATGGCAATTTTACGCGACGGGCGTAAGGTTGCAGAAATATATGATGATCAACTGACTGACAGAAATGTAATGAAATCAATAGCAGGGGAGGATTAATTGTGCAAAACTTGGTTACAGTAATTAAAAATTTGACAAAAAAGCGTTTGTTTTGGCCCATTGTTGCACTGCTGGCAGTGTTAATATTTGATTCGATTTTTATTGACGGGTTCTTAACTATTGAATTAAAAAACGGCAATTTATATGGAAGAATTATTGATATTATAAACCGTTCTTCCTCATTGATAATAATAACAATTGGAATGACCCTGGTTATTGCGACCGGAGGAATAGATATTTCTGTTGGCTCGGTAGTTGCAATCTCAGGTGCAATAACTGTTCAGCTGCTTGGTTCCGGAATAGCTCCAAACACACCGTTCATTCTGTGCATTATTGCTTCTTTGGCGGTATCGGCATTGCTGGGATGTTGGAATGGATTTCTGGTATCCAAGATCGGTGTACAGGCAGTTGTTGCAACCTTGATACTGAATGTTGCGGGAAGGGGTATAGCGCAGCTCGTTACAAACGGTCAGATACCTACTACCCAGTATAAACCTTTTTCATACATAGCAGGTTTTCTTCCCCACCTTCCAATACCGTTTTCCATTTTTATAGTAGCGGTTGTGCTGACAGTTATAGTTTTGTTTGTAAAGAAAACCGCCTTCGGATTATTTGTAGAATCGGTTGGAATTAATTCCAAAGCCAGCAAATTTGCCGGACTTAAGGCACAAAGAATAATTTTTGCCACATATGCAATATGTGGTGTTTGTGCAGGCATAGCAGGACTCATGATAAGCTCCATGATAAAAGCGGCAGATAGTAATAATGCAGGGCTGCTGATTGAAATGGATGCAATATTGGCTGTTGCAATCGGCGGAAACTCCATGAGCGGCGGTAAATTTTCAATTGCCGCCAGTGTTATCGGGGCTTTGATAATCCAGAGCCTGACAACAACGCTTTACGCAATGGGTGTATCGCCGGAGGTACTGCCTGTGGTGAAAGCAATTGTTGTCGTCATAATATGCCTGTTCCAATCCGAAGGTACTCATAAGATGGTCCTGAAGGTGTTTAGCACGAATAGGAGGTTAAAATATGAAAAAACTGTTTAATTCAAAATTCTTATCACTATATATTACAATATTTCTATTCTTTGTGCTGTTTTCCATCGGGTCGGTTTTATATACAGGATTTTTTTCGCTCCAAACATTTCTTAACCTGTTTATAGACAACGCTTTTCTTATTATATCGGCATCGGGAATGACAATGGTTTTACTCATAGGAGGAATAGACATTTCAGTGGGTTCGGTTATTGCACTGACCTGTATGCTGTCGGCATACCTGCTGGAGTTAAAAAATTTCAACCCTGTACTGGTAATGGTTATAATGATATTAATGGGTGCCGGCTTTGGTATGCTCCAGGGCTGCCTGATACACTTTTTCAAGATTCAGCCGTTTATTGTAACCCTGGCAGGACTGTTCTTTGCAAGAGGTATGACGGCAGTAATAAGTACCGACACCATCAACATAAAGAATAAACTGTATACCGATATTTCAAACTACAGAATCTACTTATATGATAAGTCATTTATATCTATTGGCGTTGTTATTGCTTTGATAGTAATGTGTATAACGATCTACATCGCACACTATACCAGATTCGGCCGTTCTGTTTATGCTATAGGGGGAAATGAGCAGTCGGCCAGATTGATGGGACTTCCTGTGGGCAGGACAAAGGTTCTGGTATATACCTACAGTGGAGTATGCTATGCAATGGCGGGTATTGTATTCAGTTTTTATATGTTATCAGGTTATACGCTGCATCAGCAGGGTGGAGAAATGGATGCCATAGCCTCGGCCGTAATAGGCGGAACATCACTTACCGGGGGTGTGGGTTATGTGTTCGGAACCCTATTCGGTGTCCTCATACAAGGTGTTATTCAGACGCTGATAATGTTCCAGGGCACACTAAGCTCCTGGTGGACAAGAATTGCAGTTGCTCTCCTGCTTTGTATGTTTATTATGATTCAGAGACTGCTTACTTTAAGAAAAGATACAAGCAGGAAAGCAAAAATTAATACCGGTAAAAAGGCGAAACAACTGAACATAAAGGCATAAAAGGCAATGATTTATTAATGTTTGCTAATTCCAGGTGGAATCTATCCACCTGGTTTTGGTGTAAAAATTATACACAGGAATGAGATTTACCTGGGAGGTATTGCTGTGAAAAGTGAAAAGATACAGATTGTTAACAGGGCCAAAATCCACAAAGTTACCATCAGAACAAAGTTTACACTTTGCTGTGTTATTATTATTATACTTATGAGTATTTTAAACTTGTTTACAATTATCAATTTTGCCGGCTTTAATGAACAATATGATACCATTCTAACCAACATAGCTATAGCAAACAGTATTAATGACGGTCTTAAAGAACAAATTGATTCCGAAATGAGGTCAATCGGTGTTGGACAAAAAGATTTTAAAAATGCAGATCAATATAAAATTATTAATGATGTTAATAGAAAAATAGACACTATCAAAAAGACGGTTAAGTCCGACAGCAGCCTGTTAAAGCTGGATTCAGTGTCCAAGACAATGGATTCACTTAAGGAAAAGGTGGATGATATAGGTAACCAGATTGAAGGGAAAAAATCATATGATGAAATACACGCCTCATTGGACTACGTAACCGAAATAGCCGTCCTTGTTGAAACAAATATTCAGGATTTTATTAAAAATGAACTTAATGAAAGCAACAAGACAAAGCTGGTTATTGAACAGAGCTTTAAAAGAGCTGTTATTATCAACATAGCAGCATTAGTTGTCATATGTATCATCTCTATCACATGCGCATTGCTTATATCAATTAAGGTATCAAATCCTATTAACAGGTTAAATAAAATTCTAAAACAGATTACATCGGGTAATTTGTCCGTTGATAAGCTTGAAGTGAATACCAGAGACGAGATCAAAGATATGTCAGGAGCTTTTAACGAGATGATAGACGGTCTAAAGCAGACTATTATGAATATGAGAAAAATGAGCAGGAGCACCAAAGATGCTTCAGAGGTCCTTTTAATGAGCTCAGATACCAACAGTAAGGTTAATATGGAAATTGCCTCATCAGCTCAAAGCGTCTGTGAGGGTATACACGGTCAAAATCAACTGGTATTGGAAACAACACCTCATATAGAAACATTATTCAATACTTTTAATGATTTGAATACAAATTCTGAAAAAATTATGGAAAAGGCAAGGCAATCGGTGCAAAAAGCGGTAACAGGTAATACATATATAGATAATCTTAACAATGAACTTAAGGATATTTCAGATATAATTATAAATACCAGTGAAGATACAAAAAATCTTAAAGTAAAAGCAAATGAAATGACTACAATAATTGAAACTATTGAAGAAATTACCGAAAACACAAATCTGCTTGCTTTGAATGCCACAATAGAGGCAGCACGAGCTGGAGTTTCAGGTAAGGGCTTTGCAGTTGTAGCGTCTGAAATAAGAAAGCTTGCAGAAAAGTCGGCACTTGCCACAGGCAAAATAGACAGGATAATAAAATCCGTACAGGAAAAAACGAATAATATGAACAAAAACATGGAGCTCAGTGTTTCAAAAATGAATGAAGGAAATATTATAGCGGAAAAAACAAAAGAACATTTTGAAGATATAAAGAATGCAAGTCAAAATGTTGACAATGAGATACGGATTATTTCAAAAGATATTTCAAATGTCAGCCAAATAGTCGGAAAGGTACATAACAGCATTGAAGAAATCAAAAATATTTCCATAAGCAATGAAGCTGAGGGAGAATCCATACTGGCTGCAGTTGAAGAGCAGACCGCCAATCTTGAAGAGGTGCTGGCACTTGCTCATCAAATGTCCGATATGGCTGGTGAGATGGAAGAAAGTATTTCAAATTACAAAGTTTAGTTGTATAATAATTGTTGTCGAAATTTGTTATAAAAGCGTATATTATAACTAAGAGGGTGAGCTTTTGTCAAATTTTAAACAAATTTTTAAGTTAAAAAGTATCAGCTATAAATTGCTGATATACTTTTTATTGCTTATACTGCTGCCTATATTTACCATAAGTCTTATGGGAAACCATTATTATTCAAAAACCATGGCAACAGAAATTAACAACCACACAATTCAGATGATTGATCAGGTTAATAACAATGTTGAATTTTATTTAAAAAATATTGAGAACATTATTTATTATCTATCCAAAGACCCCCAGGTAAACAAATTCTTAAGCAATGAATACAAAACCCAGAAAGAAAAAACAGAAACCGAATATGAGATTAAGCGAATTTTAAAGTCTTTTTCAGAAGCCCATTCCGAAATAGGCGGAATAATGATTGTTAATTCAAGGGATACGTACATAAGCAATGAAATGAGCAAGATATCCAGAGAAAGCTTCTCAAAGGATATATGGTTCAAACTGGCATACGGTGAACCTTCAAAAATTCATTTGATAAGCAAGCCTCTGGGCAGGAATATAAGGACATACAAGGATTACAGTTCAGATTCGGTATTATCGGTATCAAAAGCATTTACGGATTCCGATACAGGGGAATTTACGGGCACAGTACTGATCGACCTGAAACTTGTAACAATAAAAAATGTAATTGCCGACGTGACTCTGGGAAAGGATGGATTTTTATACATACTGGACGGTGACGGAAATATGGTGTATGCACCTGTAAATCCGGTTGTTTACCGTGTAAACAATAAATGGCTCAACAGTGATACAAACAGTGTTACACGGGATATTAAAAATAATAAATACAAGATAATCTACAAGCATTCGGACTATACAAATTTTAAGACAGTCGGAGTATTTTCATTAAGCAAGAATCTGGAAGTTGTTACCAACATACGATTTTATATTGTAGGAATAGGAATCGTTACAATGATTCTGGCTTGCATAGCCGCATTGTTTTTTACAAAATCCATAGCAAATCCCCTGAAAAAGCTTCGAAGGCTCATGAGAAAAGCCGAAGAGGGAGATCTGAATGTAAGGTTTAATTACAAAGGCCGGGATGAGATTGGTCAGCTTGGTGACAGCTTCAATAAGATGATAGATGAAATAAGAAATCTTATTGAAATGGTTTATGTGGAGCAAAAGAGCAAACGTGAGGCTGAGCTGAAGACTTTACAGGCCCAGATCAAGCCTCATTTTCTTTATAATACGCTGGACACCATTCAATGGATGGCGCAGGTCCATGGAGCGGATGACATTGTTGAAGTAGTGGATGCTCTTACAAAATTGTTCAGGATAGGTATAAACAAAGGGAATGAAATGATATCTGTCAAAGAAGAATTAGAGCACATAAAAAGCTATCTTATCATTCAAAAAATCCGTTATGAAGAAAAGCTTGATTATGATATAAATTTTGAAGACTCCATTCTTGAGTATAAAGTCATCAAACTCATTCTTCAGCCTCTGGTTGAAAATGCAATCTATCATGGAGTAAAAGAAAAAAGAGGTACGGGGAAAATCTCAATAACTGTAGAAAAACATGAGAAAGGTATCTGTTTAAGGATATCTGACAACGGAGCCGGCATGTCTGAAGCAAGACTCCAGGAAATACAGGCCATGCTCAATTCGGATAACCTGGGAAATAAAAATCCGGGATATGGTACTTTCAATGTTCAAAATAGAATAAGACTATCTTTTGGAAATCAATATGGTCTTTCATTTACCAGCAAGTCCGGAGAGGGGACTACCGTATGTGTTTTTCATCCTATTATTGAGAAGTGAGGTCTTTGTTTATGTGGAAATTGCTTATCGCAGATGATGAACCAAAAATCAGAAAAGGTCTTAGAAATTCATTGAATTGGGCTGAGATCGGTGTAGAAATAATCGGGGAGGCAGAGGATGGAGAAATAGCGCTTGATATTGTCCGGAGCAATCATCCGGATATTATTTTGCTGGACATCTGTATGCCTTTTATTAATGGTTTGCAGCTAATTGAAAAAGTTAAACAGGAGTACGATGAATGTATTATGATTGTGGTAACCGGACATGATGAATTTTCTTATGCCCGGGAAGCTTTAAGACTTGGAGTGTTTGATTACGTTCTGAAGCCTGTATCCAAAGAGCAGCTGCACAATGTGGTAATTAAGGCAATTGATGAAATAAGCAGCATAAAAAACCGCAATAAATACTACAAATGGGCGCAAAATCAACTATCTCAGAATTATAAAATTTTAAAAGAAAAATTTATGAATGAATGGCTGGAAAATCACTTTTCTTCAGCAGAAATAAGGGAACAACTGGACTATTATAAAGTAAATTTTACAAATAAAATCGGAATGGTTCTTGTAAGGCCTGTTGAAAAAAACAGTGTGGTAGAAATGAACGATTGGGATAACAATCTTTTGTTGTTTGCAATTCAGAATGTGATTGAGGAACTTGTGGAAAATATGCAGCCTAATATTGTGTTCAGAGATAATAAGGATAATATAGTTGCAGTAACAGGTATTCCAAATATTTCAGAGTGGTTTCAGCTAAAGGATAAGCTTGAGTCATGCATTGAAAAGTACCTGGATAAATCAATAAGGGTATATCAGAGGGTTGGTGAAAAAGGCATGGATGAAATACCGGCAGTTTATGATGCTCTTATTGATGAGGTGAGTAAGGAGTCCAGTTATACTCCAATGGTTATAAAGGCAAAACAATACATAGAGAATAACTACTTTAAGGAAGAACTGTCCCTGGAGGATGTGGCAAGGGATATAAAGGTGAGCGCATCCTATTTGAGCAGAGTACTTAAGCAGGAAACGGGAACATCCTTCATAGATTATCTTACACAGGTCAGGGTCAAAATGGCGATTCAATTGATGAATGATCCTTCAATGAAAATATATGAAATAGCCGAAAGGGTAGGGTACAACAGTCAGCACTATTTCAGTACGGCATTTAAAAAGGTATTGGGGGTATCTCCCGTAGAGTATAAAAAGGGAGGGAGATAAGGTGAGGAGTGTACATTTAAAAGGTTTAGCCATAGTTGTATTACTGACGGTATTTTCCTTATTCGCATTTATGGGCTGCGGCAGACAAAGAGAAGAGAGCAGTGACAATATAAAATATCTGATTGGGATGTCCCAGGCAAATCTGGTGGAGCCCTGGCGTGTAAAAATGACGGAAGAAATTAAAGAGGAAGCTGATAGTCATAATGACCTGAGGGTAATTTTTACAGATGCGGTGAGCAACAATGCAAAACAGGTAAAAGATGTTGAGGAACTTCTTACCGAGGGGATTGATCTCTTAATCATATCACCCAATGATTCCAAAGCACTTACTCCCATTGTTGCCAAAGCATATCAGAATATTCCTGTCATAGTATTGGACAGAGCCGTAGAAGGGTATGACTATACTCTTTATATCGGTCCCGATAATAATATGATAGGAAGACAGGCAGGGGCACACGTGGTGGAACTTTTAAAAAACAAAGGCGGAAAAGTACTTGAAATTCAAGGTCTGTCCGGCTCACCTCCGGTATTGGGCAGGAGTGAGGGATTCCGTGAAATAATCGATAAGAATTCGGAAATAGATCTGACCGCGTCAATATATGCCGACTGGCAAAGTGACATTGCCGAGGATAAGGTCAATTTGCTCAAGGATAATCTGTCAGGAGTGTCGGTAATATTTGCCCAGAACGACCATATGGCTTATGGAGCCTATAAGGCAATGACTGCAAACGGTATCAATGGAATAAAGTATGTGGGAATTGACGGTCTTGAAGGAGAAAACGGAGGAATTGATCTGGTCAAGAAGGGCATCCTAGAAAGTACCTTCAGATGTCCTACCGGAGGAAAAGAATCAATTATTTATGCCATTGATATATTAAATCAGATAAAAGGAATTCCTAAGAAGATAATATTGAAAAGCAGCATTATCACCAAACAAAATGCTGATCAATTCCTTAATGAAAATAAAAAATCCTCAAAAGAGCACAAGCAGAACATACAGCCTGTGCTGGGCTATGCGATTGTGGGCAATGAAAGCATGTGGAGATCGGCTAACACTCAATCCATAAAAACAGCCGCAATGGAAGCCGGCGTAGAGCTTATAACAGTCGAATGTGAAAGCAGTCAGCAAAAGCAAATAGATGCTATACGTTCATTTATCAAACAAAAAGTTGATGTTATTGCCTTTTCACCTATTGTGGAAACAGGTTGGGATGAGGTCCTGAAAGAGGCAAAAAGTGCAGGTATACCAGTTATATGCTCTGACAGAAGTCTCAAGGTAAAGGATGATTCCCTGGAGACAACATTTATCGGCTCCGACTTCATTGAAGAGGGAAGAAGGGCCGCCAGGTGGCTGGAAGGCAAGTTCAGCGACAGTTCTGCTGTGAACATTGTAGAGCTGACCGGTACTGTGGGCTCCACACCCGCCATAGAAAGAGGCTCGGGCTTTCTTGAGGTTATAGGTAAAAACAAAAAATTTAATATTATCAGGTCTGAATCCGCCGACTTTTTAAAAGTCGAAGGTGAGGAGGTCATGAATGAAATTTTGAATTCTGAAAACAGGAAAATAGATGTGGTGTACTCACATAATGACGATATGGCTTTTGGAGCCATAGAAGCAATAGAGGACCATGGACTCCTGCCTGGGAAAGATATTGTTATAGTATCCATCGACGGTGTGAAATCTGCATTTCAGTTGATGCTGGCAGGCAAACTGAACTGTACTGTTGAATGCAATCCTCTCCTGGGGAATCAGCTTATGAAGGCTGTAAATGACTATATGAACGGAAAGGAGCTTCCTGTAAAAATAATTACCAGTGAAGGTGTATTTCCTCAGGAAACAGCTAAAAAGGAAATAGTCAACAGAAAATATTAGTAAAAATATATAGGTAGCAAAATAAAAACTAAATAGTATAAAAAATTGCGTAATATTATAAATACATCTACCGGCGGCTCATGTAAAATCAATTCTGAAGAACAATTATAAACTTCCCCGTTATAACTCAACTTTTAGTGTACACATCGATGAAAAAGTTGAGTTATATTTTTTTAGCGTATAAGATCAAAAACTATTGAGAAGAGTTAAGTCTGGAACTGTCCATGCGTTATGTTAACTAATTACTGGGCTTCGGTTGCAGCAGGAGTCCTTTAATTATACTCATACATTAATTACAAAAAGGAGGCATATAGGAATTATTTAAAGTTTTAGTGTATTCTACAAAAATTTTAAGTGGAGGGAGATATTATGTCTAGCAAAAAATCCAGATCTGGTTTGAGAAAAAGTCATATCAGGACAATTTCAGTGCTCCTGTCAGTTGCACTGGTTTTATCCGGAGTTTTTCCAAACCTTTTTTTAGGAACAGTTAATGCAGCCGGTATCTATGACACCGATTTGGCAAAAGACGGTGTTTCATCAGGTAATGCTGCAGATACTACATCAGGGGGAGCAATTATCGTTAATCCCGAAGAGCTTGTTGATGAGACCTTAAATCAGGGGTTAAACACTTTTCAATTACAAAGTGGCAGCGCATACACAATGGACTGCTTCAGCGATGACTTTAACGACGGAAACGCCGACGGATGGACTACTTATGGCTCCAGTGATGCAGGAAACAGGGGTGTATGGTCCGTAAATGCATCAGGACAATATACAATAGGAGGGTGCCCAGGTGCTAAAACTGTAGCTGAGGGTACAAGTTTTACCGACCTGGTATATGAAGCCGATATCTCGGTATCGGGTCTAAACTCCGATGGAACAGGCTTTCTGTTCAGAGTCAGCAACCCGGTGGGTAATGTTGCTGATGGTTACAATGGCTATTACGTCGCACTGCGTGTCGACAAGAGACTGCAATTGGGACGTGTTACCGGAAACAATGTATGGAAAGAACTTTCAGTGGTGACTGTTCCATGCACAAGCGGCCATTTGAAGGTAGTGGCGGTGGGTAACAATATTAAGGTGTACATAAATGATGTTCAATACCTTGACTATACCGATAACGACGGGAGTCAGGTAACATCTCCGGGTGCAATAGGACTCAGAACCTGGTGGGGAACATCTCAAATCGACAATATAAGTGTCAGGGATTATAATACAGAACCTGTAGAAGTACCTCAATTCAGTATCCAGGAAGGTATTTATAACTCTGAAAAAACAATAGAAATGACCAGCGCCACAACAGGAGCTGAGATCAGATATACCACAGATGGAAGTATACCTGATTCAAATTCAAATCTGTATACTTCACCCATCACCATATCCAAAACTACTCTTTTTAAAGCCAAAGCATTTATGGCAGGCAAGCCGGCCTCGGATATGGCAAAGGCCCTGTATGTCATCGCAACGGAGGGTGCACAATTCAGTGACGATTTTGAAGATGGAGACAAGAGTGCCTGGGCCGCTTATGAAGGTCTGGAGGCCGGCCGTACGCAAACCGAAGCCAACGGCATCTATACTTTTACCAAACCAAGAGGTGATAAAGCAGTAACCGGTTCAGGGTATACCGATTTCATCCTGGAAGGAGAGGTAAATCCCTTTGCAAGCGGACAGAGCAGCGGATTTTCCTTCAGGGTATCCAATCCCGGTAATGGTGCCGATAAATTGGACGGATATTTTGCAGGTATAAATGCAGGCAACTATGTTGAAATCTGCAAGTTCTCATCAGCAGGAAGCGGAGTGTGGACTGCCATAAAAAACGTTCCGGCTGTTGTAAATAAAAATGCTTCCAACCAACTCAAAATTATCGGTGTGGGACAGAATTTCTATATATATTTAAACGGTGAATTTGTTACAGATTTTACAGACAATTCTCATGCTGAAGGCGGCATAGCGCTCAGAGCCTGGAATGATAACGGAAATGTGACCTATGACAATGTGAGTGCGGTTAAACTGTCTCCGCTTAAGCAGCAGGCAGCGGCACCTTTAATCAGTCCGGAGGCATGTACGTTTGCAGATACCCAGGAAGTAACCATTTCCTGTGCAACAGCTGACGCGGTAATACACTATACTACCGACGGAAGTACACCAACGGCTGCATCGACGGTATACAGCGGTAAAATTACGCTGACAGTCACAGCAACTGTAAAAGCCTTTGCTGAAAAAGCGGGAATGAATGATTCCATTGTTCAAAGTGTAACCTATACAAAGGCAACGTCAAGCTTTACCGATGATTTCAGCGACGGAAATTCCAACGGATGGACCACCTATGGCGGAACGTGGAGTGTCGCTGACGGTGCATACAATGTTAATGCAGGAGGAGGCTTTAAAGCCGTAGCCGACGGTGTTAATTTTGCTGATTTCACATATGAGGCTGACGTATCCTTTACAGGAGGTACCGATTCCAATAATACCGGACTTATTTTCAGAGCAAGTGAGCCTAAAGTTGGTGCAGACATGCTGAAGGGGTATTATGCCGGAATATGCAGGGATGGTAAAGCACAGATAGGCCGTTTCAATAATAACTGGCAGGAGCTTGCAACAATTCCGTACCCTGTTGTAACAGGACAGGTATACCACATAAAGGTAACCGCCAATGGCAGCAATATAGATATGTATATTGACGGCAATCATGTGGCGAGTGTTGTGGATTCAATGTTTACCAGCGGTACCGTAGGTATGCGTACCTGGTACGTCAATGCCAGGTATGACAATATTTCGGTAACTACCAATGCAGCTGCCGAAAAACCTGTATATGACTGGTCCTGGGTAAAGGGTGCAGTATTTGTTCCAACAAATGTAGTAAATGAAATACAGCAGTGGAAAGAATATGACCATGAAGTAAATGACAGGGAATTGTCCTATGCACATGCCTATGGAATCAATCTTGTCAGGGTCTATCTCCATAATCTGCTGTGGGAAAACAATTCCGCAAAGCTGCTGAATGATTTTGAAGATTTTCTTTCCTTGGCGGATAAATATGATATAAAGGTAGAAGTAGTTTTTTTTGATGACTGTTGGGATGATCACCCGACCTACGATTATGATCCCGCTATTTCACCGAGATACGGTGCACACAACAGCAGATGGGTTGAAGCGCCGGGGGATGATTACAAGCTTCTGTACAACAATGACGACGGCGTTGTAAAAGCAAAACTTAAAGCATATGTTGAAGGGATTGCAGGTGCTCACCTGAATGACGACAGAGTAGCCTTCTGGAACACATACAATGAGCCGAGCAATGGTGAATCGGGTATTTATGATCAAGTAACAAAGCAGCTTATGAATGATTCACGTATATGGATCAAGGAAATGGGTTCAAAAATACCTGTATCTGCAACTGCAGGTCAATTCAGCGGTGCGCCGTTCTCAGATTTTCTTACCTGGCATCCGTATGAGGCAAATTATCCTAAAACCTTTAATTCAGTGGGAAGGACATTTACGGCCGATGCTTCGGTGCTTGCCGATGAATGTATGCAGAGAAACAATCAATCGGTTCCGGGTATCGTGGAGAATTACGGCAACAAGGGAATCGGTTTTGTAATGTGGGAATTAGGTATAGGCAGGGATAACTGCAGATTCCCATGGGGTTCTGACGTAAATCCCCTTACATATGAACCGGAAAAGCCCTTCCATGGAGTTGTATATCCCGACGGACATCCCTGGTCAGTAGAGGACGTTAAGGCACTGAAAGGGGCTGCCTTTGATACTCTTCCTCTATTCAGGGTTCAATATTTCAAAGATAGCAGCTTTACAAATATAGTTAAAACATCAATTACACCCAGAATTGATTTTGATCTGGGCGATGAAAAAGGAACAGGTTCACCTGATGCATCAGCTGGTATTGACAAGGATAATTTCTCCATCCGTTGGGCAGGTTCCATAAGGCCGGCCACATCAGGCAGCTATACCTTCTATGCAGACAGCGATAATATAGCAGGTATATGGGTCGGCAATACAAAAGTTGTTGATAAGACCAGCAATATCCGTGAAGAAGTAAGCGGAAATATAAATTTAACAGCCGGCCAGCAGTATCCGGTGAAGATAGAATATGTGCATGCTGCAGGCAGTGCCAGCTTGCACGTTAAGTGGGCGGGTCCAGGCCTCGTAAAAACAGTACTGCTGCCTGTATTAAGTACAAGTCCGGTAACAGCTGTTTCATTGAATAGTGATACTCTTGTACTTGGTGTGGGAGACAGCAGGAAACTGTTTGCAAGTTTAGAACCTTTGGATGCGGCAAATCAGAAGGTTACATGGTCCACTGACAATCCTGCATTTGTAAAGGTTGATCAGGACGGAACAGTAAAGGCTTTATCAGAAGGTTCAGCAGTCATAACTGTAACAACTGAAGACGGAAACTATACAGACACCTGTACTGTTACTGTCACCAGGAGCTCAAAATTCAGTAATCCAATTGTACCGGTGAGCAGCGGAGCAGGATCGGCTGACCCCAGCGTAGTATTTAAAGACGGTTACTACTACTACTGCAAGACTGAAAATGACGGAGCCATACTGGTAGCAAAGGCAAGGAGACTGCAGGATATTGGAACGGCACCGAGAGTGACAGTTTATACTCCTCCGGCCGGAACCATGTATTCAAAGGAATTATGGGCACCTGAGCTGCAGTATCTGAATGGAAAATGGTACATATATTTTGCTGCGGATAACGGCAGCAATGCCAACCATCGTATGTACGTACTGGAAGGAAACTCACAGGATCCACAGGGCAGTTACACTTTTAAGGGTAAAATAAGTGATCCCACCGACAAATGGGCAATTGACGGAGCTGTGCTTGAAAATGACGGCAGGATGTATTTCGTATGGTCGGGTTGGGAAGGCAATGTTGATGGAAGGCAGGATTTATATATTGCACCTATGAGCAATCCATGGACCATCAGCGGTGACAGGGTGCGTATTTCGTCACCTGAAAAAGATTGGGAAAAGAAAGCCGGTCCGGCATATATCAATGAAGGACCCGAAATACTTAAAAAGGACGGAAAGATATTTATAGTATATTCTGCCAGCGGCAGCTGGTCCGATGACTATTGTCTCGGTATGCTTACCAACACAGACGGAGATGTTTTAAATCCTGCAGCCTGGACAAAAACAGGACCTGTCTTCAGCAAAGCTCCAGGAGCATACGGAACGGGACATAACAGCTTTACCGTATCCCCCGACGGCACAGAAGACTGGATAGTGTACCACGCCGATAAAAATTCGGGCGGAAGCTGGGCCAACAGAAGCGTAAGAGCACAAAAGTTTACCTGGAATGCAGACGGCACTCCGAACTTTGGAACTCCGGCAGGATATGGAGAGCTCATAGAACAGCCTTCAGGTACTCCCGAAGTCAACAGGTATGCATATGAGGCCGAAGATGCTGTAATTGGCGGAAATGCTAAAATTGTAGACTCAGGCAATGCATACGGCGGGAAGGTAGTAGGAAATCTCAATACTGTTGACAGCGACTATGTACTTTTCAATTTGAATGCCACTAAAGCAGGAACCTATACCCTGACTGTAATGGCTGACAACGGAAGCGCTGAAGGACTTGCAGAACAGAAGGTAACAGTAAATGACGGAGCACCTCAGACAGTTGCTTATAAGAACTTTGGCTGGGGCAATTTCAATCCTGCTTCCTTAACCGTTACACTGAAAGAAGGATTGAATACAATCAAGCTGGCTAAAAAGACTGCTTTTGCCCAGATTGACCGTATAGTGCTTGAGGAGCTTGAAGACGGCGGAGTGGCTGTACCTGTTGAATCCTTAAGCCTGAACAAACAGAATATAACTGTAACAAAAGGTACGAGTGCGACAATTACGGCATCCATAAGACCTATAGCCGGTACAAACAAGGCAGTAACAATTTCAACTACAGATAATCAGATTGCTGCTGCAGTCAAAACCGGAGAAGACATTGCATCCGGAACAGTAACCATCACAATAGACGGTATTGCTCCAGGAAACACAATAATAAAAATAGCCAGTGCTGAAAATCCTGAAATTTATGCCGAGTGTGAAGTAACAGTCCGTGATTTGCCTGCCGACCCTGATTTGTCAGGATATACGGTGGATAATTTTGACGGAGCAACTCTGGATACAAACACCTGGTCAATATGGAATGAAACTTCGGAAGACTGGAGTATCGGTCAGGGTGCAGTAACAATTCATACACAGCCTACAGATGTATATCAGGATAATAACAGTCAAAACAATGTTTTCCTGAGAGCAATACCTGCAAGCGGAGATTTTGAGGTTGTTACAAAACTTACGGCGCCCATTGCTGTAAATCACCAGCAGGCAGGCTTATTCGTATGGAAGGATGCCGATAATTTTGTAAAACTGGCACATGTGTGGGTTAATGGCAGAACGCTGGAAACCGCTTATGAAGTTTCAAGGACATATAAAAAGCCCGGCAATTTTGCAACGCACCCCGGAGGAGATACTGTAACACTGAAAATCAAGAAGCTGGGTAATGTGTATACAACATATTATTGGGACGGATACAGCTGGATACAGGCTTCTGATCCTGTAACGACAACTCTCGGCACTCCTTTACAGGTAGGATTCTTCGCAAACAATATTGTTGCTGCGGGCGACAGGATAAATGCCGTATTTGAGTACTTTGCCATTAAAGAAATCAGCGGCGGAGTGGACCTGGACAGGAAAGCTCTTACTATTGGTAAAGGTGCCAGTTCAAAGCTTACAAACAATGGATTAAGTGGTGCAAATGTCACCTGGAGCTCGGGAGATAACAGTATTGCAACTGTGGATCAAAATGGTCTGGTAACTGCTGTCTCTTCAGGACGGGTAATTATTACCGCCCAGTCAAAAGAAGGAGACTTCAAGGATAGGTGCATTGTAACTGTGCCTGAAACTGAAACGCAGCCTGAGGTGCTGTTCGAGGATGACTTTAGTAGCAGCAATTTCCTTTGGTCCACCTATGGAGGCACCTGGCAGGTGGTTAACGGTGAATACACTGTTAACAGCGGAGCAGGTTATAAAACGGTTCTCAACAGAAACTTTACAGACTATGTACTTGAGGCTGATGTACAAATAACCAGCGGGACGGAAGCCGGTCTTATATTCAGAGTTTCAAATCCGTCAACAGGTGCAGATGCCTTTAACGGCTATTACCTTGGCATTAATGCAGCTCAAAAATCAGCTGTCCTTGGTAAGATGGAAAACGGCGGCTGGACAGAAATAGCAAATAAGAAGCTGAACATAAAAGTCGGAGAATGGACTCATATGAAGGTGGTGGTGGATCAAGCCCATATTCAGGCCTTCATTAATGACAACCCGTTAAATGTAAATGCATATCCGAAATTTGACCTGGCGGAAAACACACATATAGCCACAGGAAAGATTGGCTTGCGTACATTTAATGCAGCTGCAAAGTTTGATAATGTAAAAGTATCTTCCTACAAAGCTGCCGACCTGGGTAAGACATATACCAATTCAGTACTGCCTAACACTGCAGATCCATATGTTCTGCAATATAACGGCACCTACTATCTGTATGGAACAAATACTGATATCGGTGATACAAACAAGTCCCAGGGAATCAAGGTGTACACCTCAACAGATCTTGTCAACTGGACTGACAAGGGCCTGGCCTTGAAAAATGAAGATTCATGGGGTAATAAATGGTTCTGGGCTCCCGAAGTTGTTGAACGCAATGGAACCTTCTATATGTATTATGCAGTTGAAGAAAGGCTTGCGGTAGCTACAGGCAAATCACCGCTGGGACCTTTTGTACAGGAGGTTCAGGAACCCATAAAGCCTGATACCGTAAAAATTGATGCCCATGTATTTAAAGATGACAACGGTAAACAGTATCTTTATTTTGTAAGGTTCAATAACGCAAATGAAATATGGGTTGCAGAACTGAACGACGATATGAAAACTATTAAGGAAGAGACCATGACTTTCTGCTTCAGGCCGACACAGGCATGGGAACAAAGCCAGAAACAGCCGGTTGCAAACATTAATGAAGGTCCGTTTGTAATCAAACACAATGGGTTATACTACCTGACTTATTCAGGAAACCATTTTGAAAGCCCTGATTATGGTGTTGGATACGCTACATCCACTTCACCGATGGGACCTTGGACAAAGTATGAATACAACCCGATTATGAAGTCCAACCTTGTTGTACCCGGTGCAGGACATCACTCTCTGGTATATTCACCGGACGGTACCGAGTTGTTTATGGTTTATCATACACACTATAACATCGGCAGCACTGAGCCAAGAAAGCTGTCGATCGACAGGGTGCATTTCGTACCACAGGGCAATGGACTGCCTGATGCCATGGAAGTATGGGGTCCGACCGTAACTCCTCAGCCCATGCCATCAAACGGCAATGTGGTTTCGCCGGTAACATCAATTACAATAGCCGGAGAAAATGGAGTTAATACTATTACGGCATATGGCGGAACACTTAAAATGACTAAGGCTGTTACACCGGAAAATGCAGACAACAGTGTTAGCTGGAGTATTGTCAGCGGAAGCGAATATGCAGCAATTTCGGCTGACGGTGTTTTGACGGCAAAAGCAAACGGAATTGTCACAGTAAAAGCCGTGGCAAAAGATGGTTCAGGTGTTGAATCCAATGTTTATACGGTTACAATTACCAACCAGAACAAACCTGCCGAGCCGTCAAATCCGCCTTCAACACCATCGCCTTCAAACTCCGGCTCATCTTCGGGTTCATCGGGAACACCGGCAGAGACAAAGCCGCAGACAGCTCAACTGGAAGTTAAGCCGGTATTGAACGGAACCGGCAGAACAGCTCAGGCTGCTGTAAGTTCAGAAGATTTGAAAAAAGCTCTGGAGGCAGCAAAGCTTGACAGTGCAGGAAACAAGACAGTAACAATAACAGTTTCAGAAGTAAAAGGTGCGGAGCAATATGCTCTTGAGCTTCCCAAAACTTCAGCGATATCTGTTCAAACAAACCTGCTGAAAATAGACAGCCCGGTGGCAACAATAATTGTGCCCGGCAACTTGTTTAATACAAAAGATGTGCAGGGTGACAGGGTTGAGATTTCAATCGGTACAGGAGATAAATCCAAAGTTAAGGATGAAACTGCAGTTAAAACCATTGGAGACAGGCCGGTTATTGAAATCAAGGCTTCAGCCGATGGCAAAGCCTTGAAGCTTGGCAATCCACAGACTGCTGTGACAGTATCCCTGGATTACAAGCCTACTGCCGGGGAACTTAAGAATTCTGAACATATTACAGTATGGGCTATTGATGAAAACGGAAATACAAGACCGGTACCGAGCGGAAAATATGATGCAAAAACAGGTCAGGTAACCTTTACGGCACACAGCTTTGGAGATTATGCCGTAGTGTATGTAAACAAAACCTTTAATGACTTGAGCAACTACTTATGGGCAAAAGAAAAAATTGAAGTTATGGCAGCAAAAGGTATTATTAATGGTACGTCCGAGACAACTTATTCACCTGCAAAGAACATTACAAGAGCGGATTTCGTAGTTCTTCTGGTTAATGCCCTTGGTTTGAATGCAGCATCGGGTGGAAATTTTGAGGATGTAAATAAGGAAAGCTACTATTACAATGCCGTTGCTATAGCAAAAGAGCTGGGGATTGTTACCGGAGTAGGAAATAACAAATTTAATCCTGCCGAAAGTATTTCAAGACAGGACATGATGGTAATTGCAGCTAATGCCATGAAGGTTGCAGGAAAAGCAATAAGCAATGGTTCAGCCTCAGATATTGCAGGATTTAAGGATAGAGAGCTTGTATCAGCCTATGCAGAAGCTGCTGCTGCCGCACTGGTTAAAGCAGGAATAATAGGAGGCAGCGGAAATGCTCTAAATCCGCAGAAAACTGCAACAAGAGCTGAAACTGCAGTTATTATCTACAATATTTACAACAAATAAGTATATAGTATTTGAACAATGATTCAAAAAGAGGATGTTGTCAGAGTTAAATCTGGAACATCCTCTTTTTGTTACAAAAATTTGTAATTTGTCATATTTTTAATATTTTATGGAATTTTATTAAAATATTGATAAAATATAGATAATGTATAAAAAAATAAACAGGGGGGGTGCTGCCGGGTTGTCATTTTTTAATTCGTTGTTCAGAAGTGAAAATACCATTGAAAATAAAGTCGATAAGATACAAAAAGGCGATGAAATATTAAGAGAAATATTAATTCAGGAGTATGTACCGTTTATTGTTAAAACTGTTTCACAGAAGCTGGGAAGGTATGTTAGTATAGAGAATAACGAAGAGTTCAGTGTAGGATTGTCTGCTTTTAATGAGGCCATAAACAGCTTTGATATCAAAAAGGGAAATAAATTTCTGATATACAGCAAAAAGGTTATTAACAGCAGGCTTATTGATTACTATCGAAGTAATAAAAAGAACAGGGATATTAAAGTTTATCCATTTACATATTTTGAAGATGAAAAGTTTAATGCGTTAGAGAAGAGATATATGATGGATAATGCAGGCGAGCTGGAGAAAATTGAAACTGCTGACGAGATTTCTTATTTTAAATTGCGTCTGAGAGAATATGGCATAAACTTTGATGATCTGGTTTTATATTCTCCCAGGCACAAAGATTCTATCAGACAGTGCGTTAAAATTGCAAGAATGATAACGGATGACGATAGATTATATGATATGATGACTAAAAGGAAAGCCATACCATTAAATGAATTAATGAAAATAACTGATGTACATCGCAGAACGGTGGAGAGAAACAGAAAATTCATCATAACGACGTGTCTTATTATAAAGAGTGACCTCGATGTTTTGAAAGCCTATGTGGTTAATGCAGAGGAGGGAGGGACGCTCAATGCATAAATATGGTACTGTACTGGAATTGAAAAAAAATAGTGCGATAATTATATCTGATGGGTTCAGGTACTTATACGTAAAAAAGCGTCCCGGAATGTATTTAGGACAGAAGATAATGTTTTTTGAAGAGGATATTATCAACCCCAGGTCTGACATTGTGAAGTATTCTGCTATAGCAGCATGTTTTGTGCTGATTGTCCTTGCAGCATTTTTCTCACGGATTACGCTTTTTGATAACGACAGAACATTTGCATATGTATATGTGGATATTAACCCAAGTGTGCAAATTACCATTGACGAAAATAATATGGTGTTGGATACAAGCGCGGTTAATAGTGATGCAGATGCACTTTTAGAGAGTTTGGATACAAAAGGAATGAATTTGAAAGACGCCTTGAAAGTTATATATGAGAAATCAGACAAGTGTGGATTTTTTAAGGATAACACAGACAACTATGTACTTATTTCAGGTTCCATAAACCCGGATAACAGGTTTTACAAAAAAAATGAAACATATGAAGATGCAGAATTTCAGAAATTCCTCGGTAACCTGAAAGGAGCATCCGGAGAGAAAGGACACAAACGTATTATTACCGAAGCTATTAAAATTTCCCCCGAAACCAGAGAGCTGGCTTTAAAAAATCAAATGTCACCTGGAAAGTACTATTTGTACAATTTGGCGGCAGAGAGAGGGATAGATTTATCAATTGATAAAGTCAGAAATAGCAGTATAAATGATATTATGGAAGCACTCAGCCATGCTCCAGAAGCATCCAATAATCCGCCTGATTCACCGGATGCACAAATAAAAAAGCCGGAAGAGGATGTAATATTCTCCGAACCTGATAAGGACGCACAGAGTGGGCAGCAGACGGTTAAAAGCAAGCAGAAGGAGCAAAATACTCAGCCGGAGATTGGCACTCAGGAAAAGAAGGGTCAGCAGCCGGTACAGCATATAAAACCGGAGGACGGTACGGGGTCTGAAGCTCAACAACAGGATGAAAAATCATATGTTCTCAAAGCTCCTGCGCCTGCGGAAATTTCTGTTGACAAAACTTCCAATACAGGGGATTACCAGCTGACAATAGTTATAGGAGATGATAACAACGCAACCGAAATTAAGCTGTACGAGAATAACCGTGTAATAATGTCTTCTGAAATAA
This sequence comes from Bacillota bacterium, assembly GCA_023386445.1. GTDB lineage: Bacteria > Bacillota > Clostridia > Acetivibrionales > DSM-1351 > Ruminiclostridium. The sequence goes on along the minus strand of JAEWJR010000010.1, from coordinate 5,217 downwards.
GTTCCCGGAGAACGATCAGTAAATCCTTTAGCGGCAAGGAATACGGCAGCTACACGTATATATGCGAGCTGTCAAATTCAGCAGGAAAGTCAATGAGCAATGAAATAAAAGTGCAGGTACAAAAAAAGGTCAATAAGGAGACGGCGGTATGGGATGTTGGAGTAATGTATTCAATAGGAGATGTTGCAGAGTACGGGGGAGAAAAATACAAGTGTATACAGGCTCATAAATCCCAGGCCGATTGGACTCCGGAAAAAGTACCGGCCCTTTGGCAAAAGCAGATCAGCTCTACCGAAAAGAATTCATGGCAGCCCGGCAATGCTTACCGGACAGGAGACATCGTAGTGTATAAGGAGACCAGGTACAGATGTCTTCAGGCACATACGGCTCTTGAGGGCTGGGAACCGCCTGTTGTGCCCGCACTTTGGGAAAAACAACAGTAAAATTTCTTTAATTTGAGATGTACCCTGACGGTGTACATCTTTTTTTATTGTCCGGAAAAGTATGATTCATTTTGACAGAATAAAAACTTTTTTCTAAAAAATTTTGTTGACCCACATAAAAAGGAATAATTTTCACGTACTATATATTGATTTCCTAAAAATTTACTTAATATCCATTCGGCGGCATATAAGAATTGTATTAGAAAATAGAGAAAACGGTGAAAAAAATAAATTTTAGGGGTTTATCACTACAAAATTATTTGTGCTGCTGCTTATGGATAAATTTTGAAAGGAGTATATTATGCGGAGGAAATTTAAACTAAAGAAATTTTTTGCAGCAACCTTAGCTTTTGCATTACTGTTTACACAGCTTGCAACTTTAAATGTAAAAGCTGAAACCGGAAAAGGAAAGAACATTGTGGCATACTTCCCAAATTGGGGAACTTACAATGTAAACCACAGCAATTTTTCTGTTGAAAAAATACCATGGGATAAAGTCACAGTTATCAATCATGCTTTTTTTGAAGTTGATTCCGGTTTCAAGCTGGCGAGTACCGATACCTTTGCCGATTTTGACAAGATGTTCACCCATTCAGAAGGTTGGGAAGCAAATCAAATCAGAGGGCATTTTGGTGAATACAAATACTTTAAATCCAAATACCCTGACGTTAAAGTCATGGTATCTGTCGGCGGTTGGACAAGAGGGCAGAACTTTCATGCCATGGCGGCAACATCTTCGACGAGAGCTGTATTTATAAAAAGTGTTATAGAATTTCTGAAGAAATATCCATTTATCGACGGCGTAGATATTGACTGGGAATTTCCCGGAATAGACAGAAAAGCCGACCCTAACGATGAGTATGATAAGGGCTGTCCCGGAGGGCCGGAGGATAAACAGAACTATACTGCACTGCTGAGGGAGATCAGGCAGGCATATAATAATAACGGGTTATCGGGAAAGATGCTGACTATAGCGGCCCCCGCCGGTTATGACAAGGCTGTTTACCAGGAGCCTGACGTATATGCTCAGTACCTTGACTTCATAAACGTTATGACATATGACATGCATGGTGCATGGGAGACAACCACCAATCACCATTCGGGAATATATGCCAATCCTAACGATCCGTCAGGTACTTCACCGGTGGATATTAAAAACAGGTATAATACTGATTCAGCTATGAAGTTGTATAGAGATATATACAAGATTCCGGCAAGTAAGCTTAATGTAGGTACTCCTTTTTATTCAAGGGGCTGGAAAGGTGTAAAGAATAACGGAGGAGCTCTTCCGGGATTATTTGCCACAGCTTCCGGTGCACCGGTAGGAACATGGGATAATCCCCAGTCTCCGGGAGGTCAGAATCCATACTTCAAGATGAAGGAGCTTGAAAAAACTTCAGGATACATAAAATACAGGGATACTTATGCGAAAGTACCATATTTGTACAATTCTTCCGAAGGTGTCATGTATACATATGAAGATGAAGAATCTCTTGGTGAACGGTGTAATTATGTAATAAACAACGGATACGGAGGAATGATTATATGGGAAATCTCCGGTGATAATCCTTCAGGTTTTCCCATGACTACATTGATATCCGAAAAGTTTAAGGGAACTAACCAGGATGACGGTAATAATAAATTACCTGCAGCGGCAGCCTTAAGTGCGGACAGCACTGCCAACACAGGAAGCTATACTGTCACTGTCACCGTGCCTGCAAACAATACTGCAACAGCATTGACTTTATACGAAGGAAGCAATGTTGTTAAAACTCAGAACATTACCGCAAATTCATCTGCGGCACAGACAATTAAATATAATGTAAGCGGGAAAAGTGCAGGTATATATTCATACAGGGCGGATTTGTCCAATCAGTATGGAATCACACCGAGTGCAAGTCTTACAATTACGGTAAAAGCTAATCAGGACGGCAATACAAATCCTTCAAACAGCTACAAAGTTATCGGCTATGTTTATGGAACGCCAAATAATGTAGATGCGACAAAGCTCACCCATGTCAACTATGCTTTTGCACAGATAGTAAATGGAAAAGTAACAGTTAGTAATCCGGGTGATCTTGCAGCTTTAGTTGCCCTTAAAGTAAAGAATCCGAATTTGAAAGTAATACTGTCGGTAGGCGGATGGGGAGGAGACGGCTTCTCCGATGCAGCACTTACCGAAGCTTCACGCAATACTTTTGCTGAAAGCTGCTTAAAGGTAATAAATGATAATAAACTGGATGGAATAGACCTGGACTGGGAATATCCGGTTAATGGCGGGTGGGGTATGATAAAATGCCGCCCTGAGGATAAAACAAACTTTACACTGATGCTTCAGGCGGTACGCAATAAAATAGGAAACGGAAAGATTTTATCGATTGCTTCAGGTGCAAGCCAGGAATATGCTAATAATACCGAACTTGCTAAAATAGCAGAAATATGTGATTTCATAAATATCATGACTTATGACTTTGGAGCATCAAGACATAATGCAAATCTTTATGAATCATCAAATTATGGCTATAGTATAAGCTGTGATTAGGCAGTTAAAATCCATCTGGCGAACGGGGTACCTGCTGAGAAAATCAATATGGGTATGCCTTTCTACGGACGAAAGGGAAGCGACTGGCCTACATATTCCGAACTGGTAGAAAACTATATAAATAAAAATGGTTGGACACGTCACTGGGATGAACAGGCAAAGGCATGCTATCTGCTTAATCAGGGTCAGTTCCTGACCTATGACGATGTAGAATCTATCGGTTACAAGACAGCCTACATAAAGGAAAAAGGTCTGGGCGGTGCTATGTTCTGGCAATATAATCAGGATTATAAGGGCACACTTCTCGGTAAATTGTGGTCGGATCTCGGTACGGCGCAGGAAGAACCCGGTTCGGTTCCAAATGTCCCTGGGAACCTGAAAGTGGCAGTTGACGGGACATCAATTATCAATATATCCTGGGATGCTTCAAATGGCGCAACCGGCTATGACTTAAAAGCAGACGGAGTTGAAATAAGCAATGTGACCAGCCCATATGCCCACAACGGCCTGGCTGCAAATTCAACTCACACATATGCAATCAGGGCGAAAAATGCAAAGGGTGCCAGTCAGTGGAGTTCCATTGTGAGTGCAACTACAAAGCCGGCAAATAATGATACGTCCGGAAGCTGGGGGAGCAGCATATTCGCTCCATATGTTGATGTTATGCTCTGGCCAACCTTCAGTATCAATGATTGTTATGCAAAAACAAATCAAAAGTTCTATACTCTGGCATTTATCACAAGCAACGGAGCAGGAAATCCTGCATGGGGCGGAATAACAGGAATAGATACCGATTTCTATGCAGATGAAATTAACAATATACGAAGTAAGGGCGGTGATGTAATAGTATCCTTTGGAGGAGCAAACGGTATCGAGCTTGCACAATCCAATACTGATGCTGCTGTACTTCAATCAAAATACCAATCTGTTATTAATAAATATAAACTTACCTGGATAGATTTTGATATTGAGGGAAGCGCAGTTGCGGACAAAGCCGCTATAGATAGAAGAAATAAGGCAATAAAAGGCTTGCAAACCCAGAATCCAAACCTTAAAGTCGCGTTCTGCCTGCCTGTACTTCCATCAGGATTAACCGATGACGGATTATATGTACTTAAGAATGCAAAGGAAAACGGAGTAAGGATAGATGTTGTGAATGTTATGGCAATGGACTACGGCGATGGACAGGCACCAAACCCTGACGGAAAAATGGGAGATTATGCTATCCAGGCTGCCAGGGCTACTTATGACCAGTGCAATAATCTGGGTATTTCCGTTAAAATAGGTGTTACGCCCATGATTGGCAGGAACGATGTTCAGACAGAGGTATTCTATCAGTCTGATGCCAGAAAATTATTGTCATTTGCACAGTCCAACAGTTGGGTAAGATTACTGGCAATGTGGTCTGTGAATAGAGATAATGGCAGAGGAGGAGCATTATACCAATCCTCGAACATAACACAAACCGACTATGAATTTACCAATATATTTAAAGCATTCATTCCGGGAAGCCAACCTGGTGACGACGACACCAATCAGCCTGAAATTCCGGCAGTACCAACCGGTTTGAGTGCAGCGGCAGCAGGAACCTCCGTTATAAATATAGCCTGGAATAATTCAGCAGGTGCAACCGGCTATGACTTAAAGATAGACGGAGTTGAAATAAGCAATGCGGCAAGCCCATACGCACATACAGGCTTGGCTGCCAGCTCAACTCACACGTATGCAATCAGAGCGAAGAATTCATCGGGAACAAGTGCCTGGAGTTCCACAGTTACAGCAGTTACTAAGCCTCAAGCAGCTGACGGTTCCGCATGGACAGCTAATAAGGCATATAATGCAGGGGATGTAGTAACGTACAATGGAATGACCTATAAGTGTATTCAAGGTCATACGTCGCTGACCGGGTGGGAGCCGTCAAATGTTCCTGCATTATGGGCCCAAACAGATTCCGCTGCGGTAGATCCCAAACCGCAGCCGGAACCTGACCCACAGCCTGCAACGCCTTCGTGGGCTGCAAATACCGTATATACAACAGGGGACAAAGTCACATATAACGGTAATTTATATCAATGCATACAGGCACACACGTCTTTGTCCGGATGGGAACCGTCAAATGTTCCCGCGCTGTGGGCCCAGGTTTGATAAGTCAAATAAAACTGTAATTTTAAAAAGTAACTTAAATAATTGGGGGGGGCGGGGGGGGGGGGGGGGGGGGGGGGGGGGGGGGGG
>JAEWJR010000008.1:0-45009 GCA_023386445.1 Bacillota bacterium | reverse complement strand
CCGGTACCTGTATCATTATAACCTAAGGAGAGAACCATGAAGTATAATATATACGATGTTGCCAAAAAGGCAGGAGTATCCATTGTTACAGTTTCAAAGGTCATCAATAACTCACAGACTGTCCGTGAAGGCAACAGGCAAAAAGTACTGCAGGCCATGAAAGAACTGAACTATAACCCCAGTGCCGCAGCAAGGAGTCTGGCCAGTGGAAGAACAGGTGTTATAGGTCTTCTCATAGATAATCTTACAGATTCTTTTTTATCCTCGGCCCTTGGTGCCATAAATGAATATCTGGAGGATAACGGATATTTTCTTGCACTCTCCCTGATAAATGAATCCAAAATAAACAATGACAATATCCCTTTTCTATTCCAGCAGGACAGGGTTGACGGCTTGCTGATCGTATCTCCCGTATGTGAGGATAAATATATACTGGACTTAAAGGGTAAAAAAATACCTTTTGTATTAATGGATAATCAGAAATTCCACCCTTCCGTTCCCTCGGTAATTGTCAACAACTATAAGGGTGGATATGATGCAACCCGCCATCTGCTTGAGCTTGGACACAAAAAAATACTGCACATAAGCGGTCCTGGTCTTTATATGTCCAGTAACGACAGGGAAGCAGGCTACAGGGCGGCAATGACTGAAGCAGGATACGCACCTCATGTTATAAACAGCAGCGATTTCTCAATAGAAAGCGGTTATAAAATAGTTCAGAAGCTCATATCTGAGAATAAGCTGTCAGGCTTTACCGCAATATTTGCTGCTGACGATTATATTGCACTGGGAGTGATTGATGCCTTTAAAAACTCAAATATAAAAGTGCCCGGCGCTATATCGGTCATAGGCTATGATGATCAGGAACTGGCCGCCTCTTTTCACCCCGGTCTTACTACTATCAGGCAGCCTGCAGATGAAATGGGGCGTATAGGTGCGGAAATGCTGATCAAAATAATAAAAGGCGAGGTCAAAAGATATAATACCATCAAACTTGATCCCAACATTGTAATAAGGGAATCCACTGCTGCTCCTAAACCGTAAGGAAGCCATAAATGAAAATTGCGTTACCTCCCTCATAGTACCCAGGTATGAGCACATTGATCCGGCTTATTTTATTTGATAACAAAAAAACTGCATATCTTTTTGGAATATGCAGTACTTTTAACCCGATTAAATCTAAAATCATTTTTTATTCTGATAAGTTTCAAATTTTTTAAATAATGAAGATAATTCTTTTCTAAGTAATGCACTATTACATATATAATCAATTGCAAACCGTTTTAATAAGTCTACCGGAAAGTCTTTTTCATTTTCAATAAGATATAATAGCTCCAATTCCAGTTCAGTGTATCCATCACTATTAATATTTTCAATTAATTTTTTATATACTTCTAAAGACTTAAGTTCATTTTCTTCCATAACCCCTCTGCAACCTCACTCAATCAGAATATACAAAAGTATATCCGTTATCTCATCACAATAAAGATACTACCACAAATTTCCGGAGTGGTCAAATAATGGATGGGTATGTGCCTGAGTTTTGTTTTAAATAAAAAATCTACACTTCTTTAAAGCTCTTTCTTGTTATACAGAAATGAGCCAACAAATACAATAGTATGAATATTGGAAATGAATAATAGTGTCTCCAGTACTGAGGATTATAGAACCTCATCCATGTGAATATAGGCTGGAAAACAAAAGAAGCAATTCCTGAATAAATCACTGCTTTTATAAACGGGTTGAAGGCAGGCTTATATTGTAAAAAAAACATTGTAGCAACCGGTAACAGTGACAAATCATAAATAACCAGGCAAGGAAAAATCATAACAATATCAATATTATAAGACCAGATTCCGCACAACACCCCAATAGTATCCAGATGCGTAGATATGACAATTATAATTAATCCTGCAAATAATAGTCTGCATGTGCTTTCTTTTTTTCTAAATCTGATCCAAACTGCCCACGGAATTATTAATATCGCTAAACTTAACCACCACTGCCATGTTAAAAAGCAATCGGTAAACCAGCGATTTATAATATCGGAGTATACTCTTGTAACAGAATTGTGCAAATCCTGAATCTTCTCAAAATATTCATTGTTCATAAACACACTCCCGATTTGTAGTATGTTCAAATTTAGTTTTATTATTATTGATGTGAAAATTATAGAATAATTAATAGTCACTGTAATCAGTTAAGCTGATGCGGAAATTGAAAATCACCTTTTCGTTGGTAATTAATGGCTTTAACAGCTATTATTATAACGAAAAGGTGATTTCTCAGCACGTACCCGAAAGCAGTGCGTAATGCTCGTTGTGCACCGTGCAGCTAAGCTCCCTGAAAAATTGCTTCAAATTCCTCTCCCTCAACCTTTTCCTTTAGAAGCAGAACTTCCGCCAGCTTATTGAGTTTGCCAATATTGGCTTTCAGAAGAGAAAGGGTTTTTTCGTAGGCACTGTCAATGATATGTTTTACTTCGCTGTCGATAACACCTGCAACTTCATCACTGTAATTGCGTGTCTGTCTAAAATTTCCACCTATAAAAACATCATCGTTCTCATTTTCAAAAATCATATTGCCCAGCTTATTGCTCATACCGTATTTTGTAACCATATTTCTTGCTATTTGATTAACCCTCTTCAAATCGCTTGCCGCACCGGTACTTACCTCGTTTAAAGTAATTTCTTCTGCGGCTCTGCCGCCTAAAGCAACTATTATCTCTTCAATGAGCTGGGATTTCGTATGATAGCTCTTCTCTTCCACAGGACGGCTGGCTGTATATCCGCCCGCCGTACCTGCAGGAATGATGGATACCCTGTCAACATTCTGGCTTGACGAAACAAGTTTGATTGCAAGTGCATGGCCAGCTTCATGAAAGGCAGTTACCTTCCTGTCATGCTCACTCATGACACGGCTTTTATTCTCAGGGCCCATCATTACCTTGAATGCTGCTTCCTTTATATCTTCATTGCCAATTTTTCTCTTATTGCTTCTGGCCGCCAGCAGCGCAGCCTCATTGAGCAGGTTCTCCAGTTCGGCTCCGGTAAAACCGGGTAATATCCTGGCTATATCGCCAAGATTAACATCCTCGGCCAGCGGCTTGCCTTTGGAATGAACTTTTAAAATCTGTTCCCGTCCCTTAATATCCGGCAATCCAACAACTACCCTCCTGTCAAAACGTCCAGGTCTTAAAAGTGCGGGGTCAAGTATATCAGGTCTATTGGTGGCAGCCAGTATAATAATTCCATCATTTATACCGAAACCGTCCATTTCAACAAGCAGCTGATTCAGTGTCTGCTCTCTTTCGTCATTTCCTCCGCCCATACCGGCACCTCTGTGCCTTCCGACAGCGTCGATTTCATCGATGAATATGATGCAGGGGGCATCCTTTTTAGCCTGTTCAAACAGGTCACGGACCCTGGATGCTCCAACCCCGACAAACATCTCTACAAAATCCGAACCGCTTATACTGAAAAACGGAACTCCCGCTTCACCCGAAACTGCTTTTGCCAACAGGGTTTTACCTGTACCCGGAGGCCCTACCAGAAGAACACCCTTTGGTATTCTAGCCCCCAGTTCAACAAACTTTTTAGGGGCTTTTAAAAACTCAACGATTTCTGCCAGCTCCTGCTTTTCCTCATCAGCCCCTGCAACATGTTCAAAGGTTACCCTTCTCTTAGAATCAACAGACAGCTTTGCACGGCTCTTGCCAAAGGACATGGCCCGGTTGCCTCCGGCACCGCCTCCCTGCTGCCGCCTCATAAAAAAGAACCAAAACAATATGGGTGCTGCTATCAGTACAACTGTAGGCAATATTGCCAGCCAAACAGGTGTTTGAGGCGGCTGAGCCACACTGTATTTTTCAATCTGCCTGTTATCCAGGGCCTTTGTAAATCTTTCGGATGCAGAGGTGACATCCGGCGGCACGATGACTGTATATTTCAGCGTCTTGCTTTCACTCAACGGATTTTTAAGTTCTACCGATGCAGTGTCCATTTGCAATTCTATAGTCTTTACATTACCTGTTTGAATCTGTGCCAAAAGTTCTGAGTAGTCCATTTTAGGCGGTTTCTCAGATGGAACGAAAAATGTTACTGCTAATAAAACAACTAAAAAAATTACTATATAAAAACGTAAACCTTTGAAATACTTCAAATAACTCCCCCCTATCCGGTGCCTGCATATATTTTTTAAACTAACTATATTTCTATTTTAATTATACCTGTAATGCGACTTCTCCAAAAGCCTTTTGACCAAATACATGCTCTATTCTCGGCAGGGAGATCCCTAAAGTTTCCCTCAGTACATCCTCAACAGCCTCTACAGGTATGATTGTAAGCTCATTCCTGACTTCTTCCGGTACCTCCTTGAGGTCAACAACATTATCCTTCGGAATAAGAACTTTTGTAATTCCGGCTCTTTGAGCTCCCAGTAATTTTTCCTTCAGACCGCCGATTGGTAAAACGGCACCTCTCAAGGTGATTTCTCCTGTCATTGCGATTTTAGAGTCCACTTTGATACCTGTTACCAGCGAAGCAAGAGCAGTAAACAATGCAATGCCTGCAGACGGGCCATCCTTTGGAACGGCACCTGAGGGAACATGAATGTGTATATCTCTTTCCTTGAAGTTAATTGAATTTATTGGTAATCTGGCCTTCAATAAGCTTAATGAAATCCTTGCAGACTCCTTCATTACATCACCCAATTTGCCTGTAAGTGTGACCTGTCCGCCTCCTGCCATATCAGTTGCTTCAATGAAGAGAATCTCTCCTCCCACAGGGGTCCATGCAAGTCCCGTAACAACTCCAGGCGGGTTATCCGACTCGGCTTTTTCATGCCTGGATACCTGTCTTCCCAACAAATCCTCCAACTGCTCAATTTTAATTTTATACGGCAATTCTACATTATTGGAGACTATTTTCTCAGTGGTTGCTCTTGCAATTGCAGCCAACTGTTTTTTCAATCCCCGGACTCCGGCTTCCAAAGTGTAATCACTGATTATTTTTTGAAGCACGTCATCATCAATCAGCAGTTGTTCTGCTGATAATCCATGTTCTTCAAGAATTGCAGGAACCAAATGATTTTTTCCGATGTGGAATTTTTCATTAATAGTGTAGCTGGATATCTGAATGACTTCCATTCTGTCCAACAACGGACCCGGAATACTCTCCAGCGAATTAGCCGTTGCAATAAAGAAAACCTCGGACAAATCATAGGGCAGATCTAAATAATGATCTGTAAAACTGTTGTTCTGCTCGGGATCAAGCACCTCAAGCAAAGCACTGGCGGGATCTCCGCTGTATCCTCCGGCCATCAGCTTGTCAACTTCATCCAAGACCATTACAGGATTGGTCTCTCCTGCCTTTTTAATACTCTGAATGATTCTGCCCGGCATAGCTCCCACATAGGTCCTCCGGTGCCCTCGGATCTCTGATTCATCTCTTATTCCGCCTAAACTTAAACGGATATATTTTCTGTCCAGCGCTTCTGCGATACTCTTACCCAGACTTGTTTTGCCCGTTCCGGGAGGCCCCACCAGCAACAGAATGGACCCTTTCTTGTCTTTCTTCAGCTGCATTACGGCTAAATGCTGAATTATTCTGTCCTTAACCTTGTCCAATCCATAATGCTGTTCATCTAAAATCCGTCTTGCCTCACCCAGATTGACAGGTTTGGCTTCACTTTTTTTCCAGGGCAGCTGCACCAAAAGATCCAGGTAATTCCGTATAACATTATACTCCGAACTGTTAGGACCCTGAGCCTTCAATTTGTCCAATTCTTCAAGAGCAGTATTCTTTATATCAATGGGCATTTGAGCATCTTCAATTTTACTTAAATAGTCCTTATCCTTTTTAACACTTTCTTCCTTACCTTCATTTAATTCCTCTTGAATTGCTTTTAACTGTTCTCTCAGGACTGACTCCCTGTAGTATTTATTTGCCTTTTCCGAAAATCTCTCTGCCATTTGAAACTGAAGTTCAACGGTTTCCTTCAGTTTTACAAGGTAATCCATAAATTTCAGGCTTCTTTCCTTTAAAGACTGAGTCTCCAGCAATTCGTACTTTTCTCCGTTTGAAAGAGGCATGAATTGAGCTATATACACGATCAGTGAATTCAAGTCCTTCAATTCGTCAAGCACTTTCATATATTGATCAGCACCTCTGTACTGCTCCGACCTTGTGTATTTGTCGCTGAATTCCCGGGTAAAGTTCTTAATATAGTTTAGCATTTCTTCCCGACTTTTTTCGTTGAGATCAACATCCTCGGGGAAAACATCATATTCGGCAAATATACTGCCATATTCAAAGCTTATGTTATTAACCTCAACTCTATCCTGTGCTTTGATCTTAACACGGTAGCCTTTTTCACTCTGTTCGGCTTCTTCTACCTTAAAGGAAACGCCTACCCTGTAAAAATCCTCTTCGCTTAATTGGCCATGACCAAAGTTTTGCTTTATCGGCAGTGCAATATTTGTATGATCATCCCTTTTCAAATTTTCAAGTTCTTCCTCATCAAGCCTTGGCAGCCTGAGTATGGAGGTTACACCCGGTAATATAACCGTATCGGATATAGGAATTACTCTTCCTGATTTACTGTTATTGTCTTGACTCATCATAATATCATCCTTTCCCGTTAAACGAATGTTCATTTAACTATAAGTTAAATGATAGCGAGATTCTCTTATGATACTCTCACAAAATTGTCCCGCTTTTGTTTTTATTATTTTAGCAATGCATCCTGTATAATTTCGATCATTTCTTCCAGCAGCTCCGATCTTTCCTTTTCGCTTCTGTGATCGTTGAATGCTATTGATTTTACCGGATAAAAAATAATTGCTATTAAATTTTCAATACGGTAATCCTTTATTACATTATTTCTTTTCAGTTCTCCTATGAAATTGTTTATATTGCAAATACCTTTTATTTCAGAACAACCGTTGGCCAGCGAGGGACAATTTGAGAACTGTTCTACAAAGTTAAAAATCTCTTTATGCTCTTGAATATAGTTGTAATAACTTCTCACAAGTATCTCTATCAGTTGTTTTCCAGCCATTCCCTGCTGTACCTTTGTAAAGATATAATCGAATATTTCTTCCGAGTACTCACGGTAAATATCCTGAAGCATGATCTCCTTGTTATCAAAATATATATATACAGTTGCCGGCGAAACACCTGCCTCTTTAGCAATTTTTGAAATAGAAGTACCATGAAAACCTTCCTGAAGTATCAACTTGATTACAGCTTCTTTTATACTTTTTGCCTTTTCATCATCTCTTCTTCTCATCTGTCCACCTCTATTTTAACGCTTTGCATCGTTATATTTCTATAATAAATGATCATTCATTTATTGTCAATAGGTGCATGTTAATTTTTATATGTAATCAGAAATGGGAGTGGTTTGTGAAACTAGTACAACTTTAAATACACTTCTTTCACTTTATTCTTACTATTTCTAATTGCTCTTCAATGTTCCAACTTGCTTAATGACTTTTGTTGTAAGTCATTGACTTATATTTAAAATGTGAGTATACTAGTCTTGACTGGAAGGATAAAATCATATAATAAATATAAAAGTTTTCTAGGGTTCCGCAGTTTTGCTGGTCCGAGACCAAGAGAAAACTCATAGCTGACAGCTATGCCACGGAAGGATAAAAACCTGGGAGGTATCACGATGATATCTTTCAGGTTTTATTTTTTTAAGTGAGGTGAAAAAATATGGCTTGGATTTATTTGATAATTGCAGGAATTTTCGAGATCATTTGGGCAATGGGCCTAAAATACTCTCATGGATTTACAAAGCTATACCCGTCTCTAATTACACTGGGAGGTATGATAATCAGTTTTTATTTATTATCACTTGCAACCAAAACACTTCCAATCGGAACAGCATATGCTATCTGGACAGGTATTGGAGCTTTTGGTGCCGTGATACTGGGTATGATTCTTTTTCATGATCCGGTTAATATCCTGCGGATTGTATTTCTCTGCTTAATACTAATAGGTATTTTAGGACTAAAACTTACTTCTGCGTGATTATGTTCAGATATTATGCATCTCGTTCCTTTTTATGGCTCATAATGCACTCCGAAAAAACAAAATGCAGCAAATTTAAACCCCCGGCCCTGACCCTAACCTCTTTCGTCAGTTTCAGGACCGGGGGTGACTGCATGTATTATATACTCTGTACTCAAGGTGAAATACTACCTATTGCCAATGTGGCCTTTTTCATCTGCCTGATCCCTACAAGGTTTCAGCTTCCATATGGGCTTTATTGCTGTAATCTCCTCAATTTACCTTATTCTTTCTCCCGTAAACACGTATAAATCTATAAATCTCGCATCCAAGCAATAATGCCCCCATAGCAGTGACGGATATTACATCCTTAAATATAAAATTCCTAAGAAAACCCGGTAAATACGGAACTGTAATAATGCTGGTCATCATAAACAATGAAGGTATTCCTATTATAATCACTTCAAATATAAATGTTTTTACAGAACCTTTAGGCCTGCTTCCAAGGAATGCAATGAGAGCACCTAAAAACAGCCATATGATCACAGCTATGCTCACAGCTGCAATAAGGTATCCTGTTTCAAATCGGTAATATGCATTCCGGCCAATATCTTGTGCTATAAAAAGCACGATTATACCAGCTATATAAAATATAATACCAAATAAACCGGCCCTGATATTCAGCCCTGTTTTTTTCTTCCATATATCAGAAAGCTTTCCAAGCATTTTGCTTTCATTCAGGTTCTCCTCAATATCTTTCTCCGGTATACCATAATTCATCTGGTTAATTTTCATTTGGCATTTTTGACAGTCTTTAATGTGTGCTTCTATCATTTCTTTACTTTCATTGCTGCAAATACCATCAATATATAAAGGTAATAAATCTTCAACAACACTGCACGGTATATCTTTCATTACAATTCCTCCAATCTGCCTGTAATTTTTTGTTTTGCACGGTAATAAGTAACTCTAGCCCAGTTTTCATGTTTTCCAAACAAGTCTGCAATTTGTGCATACGGTAACTCCGCAAAAACTCTTAATGTGAAAACTTCTTTATATGGTTCCGGCAGAGAGTGCAACATCCTGTGAATTTTTTCAGAATCAACACTATCTGCTAATCTATAAGCTAAATCGTCATATGCCATTCCTTCAATATCGCTGTTATAGTCTAATTTTTTATTTTTGTCTAAAATGTTAAAATATATATTTTTTGCTATCTGACATAGCCATGTATTTACCTTACAGGTCCCTTTAAATGAGCCAAAGTGGTCCAGAGCTCTGACGAATGTTTCCTGAGTTATTTCCTCAGCCAATGTCTGGTCTTTGCACAGGGCCAGCATAAACCTATATACATCTTTGAAATGTAGATCATATATTTCTGCAAAATTCACACTGATTTTCCCTCCCTTCATATATAAGACAATCGAATTAAAAAAACGTTACAGCTTTTGCTGCAATACAATGTTTTTCCATCATAATCTCTTCAAATTACGCTTCATGGTAATCTTAAGCAACTCCCTGATGATTTGTTGTTTTATTCTATTTACTATTTAATTCTACCATTAAAGTACATAATTTATAATAAACAGGTATGTAAATAACAGCACAAACTGAATAAGCAGTGTAATTCCATCAGGTTACCGGCATGTTAGCTCTATGAAACTTACATATTATAGAATGAACTGTCTATTTTATAATAATAATCCATTTATTGATATTTATATGGTATTTATGGTAAATATTTGTAATCCAATGTATAATAAATAATAAAGGCTAGATTGCTGCTATCAACTATTTTATGAAGGGGGGTATACTACCTTAAGACAGTAACCTGATATATGCTCCTGGTATCTCGCTATATTGCCAATTCTGAATGTACCAGCCATACCCGTCCTAAATATTTAAGTCTCTATGCAAGTTATTAATCACTCATTGCAAAAACTACATTTATAAAGATTTAGTTATGGTGAAACCCCATAAGTACAAGACATACAACAGGATCCGCCACTGTTTCCCATAACCTGCTTTATGACCGGTTTATACCTGGGGTACAGGTAACCGATTGTTTTTTATTAAGGATAGCGCATGACAGGTTTTTAAACAACCTTAAAATTGTGAATAACTTTCTGAAGTCACTTTTTACGGTTGTAATATTTTTATAGGAGATGAAAAAAAAATGAATTTGAGCGTAAAAAAAACAATTAGTGCATTATTGGTTTGCTTAATTGTAATGTCAATGGTATTCACCGTACCGGCATCCCAAGTTTCAGCAGCCAGTGATGTATCAGTGAATTTATCTGCAGAAAAGCAAGTGATTCGTGGTTTTGGAGGAATGAACTACCCCGCTTGGCAAGGTTCAGATTTGACAGCAGCTCAAAGAGAAACCGCCTTTGGTAATGGACAGGGGCAGTTGGGATTTTCTATTTTAAGAATCCATGTTGATCCCGATAAAAATGCCTGGGGCAATGAATTGGATACTGCAAAAGCAGCTATCAAAAATGGAGCAATAGTTTTTGCTTCGCCCTGGAACCCTCCAAGCGAAATGGTTCAGACCGTAAATGGCCAAAGACATGTCAGGTCTGACATGTACGCAGCATATGCAAAGCATCTTAATGATTTCGTTTCATTCATGAAACAAAATGGTGTGGATTTGTATGCCATTTCTGTCCAAAATGAGCCTGATTACGGAAATGAGTGGACTTGGTGGACTCCACAGGAAAAGCTTACCTTTATGAAAAATAATGCCGGCTCAATTAATTGCAGAGTAATTGCACCTGAGTCATTCCAATATCTGAAAAATATTTCGGACCCTATTCTGAACGATCAACAGGCACTTGCAAACCTGGATATACTCGGCGCCCACCTTTATGGCACCCAGGTCAGCAATTTTCCCTATTCTCTTTTCAAGCAAAAGGGTGCGGGAAAAGATCTCTGGATGACAGAAGTATACTATCCAAACAGTGAAGCAAACTCCGCTGACCGCTGGCCTGAGGCACTGGATGTTGCGCAGCATATGCACAATGCCATGGTAGAGGCAGATTTCCAGGCATATGTATGGTGGTTTATCCGAAGGCAATACGGTCCTATGAAAGAGGACGGTACCATGAGCAAGCGTGGTGCTATGATGTCTCATTTCTCGAAATTTGTCCGTCCTGGCTATGTAAGGGTTGATGCAACAAAAAATCCTAATACGAATGTTTACATATCTGCCTATAAAGGTGCTAACAAAGTTATTATTGTTGCTATTAACAAAGGAACCTCCGCAGTAAGCCAAAAATTTGTCTTACAGGGCGGCTCAGTCTCAGGATTATCCACATGGGTAACAGATAGCAGCAGGAATCTTGCGGCCGGAGCCGTTAATGTATCAGGAAGCTCCTTTACAGCGCAGCTTCCTGCTCAAAGTGTTACAACCTTTGCAGGCAGCCTGGGAGTCTCGGTGAAAACAGGCGATTTAAATTCCGATGGATCGATAGATGCCCTGGATTTAACGGCACTGAAAAAACATCTTTTGGGAATAGAGCCTTTAGCAAATGAAACATTGGCTGATTTAGATGCTAATGGAGGGATCGATGCACTGGATTTATCACTGATCAAACAATATTTACTGGGTATTATCCCTACTTTCCCTGGGGAAAGCGGCATATAAATATTATTATGATGTGATTTATGAAATAGAATACTTGTTGAATTTTTAATTTTTTACAAACCACTACATGATTACCAGTTAATCAGTTACTATAAAAATAAAAACTCCAGGTCTTGAACCTTTTTAGTGAGGTTCAGGACCTGGAAACATAATAAAACACTGGATATTAAGATGGATTTTACAAAAAAATAAGCCCATTTTAGAAAACGGACTTATAAATATATATATTTTTTAAAATTATTTACCAATATTTAATGAGCCGTCAAAGCTGTTTCCATTAAAAGTAGTTCCAGTAAAATTAATATCCGGGATAATATTTTGATCAAAACTAAATGTTTTATTATCTTTAAATTTACAATTGGTAAACTTTATTCCACTGGACAAATTAACTGCCAATATACTTGTATTTTTACTTGATGCCTCATTTTCAGATATCTCACATTTATCGTAAACAATATTTGACGAAGAATAAATATCAATTAAATTAGAGCTTTCACATTTCCTAAATATACTGTTGGTAAATGTAAAATCCTTGCAATCACTTATTGTCATTGCTCCGTTCGTACACTCCTCAATAATGGAATTATTAAACTTTAAATTCTCAGTATTCGCGGCAATAATCCCGTAAGTTCCGCATCCATATAAGATGCTGCTTGAAATGTCTATATCCTTTGATGAATCAAAATTAAATACACCACCGACACACTCACCCTTCTCTATGGTATGCCCGGCCTTAATATTTTTTACAGATATTTTTCTGCAATTTTTAAATGTGAAAACATCTGCATATCTTGGCTCAACAACTATTTCAACGGGTTTATCCCCTATACCTTCCAAAGTCAGATTATAAATTTCATTCAGTATCAGTTCATTGCCATCGAACTCTTCTTCCCAATAGATATTCTCACTTCCACTGTACCCCTGTTTCAAATCAGATAAATTATATATTCCCGGTTTCAGCTTGATATGCTTGTTTGAACCAAGCGCGGCAAATAGCTCCTCAACATTGGATACAGTAACTTCCTGCGCTTTATTGTCAGGTTTTTTTCCTATATAGACACTCTTTGTATTACCGTCCCAGCTAACATCTTTTCCTAATATTTTACTTATTGCTGCAACAGGTACATATGTAACACCATTTGAAATAAAGGGTTCAATTGTTTCTCCGTTAGCACCCTTGGGTTGTGAAAGGACTCCATCCACATAAATTTTTATGTTGTCATATACAACCGATATCTTATTTTCTATAGGTTCCGCTAAAACAGTTACTCCCAGTGCAGATACCCCTAAAACCGCCGTAAATAGCAATCCTGAAAAAAATCCTTTAAGTTTGTCCTTGTTTATCATTTAAGCCCCTCACTTTTAAAATATATTTTTACTACTCATTACAAATTATGATCCCATAATGCAGAGAGATTCGGCCGAGATTCAGTCATGCTCCCGCTTCCATATCGAATCTATTTTACTATAATAAAACATATTTTTCAATAAATGTAGTATTTCCATCGCATAATATAATCAGTATGCGCTCTCAATATGTACATTTTATAGAAAGAGTTCCAGCAAAAATTAAAATTACTCAGGCATGTAATGCTTAATCAATCTGGGGTTTGTGCAACTTTTTAACCCAATCTTTCTTAATTTTTATGTCGCTTTTTGATAGTTTATCTATTTCCTTACTATAATTTTTTAGCAGGTTTCTTTTATTAAAATCAAAGAGAACCTCTTCACTTTCCGAGTTTTCTTTATCTATCCTAAAACATTCTTCTTGGTTATTCCATATATAACGCACTTTTCTATTAGCAGAAAATAGAAAAGCATCATCTGGATTTTCTAACTCGTTCGCATTGCTATTTGTAAATTTTATTTCATAATTGACATCTATATAAAACCTATCTGGAGAATCTGTTAAGAGATAAAATGGTTTTATTTCAGAAACTTTTCCATTTATTGTTATATATGCAAGTTGATTTGGTGACTCCCAATCATTTTCTTGAGTAATATATCTTAAATCTTCATATATAGAATCATTTCTTATTCCATACCATACGTCATCAAATTCAATAATGCCTGTACCATAGGCATTAAGTTCCTTAAATACAATCCATGCTTTTTTTGAATTAACATCTTCTTCTATCCTGAAATTAGGTTCATAATTAAGATTCCTGCCTGACAAATTAATGCTTCCCATAAAAGTTATATTACTTTTATCCTCTTCAAAAACAAGATAACTCAATCCGGTTGCAGGAAATACCATCTCGATCAAATCAATATTCTTTGAACTATATTGAAGTTTAAAATGATAGAGATGTGCAGAAATTATTCCCGCTTTTTTCCCAGTATCGTTTAGAATGCCATTTTTTATTTCAATACCATACTCATTTAGGGTACTATTAACAACCTCTATGGGCTTTTCATTGATTCTATTTACAATATCATTTGTATTAATTTTACTAACTAATAAGTTATCTATTTTTGATTTGGTATTTTCAGGCTTATTCAAAATAGTAGAGACCAAAAGGAATAATATAATAAGCAATAAAAAACATATGACTTTTACATTTTTCATTTTTCATTTCCCTATTTCTTTCTCATAATTTAAAAAATTCGTAATAGCAGTAAAACTCCATTACACATTACTGATATTTTACAACTTATTATCATTACATAAGTTACAAAATTGTAATATTAAACTATATCATCTAGACTGATTTATTATTGATGTGATTGCAATTATACATTTTTTGTTATGTGCTTAACATAAATATCTTGACAAGTGGCATTATTGTAGTAATATTTTTTAATGTTGGATACAATGATAAAGGACAAGGTATTTGGATTTCTAACAAACAAAATTAATCATATAGGGAGATAATAGATTCTACTATGAATGAAGTACTTATTTTTATTTTAGGCCTATTACAAATAATGTTGCTTGATCTTGTTTTATGCGGTGATAATGTGGGTGTAATAGCCCTGGCGACTAGAAGATTATCAGAGGATTATGCAAAAAAGGCAAATTTACTGGGTATTACTTTTGCTGTATTGCTGAGAATATTTTTTGCATGCGTTCTTACTCTGGTCATGTCTATACAGTGGCTGCCTCTTAAACTTATCGGAGGCTTACTTCTTGTTAAAATAACGTGGGATTTGATCAAGCCTCAGCAAGAAGAGAGATGCGATAATGTAAAACAATCCCAAAAGTTCTTAGCAGCAGTTGCAACCATCGTAATAGCTGATTTATCCATGAGCCTTGATAATGTGCTTGCAATTGCGTCTGCTGCCAGGGGGGATATCTGGCTTATTATGTTCGGATTGGTCTTTAATATCCCTATAATCTTCTTTTGCAGCCAGATAGTTATTAAACTCATGAAAAGATATCCAATAGTTATTTATATCGGAGCAGCAGTACTTGCACGTACATCATTCAACATGATACTTGAAGACGGATTAATTTCAAAATACGTCCCTCATCTGCTTTCTGCAGTAATACCATTTATTATTGCAGCAGTTACTATTGTTTATGGAATAATAATTATTAAGCGAGATACTCCCAAGGCCTCAGATAATAAAATGACAGTATCCGGAGAGTCTTCAGAGATTATCAAAACAAATGAAGAAGTTGCTGCAAGCTCTTCTAATAAGCAACAGTAAAATTAAAACCAGGGCTTTTAATTATCAAATTATCGCATATCAGGTTTATATATCCTCTTAAGTAGCAGTATTCTGTTCAAATATCTTTCTGAAATGGAAACCATAAATTGAAAATTTAATTACTAACGGAAACACTTTGGGCCTTTTGAATAAAGACCAGAAAAAAAGCTTCCAATAGTATTTTCTTTCTCTTTCTAATAAACCCAGCTGCAGATTAGCCTTGATAAAAGCTCTGATTTCGTTAAAGCTGATATGCTGCCTGCTAAGGTTGGCGGGGCTATAATCCTTTAGAAAATTCTTCACCCTGCCATAATAATGGCTCGGAGCATAAATAGTATTTACAATGCTTTTATAGCCCTCTTTTAAAGTTCTTTCGTTCATTTTCGGAGTAAAATTTATTGATATATCAGTATTACAACCGGAAAAATCAGAAGAAATTCTTCCTTCACCCATCAGGCGTTGATATAGCTTTGTTCCTTTAGGAGCATTAAGCAGACCAACCATTGCAGTTACGATTCCGCTTTCTTGTATGAACCGAATCATTTCATTAAATATATTTGGGCTGTCACTGTCAAAACCAACAATAAAGCCACCCTGCACCTCAATTCCAAAGGATTGAATTCTTTTTACACATTGTACCAAGTCACGGTTTTTATTTTGCAGCTTGTTGCATTCTACAAGGCTTAACTCACTTACAGTTTCAATTCCTACAAACACGGTATTGAACCCAGCTTTAGCCATGAGTTGCATTAATACCTCATCATCGGCAAGATTGATAGAAGCCTCAGTAATAAAAGTAAATGGAAACTTTTTGTTTTCCATCCACTGGATTAACCTGGGTAAAATTTCTTCTTTTATTTTTTTACGGTTACCTATAAAATTATCATCTACGAAAAAGATAGCTCCCCTCCAACCGGTATTATAGATTATTTCAAGCTCTCTTATTAACTGCTCTGGTGTCTTTGTACGGGGAACATGCCCAAAAAGTGTAGTAATGTTGCAAAAGTCACAGCTAAAAGGGCAGCCCCGAGAATATTGAATGTTTAAACATGCATATTTTTTAATATCCACAAGTTCCCATGATGGAACAGGTGTTTTCGAAAGATCGGCCCATTCCTCAGAATGATAAACATGCGTATAAATTCCGTCTTCCAAATCACTAATAAATGCCTTGATAGTTAATTCACCCTCACCCTTTAGTATATGATCAGCATCGAATTCCGAATCAAGGGAAAACATCGGCCCACCTGCAACAGTCTTTACACCCAGGATCTTACAGCGTTGAATAACCTCTCGGGCAGACGCTTTTTGAATCTCCATAGCACTTATGAAAACATAATCTGCCCAAAGAATTTCTTCATCCTTTAATTGCTTTGTAACATTCATGTCCACAAGTCGCATTTCCCAGCTATCAGGAAGCATTGAGGCAATTGTTATCAAGCCTAATGGCGGCATGCTTGCCTTTTTTGAAATGAAACCTAATGCGTAATCAAAGCTCCAAAAAGTTTTTGGAAACAGCGGATAAACCAGTAATATTTTCATTTAATCTTCCTCTACCTATATTGTTTTAAATTTTTTATAAATCCATGAAACCCCACCGGAGGTGGTCATAACAATACACAATCTATAATTGGTTAGTTTATCCATTAATTATTATTATATTCTGTTGATTAGCTCTTTTTATTGAGCTTAATGATAACACCGCCATTAACTGGGTTAATTGATCTCTTATTTTATAGAATTATTTCCGGCTAATCTCCGCAAAATCCGGATTGTATTTATGAAGATATATAGTTTATTCTATTTGTTCCCCAACACCTTACATATAGATATTAAAAGTCCCTAATCAGGCAGATTACGGGCAAAAGCTGAACTATTATTAAATTTCAATGAGCAGTGAAGGAATATAAAAAAACTAATAACTGGATGCTAAAGTTTTTTTAAATTCAAAATATCCACCGCAGTGGATTAGTAAGTTGCTTTTTTTATTATTTTTAATTATTTCTATAGGGATGGGAAGTCCGCTTTTCAGCCAAGCTGCATCTCCTTCATGAACAGAACTTTAATATGCAATAAAGATATTCAGAATCTCATTCTCACCATGAATAATAAATATAATATAACCGGTAATCCTATGATAGCAGATATTATTGTGATTGCAGTATGTACTGTTTTCTCATCTCGCAATATAAAGAATGAAAATTTATACCCTAAAATACCAATCCATCCACCCAAACAATTTAAAATTACATCATCAATGTCTGATATTCCGATGCCTAAAAGCCCCTGAATAATTTCAACAAATAAACTCACTATAAATATAAACAACAGATTGGTTATTGCTCTATTATCTTTTTTAAATAATGACAAATATACACCAAGGGGAATAAAAATAACTATATTGCCAACCACATTACTAAAAGCAAATCGTTTTATATTAATAGAACTGGTAGTTATATATTCCGTTATACTATAAAATGGAATGAGATTGATTGAACCAAATAAAGTCCTTGGACTATTAAATAGCTCCAAAAGCGAAATTCTTGATAAGAAAAATATTTTAATTAGCAAAAGTATATAACAAATGAAAACACCAAATAAAAAGACTGTTTTAATTCGCTCCTGTTTATTCATAATACCTCCATTTTCATTTCTCGCTACTTATTCTCTGACAGATTAAACACCTTTTTCCCAGGTATTTCATAGCAAAGCCTGTATTTTCATATAGAAGCTTCGACTTGGTTTCATACGAAAAACTTGTTATTTTCCTATGCTGCTGTATACGGCTATTGCATCGGTAATATTAAACTGTTCCGAGTGGCTATCTCCTTTCGCTCCGGCTGTAACCAAAACATATTCTTGATTATCCACTTTGGCGAGACTCGCGAGACACAGACCTGCCACGTCAGTATATCCAGTTTTTCCTCCTAAAATTTCGCCGCCAATAAAGTTTTTATTGTTGAGTTTTTCAAACATGGTGCTATTAAAGGTTATCCCATCAGTATGCTTATTCGTAGGTGGTGTGGAATGGCGAGATGAAGTAAAAATGTCCTGAAAAGTATCATTTTGCAAAGCATAGCTTAGAAGAATAGCCAAATCTTCGACCGTTGTGTAGTGGTTTTCATTGTGAAGTCCGGTCGCATTTTCAAAATGGGTGTTTTCCATACCAAGTTCTGCCGCCTTTTGATTCATTATTTTTACAAAATTCTGCTCTGATCCCGCTATTTTATTAGCAAGTCCAATACAGCACTCCGCACCGCTCGGCAGCATTACTCCGTATAACAGATCGATTGCCCTGACCTGCTCACCCGGTTGGAAACCTGCCATTGATGCGCCTACTTCGTACAACCCCTGAAACGTAGAATTAGTAAGTTTGATTTCTTCTTTCAGATCAGGTAATTTTTCTATTGCAACAATTGCCGTCATCATTTTAGTTAAAGAAGCAGGATAGATTTTTACTTCACTACTTTTCTGCATCAGTATGGTATGATCTTTTAAACGGATCAGAATCGCATTAAGACTGTTCAGCTTGTCCAAAGATATAGAAACATTGGGAATTGGTTCTTTTTTTGGCGGAGGTACCAGTGTTGTGCTATCCTCTGAAGAATAGGGTTTTATCTTTAAGAAAGGATATGCCGAGGTTTCGTCATATTCTTTCTTAAAGATTTGGCGGTTTCCTGGAACAATGATGGATTTGTAAACAAAAGCAGCAATGACAGTCATCAACAGAAATACAACAAATACGTGTATTCCTGACTTTTTCTTTTTTACTTTTCGTACCATAATAAAACAACTCCTTATTGGTGTTAATATTATTTAAACACAGAATAAGGGGCTAAGTTGGAATTCCATCTTATGAACTTCTTAAGATTTTCTTATTGCGGAAGCTTTACTGTAAATGTAGTATTTTCTGTGTTAATATTTCCCAAAGACTTCGTTAGGCAACTTTATTAACTGCAAATGTAATATAGGCAGCAAACCATTTATATTTTCAACACATTTCTGAACTTCCTGTTTTTGTTCGTCCTGGGATAAGTTGCTGTCAAGCATGGGAGTTCTTATATAATTTATAAAGGCATTCTTTTCAATATCAGCCAGTTCTTTAAGCTTTGTCACGATATCCTTTGCTACAGTCAGCGGTACACCCAGATCAATAAAGTATTTAACAAATTTGCAGACTGTCATGCTATAGGCCGGAAACATTGTATTACTCTTGTCTGTCGAGATAATTATGCGGAGATCAATCAGTTCTTTTATATTTTCGTCACTAAAACCAATTTCTTTGATTTGCCATATGCTGACCAGGTTTTGATCAATGCCATATGGCAGCAATTTATTTACAGACTCAAGTATCTGCAGACCAAAACCATTTATTGTATTTGTATCGTAGTTTACCAATCTCTTTATTTGATTCAACGTAAAATCAGCATTTCTCATTTTTTCAATAACCTTTAATTTCTCTATTAAGTCTTCATCATAGTATGCCATATTCTTCGCGGATTTTTGAGGTACTGGCAAAATGCCCTCTTTAATATAAAAATTAATTGTGGCTCGAGTCATATTAGTTAATTTTTCAAGTTCCCTCATTGGAATCTTTTTTTTGAACTCGGATTCATCCTTCATCTTATCACCCCGTCATTGAAAGTATAAATTAAAGCTTTTTACTTGTCAATTTGCATACTTAAGTAGAAATTTGTTGACAAAATTATTAAACTTGAATATATTATGTATTAAGTAATACTTTTTACTTTGCGGCATACTACATTAAGCAATAAATGAAATGAGGGTTATTTTATATGAAGCACAAAGCTGAAATTTTTGATTATTTACAATATTTATATAATACGACAGGCTTTAACGATCACCAAGTACATTGTGTAATCAAATTTGAGAAAAAGGTTGATGTTATTGCCATGAAAAAAGCTGTTGAAATATTGATTAATACTGTACCTATATTATCAAGGGTTTATAAACTCAACAACAGTAGTTCATTTTGGGAGGATTCCGGCGAAATACATATATCAGAGTATTTTTATGTTGTAGAAAGTTTTAAAGGCTTTGAAGCCTTTACTTTTTCCAAAACAGATGAAGAGTTTGGCCCGCAGATTAAAATTTGCTTGCTGCGATCAGAAAGCGATTCACTGTCAATCGTAATTAACCATATGATTACTGATGGCGCGGGAATAAAGCAATGTGCTTATCTTTTATCGGAAATATACTCACGACTTCTTATAGATTCAGACTATAAGCCTGAATATGTCATTGATGGTGACAGGGGCTTTAAGCATGTCATTTCAGAATTAAGTTTAATAGATAAAATCAAAATCCTCTTATTCAACAAAAAAGATAACAATCAAAGCAGCGACCACAAATTTCCAATGAGCAGAAATGAGAGTATTTTACCTTTTATACTGACTCACGAGGTATCAACTGAAAGGTATACACAAATCCGGAATTTTTGTAAAATAAACAAGGTAACTGTAAATGATGTAATGCTTACTGCATATTTTAGAGTTCTGTCAAGAATATTAAAAATCGACGGAGAATTCTTTGGTATACCAATTATGATCGACATGAGAAGACATTTAAAAGATAAAAACTTAAATTCGCTTACTAATCTTTCTTCAACTGTAATTATAAATTCCTGTGTTTATCAGGAGGAGAGTTTCTCTCAGACTTTAGAAAAAATAAGTAATGAAATGAAAAATAAAAAAAGGAATTACTTAGGTCTAAATACCTTCTTAAAATTAGACACATTATTTAGGTTTTGTAAAGGCAGCCTTCCTTATAAAATTCTAAAGCATTCATTAAAAAATCCCAATATATGCATGACGAACATTGGAATCATTGACTCAAAAAAGTTAGTATTCGAAGGCTCTCTTATTTCAAATGCTTATATTTGTGGATCAATTAAATACCGTCCACATTTTCAAATGGCTATAAGCAGTTTTAACAATAAGATGACATTAAGTGTCAATTTATATGGTAGTCAAGAAGATCGTGATACTATTAGAGAGTTTTTCTCTCTAATAGATGATGAATTAACAAAGCTTTGATAAATTAGCAGAGAGTCCTCGCCAAAACCTTATTATAAGGTTAAATCAATATTTTACTCCTTGCAGAACATGTTTCTTTCCGCCGCATCCAGGATATTTATTAAGTATAAACCCTGCTTCTATGAGGGCACTTTTTACATCTCCTGCCACAGTAAAAGTGGAACATGTACCTCCCTGTTTTGTCTTTTCGCCGATTGCCATAAGCAACTCAGGTCGCCAAATTGAAGGGTTCTTTTTGGGACTATGTCCATCGAGAAACCAGACATCACAGGATTTCTCCAAAGATTTAACCATTTCAAGTGCTTCTCCTATCCAAAGATTCAGCTCAATCGTTCCAAATGACTTCTGTATTTTCGCTGAATGCCAACCTGCCACGGTGATATCAATACTTCGATATGTTTCCACAAGTGTATCGATCTCCTCACCAACTCGATCTTTAAATCCATTTAGGATATCGAGCATTCTCTCAGGGCTCAAAGGGTACAGTTCAACTGAGTTATATTCTATAGAAATATTTTTCAAACCACTTTTTTTAATAAACTCCATAAGCGCTACTACCACACGACCAGCACCAAAACCTGTTTCACCAATGATAAAAGGGGTTCTGGCTTCTATCCCCATAGTAATCCGCTCTATTAAATTATTATTCCTGAAATAGATCTGCTGTGCTTCATTCAGCGCGTCCACCACATCAAAATAACGATCATCAAATTGTTCATTCACAAGATTGGATGGTATTAACATAGTTCACACTTTCCTTTTCATATTATAATTTAAATAGTTATTTCATATTTGCTAAAAAGTACAGAGCCGCTCACTACAGCTTAGCATAGAACCTCTCTTAAGCAAAGCCCCTTTCAAATATCCAGTGATGTAGCAAATACTTATAATATAAACATGAGCGTAATTAGAATATATGAGTATTTGGTGTTTTTGTTTAATGCCACATAAACAATTCCATATAAAATAGCCATTATAAAAGTGTAAATCCCTGTATGCAAATCTTGCAGCAAAATATGTACTAAGCCCCAAGTCATAGCCAAAAACAGGCCTCCCCATGGTAGATTATCTTTTTTTGTTATAACCTCTCCAAACCTTTGACCAAATATAATTGTTAATACAATTAATGCAGCTTCAAACAAATAGTAAATATTTTGAAAAATAAATTTTACCAACCCATTGTATTCTGTAACAGGTTTAAAGCCTTTACATACAATGGTTGTAATCATTATTGAGACAACTGTTATTATAATTGCGATTAACCATCTTTTGGGTGTTATAACATGATTATTTTTCAATATATCAAAAGAATACTTAGTTTTTGAAAGGTGTAAAAGAAAAACAGTTATTGATCCCCATAAAACACAAGTGAGTACCCAATGGATACAATGGTGAATAGTGGAATATTCTGAACTTTTAATACCTAATAAATTAGGAAGTACCATAGAAAGTAAAACTTCCAGTCCAAACCCTGCAAATGCATATAATCCTAGAGCCAGAAAATCGCTTGCTGTAATTTTTTTCATGCCTTGAGTTAATCTCCTATTTTTTAATTTTTACCATTTTTTCTTGTCATCAACACCACACTCTCCACATGGTACAATAAGATAAGTTGAATGTCGAACTCCACACAAATATATCAATAATTTATTTTCAGAATCCAATTTCTGTTGAAATAAAAACGACCTTTTCCGTTTTTTCTTTTCTTGGATCCAAAATAAGAAGAGTGATAGTTTCTTCTAAATGCCAAATATTTATATTTTCAAAACGTTCCCAACCTCTATGTCCACAAATAGCTGTAGACAGCAGTATTGCGTCTATATTTACAAAGCGGTTACTTATAGGTTTATTTCTCAATATTATCATAAATTTCGATAAACTCCAACTTTCTATCAAAATCATTGTTTCTGTATGTATCTGTAATAAAGATTACCATCCACCATACAAATAAATCCAGAAACACCAATACAATCGGTATTTCTGGATTTTATATACTTTTATCTTTTTTCTATTATTTGCTCTAACTGGCCTTTCATACTTCTATAAGTTTAAAAGATATATTGCTGCAAAACTTAAACCTATTCCGATATAAGCCTTTACTGAAATTTTTTCTTTTAATATCAGCCTACTCATAATTACTACTGAAATAATCCCTAATATACTCATTAGCGGAAAAAATAAAACCGAGTTAAGCTTGCCTGCATAAAAAGTATATATAATGTTACCGATATTTTGAATTATTGCAGCGGCAGATACATACATAAGAAACCGTATATCAAACTTTAAAACGATTTTTTTCTTTTTAATTGCCCATATGACATAAGGTAGGCCTAGCAGGAAAGTAAAAATATTAAGCAGTATCAAATATTCTTTCAACGCATAGCTGTATGTCAGAGAATGCTGTTTTGTGAATATTACTGCAATACCGCTGAAAAAAGCTCCCCCTATGGCTAAAAAAATCCATTCCGGAGTGATTTTTTTAGAAATCTCGCCCTCATTGTAGGAATTCTGATTAAATAGAAACATGATAACAATAACCAGCATTAAACCAATAACTTCAAAGGGTTTAATAACTTCATTCCACAATAATAACCCTGCTGCTATAGGCACAAGCATCAAAAAGTTATTTATAACATTGGTCAGTGAGGTAGGTCCCTTTCTTAAAGCTGTAAGATATAGAACAAAGCCAATTGTCGAAAATATTGCAAATAGTAAAGGGTTAAAAATCATTTCTGTCTCAAAGTTTAACATTGAATAAGGTGGCATCACAAGTAAAAAGATAAACTGTAATAATGCATATATAATAGTCATATATAAAGCTTCTGCAAATCCATTAACATAATTTTTTTGCGCACCTTTGGTAATTATTGCATGAAGCCCCCTGATAATAGAAAATGAGATTAAAGCAAATATCAGCATGTTATTTCCCCCAAAATATATAGCTGTAAGCCCTAGTATAAATGTATTACTTCGGTGAACACATTTGGTTAAATTGTTATACGGCAATATTACGGGTTGAAGTTCTAACTATGTATAACATCTAATATTTCTATAGGATGACGTAATTTTATTTTTGCATTTAAACCTGGACTTTTTGTTCCCCATAAAGCAAGTGCGAAATCAATTCCTGCCCTATCTGCGCATTGCATGTCGTAAATAGTATCACCAATATAAACTATTTCACAAGGATCTGCTTTTATGAGTTCTATACATTTCAATATAGGTTCAGGTTCAGGCTTATGCCTTTTTGTGTCATCAGCACAAACTATATAATCAAAATAACCCTGCAGCCCAAATGGGTAAAAATCTTCAATCAGTTCTTGCTTAGTTTTGGATGTTACTATACCGGTTTTTATTTTTTTACTATGAATTTTCTTTATAATGTCTTCTAAACCGGGAAAAACAGATATATAACCATAATAATCTTTTATATATTCATTCCATTTTTGATTTGCGTTATAAATATCTGAAACATTCAATCTCTGCAATGCTATGGTCCCTGGGATACCCAGCACAAAAGATAATTCATCCGCTGAGTATTCTTTTCCCATTTCCGCTTTTAATAACCTTTGCAAAGAACTTATTACTGCTTTTTCAGTATCAATAATAGTTCCATCAATATCAAATATTATACAATTATACAAATATATCCCCCTCACCTGGATGTTTGACCTGATGCATTGAAACATTATATTACATCCAAAATCAATGAAGCTGTTTTTTTAACATTGTCAATATTATGATCATAATAACAGCTTGTATCTCTATTCAAATTATCCAATATATGTTCTGCCAGGCTAAATTCGTCTGTAGTATCCCAATCCAAACGCTTTCCGGATTTATATTTCTTCAACCTGCTATCTACGTGATACATCTGTTCACAGTGGTCTTTCAATGGGAAATAAAGAAATGGTTGTTTATGTATGGCTAATTCCATAGTCGTGCCTAATCCTCCCTGTACAATTCCCAGTTCTGTTATAGCAAAATATCTATGTAAATCTTTTATATACCTTTTTATTATTAGATTAGGAATTTTAATATCTGAAGTATCCAAATTAATTGAGGGACCTAATACGATAACGCAGTGCAAATCCGGTTTTTGCCTATAAACATGCGGCCAAGCTCTTATAGCTTTCTTAACCAGGCTTTCTCCGACAATTGTACCACCAACAGAAACAATAATAAATTTTTGTCCATATTCCAATCCTAATTCTCTATATAATTCTATATCATTATCCTTGGGATTAAAAGAATAAAGATAGCCCGCTTCACTAAAATAGTCTCTTGCCCAATCGGATATGTAAGGCAATTGATAACCGAATCTCTCATCAATAATATCAAAATAATGGCCTATATAAAAAGCCTTATCTCTCACTTTAGGATTTTCTTCAACCAATTTCATCATTTCAAAATTATATTTTCTTGCTATAAGTGCTTCAGATGAATTCTGACTTTTGTCAATCGGAAGCCATCCAATAAAATCTGTTAAAAATATAAAAGGAGCAGTTTTCATTTTTGGGTTCACATGAAGATAATGGTCAACTTCCCAAGCTTCGTCACCGATCCATAAATCGTATTTATTATCATCAACGGCTTTTAAAAAGGTCATAAAATTAGCGACTCGGATTCCTTCTGATTTTCGCCATTTTTCAAAAAAGTTCATTTCATGATTCTTCGAAGATTCTACCATTGTTGATAATACACTTTGAAGTTCATCGCTATATGGAGTGACTTTTTCCCCTGCCGTTTCCAATACATATCTGGCTGGTCCCTGAGGTATTAGCCATTCTACAGAAATATCGGCCTGTTTCCGCAATTCCCTTACTAGGGCAAGATCCCGCTGCACATGCCCCAGACCGATAGGACTGGGAATATATAGTGCATTATATATCTTTTTCTCTGCCTTTCTTTTTGTTAAATTTTTGTTAGAAATTCTATCTTTCAAAAAACTATCAAGCAGTAAGTTGACTTTTACAGGACTAAAAAAATGTGGCATATGCGCTGTATTCTCAATGATTGCATATTTAAAATTTTGCTTTAATTCACAAATAGCTTTATAACTCTCTGAAATAATACTATCGTCCAATTCTCCATGAATCAGGCATACAGGGCAAGCGATATTTTCAGCCAAAGCATATGCGTTTATTTGCGGCAATTGAAACGGCTCTGATGTTGCTCCTTCAAGAAAGCTAATATTAATAATTTTACTGCATCCAATAATTCCTTTACTTACCGGACTTAATTTAAACTCATTCAGTACCTTTTCATAAAAGAACCTGCCTTTAATATGATCGTCCGTATCAGGGTGTTCTATCGCCCACTTTTTCCATCCATCATATCTTTGAAATAACATTTTATAATTAATTTCCGGAACAGTTTCATCTGTCAGATCATAAGGGTTATTAATTAATATTATCTTAGACACGCGATCAGGAATTTTATTAGCCAGATACAATGCATATGCACAACTCATATAGAATCCAAGCAAGTATACTTTATCGATTTTTAGATGATCCAGTAGATGAATTGCCTTCTCTCCAATACTTTCAGGCTGATGAATTGCTTCTTCTTCAATCCGGCTCCTATTTTGAGCATCGGCTGGTGAGAAGACT
The DNA here is from genome assembly GCA_023386445.1 of Bacillota bacterium. GTDB lineage: Bacteria > Bacillota > Clostridia > Acetivibrionales > DSM-1351 > Ruminiclostridium. The sequence continues at coordinate 18,023 of JAEWJR010000008.1, read as the reverse complement.
ACAAGATGATAGAAATTTTTTAAATATTCAATTTGAAATAGCCATTGATTATTATTAAATAAATACCATGATGGCATTATTAACAAAGAAGGTAATCCGGGATCGCCATAAGTCTTATAATCATAAGCAGAATCATTTAAAATAAGTTTATTCATTTAACTGTCATTCCTTTCATATATATATTATATAATGTCACTAATATTTGGTTAATTTATTACCTTAACATCAAATGTATATGCCTCAAGAATTTCTTTACTCTTACAAACCTCTTCCTTTGCCAAAGTTCTTAACCCCTTTAGGCCATACTCTCTTCCCAATCTCATGGATTTTGATTCTCCAACAGAATGATAGGGCAATATGTCAACTCTCTTTATTCCTGGTAGCTTTTGGCGGACAAATTCTCCAATTAGATTCAAGTCTTCATATGAATCGTTAAAACCGGGGATCAACGGTAAACGTACGATCATTTCATTAACATAATCTACAGCCTTTATAGCATTTCTTATAATCAACTCATTTTCTACGCCGGTATACTTCTTATGTTTTTCTGAATCTATGTGCTTGATATCAAATAGGAGCAAGTCAGTGTAATCCAGAACAGATTTCATTTTTTTCCAGGATGAGTAACCACAAGTTTCTATGGCCGTATTTATACTAATAGCCTTACATTCCTTTAAAAAATCAGATAAAAAGCGACTCTGCATAGTTGGTTCTCCACCGCCTATAGTAACGCCGCCATTGGATTGCAGATAGAAAGCCCTGTCCTTCTTCACAATTTCCAACAATCCCTCTTTATCTATCCATTTGCCCACTAACTGTCGGGCTTGAGGATAACAGGCGTCTGCACATTTTCCACAGCCGATGCAATACTTATCATTGTTGGGTAGTCCGCTTTCCGCCGCTTCCTTATGGTTACATACATCTATACACCTATTACAGTTCAAACATTTTTCGGAATAATAAATGATCTCAGGACAGGTTTTTTGTGATTCAGGATTGCCACACCACTCACACCTGAGCGGGCAGCCTTTCATTAACACAAGAGTTCTTATGCCAGGTCCGTCATTAAGAGCAAATTTTTGAATATCAAAAATCAAACCTGATTTTTTTTGCTGACTTTGTAATATATTGCTTCTATCTTTTATAGCATTACAATCTCTAGAGTGTGAGCTATTTTCAGAACACATGCTCCGTCCTCCTGATATATTCATTTTGCTGCTGCTCACAGAGTTGTACAAAATAGGCTGTCAAGCCTCCCAATCTTACCCTAAGTGATGCATATTTCTCCGGTTCCTTTTGTGCAGCCCTCAGAGTCTCCGTACTTACAGAAGTAATAGTGAGGATATTTCCTCCAGTATCTATAAAGGACTTAATAAACGCTTCAAGAATCTCGATACTTTTTTTTCTGTCGGATTTGCTGATTTCAATTCTAAGGTCTACAGGGCAACCGTTATTTAAGCGTTTAAGATTGAATTTTGTAGATGACCTGATAACTGAAGTAGGCCCATCCTTGTCCATTCCAAATGAAGGTGAATAATTTGACGCAAGGGACTGTTGAGAAAGCCGGCCGTCAGCTGAAGCACCGCAAAGGTATCCCATCCTTGCATAATTCTCAAACGTGCCTACTCCAGGAGATACAATCAGCCAATCAAGCTTATTGTTCCAATCATTGCAATAGTCACAATAAGCTTTAAGTATATCAACGCAAATGCTATCCGCATAATCATCATCATTTCCATACTTGGGTACTTTGTTTTGAACATATTGCCTGAGCATTTCTTGGTCCTTCCAGTTATTCCTCAATATATCCACAAGTTTCTCCATCGAAAGCATTTTTTTTTCATAAACCAAATGCTTAATTGCTGCAATGGAATCCACACAATGAGATAATCCTGTTAATAAAGGAGCATAAATAATATACCGCGCTCCTTTTTGAGTTATGTCTTTCCCATTTTTCAGACAATCATCTAAAATGCCTGATAAAAAAGGATCCGGTGCAATATGATTTACTTGCTCATAATACTTTACCTTATTTTCAAGCAGCCTATCCAGGCTTTCTTTTAACTGTGCTTTAAAAGCACTAAAAAAAGCATCGAAAGTTTCATATTGCGAGGGTTCACCAAAATCGGAAGCAATAGTACTACCATTTACAACTAAGGATTTCCCTCTGTTTAAAAGGCTTTCAAGGCATAAAAGCGTTTCAACATGCCCAAAGGCCGATTGTGTTCTTCCTTGAGGCAATGTTTCCCAGCACCCGTCATTGCTATAGTCACGTGCATCAATTTCAGGTATACCAAGATATTCTACTAAACCTGGAATCAATATGTCATCGTTAAATATTGTTGGCTGAGCACCTCCATCAGCCAGAATACTTGCTGTTGTCTTCAAAAGCTCCTTTGGCGAGTTTTTATGTAATCTGATTGATACCATAGGGTTTGTGAGTTCCAGTTCATTCATCAATTCCATAATCAAATAAGTAAGATCATTTGTTCCATCATCCCCCCCAGGAGTTATTCCAGAAAGTATACAATTTTGAAGCCAGCTGTTAGCAGTTTGTCCATAATTAAAATCTACTTCATTGGAGATCGTATGATGGAGTTGATCCAAATTCCCTCCTTGTGACCAATCGCCATATGTAATGTGATTTTCAATATGCTCATTATTTAGCTGGACTCGTTCATTAAACTTAATCAAGAATGATCCCAATAATTCTTTAGCGTACTCTTTTGTAATAATTCCATGCTCAATATCCTTTTTATAATAAGGCCATAAATACTGATCCATTCTTCCCATAGAAGTGTAATTAAGAGTACTATGTAAAATTACATGTATAAACCAAACACTCTGCAATGCTTCATGGAAATGGGCGGCTGGATTCATTGGAACTTTTGAACATATTTTCGCTATGTTAAGCAGTTCTTGTTTCCGCTCTTGTGTATCCGCTTCTTCCGCCTCTTTTTCGAGAAGATCTACATATCTTCTGGACAAAATTTCAGCACTTTTTAAGGATATAATAACAGCCTCATACCAATTCCTGGTTTCAACTTGATTATCAGGAACTTGATTATAATATTCAGTTGCTTCCTCTATTATTGAATTTAAACCTTTTTTGAGAATTTTAGAGTAATTGGGATTGTGATGTCCCCATACAGACTTACGGCTCAAATTATACTTTGAAGCCTTTTCCTCTTCTTCAGAGGTCTCATAACGTGGAAACATATGTCCATAACCGACTGAGGCCATTGTGGGTTTGCCTACAATCAGTCCAGCATGATTTAGCGAAATAGGCATTTCACGGCATACCTTCTCAATTGCTATCGCCTTCCTTATGACAATGGGTATATCCTTGAATAATGAATTATCATCAAAAATCGATAAATCATCACCCCACCATTCTTTTTTTATATAATAACTTTTAAAGAGGTTTTCTTTCAACTTTTGTAACCTGTTCTCCATGTCTGTCCCCCTTTTAGCAGCTCCAATTTGTGGCAACCTCCTCTTATTTTAAAAGCAGAGCTGTTATATGATATTACTATGAAATATTCCCATAAGTTCTTTCGTATTCTCTTGCTGCTTCATAATCAATTTTTTTTGACATTGGGTAATATCTGACTATCCCTTTTGTTCTTCTTAATAGTTGAATATATATGTCCAAATCGGTATTTTCCAAATAATCTTCTATTATAATCTCATTTTCTTCTTTTTTGGAAAGCTCATTGATAGAAAACTTTATGTCTTCAAGCATGCTACTATCTACAAACTTAATCAAGTGCTTCTGAATATTTTCACATTTAGGAGAAAGCTCAAAAATCTTATAAAAATTCTCTCTTTCCTTTGTATCCAGATTTCTGAATATGTTCATTATATTTTTCAATTCGGGATGCTTTTTTGAAAAATAATCTATATTTTTATCACGATCATCATTTTTTTTCTTTAAAGTCGAATAATCATTATTATTTCCGTGAAACTGATGAACGGAATGTATTTTACTATTTATCAGTGTATTTATTCCTGATTTATAAAGCCTATAGCCAAACTCGTTATCTTCACCTCCCCAACCCTTAAAGTTTTCATCAAACCCTCCCACTTTCTCAATTGATCTTTTCGAAACCGCAATATTTACTGAATAGTTAAGCAGGTACGGCATATTTATAGAATATGCATTATAGGAATTTTTGCTGAATATGATATGCCTATGCTCCATAATATCAAATCTGTCTTTATTAAAAGTATAACTTTTAAAAATTTGACCGCTCTTTACATCATCAAAGCTTACTTTTTCATTGGTATACAAAACACCTGAAATAAGGACAATATCCATGTCCTGCATGAAATACCTGTTGGTTTCTTCCAGCATATTTTCACTTACCAATGTATCAGCATCAAGAAATATAACTATATCCCCATCAGCATGCTTCCACCCTTCATTCCTTGTTCTGGAGCGGCAAGACTCCGGCGTCCTGTCAAGATAAATGTATTTCAATTCAAAATTTCTTGTCATATCTTTAATTGATTCAATCTCATAGTTACTTGACCCATCATCTATAATGATTACTTCGTAATCCTTTCGTTCAAAACCCTTCTGATTATTTATAGATTCAAGCGTATTACGGAGAATCTGGCCTTTATTATACGTAGGAATAACAAAACTGAACTTTTTCACTATTTCCCCCTTATATCTGCATATTTACTTTTTATCCTTTTTCTACCATTTATTGTATTATATACTACTATAATACAATAAAATAATATTTGTCAACCTCTCTTAGTAAAATAATGTAATATTTAGTTAATAATGGCAAGAAAATACGGCCTGCATCCTGAGTAAACAAAAAGTGGCATATCAAGAGCCACAAGGAGTTACACTTGACATGCCTTCTCTAAATATATAATCCGATAGGAAGCTGCCCATTAATTGAGTGACCGATCTCAGCTCTAAAAAGAGAAAAACAAATAAAAAAGCTGGACACATACAAAAAGGAACAGTTAATTGAGAAAAGCAGGATAGATTAAAAATTCTCTCCTGCTTTTCATTTTATATAATATGATTTTTGCGAAATTGCCTATAAATAAGCTTTATATGGCTATTTTCATTATTTTATTTGCAACTGTTGTAATTACTTTGCGGCTAATGCACTTTTATAAGCTATTTTCTTTAGAACACGCACAGCATAAGGTTTTCATAAAAGAGAACATGCAAGGATCTACTGGGAAACTCCGATATTACCCTTGAAAGTTCACATATTGGAAATAGGAGTTTTTATGTACACTTGTTTCAGTTTACATTTCGAGGTCCGGATTCCATAAGTAATAGTTTTTTCTCATTATTATGGTTTATCATAGAAATTTATTAAATTAATATTTAAATTTCCACTTCAGAGCTGTATTGAACGGCTCTTAAGCACAGACCCTTTGGTTGAGCGATTGGTACAGCTTCGGTGTATTTTTTATCATCTAATATCTTTTGAACATCTGTTGCTTTTATTTTACTCTTGCCAACTTCTAAAAGAGTTCCAACAATCAACCTTGCCATGTGCAATAAAAAGTCATTGCAATTTATTACAATCTCAATCACCATACCATTTTCAATAATATCTAAGGAATTTATAGTTCTTATTGTGGATTTTGAGCCCTCTTTCAAGCTCGTAAAGCTTTGAAAATCATGCATTCCAACCAAATATTCAGCTGCATTTCTCATTTGAATAAGATCAAGCTTTTCTACTGAATGAAATGAATATTTTCTATTGAATACATTTCTAAATTTCCCTTTAGTAATACTATATACATAAGTTTTTGATTTCGCATGGTGTTGTGCGTGAAATCTTTCATGAACTTCTTCAACTGATTTTACAACAATATCCTCAGGTAAAAATTCATAAAAATAGTTTAATATAAGTTTTGGTGATCTATTTGAATTTGTATGAAAATTGGCTACATAATTTTCAGCATGAGTACCAGCATCTGTCCTTCCACAACCAATTACTTGAATTTCTTCTTCAGTCATCTTAGAAAGTACTGTTTCAATTTTTTCCTGAATTGATAGATCATTATCTTTAAGCTTTTGCCAACCTTTATATCTACTTCCATCAAATTGGACAATTATTTTATGGTTTTTCATTCTATTCCCCTTTTTAAAATATATTTCAACTATTATCTTACCCCATTCAAGCTAAACTTTATAACAATTCTACATGATTTTAGTAAATTATACAAAAAGATTTATCAAGGCGTAATATTTTTTATGTTATAATCAAAAAATAGAGTTTTATAAGGAGAATTATTATATGAGTTCAAATGAATTTAGCAAATCAGATAGTTGCAAGCAAAAATTAGCACGTATACACGGATATGAATATAAAATATATTCTAACGGATCTATTATTAATTTTGAAGAAGCAAGCGCGTCCTTGGGTAATATTCTAGAATCAAAAGAATTATTATCAAAATATCACTCGGAAGTTCTAAAGTTTAGTATCCTTTCAAACTCTTCAAAAGGTTTAGAAACACTGACAGCTGATGACATTATAGCTTCAGAAAAGAGACTTTACTATTTTTATCAAACTTTAGTTAGGATTATGGACTTTGCAAATGAGAACAGTGAGTTAAATGAGCACATTGCTCTTCATGGTAGAATTATCAAACCAGAAATAGTTGACGGCATTAATGGGTCTTTCGTTGCGGCTATTAACGATAGCTTCAATACAGCTTTAGCAGTTTCAAACTTTCTGCAAGTATTTAAGTACTCAAATGCCTTATTAAATAATGCTAATGAGAATCCTCTTCACAAACTTACAACGCTAAAAAAAATATATAAAAACATTTTAATAGTTGCAAATTTATTAGGTATTTTCATAGAGGAACCTGAAGCATTTATCTTGGAAATGAAAGAAAAATATATTAAGCTTAATAATATTAATATGAAAGAAGTTAAAGAATTAATGGATCTAAGACAAGAGGCTAAACTCAATAGAAATTTTGAATTATCAGATGAGTTAAAATCAAAACTTGATCAAAGAGGCATTATCATTCGAGATTCGGCATTTGGTTCTGAATGGGACATTAAAGAAATGTTTCTTTGACATTAACATTGATAATGGTATCTATCAATATCATAATACTAAAATAATCCAATAAAACATTTCTAATTGTAGTTTACATAAAACACAGCATAAGAAGACTCCCTTTTTGAAGGAAGCCTTTTATGCCAATCATTATAAATAGTTCATTCAAATCTAGAATTAAATCAAATTTAACTTGATTTAATTCTAGATCACAAAAATTATTTCCCGGTCATTTTTGTTAAACTCCGCTTGTATCAGCGCTCTCGAGGTTTATAATATAGGAAGGTATCACCCGCACTTACTATAGCCGCAGTTCCTGCAAATAACACAGCCGCCCTCATGTTCTACTGTCTTACCGCATTCAGGGCATGCGCCTCCCAGGTCGTATTCGTCCAAGTCTGTTCCTGGAGCTGAACACACCTCTTTCAAGGTACACACATTACAATCTGAGGCGCATACGGTTTCACCGCTGCCGGATGAGTTTGGCCTTTGGACAATGCTGTATTCCTGGGTGGTAAAATCATTGCCTCCATCCTCGTCCTTGCTGCTGTGAATTTTGGCAACTTTCTCAATCAGTCTCCCGATAGCATCCGGACAGGATAATACATTAAGGCCTTTCTGTCGGATTGTTGAAGGACATCTGATACCTTTCAGCTGTTCTACTATGGATTTTACATCCATTCCTGAACGCAGTGCAACTGAAACCAGCCTGCTTGTGGCTTCGGATTGCGAAGGACAGCCTCCTGCACGTCCTGTATTTGTAAATACTTCACATATTCCATTTTCATCGTAGTTAACCGTTATATAAAGATTTCCGCAGCCGATCCTTACCTTCTCGGTAAAACCGGTAGTTATATCCGGTCTTGGTCTTGGCTCAATACCTGCAGCTCTCTTTGAAATATCATTACAGGAATCGCAATAAACATTGTCACCGGCAGGTAACGGCTGGTTGTCTGAAGCCTCCTTGCCCTGAACCTTACCAATGTTGAGAACCTGCAAATCACGGCTCCCGTCCCGGTATATTGTCACACCCTTGCATTGGGCCTTGTATGCCAATGTAAATACTTCTCTTACGTCATCGGTAGTGGCATCATGGCTTAAATTAACCGTTTTAGAAACAGCATTGTCAGTATGCCTTTGAAAAGCGGCCTGCATTTTAACATGCCATTCTGGTCTTACATCATGAGCCGTTACAAAAATATGGCGGACTTCCTTTGGAATCTCCTCCATATATTTTACAGTACCGGACTTCGCAATTTGCTTCATTAGGTCATCCGAATAAAAATCGCCTTTGACTGCAGCATATTTAAATACTGGATTAACTTCAACAAGTTCGTTATTATCCATAACATTTCGAATGTATGAAATCGCAAAAATAGGTTCGATACCGCTGGAAACACCAGCTATAAGGCTGAGTGTGCCCGTTGGAGCTATTGTTGTAGTTGTGGCATTTCTCAGTTTTAAACCCTTCTTTGCAAAGACACTGTCATCATAATATGGAAAAACACCCTTTTGTTCGGCTAATTCCTGCGAAGCCTGCTGAGCATTATCCTGAATGAATCCCATAACCTTATCAGCCATATCTATAGCTTTCTGTGAGTTATAGGGTATCTGCAGAGCACAAAGCATATCAGCCCATCCCATGATACCAAGACCTATCTTTCTTGTACCACGTGTCATATTATCAATTTCTGCCAACGGATATTTATTGACTTCAATAACATTGTCCAAAAAGTGAACGGCCTTTTTCACAGTTTGCGCCAATTTATCAAAATTCAAAGCATTCTTTTCTTCATTAAGCATATTATAGAGGTTGATTGACCCAAGGTTACAGGCTTCATACGGGAGCAGAGGCTGCTCTCCGCACGGGTTGGTACTTTCAATTTCACCAAGTTTTGGAGTAACATTGTCCCTGTTCAGCCTGTCCAGAAAAATTATCCCCGGTTCTCCATTCTTCCAGGCCATTTCGACTATCAAATCAAAGACTTTTTTAGCATTAAGTTTTCCAACCGGCATTTTAGTCTTTGGTTCTATAAGTTCGTATTCAAGATTATATTCGACAGCCTTCATAAACTCTTCAGTAATGCCCACGCTAAGGTTAAAATTAGTAATTTCATTATTATCCTTTTTACACGTAATAAACTCCATAATATCAGGATGATCCACTCTGAGAATACCCATATTGGCACCACGACGGGTTCCGCCCTGCTTCACGGCCTCAGTGGCAGCGTTGAAAACCTTCATAAAACTTATAGGCCCGCTTGCCACTCCTCCTGTGGAATTAACTGCTGAACCTTAGGGACGGAGCCTGGAAAAACTAAAGCCTGTCCCTCCGCCGCTTTTATGTATTAATGCAGCATTTTTTATAGATTCAAATATGCCCTCCATAGTATCTTCCACAGGCAGCACAAAGCATGCACTGAGCTGCCCCAAAGGTCTTCCTGCATTCATTAAAGTTGGCGAATTCGGCAAAAACTCAAGGTTTGCCATCATTTCATAAAATTGTGTCTCTATCTTGTCAATACCGGCTTTGTCAGTATATTTTTCGTCTGCTGATGCAATTGCTTTTGCTACACGTTTAAACATGTCTTCCACATCTTCGATCAGGTTTCCGTTCTCGTCTCTTTCCAAATATCTTTTCTCCAGTACTTTAATTGCATTTTCAGAAAGTTTCATTAAAATCCCCTTCCAATATCTATATTTTGTGTTTCATTAAAAGCATTTGCACAATATATTGTATCATTACCCAAAATTTTTTTCAATAATTTACTGCTTTATTTTATATAGTAAATAAGTACTAGTGGTCTGTAACATCTAAAACGTATATTGCCGGCAAGGAAAATTTTTGCAGGATAGTGACTTCTAAGTGTTACAGACCACCATATATATAAGTCATACCGGATGAAGAAAATGTGCATATTAAAAACACAAAAAACAGGATAACGTTTAGCCATCCTGCTTTTATTTTTTCTATATAATTTTCTATTATTACTTTCCCGTTTATTATTTTTCAGGATTGAAATATGATTCCTGGTATTTATTGCTTGGATCCCATAAGATCCACTCTTCATAGCCGGCATCATATACAGCCTTGATCTGTTCTTTTACCTGCTGAGGTCCATATGTCTGATAATAACCGTTTGGCAGATATTTTGCTGTAAACGCCTGCAAATAAGGCCTTACCTTAGCCTTATAGTTCTCAGTAGCAGCTATTTTGGCTTTTGTTGAGACAAGAGCATTATACATTACCTTATATGGCTCGAGATCGGGTTTTGTAAATACAATACCGTTTATCTTCTGTCCTACGCCGTTAGCCATGATTCCCTTTTTAGCATCGTTGGCGTAATGTGACGGATAAATCATTGGGCTGATACAGTAAATATCCTTACCAACCTCAGTAATTCTTTGTCCGATACTTTCTCCGTCAGGCTTGCTCTCAACTATAATAGCAAATACATCGGCCGATACCGGTACTTTGGCCTCTTCATGCAGCACTTTATTTGCTTTTGCAAGAAAACCATTTATAGCAGCAGCTTTGTCAGGTACATTAGTTCCATAATTAAAATCTGACTTTTTTCCTGTTGGAAATCTTACATAATCAAATTGTATTTCGTCAAAGCCTTTTGAAATGGCCTCTTTAGCTATTGCTATATTATAATCCCAAACTTCCTCATTATAAGGATTAGTCCACGGAGTCTTTCCGTTTTCCAGCCACAGTGAGCCCTTGGAATTTTTAATAGCCAGATCTGCCCTGTTTTTAGCGAGGGTCGGATCTTTAAACGTCACTATACGGCCTATAACATAAACACCGTTATCATGAAACTTTTTAATAAGTTTTTCCGGATTATAATATTTGGTTTGCTTGCCAAATTTCTTTACTACATCCAGTCCTGATTCATAATTCAGGGAACCGTCCTCTTTAACGTCAACTACAACTGAATTCAGTTCTGTTTTTTTTGCCAGGTCTATTATCTTGTCCACCCTGTCGGAGGATCCGGCTGAAGGTCCTGTTAAATAGACAGCCCTAACTTTAACATTCTCAATGCTTGGTGAAAGCTGTAATCCATTTGAAGACTGAGGCTTTTGCTCTTCAGCAGTTGTATTTGAAGGCTCTGTAGTTGTGTTTGCAGTTTGTGTTGAGGTTGCAGCGGTTTGTTCTGATGATTGAGTTGCTGATGACTGACTTTGTTGTGCTGTTCCCGATGAGCTTGCACTTATTCCGCTTACTTTGCCATCATTGTTGTTTCCGGTTAATGCTGTACAGGAAGTAAGCATCAAAACAATTAATAAAACTGATATTACCAGGGAGATTTTTGTTTTCTTTTTCATAAGTACCCCATCCTAAGAATTATTTTTTTCATTAAATAGTATAACTGATTAGTACGGTTTTTATATGTAGAAATCAATATTAACATACAATAGTGATTATACCTAATGAAAGAAAAAAAATCAAACTGTTAATTAATTTAAGATGTCAACTTAAAAAAGATGGCAGGCAACCTGATGACCTTCTTTAGCCTCCCTGAATTCCGGAACCTTTTCTCTGCAGATATCCTTCGCAAACGGACATCTGGTATGAAATCTGCATCCCGAAGGCGGCTTTTCCGGGCTGGGGATGTCACCGTTCAGCACAATCCGATTACGTTTCCGTTCAGGGTCCGGAACAGGTACAGCAGACAGTAACGCCCTTGTATACGGGTGAATGGGATTGGAAAACAGTTCGCTCCTTGCTGCCAGCTCTACCACCGAGCCAAGATACATAATTGCAATCCGGGAACAGAGGTGCTCTACTATCCCCAGATCATGCGAAATAAACAAATAAGTGAGTTTCCGTTCCTCCTGCAGGTCACTGAACAGGTTGATGATCTGAGCCTGAATAGAAACATCCAGAGAGGAAACAGGTTCATCCGCCACAATAAATTCCGGGTTCAGCGCCATAGCTCGTGCGATAACAATCCTCTGACGCTGTCCGCCCGAAAATTCATGGGGATACCGGTCCATAAACCTTGCTGCCAAACCGCATTGGGTCAGGATATTTTCTACCCGTTCTCCGACTTCAGCCCTGGTGGCCAATCCATGTGCAAGCAGCGGCTCCGCGATGGCGTCGCCAATACGGATACGGGGATTAAGCGAACTGTAGGGGTCCTGAAAAATATATTGCATCCTGGTATGAGTCTTATGGAATTCCTTTGGAGGAAGCGAGTAAACCTCCAGGCCGTCAAACATAACCTGCCCGGAAGTTTTCTCATGCATGCGCAGAACGGTTTGGCCGAGGGTCGTCTTACCGCTTCCGGACTCGCCCACCAATCCGAAGGCCTCTCCTCGAAAAATCTCAAAGCTTACACCGTCCACAGCCCGTACCCACCCCGTAGGCCTTCCGAAGAAACCACCCTTAACAGGAAAATATTTTTTTAAATCATTAATTTTCAGCAGTGGTCGATCCATTGACAACTCCCTCCTTATACAGCAGGCAGGCCGTTTTATGCCCGTCCGCGTCTGAAACAGACTCTGGATATTCCTGGCGGCAGGTTTCCATGCAGCTTTCACAGCGGTCTGCAAAATAGCAGCCCTGTGGCAGCTCCGACAGATCCGGCACCTGTCCTTTTACGGAATATAGTCTGTCACGGCGCTGTCCGATTACAGGTCTTGATTTTAAAAGCCCGCAGGTGTATGGATGTCTGGGATTTCGAAACAGTTCGATTACAGGCGCTTCCTCAATAATCCTTCCGGCATACATGACGATAACATAGTCAGCAATCTCAGCCACGACGCCAAGGTCGTGGGTTATAAACAGGATGGACATATCGGATTCATCACGGAGTTGGCGCAGCAGGTCCAGTACCTGCGCCTGAATGGTAACATCCAGTGCAGTCGTAGGCTCATCTGCAATCAGCAGCTCCGGCTCGCAGCTCAGCGCTATGGCGATCATCACGCGCTGCAGCATTCCGCCGCTTAACTCGTGCGGGTATGAATCCATAATTTTCTCGGCTCGCGGGAGTCCCACTTTTTTGATCAGCTCCACACCCTTTTCCCAGGATTCTTTCCTGTCACAAAGGGTATGCTCCAGAATGGTTTCCGAAATCTGCCTTCCAATTGTGAACACCGGATTTAAAGATGTCATTGGCTCCTGAAATATCATCGAAATTTTGTCCCCGCGTAAATTATGAATTTCCTTGTTATTCATTTTCAAAATATCTCTGTTGTGAAATAGAATTTCGCCGTCGGCAATCCGCCCTGGAAAATCGACCAGTCGAAGAAGGGAAAGAGCGGTAACACTTTTTCCGCAGCCTGACTCACCCACAATGCAGACAACCTTTCCCTTTGGCACGGAGAAGCTGACCTTGTCAACCGCTTTACTAACCCGTCCCTCCACATGAAAAAAAGTCTGCAGATTGCTGACGGTAATAATTGGTTCCTCCATACATTACCTTCCTTTCATTTTTGGATCCAATACGTCACGCACCGCATCACCCAGCACATTGATGGCAACAACGGTAATGAATATCGCAGCCCCGGGTGGAATCCAGAGCCAGGGGTGCTTCTGAAAATCTATCAGATTGTTCGCAATAGTTATCATATTCCCCCACGACGACGTGGGCTCTACTACTCCAAGTCCGAGGAAGCTGAGTGTTGATTCGCTCAGTATGCCGGAGGCCGTGCTCAATGTTGCGACGACAATCAACAGAGGGAAGGTGTTCGGCAGCAGATGGCGGAAAATCTTCCGGCGTGTGCCCAGCCCCAATACATCTGCCGCTTTCATGTACATTTGTTCCCGTAAAGACAGAATCTGCCCTCTGATCAGCCGTGCCAGTCCTGGCCAACCGACCAGGCTCAGCATAAGCATTACAATGTACAACCGGTAGTCAGTAGGAACTTTGAACTCCGAAAGCATGGCCGCAATTATGATCAGCAGCGGAAGGCTCGGGATGGACATCAGAATGTCCGCAATACGCATGATAACACTATCCACAATCCCTCCATAATAACCCGAGACAGCGCCGAGCAGTGATCCCAGCAGCAGTGAAAGTACCATGGACGCAAGGCCCACTGTCAGCGAAATCCGTCCGGCAAGCATCAGACGCGTCAGCACATCACGTCCGTATACATCTGTACCGAGCCAGTGCGCCAAATCCGGCGGATGCTTCATCACCGTAACATCAATCCCATTGGAGGAATATGGTGAAAGCAATGGTCCCACGAAACTGAACAGAAACATAAACCCGAGGATACAGGCGCTGAACACAGCGCTCCGGTTTTTGAACAACCTGCGGAAGGACTGTTCCCATATGGACTTCGAACGCTTACGGTCCGAAGAAGTTTTATTTATTAGTATAGTCATGTCAGCCTCCCTCCTTCTTCGTCAGCCGGATGCGCGGATCTGCCGCTGCGTATAGAACATCGGCCAGAAAATTCCCCAGAATAGTCAGGAAAGCCAAAAGCATGGTCAATGTCATCAATACGGGGTAGTCCCGGGCACTTAAAGCATCCAGCTGAATCCGGCCGATTCCGGGCCAGCTGAAAATCTGCTCAGTAATTATTGCTCCGGAAAACAGTCCTGGCAATTCAAACGCCAACAACGTTATAGCTGGCAAAATAGCATTCCGTAATGCATGCCTGAATATAACCGTACGCTCTTTCAACCCCTTTGCCCGGGCCGTGCGGATGAAATCCATCCGGAGTACTTCCAGCATGCCGGTGCGGAAGTACCTGGTCAATGATCCAACACTTAAAAATGTTAAAACTGCGATGGGCAGGATCATATGGCGTAAAACCTCCAGCACATATGCAAGGCCGGTCGTGGTACTCCCCGTATCGATCATACCGCCGATAGGAAGAATTTGAAGATCGACCCCGAATAACTTTATCAGCAAAAGACCTATAAAAAATGACGGTACGGATAGGGATGCGAATACACCCAGCGTTACCAGCCTGTCAAAAATTGAATACTGTTTTGTCGCTGAGTAGATTCCAATCACCAGTGCGATAGTCCATGTGAAAAAGAGCGTAGCCAGGGCGACTATAAAGGAATTCCATATGTACTGGTTAATCAGCGTTGTCACGGGTTGCATGTGTTGGAGAGAAAAACCGAAGTCACCATGGAATATGTTTTTCAACCAGATGAAATACCGCACGATAAGCGGTTTATTCATCCCATACAAAGCCCGGAGTTCTACCAGACGCTGTGGGCTCAGTCTTCGGTTCGACGAAAAATAATCGCCTGGCATAAGGGCAAACAGGAAAAAAATGAGCAGAGATATCCCAAACAGAATGGGAATCATCTGCAAAAACCGCCGCAGAATATATTTTCTCATGGTCAACCGCCTTTCATAGCGCTGAACGCTCACCTCGGCGTGTGGAGAGCGTTCAGCAGTTGTTTGAATAGTGCTCTGAAATGTCCGGGGTTGCCGGACATTTCAAGTGAGTTCTATTTAGTATAGTTATGGTGTAAAAGACGGCTTACCTTATTTTCAGCTTGGTAAGCTGAATGGCTACGTCTGAAGCACCTGTTGTATATTTCTCGCCGCCGATTATCCTGTCGTTCCATGCGGAGATGCTCTTGCGGTAGTCAATCAGTATAACAGGCGGATCATTGCTCAGCTCTTGATACAGTTTTGTGTAAATAGCCTGCCTTTTTGCTTTATCCGATGTACTGATACCTTCCTTTATCAACTGCGTCACTGTTGGATTGGAATATCCGGAAGGATTCACGTTCGGATCTGTGGAGGAAAATTCATAAACAGGATCATTCGGATCGATCAGTCCATTGGTTCGCACTGAGAGCAGGTCATAATCGCCTTTGTTCAAACGGTCAAACATAGTGTTTGCATCCAGTACTTCCGGTACAAAATCGATACCGATGGATTTATAGCTTTCCTTTGCAATTGGAATAATCGGGTCATCTGGCTTTGTGGTCAGGTAGGAGAGTTTCAGCTTCTGACCCTCCTTCTGAAGGATTCCGTCAGAACCGGCTTTCCAGCCCAGACCTTCCAGCAGCTGTTTTGCCTTGTCAGGATCGTAATTATACTTTGTTACACCGTCCTCGGTATAGGACCAGAGTGTCGGAGCCGCAAATACATTTGCAACCTCACCATAGCCATTGTATTTAACGTCAATGATCTTTTGGCGGTCAAGACCGTAATATAATGCCTGTCGCGCTGCAGTATCCTTCAGATACGGCTTCTTGTTATTGACATATATGATTCCGAAATCCGGGATTGTCCTGATACGTATATTGGCAAAGCCAAGTGCTTTCAATTGTTCGAGTGTATCCTGATCGGTTGAGAAACTGTCCAAATCGGTCTGTCCGGTCTGGAATGACTGAAGTGCCGTACTTGTGGAGGTTACCTTAAAAATCAGGTGTTCAATTGAAGGCTTGCCTCCATAATAGTTCGCATTGGCATTATAGCGGATTTCCTGTCCGTTTATGTACTGGTCAAGCTGGTAGGGACCATCACCCATGGGCTTTGCATACAATTCCTTCAGGTAATCAAGCTTTCCCTTCTGGTAACCCTTGCCGTAGTAGGCCTTGGAAATTACTGATCCGCCCAGCGTCGTGAGACTTAGCGGATTGAGCTTTTCAGTTGTGATCTGAATGGTTGTCGGGTTAATTACCTTGATACCGGAAATAGAGGTTGCGTTTCCATTCTTATATTCGTCCGTTCCTTTGATTGCTATGTTGGAAAAGTCCACATTTCCTGCTGCATATGCGGGATCGTTGAGCAGTGTTAGCGTAAAAGCCACATCATCTGCTGTCAAAGGGGAACCATCACTGAATTTCAAGTTGGGTCTCAGATAATATGTATAAGTCAAATTATCTGAAGAAATTTCCCATTTTTCTGCAAGGTCCGGAATAGGGTTTCCATTGTCGTCAACCGTTACAAGAGAGGAAAAAATCGGCTGCACTGCATTTCCGTCCCAGCCATTGTCATAAAAATAAGGCAGGAACACTCCGCCTGGTTCGTGAATTGTCGCAACAAATGTGTCAGTACGTTTGTTCGCAGTATCCGGGCTTTTGCCCGGGTCGGTTGCTTTTATCAATTCAACCTTCGAGTCTGTCAGCTTTACCGCTTGAGTCGAAACCCCGGCGGAAGATGATGACGCATTTTGGGTTCCACCCAATGTACAGGATGTGCTTAAAACTAATATTGCACTCAACACCAGAGCCGTAAGTCCAATGGTTTTCTTTTTCATAAATTACACCTCTTTTATATTATTCATATGGCCGTGTGCACAATTTAAATTTCTTGATATGAAAGATTTTAGTACTCAACTAATTTAGTACACACGAAATTTGTTTCCGGTTCTCGTATCCCTATTATTTTCATTTTTATGGCTCTTTTTTTATGGCCCTTCACATAGAATCATCATTATACCTCGCTTTACTCTCCATAGCTTTATTATTCATATATGTTTACTATATTTGTGAATTCTAACATTTAGATTTAATTCTGTCAATACCCATCGGAATAATATGTTGTAATTTTTGGAATAACCACCCTCTGGGTTGCATCAATATTACGAACGCAAAAAAAGAGTAGATTCTATAAAGAATCTACTCTTTGGCTCCTCAAGTAGGACTTGAACCTACGACCCTGCGGTTAACAGCCGCATGCTCTACCGACTGAGCTATTGAGGAATATAAATCTGGCAGAGACTTACTTTCCCGGGCCGTTTCCAGCCAAGTATTATCAGCACTGAGATGCTTAACTGCCGTGTTCGGTATGGGAACGGGTGTGGCCATCTCGTCATTTCCACCAGAAAATTATTAGGTACTTTGTACCTTCAGAACTGATTAATGTTATTCTTCTAAGAAGATGTGAAGCTCTCATTGTCTGGTTAAGACCTTCTACTTTTGAATACCTGTTTTCTTTGGGTCAAACCCTCGACCTATTAGTATCAGTCAGCTTAACACATTACTATGCTTACACTCCTGACCTATCAACCATGTAGTCTACATGGGGT
>JAEWJR010000035.1:0-12773 GCA_023386445.1 Bacillota bacterium | reverse complement strand
CCCGCCGTATATCCATCCGTGAATCCTCCATAGTTTTGACTTCCCTTTACAATAAATCGGCATTTTTAAGTTCTGTTTTAATACCCTTTATTGACAATGTATAACACGCCTCACGCCGGCTATTTTGCCACTTTTCTTTGTCGTCGTCCTTGCCTTGCGTCAGCAAGGCTGCGTCCATCCTCCTCGAAAATTGCCAAAATATCTCGGTGCGAGGTCTGTGATTTTTGAGTGAGGTAATTTGGCTTGCGGTAAGGCAAACGGCGTGCAGTAAGGCTTTGTGCCTTGCAAGCGACTTTAACGCAGCCGCAGGGCAAATTGACCACTCAAAAACGTATTGTACATTGTCAATAGAGGGTATTATTTCACAACTAAAGAATACAGCTTTTGTCCCGGGAAAAATACTGTTCATACTTCAAGTTTATGTCCAAAATTAAGGTCACCTTATTGAGTTATTCGTTTAATTTTGTTATAATCGACTAAATTATTTTCTTGCAAAGGATTGATTGATATGGCCATTCCTGCCGTGAAAAAAGTATTTCATATCGTATGGCACGCATATATGAATCTGACCTTGTGGAAAAAGATGGTCTCAGGTTATGTAATTGTTGTTTTGATCCCTACGTTAATATTCAGTTTTATCTATATCCAGCAGGAAACCAAAAATATCGGTGACAGGTACTGTGCCGATGAACAGAAGCTCCTTGAACAATCCTATGCAAATCTTAAAGAACAGACCTCCCAGATCTCGGTGGTATATCAGCTGTTTCAGAACAGTCAGCCCCTGTCCGGTTACCTCACCGGGAGATATTCCTCAAAGGGAGATGAAATATATGGTTATCTGAACGGTATCCGGCCCTTGTTTTCATATATACATACCAGCATCCGTGATATAAAGGAAATCACGGTATTTTCCTACCGTAAGCCTCTTGTTCCGCTGAGTTCGGACATTATTTACCTTGACACCCGAAATATGGCTTCCAACACTCCTCTTCCCACGTACAAAGGCAGCTGGAAGCTGGAGGGTGATTCGAAAACACCCTTGTTTACATATGAAAAGGCACTGTTCAATTCCAGTTTCAGCAAAAGCATAGGTGCCCTGAGCATTACAATTGAAGCCTCCAACATGCTGGATATTTTCTCTGTTAATGACGAAAAAACAGTGCTGTTCAATTATGAAGACAAATGGCTTACAATACGGAATCACAGCGTTCAAATATATACCGGGCAACCGGCAGAATCCCCACCGATTATAACCGATTACCTGGACAACAGGCATAAAGATTTATTTATAAATATACTGGATATAAGTGAATTAAACGGTAAAATCATTTCCATAACACCTAAATCTCAAGTGTTAAAAACCAGAAATATGTTCGGCATCCTGCTTCCTCTTATGATTTCACTTGTCTTCCTGACTTTTATTTATTACATGATAATATCCTCGGTCATCAGAAGGATAATAAAATTCACTGGCCATCTCCAGAAAATTGATTACGACTACCTGCATGTTTACACAACAGAAGGTTATGCCGATGAAGTAGGGTTCCTTATCAAATCCTATAACAACATGATCTTGCGTATCAGTGATCTGGTAAACAGCTTGAATATTGTCACTCTCAAAAAGAAGGAAGCGGATTTCCATGCTCTGCAGGCACAGATAAAACCACATTTTATTTATAATTCTCTTGAAACCGTACGCATGATGGCGGAGGCAAACGGCACCCCTGATGTGGCCGATATCCTGTACAATCTGGGACGTTTTTTGAGATACAATATTTCCTCCAACAAAGATGTCACCCAGCTTAAAAATGAAATTGAAAATGTCAGGAACTACCTTGAAATATACAAAGCCAGTATGGGAAAGCGACTGGAATATTCCATACAAACAGACTGCAGGATAGATGATCTGAGCTGTCCCGGCTTTATTTTACAGCCGCTTGTGGAAAACTGCATCCACCACGGTATTGTCGGTGTTAATTCCACTCTGGTGGTTAATGTCAGAGTCTATGAAGACGATAGGAATATTGTAATATCCATAGCCGATAATGGTCCGGGAATTCCTCCCGAACGCCAGTTGAAAATCAATAACGTTCTGATGGGTATTGAAACCGATACTGAATTAAATGCACTAAAAAGCAGCATAGGAATTGCAAATGTAAACGAGAGGATTAAATCTTTCTTTGGAGAACATTCGGGTTTAATTATAGAAAATGGTGAACTGCGAGGTACTGTATGCACTATCATAATCTCAAATATCAGGGGGGATTGATTTGGATTTTTTGATTGTAGACGATGATGTAATGATTGTAAAAGGCCTCACGGCAATTATTAATCAATTTAACATTGAGAACTGCCACATTACTACGGCCTTCAATGCGGTTGATGCCCTGAAAATATTAGGCAGCAAGGGGACCGATCTGCTTATTACCGATATAGATATGCCTTGCATGAACGGTCTTGACTTGATAAAGGAGGCTCAGGAAAAACAGTACTGTAAACACTTTGTCATTTTAACTGGATATGAAAGGTTTGATTTTGTGAGGCAGGCCCTCCGTTACAAGGTAAATGACTATTTATTAAAGCCAATCAATAAAGATGAGTTTAAAACCATCATACTTAAAGTGGAAAGTGAACTGTCAGGCTCTGGAGATACCTCTCTTAGCGCCGGTCTATATGATCTTTCAATTTATAAGGTTTTGAACAATGCCCTGGGCTGTTCCGACAAATTCCGGAAAATAACCGAATATATATATTCGCATTTCACCATTGATATATCCCTTGAACAAATCGGTGCAGCCTTTGATCTTAATCCGAATTATATATGTTCCCTTTTCCAGAACGAACTGAATACAACTTTTCTTTATTTTCTGGACTGTGTTCGTTTAAGTAAAAGCATCGAACTGCTTTTAAGCAATAAAAATGCCGGTATAAAGCATGTTGCAACGGCATCCGGGTTCATGAACGAACGCCACTTTTACAAGGTCTTTAAAAAACGGATCGGGGATACCCCGGGTCAATTCCGGCAGAAATACTCTTCCAGGGATCTGATATCCTGATTGATTGAGAAACGAAAAACCCGCTGCATCAAACGATCAGCGGGTTTTCTATTGAAAATTATATTTTCTCTAATTACGCCGGTAATCCGGCCTTTATAATCCTTATTCCGCAGTATATGGAAGTAAAGCAATATGTCTTGCTCTCTTCACAGCAACTGTCAACTGACGCTGGTGCTTAGCGCAATTTCCTGATATTCTTCTGGGAAGAATCTTACCTCTTTCAGAAACATACTTTCTGATCTTGGCAACATCCTTGTAATCTATATCAGTAGCCTTATCAACACAGAATGAGCAAACTTTTTTCTTGGCTCTTCTCATTCTCATGCCGCCTTTACCTTCGCCCTTATCATAAGAATCTCTATCGTTTCTTCTGTTATCTCTCTTTGGTCCTGGCATTTGAAAATCCTCCTTTCATGTACCATCACACGGTACTGATTGTCATTTATAATTCGTTCAATTAATTCACTGTCATGGACTCTGTCTTCCGTTTAGAAAGGAAGCTCATCATCCTCATCCATTGGATAGAAGCCATCTCCCGATGATGCAGGATTTTCGGAATAGGTTCTTGGTGCCGGACCTCCAGCTCCGCCTTCTCCGCCCCTCTTGCTGTCGGCAAAGTAGGTTTCGTCTGCTACTACTTCAGTAACATAATGACGTTTACCTTCGTTGTCATCCCAGGTTCTGGTCTGAAGCCTTCCAACGATGGCTACCTGCATTCCCTTTGTGAAATACTTCCCACAAAATTCAGCAGTTTTGTTCCATGCTACGATATTTATGAAATCAGCCTGGGGCTGACCTTCCTTTGCAGTAGCACGTCTGTTTACAGCAATGGAAAAACTTGCGACAGCAGTATTGTTTCCACTGGTGTATCTCAGATCAGGATCTTTAGTAAGTCTACCCATCAATACAACTTTGTTCATACTAACCTTCCCTTTACGCGCGGCGTGCTAAAGCACGGATCACGTAGTCAATAGTAATAAAAGCACTTGTTATCGAAACGTGAAAAATACTTTTAATAAAGCAAGCCTCACTTGACAATCAACAATTAATCCTTAGCTATTACGATATATTTAAGAATTCCTTCAGTGATTTTATACACTCTTTCTAATTCAGCAGGAAAATTGGGCTCTGATGAAAAATTAGCAAGCACGTAATAACCTTCGTTCTTGTCATCAATCTCATACGCCAACTTTCTCTTACCCCACTCGTCAATGCTTTCGAGCTGAGCTGAAGTTTCGAGCATAGTCTTAAATTTTTCAACCAGGGCTTTTGTGGATTCCTCTCCAACCTCTGAATTGATTATAAAGATAGTTTCATACTTCTTTAACATTACCGGTCACCTCCCCTCGGACTTTACGGCTCTGTAACAGGAGTACAGAGCAAGGATGTTTATATTTTATTATGTGAAAAGTTTTTCTTCACATACGATTTTATATTTTAACACATATTTAAAAAACAGGCAAGGCAATTTTTTAAATCCTGCAATCCGGCTATGAACCAGTTTAAGAAAACATTTGCTTTTCCTGTAAGCTGAACGCGGCTTATGCCCTGTTTATGTGCTATAATATTCATGAGCACATCCTGTGACAAAGGACAAAATAATTAAGTATTGATATTACAGCCAGGAGATTTTTTAGATTATCCTTTTGGTATCAAATAAATTTGGAGGAAGACTCTTACATGAGTTCATGGCTGCTCGGCTTTGGCAGCAAGGTCAAGGTGCTGGAGCCGGAGGATATTGCGGAATCTATTCGCCATACCGCAAAAAATATTATTAAAGCGTATGAATGAACAGGACAAGCTGTTGTCATCTTCATTTTGTTATGCTTGGAATAACAGGGAGGGATGATGTTGGAGATAAAACAAATAAGGAATTACGCTGATTTTGTAGACGGTTTGCTGCAAGCGGGTTTTGCCCTTGGCGGCGGGAACAGCGGGGGTATATTCTCGTTAGTACCATGGAATTGGAATGAGCCGCCGCCTTATGAAACACCTGTCAGATGGCACACCGGCGACCCTGAAACCGATCCATGGGAATGGCGGATGCGTGTCTTAAACGAGCGAAGCGACATATCCTACAGTAAAGTGTTTTTTGGCAAAAGCGGCTACATTGCAAAGAAGTGGGTGCCTTATTTCATTGCTGCCCGCCGGAGCAGCATGAGTTTTGAGGAAGAGTATTCAGGCGGGACAATCAGCAATTATGCTAAGCGCATTTACAGTGTTGTATCTGATAATGGAACGCTGCCGCTGCATGTCATCAAACAGCTTGCGGGGTTTGGAAAAGAGGAAAAATCCAAGTTCGACAGAGCGCTGGTTGAGCTGCAAATGAAAATGTATCTGACTATGTGCGGGAGGCAACAGAAGGTTTCTAAAACTGGTGAGGAATACGGTTGGTCATCTACTGTGTTCTGCACAACAGAAAGCTTTTGGGGCAAGGATGTATTTGAAAAAGTCTCAAGGCTTGATAAAACCAATGCGATAGATGCAATTATAGAACAGGTATTTATTGTAAACCCTAATGCAAAGCCCGCGAAGGTTTTGAAGTTCATAATAGGTTAAGATGGACATTTGGAATGGAGACGTGAGAATAACCGAAAAAGTCTGCTTGCGTGGAGTGAGAAATAATTCCTTAAAAATTCGTGAGGAACATACTTCCCTTAGACTAAAGATATAAAGGGGCCGTCGCACTAAGCAATTAGTGTACGGCTCCTTTTCCGTATAATAAAATAAATCCCAAACTCTTAGGAGAATGGGATTTATGGTAAAATTAATGTATGACCAAACACATTAATTTACACAAAAATTATACAATTAACCAAAGATTTTATCAATTAAAACTTCCGTTAAATATAGATTGTATAATCCCAGATAATGATTCTGTTCGCTTGCTAAGTCAATTTGTTGAGGAGATGGATTTAAAAGATTTGTATTCGACTTACTCCCGAATTAGGGAAAAGCAGGCAACACCACGTCAGATGCTGAAGATTGTACTGTACTCATACATGAATCATAACTACTCATCTCGCTTAATGGAAACTTCATGCAAACGTGATGTTAATTTCATGTATCTGCTTGAGGATGCACCCTCACCTGACCACTCAACCTTTGCAAGGTTCAGAAGCCTTCATTTAGCTCCGTGTGCTGAGAGTATTCTGGCCGAGATGACAAACTTCCTGTATGACCTGAGAGAAATATCAGGAGATGCTCTCTTCATTGATGGTACTAAAATAGAAGCCTGTGCAAATAAATATACTTTTGTCTGGAAAAAGGCAGTCACTAAAAATCAGGCAAAGCTGCTTGAAAAACTTTCTGATTTTGTTGCCCAATGTGAAGAACAGTATGGCATAAAGCTGATTTATGGGAATGTTGTAAAGTTGAAGAACATCAAAAAACTCCGCAAGAAGCTGTACAGCCTGAAAATTGAGGAAGGTATTGAATTTGTACATGGCTGCGGTAAGCGGAAATCTCCACTACAGAGGTCTATTGAAAAATTGGAAGAATATCTTGAAAAGCTCAAGGAATATACTCAAAAAATACATATTTGCGGAGACCGAAACAGTTTCTCCAAGACGGATAATGATGCTACATTTATGAGGATGAAGGAAGATGCCATGGGTAACGGGCAGCTCAAGGCAGGGTATAATGTGCAGCATGGAGTGGATTCTGAATATATTACCTGGCTTACAATAGGTCCTCAACCCACAGATACCGTGACCCTTATTCCATTTTTAAAGAGAATGGAGCAACACCTTAATTTCAAATATGATAAGGTAGTAGCGGATGCAGGATATGAAAGCGAAGAAAACTATACCTATCTAGATGATAATGAACAACTATCATTCATCAAACCTTCAAATTATGAAATATCAAAAACGAAGAAATACAAGGCAGATATCGGACTTATAGATAATACGGCATATCATGAAAACGGTGATTTTTACATATGCAGAAACGGTAAACGTTTAATAGCGAGTAATGTTATTAGAAGAAAAAGCAAGACAGGCTACCAAAGTCAAAAGACCGTATATACCTGTGAGGATTGTAGCAACTGTTCGTACAAAAGCCTATGTATAAAAGGAAACAACAGCAAAACGCCATTAGAAGAGCGGGTTAAAAGTCTTGAAACATCTAAAGTGTTCAATAAATACCGAAAAGAAAACCTGAAAAGAATTCTAAGCGATAAAGGCTGTCAATTAAGGATGAACCGCAGTATTCAAGCTGAAGGATCATTTGGAGAACTGAAGCAGGATATGGGATTTCGAAGATTTTTGAGCAAAGGCAAGAAAAATGTCCTGGCTGAAAGTATCCTTTTAGCAATCGCGCATAACATAAACAAGCTTCACAATAAAATTCAATCAGGTAGAACCAATACACACCTTTATCCATTAAAAGAAACTGCATAAATTTTTAAAATTCAAAAAGATAAAAACATAAAAAATGCTATTAGAAGTAATGGCTTATTAAAGTGTGCTTTTTTTCATAAAATAAAGGATATTATCCACAGGAAAAGCCTGAATGAACCCATTTACCCAGTGAAAAAGGAGCCGCGCATACAACTATTGCGACAGCCCCTTTAGAAAACCTGCTTGTTGTTTTGCAACAGCCTCTTTAATCGGTACAGCGAAAAGAAGAACCAATAATTTAATTATTCATTACAGGTCTTTTTAAACAATGCTATTGTCTCTTTCATTTTAGGCACATCATTATGAAGCTTAAGTACCGTGCTTCCCACGAAAACCCCGTCGGCGCCGGCATCCTTTGCCATTTGTATGTCTTCAGGTGCATATATGCCCACTCCGCAGTATATCTCCCTTTTTATTCCCAGCTTCTTTAAATGGTCAATGCAGTGCTTCAGCGTCGGGAATTGCGGATTAATATTATTTGTAGTAGGCTTGGCCTGCATATAAACAAAACCGTTGGATAAAAGCGCTGATTGGATTTCCTTCTCGTCCATATGGTATTGTACGTAGCAGGATATTTTTATCCCGTTTTCAATAAGCCTGCTCTTTACTTCTTCATTGTGACTTCCAACATAGATAAGGTCCATTAAATCATTGTCCACACAGAATTTTATGAACCTCTCAACTCCTATTTCCAAAATAGTATTCTCATATGAAAGAAGTATGAACTTTGTATCAGGGTGATTGTTTTTAATCTTTATAATGCCGTCCATATATTTGCTGTAATCGTTACATGCTTCAAGAGCTTCCTTCATACGGTTGGCTATATATTCACCCTCAAGATAGGGATCCGAGGACGGAAAATCCACCTCTATAATATCGCAGCCTGCCTGAATATAATTTTCGGCCATTGCAACGCTTGATTCAATTGTGGGATATCCATTGGATAAATAACATATCAGTTTCACAGTAACCTCCAAAAGCTGTAATTTATTTTGACTGAGCTTTATATATTTTTATGAATAATTCTTTTAACTGTTCTCTGGTGGGAATAACCGGGTTTGTTTTTGTGCACCCGTCATTCAGCGCCATTTCAGACATGGCCTCAAGTTCCTCCAAATATGTCGTTTCGTCGGGTATCAGTTCTGAAATAAACGACGGAATACCTATGGATTTGTTCAGATTTTCAACAACACTTATCAGATTATCGGCTCCCAGTTCCTTTGCCAGCTTTGAATAAGCAGCTTTTGCAGTTTTATCCTCCAGATTGAATTTCATAACAAAGGGAAGTATTATTGCATCGGCCAACCCGTGGGAAACGCCGAAATAGCTTCCCAGCGTATGAGCCATGGAATGGACTATCCCTAACGAGACATTAGTAAAGGCAAGTCCCGCAGTCATGGACGCATTAATCATTATTTCACGGTACTCAATTGCATTTCCGTCGGCACATGCCTTTGGAAGATTTTCAATTATGTCCTTTGCGGCATTTCCGGCCAATATATTACTCAAATAATTGGCTCTCTTTGATACCAGTGCTTCAAGGGCATGCGTCAGCGCATCCATTCCGGTTTCAGCAGTAATTTTTGCAGGCATGGTGACAGTTACCTCAGGGTCACATATTGCAATATCAGGCATCATTTCCATATTGCCTATGCCGTATTTTACATGGGTCTCATCATCGGTGATGACCACTGAGCGGCTGACTTCACTGGCAGTTCCGCTGGTTGAGGGTATGCAGACAAGTATGGCCTTGTTTCTCAACCCGGGTATGGGATTGGGCGGTACAATGTCCTTTAATGCGGTCAATTCAGGATGCTCATAATAAACCCACATGGCTTTTGCCGCATCCATTGCCGAACCGCCTCCCAATCCGACTATTATATCGGGCTGTTCCTGCTTCATTGCTTCGGCACCTCTATATACGGTACTGAACAGTGGATCGGGTTCTACCCCTTCAAAAATAGAGCTGTCTATTCCCGCTTCTTTCAAATAATCTATGGTTTTCTGTAAAATTCCGCTTTTCTTCATGCTTGAACCACCGGTTACAATAAATGCTTTTTTCCCTTTCAGTGTCTTAAGGTGTTCAAGTGACCCTTTTCCGAACATCAACTGGCTTCCGGCAAGTTTCATCGGCCTCATCATAAATATCAGTCCTTTATTCTGTATTATTTTAGTTAACAAGCTGTAACATTTTTTTGCATATTTACTTGTATGTTGATCAAAGTGCTTTCAGGAAAGCCTTCTACCCATTAAAAGCTTTAACAAGCTCGGTGCAAAGCTCCGGAGAAACAGGATTTTCTATAATACCGCCTTCCTTCAGGCTGGAGCCAACTATGGCACCGTTTGCAATTTTCAGCTGTTCCTTTATATTAGTGGTTTTGACACCGCTTCCGGCAATGACCGGTAATTTGCTAACCTGTTTGACTCTTTTAATAATGTCTATAGGAGTTTCAACACCTATATGTGTACCTGTCACAATGATTGCATCTGCTCCGCAGGCCTCCGCAGATTTTGCAGAATCCTCTATGGTCACATGAGGAAGCAGCATATGGGTGTGTTTGACCTGAATGTCGGCCAGTATCTTTACATTTTCGGCACCGAGATTTTTTCTGAACTTCATTGCTTCCCGGGCACAGGGTGTGATGATCCCTCCAAAGAACTCTACCGTATCGACAAATACCGGTATTCTTACAAAGTCGGCGTCAATAGCTTTTGCAATGGAAAATGCGGTTGCATAATCATTCATTGCGGCATCTATACCGATGGGTATGCTGACATTTTGCGCTACGATGGCACTGATAGCCGCCAGTGCGCAGGATTGTTCAATATCAAGATTTATACCGAAGGTTCCGTCACCCATATTTTCAATTATAATGGCGTCCATTCCCGACTTTTCAAGAGTAATGGCATCACTTACCGCCTGGTCGGGTTTTTTTTTCATATCCCCGCAGAAACCAGGTGTTGCCGGCAGTGCAAGGCAATGTTCCATTGCTATTACAAGACTTTTATCATTAAAGTTTAAACCCTTCATTTTCCAGCCACCTCTCTGTCATATATTACAAGCCCGTCAAGAGCTATTTTGCACAGGTCTTCTTCAGATCTGGTGCGTGCGTCCCCCTTAAGGAAGTCCTTCAGGTTTTCAAGAACTGTCGTCATTGTGACAATACATCCCTTGATACCCATGAGATTTGCCAGTACCAGCATACAGCTTGATTCCATATCCACTGCCGATATATTGTACTTTTTCAGAGCGGTAAAAGTCTCGCTCATGTCTTTGTTCATCCTGGCTGACAGGCGTGAATCCCTCATCTGACTGTAGAAGCCATCCATAGTACAGGTAATTCCGTTTACGTATTCTCTTCCGTTCTCCAGGGTGCTTTTATTCATGCAGTTTATCAGATCAATATCCGCAACCGCCGGAAAAGATGCCGGCACGTATGTTTTGCTTGTAGCTTCCTCTCTCATTGCCCCTGTTGGAATAATAAGTTTTCCCAGCAGGTCATCCTTGAGTCCCATGGTTGTACCCATCCGGACTGCAACCTCCATACCGCACTGATACATCTCTTCCATTGCAATAGCAGCGGAGGGGGCTCCTATACCTGTTGAAGTGACTGTTATCCTGACACCCTTATAGAAGCCGGTATAGGTGTTGAATTCCCTGGCAAAAGCTATATGCCGTACATCTTCCAGCTGCTTCGCAACTGTCTCTACCCTCCAGGGATCTCCTGAAAAGAGCACGTATTTTGCTATATCTTTTTCCTCTGTTTTTGAATATAAAGTTTGCATTGTATCCTCACTCTTCTCCCTTGATAAATTCGTTGAAACGCTTAAGAAATGCCTCTTCGTCAGGTGCATTAGTGGTGCAGCCAACCTTTTCGATTACGAACGAAGAAAGAACACTGCCAAGGCTGCAGCAGTCCCTGACACTCTTTCCTTTGAGATAGCCGTAAAGAAAGCCTGACATGAACGCATCTCCCGAGCCTGTGGTATCCACCACTCTTCCAAACTCTGCTGCAGCAATATTTCCTGATATGATGCCTTCTTTTGTTTTGTGGTAGTATACGCTTCCCTTCTTGCCCAGGGTGGTGACAATAATATCGGCATTTCCCATTTCAAAAAGCTCTGTGATATCCTCCAGTCCGAAAATCCTTTGTATTTCGCCGCGCTCACATTCGTTACAGAATATAATTTTACTGTACAGCAGGACTTCCTTGAAAAATTCCTCCGGAAAGGCATCATAATCACATTTCATCCCAAAAACCAAAGGTACGTTCCCGGCCTTGCACTGCCTGTAAAATTCCAGATTGTCTTCATAGGAGCCCACAGTCATGATGCCGGTCCGGGCCTCCTTAAAAAACCCTGGGTCCATCCCTTTGGCATACTTTTTATCCATCGCACCGGGATAGAAGATGGTAACATGATTATTCTCGGAATCCGCAATGAGATAACAATTTGAAGTTGTCTCATCAGGAACGATCTCAACCGCATCCATGCATACTCCCGCATTTTTCAGATGATCATAAAAGCCTGTCTCAATATAGTCGTCTCCTCCTACTCTGATAAGAGGAAGTGCTTTCATATTCAATTTTGCCATTAGATAGGCAATATTTGTCGAACAGCCTCCGTATTGGATACGGGCATTGTCACTGTTTTCAATAAGAGATGTATAGCCGTATCTCAACGGGGAGGAGGTTCTGATTATCCTGTCCAGACTTACATATCCGTTTACCAGCACATCGTATTTCATCAGATCATCTCTCCTTTATCCAGATTGTCAAAAATCTCCTGCGAGGTCACAACTTTGCCAAGATATTTTTTAATGTCAGATAAATGAACCTGATTAACAGTTTCATCATTGGTGGCAACACAGTCGGACACTACTATCGGAAGGTAGTCCAGGTTATAGGCATCTGTAACGGTGGCACGTATGCAGCAATTTGTTTTAGTGCCTGTTATGATCAGATTTTTTATGCCGTTTTCCCTTAAAACCATGTCGAGATCAGTTCCTACAAAACCACTGTAACGCCTTTTTTTGATTACATAATCCCTGACAGGATCCACCTCCAGCATTGGATCGATAGCATCTCCGCCCGTACCTTCAATGCAGTTGGGACGCATATTTTCAAGATTTTTATCATATTTGCCGCTTCTATAACTGTGCTGCAGGAAAATCACAAGGATACCGTGTTTCCTGCATTCCTCAAGCACACGTTTTATCCTTGGCAGGATCTCACGGTTCTGAGGGTAAAATACCAGCCCTTCCGGGTCTGTAAAATCCTTTACCATGTCAATAATGACCAGTGCTGTATTATTC
>JAEWJR010000134.1:0-48673 GCA_023386445.1 Bacillota bacterium | reverse complement strand
AAGTCAATACACTGAAAATTACTGATGAAATGGCTATATTTAAAAATGCGGCAACGTTTCCTATGTGGATCAGGCCCAGTCTATTCCTGAAAATCAGGCAGAAAATATTGAACCAGATACCTGCACCAATTAGAAGGCTGATAAAAAGAATGAGAGTTATTGATTTCCTCCTGGAGTTAAAAAGATTTACAATACAGTACTTCATCAACAAAACGGCAGTCACCACCAGATATATGTATGGAAAGGAATTATAAGCCCCCTGGATTATAATTCTTAATATACGCACTTCAGGATTCGACCTTAAATTAATTTCTGCGAATACTTTCATAAGGAATATAATAAAAGGTGGAACTGCCAAAATCACGGTTTTTCCGGTTTTTACCCTGCGGTTTATAAATATGAGGCAAAAAACCAATAAACCGTAAGTAGTAAAACACATGAGAAAATATTTAACTGTTCTATAAAAAATATTTTTTATTACTATTTCCATATACTGCAGAACCTGTGTGGCGCACAATAATGCAAACATCGACTGGAAAATTACAAAACTTGTCAATAACAATGTCCTTTTCCCTCTTAATGAAGAAAATATTATAATGGACAGTGAAAGCATTAACGATATAACCAAAACTATTTTCATCAGAATATCAAAAAAATCATACAAATCTGTATCCTCCTGTAGATATAGCTATTCATATCGAAAAATGTTTATTAAATTATACCATAAAATACTCTTTCTTGGAAATTTATTTATATTTTTACTTTATTTTACATTAATATATACCATAACTAACCTCCCTATACAGGAAATCTGCACAACAAAATCACTGCAGAAAATCGGATCCTACCAGTAAAAAACCCTTGCCTCTCCAAAGAGAAAGCAAAGGTCTTTTAAATAATATCTTACCCTGGTTTTACAAAATTTCTAAATTAATTAAACAATGGAGCCTCCGCCGTCTACCACAATAAATTGACCTTGAACATAGCTGGAAGCATCACTTGACAAATACAATACGGTGCCATTCAGCTCACCCCTGTTTCCAGGGCGGCCTGCCGGATTCAAGGCATTATATTTATTCAGGAAATCCTCTGATTTAAATAGAGTACTGCTGGTCATTTCACTTTCAAATAATGCCGGTCCAATAGCATTAACCGTGATTCCATACCTCGCATAAGAAGCGGCCATTCCCTTTGTCAAACCCAGAACTGCTGATTTTGAAGAGTTATAAGAATGTCTGATAAATACATCAATCTTATCTGCTACAATGGCATTTACAGAAGCAATATTTACGATTTTCCCATATCCTCTTTCCTTCATTTGCGGTACAACATATTTACTTGCCAAAAAGATACCCTTTACATTTGTGTCAAACGATCTGTCCCATTCTTCAACCGACATGGAATCAACGCCTCCGCGTACAGCAATTCCTGCATTATTCAAAAGGATATCAATATGTCCAAACTCTCCAAGAACTGTCTCTATGGCAGATTTAACACTTTCTTCTTTTGTCACATCACATCTGACTGCAAGAGCTTTTCTTCCTGCCGCTTTTTCGATATCTGCCTTTACAGCATTTAATTTTTCAACCCGTCTTGCCAGAATAGCCACATCTGCTCCGGCATTTGCATATGCAAGGGCTGCATCTACTCCCAATCCTGAACTCCCGCCTGTTACAACAGCTACTTTTCCTGTTAAATCAAACATATTTGCCATATTCATCTTCCTCTCTTTTCCTTATAAATTTTATAATTCATGCAATAAATCGGCATGATTATATCAATTACATTAAATGCGTCCAGTTTCCATAAATGTTGTCCGGTCATATCTTACGGTTAATAAGTAAGGAATAATTTCATCTGCCTCTAATTTTTCTGCCAGATTTAATTTGTGAACCAATAAACTGTTCCTTGAATATGCGCCGCCGATTATGGTATGTATGGGCAGTTCCGCCCAGGGATCATCGATACTGGATTTAAGTTTCATGGAGACAGCGGCCGGTTCCCAGGAGGTATAATTATATTCACATTGGTTCATAAGCAGCGCTCCGTTTACAAAATGTGATTCTCCATTTTCGTCGGGTATTCTGTCAAAATGAAAATAAAAGCCGCCGCCAAAGGTCTTTTTACCTGCACCCGGAAATTGATAAAGGGCGGCGGTCAAAGGACTGTTGTATTCGCCTAATTTCATGGAAACATCCACAAGCTGTGTTCCCCTCCTGGCTACAGAAGCTGTGACACTGTCCCCATTTTTTCTGATAACAAATTCGGCCCCCAATTTCTTGGGTATACTTCCATTATCCCGACCGCATTGTACAGCCATTTCAGCGCCAGGCCCTCCTAAAACCAATCCCATTGTATAAAGTCCCAAGGTTTTTCCATAGGTTGCATACACACCCAGTATCGCTTCATAGTAATCGTCTGCAAAGGTGGGATTATTGACGTGACAAACGGATATTGTCACAACCGGTAAAGAAAATGGCTTGAGAGGAGGAGGCAAAACTTTGGCAATTGCCCGCGGATCTGTTAGATAGGCCACATACAATCCCTCCTGATTATCCATTAAGGATACCTTTCCAAAATTTGAAATATTCGTTTTGGAAACCTTGAAGCTGCGCTCCTCCGGGTTGTCCGGGAAAAGGGCTCTGCCTGCCTGGAATCCGGAATGTACAGCTTCGGCGATCATACCATCTTTTTGCGCACTCCCGATCACTTTGACCGGTATATTTGCAGCCTCCAATTCACTCAGCAAGGATTGATCGGGTTTAAATCCGAGAGATAATACTATCGCATCGCTTTTTACTTCCTTCTGCTGTTTAGTTTCCATATCCTCAATCAAAATTGACTCTTGTTTTATTTCTTTTAAAGACTGACCAAGCAGATAAGTTACTCCATATTTCCCCAATCGTCCGCATACATCTGCAACATTGGTGCGGTTCGCGTTTGGAGCCGGACTTGTCAGCATATCGACAATTATTACATTATTATCATTTACAGCTAACAATTCAGCTGTCTCAAGCCCGGTTAAACCGGCACCTATTACAGTAACCTTCTTCCCCTTCAAATCCGCTTTTCCTGATAACACTTCTTCCACCGTATATACATTATTTCCGCCTATCCCTTTAATCTGATTCGGAATAGCGGATACTGAGCCTGCTGCCAAAATAACAGCATCCGGATGGCAGGATGAAATGGTGTCCATAGTGGCTTCGGTATTTAAAACTACTTTCACTCCAAGCCGGTCAAATTCATTATTATAAAAGTCTGTTACCCACTGCATACGCTCCTTTAACGGAGGTCTTTTTGCAATATTCAGCGTTCCTCCAAGTTCTTTTTGACGGTCCATTAAGGTTACTTTCATACCGCGGCCTGCAAGGGTCAATGCAGCACTCATGCCTGCCGGTCCGCCGCCGATTACCACTACATT
The DNA here is from genome assembly GCA_023386445.1 of Bacillota bacterium. Classification (GTDB taxonomy): domain Bacteria; phylum Bacillota; class Clostridia; order Acetivibrionales; family DSM-1351; genus Ruminiclostridium. Next base: position 45,249 of record JAEWJR010000134.1, on the reverse strand, counting down.
ATGGGACTTTGTATCGTAAGTCGGATTTCCATATTGTTTCTCCCTGGCAAAAACCGGATTTAGAGAACAGATTGGCGGAACCCCGGCAGCACTGTTTGTATTTAAGCTTTCAAAACAGCGCAGACAGGATATACATTTCCGGATTTCTTTTTCACGTCCGTCTCTGGCCTTGTTTACCCATTCCGGATCTGCAATAAAACTTCTTCCCATGGATACGAAATCCAAAATACCGTCATTTATCATATCATCTGCAATTTTCGGTTCCCGAATTACAGATACTCCAATTACCGGAATATTTACATTATTTTTAATTGCCCGTATCATATCTTTTCTCCAGCCTTGAGGGAAGGAGATGGGTTCTACGCATGTCATACCTGTCTCATATAAACCACAGCTTACGTCAATAAAATCAATGCCTTTTTCCTCCAGGGCTTTTGCTATTAAAACACCATCAGTAATATGAATATAGTCTTCTGTAACACCTGTTTTATCCAGAAATTCTTCGACGCTTAACCGCACACCTACAGGAAAGTCCGGTCCACACGCCTTTTTTATGCCATCAATTATTTCTGTAAGCATTCGTAGCCTGTTTTGGAAACTTCCGCCGTATTCATCATTCCGTTTGTTGGTATACGGAGATAAAAACTCTTGCAGGAGGTATCCATGGGCGGCATGTAATTCCACTCCATCACAGCCTGCTTTCTGAACCCGGACTGCTCCAGCGACAAATTGTTCTATTAGCTGTTTTACTTCCTCAGTCTGCAATTCTCTGGTTTCCTGTTTTAACAATTTACATGGAATTGCCGACGGTCCAACTACAGGCTGTCCTCCCAATAACGCCGAAACCGTCTCACGGCCAGGATGGTGCAGCTGAATAAAAATTCCGGTTCCATGCCTGTGAATTGCTGCTGCAAGCTCGGATAACGGCTTTATATGTTTATCTTTTGTCACCGATAACTGCCTTAAAAGCCCAGCTCCATTTACATCATTTATGCGCGTAATTTCCGGAATAATAAGTCCTGCCCCGCCAACAGCCCTGGCTTCATAGTATGCGATCATATCTTCTGACGGGGTTCCATCCAAATTAGCAAGTCCGCAACCCATTGGTGACATAACTAAACGATTTTTAATTCTTAATTTCCCAATTTCTCCCGGTTTGAATATCTGGCTATACATTCTATACCTCCTGACACAATACTAAATTTGACATTATCACATCTTAAACATACAGAATTGCAATTATTTTTTCAATGTCTACCATAAATGATAAATTTTTGACTTTTTGTTTAGGATGCACTATATTAAATATATATGTTAATTATCCATTGACTTTATTACAGGAGAGGCAAAAATGACATTTGATGCACTGATTGAGAAACTTTCAATAGATCATAACATTGAACTTTTATCCTGCACAGATACAACCGATCTGCAAGATGTGTCCTTTATCGATTGCAGGCATCAGCCCGGACAAATTGAAACTCTGTATTTTGGTTATGATAAACAGTTGGAAAATCTATATTCCCTCCCCAATAACTGCATCATTACAAAAACGAATGAGTCGCTGATGGAAAAAGGTAAAAATATAGCATTAGTTCCGGAAGAAGCCCTCATTAATGTATTCAATGATGCAAAAATGCTTATAAAAGTAAATTCCGGAAAAGGAATTTTTGAAGAACTCACCGCTATCGCTGAGCAAACCCGTAGTATTGAAGCAGTCATTGACGCTGCTTCAATACGTTTGGAAAATGCTCTGATTTTTTGTGACCGCGATTTTAAAATCATTGCAAGTTCAACAACCTATCCGGTTACTGATTCCGTCTGGCTGGATAATACAAAACATGGATATTGCTCCTATGAATTTATTAATGGAGTCAGAGAACTCAAACCGGTTAAAAATGCCTCCTTAACTACTGCAAGTATCGACGTTACATGTTCACTGTCACCATACCGCAAACTTAGCAGTAAAGTATTTCATAATCAAACTCAGGTTGGTTTTATACTAATGCTGGAAGGTGAAAAGCAGATTTTGCCTCTGCATTTTGATATGTTAAGCATTATCAGCCATGTTATCAGCTATGCCATCGCATTTTACCTGCCGAACTTATTCGAGGAGAAAAGTCCTTATCATGAGGTATTATTTGATATGCTGATTGGGGCTCCTTCAAAAGAAATATCCCCTCGAATAAAAGAACTGTCATTCCCGGCTGAAATGCTTGTATTATTCATTCGTTCAACAAGATATCTGGGCTCCTCTTATTTAAAAGACACCATAAGCAAACTTCTGACAGAACGTATTCCCGGAACTCAAATGACATATGTTGATAAAGGAATAGCCGCAGTGATTCCTTATAACGGCGATCCTCAAAAAGTTACCGGCTTGGATCATGTAATCCGGGACCTGAGTAAATCACAGCATCTTCGAATTGGAATCAGCAATCCCTTCAGAAATATTGAATATTTTTTAAGCTATTATATCCAGGCGCATTCAGCTCTGGAATTAGGCCAGAAATTGAGGTCCGAGCAGTTGGTTTGCCATTATTGCAATTATCAAATTTTTGATCTGTTTTCCGAAACAAAGCATCCCGAAAATCTCGGCCGTTTCTGCCATCCTGCACTAACTATTCTCAGGCAAAATGACCAGGAAAACAACTCCGAATTGTATAAAACCCTTTGCATCTTTATTGAAAATTCCTGCAGTATTAAACTAACTGCAGAGTCACTCTTTATACATCGTAATTCATTAGCATACCGCTTAAACAGGATCGTTGAATTATGTCATCTCGACTTTACCGATACAAATACACTTTTTCTACTGAGACTGTCTTTTCTTATTGATCGCTACAACGGGTTAAATACTTTTACCGAATGGAAATAACTTCATTTTTTTAAGTACTCAAATATTTATCAAATCGTTTTGTTGTCTTAATTACCTCATTTAGAAAGTCTTTTGTTGTTTGAGCATTTTCATAATTCTTCTCACTCATAGCTGCTGTTTCTTCCGAACTGGCCATTATTTGCTCAGTGGAAGCTGATAAATGGCCTATGTTGTCTACTATGCGATTGTTTGAACCTGCTAAATCCGTTAACATATGATCAATTTCTGAAATATGGTCTGTTAGGATACCGACATTTTCATTAATTTTTTCAAAATTGGCGGAAACATTTGTGATTAAGCTTTCCTGTACCTCGGTTGATTGAATGGATTCTTTTACATTTTCCGAGACTGTTTTTGCATTTTGATTCAGTTCACCAATTATCTTTCCTATATTCTCTGTAGACTGCCTTGTCTGCTCCGACAATTTTCTTATTTCATCTGCTACTACTGCAAATCCTTTACCTGCTTCCCCCGCCCTTGCACTTTCTATGGAAGCGTTTAATGCCAATAAATTTGTCTGGCTTGATATGTTAAATATTATATCCGCAATGTCGCGAACTTCATTTGTTTTTTCCTGTAATCTTTCCATGGAGTTTACTACTAAAGAATTTGCATTTATGATTGTGACGGATTGCTCTTCCAATTGATTCATTATATCCAATCCAGCTTTTACAGAATCAGACGAGCTTTTAGCAATATCCACCACCTGCTCGGAGCGTTCCACGGTCTTGTTAATTGACTGCTGAATGGATTGTGTCATTATATTTTGTTCTTGAATATTATATGCATTATCCTGTGCTGTTGATGAAATTTCACTAATGGCTGTATTAATGGTATCTGCAGATTTACCTAATTGATGTACTAGTTCGCTGCTCTCCGATGTCTTGTTTTGAACAATTTTTGCAATTTCAAGTATATCCTTCAGCATTTCTTCCTGCAAAGCCTGCTGGTCTTTAATGGCATGTATGGAATCATGAGAAAATCTCCCTCCAATGTCGGAACATTTATATATAGTATGTAAAGTTAATAGTATAATGACTAACTCAAGATAATTCTGGGACGAATAATTTTTATATACAACAGCTAATTCAGCGACATAAACAATATTTATAAATCCGCACACCATACAAAAAATCCTCGAAAGCCGGTTATCAAAAAATAATATGGCAGCACACAGGACAGGTATTGCACTTACCTTTACAAAAGTTGTTCCATAGAATAGCAGGAATATGCCATATACCACCATATAACTTGTAATGCCTCCCCAGCCAAGTATGTCACTTGCTGGTTTTTGGATATATACGGACCAATTTATAATAATCGCCAAACAACTCGTAACTATAACGACACTTCCTACAACAAAATTTATTTTATTTGTCATCAGATCAAAAACAACAACACCGATATACAATAAATAAAGTATTGTTGTTCCCAACGCCATAAACCAATTGATTACTCTGTTTCTGGCAAATTTTTCGTTATACTTTCTCTCATTTGTAACCGTTTCTTTTGTACCCATAATCCTCTCCTTAATAAATGCTTTTATCATAGTCAATTTCAAGTTTATCCGTGCCTATTTAATATGATATAATATGTATATTTGCATAATGATTCCATAATAGTTATAGGATATCTATTATTGTAATAATTAGCAATGTATACAATACATAATAAAATCCATTTTTTTTGTGCGCCGCATATAACTATTACAATATTCTGCATATTGGATGCATAATTTAGAATGAATTTTTCGGAGGGCAAGGCGGAGGAGGAAGGCAATACTGTATGTATTAACAAGGACGACAACTAAATTCAGCGGGAATTTAACCGCCGGAAATATGTGACTTTTAGGTGTTACAGACCACCAGGTACCTAGAAAGAATATTTTAATCCTTAGGAAGAGATATGTAGACGGCAAAGCCTATCGGGAAAAGCGGCATGATCGCCGGCACACTATACCTTGCATCACCTGTAAATGTTGTAGTCAGGGACATTAAGGTTGGACCTGCAATAGCCGCAAATTTACCAAATATATTATAAAAACCAAAAAACGAAATCACCATATTGCAGATTATACAAATGCAACCGGAAGTCATAAACTTGTTGCATGCTCACTTTTTCATTAACTCTTCCAGTTTGATGTAAGGATTATGATATCTTTTTTTACCAACAGTTAACTTCATGTATTCAATTGCATTCCTTGGACAGCTATTGATACAAGCAAAGCACTGCTGGCAGCAATGATGCCACTTTGGAACTCCGTCCTTAAGCGTTATGTTATCTACCGGACAAACTCTTGTACAAAGCCCACAGCCGGAGCATGAACCGGTTGACTTAAATGTAGTATCCATAATAGGAATAAGTGGCCCGAGGAATTTGTTTATGATACCTGTCTTGACAATACAGTCCTTCCTGGTGCCTTGATCTATTACCGGTGTTGCTCCGGATTTAATTACAGAAGCGATTTCGTCTACTCTCTTTCTTGAAGATTCAAAAATACGTTGAATTTCTTCATCTTCAACAGTGAACTCTACAATAAAATTAGAAGGTGTTTTAACAGAAAATCCCGCAGAGAGACACAACCCTTTTGCCTTGAGCTTTCTGTCAAGCGATAATAAAGTTCCCGCAACCGTTCCGCCATTGACCGCAAGGGCAACGATGTATTTATTTTTCATTTGTTTCGATAGCTTTTTAATAAAATCGCATACAATACGCGGTAAACCAAACATATAAACGGGAAAGACTAACGCAATTGTGTCCGCTTCCGATATAGAACCGGTCCTGATTGCAGCAGTCATTGGTATTAATTGAGCGTCCTCAAATTTGGCAGCCAGCTCTTTTGAAATTTCCAGAGAATTACCTGTTCCTGTAAAATAGTATATACTGATACTCATGTTTTTCTTCTTAACCTTTCTATATTTGAGATTTAACTATGTCAGGCTTACTTACAATTGTGGTTATTAGTTTTATCAACATTTCTCTGTCTTTATCGTTATCCAATTTTGATAAAATCCTATGCCAAACCTGCCTCTCCGCTTTTTCATGTTCGGCATTGAGCTTTATACCTTCTTCGGTGAGTTTTAATCCAAATGAACGTCTGTTTTTTTTGCTCACGGTGCGGATTATAAGATTTTTTTGTTCCAACCTGTCTATGACACTTGTCAGCGTGCTGCCAGGTATCGACAAAGCCTCACTGGCTTCTTTAATTACAATATCAGGGTTTAAATGAACAAACTGAATAATGATGAGTTCATTACTGGTAATACCTTGTGGGTATAGTTCACTCATATCCATCTGATACTCTTTATACTGCTTAAGTATTTCATGGACAAGAGAAACAAGCTGATCAATGTATTCCTGCTTAATTTCATTCATAACAGACCTCCAAATAATAACCACATGGAATAATTTCGATATCGAATATATTCTATATTGTATACATTAAAATTAACAATGTCAACACATCTCATGTAAAAAAACCAGGACAAAAATCACAGCTTTTGTCCTGGTTTTATCATGCCATAATAAGCAAACGGGTTTCCCAAATAGAAGGAAAACCCCGCTTGCTTAAAACTACCTGTTGTACAGGTTATAAATAATTACTGCTGCTTCGGCCCTTGTTGCTGTTCTCTTGGGATTTATTGTATTTCCGCTGCCTTTTATAATCCCTGCTTTAATTAAAGCCGCAACATCATTTAATGCGTAACCGCTTATCTGCGCTGAATCAGAATAGCCTTTCAGCTCCGAATCGGAAGCCTTTGCCAAAGGGTTCCCGGCTTTCTCCAGCGCCCTTGCTGCAAGAACCACCATGTCTTCTCTGGATATCTTTACATTTGGATTGAAATTATTGTTACCAACGCCTGCTGTAATTCCAAGAGCTTTAGCTGTTGCCAGAGCTTCTGCATAATATGCACTTGAGCTTACATCCGTAAAGTTGCCTTGTGGTTTTGCAGATAACCCAAGAGCCTTAACAAGCAATACAATGAAGTCTGCCCGTCTAATATCGGCAGAAGGATTGAAGGTTGTTTCAGAAGTACCGTTAATAATGCCTTTAGCTGCCAAAACTTCTATAGCCCTGCCTGCCCATGAATATTTACCAATGTCATCAAAGTTCTTCTTAACATATGTCACTGCATAATTGCCGGAGTGTGTTGATGTAAATGTTATGTTACCATTAACGGAATCATACCTGCCTGTCGGTACCGCTACTGCCCTGCCTGCTTCATCTATGTACCATACGACAATACGTTCCGGGTCGGCAAGTTCAGCTGCTGTGGGAGCGTATGGTATTTGCACGGTTACGGGGGCATCAGGATTGCTCCATGTTATCCTTCTGCCGTCTATACTGACAATAAGTTCTACTGCAGGTCTCTTGCCTATTTGTGACTTTACTGCGGTATCAAACACGTTTGTATCTGTTTTTGCTATGGTAATGCCTACACTCTGTGCCCCTGCTGCATCTGCCGGAGCGAGCATGTTTCCGGGGACTGTTACCTTACCAAGTTCTGTTGCTATTTCTATTTTCTTTGATGTATTTTCCGACACTAAAGCTGTTGCCGGAAGGACCGCTTCATATGCACTGGCCCCTTCTGCTTTCGGTACATTGATTTTTGCTGTATCAGATTCTTTTAGAGCTTTGGTCAATGCATCTGCATCAATGGCAGTTGAAGCTACGCCTGCATTATTCACTACAGGTGCAGGTGCCTGAACTGTACCCGGTATATTTTGTGTCTGCGTTGCAGGCGGTTGTGCTGCCGGTTTTGTTACCGGCGGTACTGTTCCCGGTGTTCCCGATGAGCCGCCTCCGTCAGGATTACCTCCTCCATCATTTTGTCCGCTTCTGACAGTTACAGAACATGTAGCCGTCTTACCGCCGTCCTCTGTTGTTACGGTTATTACTGCTGTTCCTGCACCCACGGCATTTACCATACCGTTAGCGTCAACCTCTGCAACATTGGAATTGCTGCTTGACCAGGTTACGTTCTTGTTTACTGCACTGGCTGGCAACACTGTAGCCGTCAGCTGCCCGATGTCTCCTACAGCCATATACATGGATAACGTGTTGAGTTTAACACCATTTACTTTTTCCGTTTCCAACAGTTGTTCATACTGCGTTTCTGCGGCTATCAGGACATCATAGTTATCCACCAATGCCTTCTGATCATCATTCAGTTTATTATAAGCATCTCTTGCAGCATCAATATCTCCCTTGCTATTCAAGGTAACCGTGCCGATTGCATTAATCAATGCCTTTACTGTTTCCACTTCCGCATCAACAACTCTTATTTCCTGTTCAAACACAAGCTCCGGATTAGCAACACTGATACCCCTTATAGTTGCGGTTCCCAAGCCGATTGCCCTTATTAAACCTTCATTAGTTACCAGAAGTACACTTTCATCACTTGAGGTCCAGCGGATGTTCTTTATTGAAGCATCATCAGGCGTAATAGAAGCATCCAGCTGGGCAGATGTCCCCTTCTCCATAATGGCTACACCACCTTGCACCTCAAGACTGGAAGCCGGTATCGGAGCACCATTATAATCTGTTACCGTTACTTCACAGCTGGCATTTACATTACTATCAGCTACAGAATGAGCTGTGATTATTGCTGATCCTGTTGTAACACCGGTAACAACGCCTTTATTTGATACCATCGCTATTTCAGGGTTAGAGCTGACAAATGCAATACTTCCTTCATTTATATATGGCGGATCTGTTATAACAGCAGCTGTTTTTTTATGGTTTCGTACAACAGTTAGTTTATCAGAAGCAAACGAAATTGCGCTTACAGTTGTCTGTTCCAAACTTCCATATACCTCAAATTCATATAAAGAGTATCCATACGTTGAACCGCGCTTAATGCCTTGCATACGTACGTATCTTCCCTGTACCGGCTGATCAATGGAATACCTCTTCCACCCGGCAGAACCGTTTCTTTCAGATACTACATTAGTAACCGCATTACTGTCATTGTACACCTGAATGTCGTACTCTTTACCGTAAGCTGATTCCCAATTCAAATTAATCTGATAAATATTGCAAGGAACACCCAAGTCAATGTTATACCACTGTTCATCGGTTCTGGCAGATGCCCACCGCGTCGATGTATCTCCGTCTATAGCAGCTTTAGGATCACCATTGGAGGAATCATTGCCGCTTGTTGTGGCTGTTTTTCCAATTGCAAGATTTTGAAGTACAACGCTTTGCGGTTTAAATGAGAGAACACGGAACTCATAAAGTGAATAGGCAGCAGATGCTTGCGTACCTATCAATCTGACATACCGATATTCTTTTACCCCATCAAATTCGATCCTTACATTGCCGCCTTTACCGTTTGTTTCTGTATAGAGATCTACCCAATCGGTGCCATTCAAAGAGCCCTGAATCACATAATTGGTAGCATATTGCTGCCAGTTAAGCTCAATTGCTTCAAACTCCTTCGGAAATCCAAAATCGACCTGCAGCCATTGAGCAGGACCTACATTGGATTCCCATCGTGAAAGATAATTACCATCTGTTGCGTTGCTAACAGGGTAACCACTCTTTACAGTACTTGCAGTAGTATTTGAGTTAAGTGCAATATTTTGTGAAGTACGGACTTTAATATTTGCACTTACATCCTCCTCCGTTCCAAGAACCTTAGCTGTAAGAACCGCTGTTCCGAACTCTTGAGCCTGCAATTCCCCTGTTAAAGAATTCACTGTGGCAATATCCTTATTTGAAATCGTATAGTATATTTCACCGGTCGCATTCATTGGTGCCAGCTTGACGGTTGGGACCAAATTATAGTTCATAACCGCATCAAGCTGCTGATCCTTAAACCGGAGCTTTTTTATGGGAGCAATCTCATGGGCATATGACAGGTTGAGGTCGGAAATAGCAATCGAATCAGCTCCCCCGCTTATTGTAAGCAATAAATAGTTCGTCCCCTCCTCTAAAGAAGGAATGCTGTAAACCACCTTATTGTAGCCTCCGGAATCACCCTCGGATGTCTCTACGGGAGTTACAGGTATAAAACTTTTCCCGTCTTTGGACGATTCGATCGAAACAGCACCGCCATTTACTTTGGAAATAAAAGCAGTTAGTTTGGCATTTTGTATATTGGTATAACTATAAAGCATCGTTGCATTTTCAGAGCCGTTTTTTACCAGAATATCCTTATCGCCTCCGAATGCAGCTCCATCTCCCGTTATATAGGCCACACCGCCTTTAACCTCGTATGTTCTGGAATCATCCAGCATGGTATCCATTACGTTACGGTCAGTAGTCCAGGCGTAATTTATTACCAATTTTGAAAGCTGAGGCGCCCAGATCTTGGTATTATTTGAGACGGCAATCTTAATATACTTTATGGAACTATCCAATTCGGCTGAATTGGTATATACAACTTTACTCCACTTGTCTTTAGTTACAGTTCCGTTTTTGGTTGCAGGAATGGAAACCCAGTTCTTATTATCTGCTGAACCATAGAAATTAAGTATGGTATTATCACCTGCATTAGCTAAACCATAATCATATGTAGTCAGTTCAAAGTTTTTAGGAGATGGCGTATAATAGGTTAAATTCTCCTCCCGCCTTGGGTTGGTTTTATCAGCATCATTTCTCTTAAGCCTGGTGGTATCTCCATTATAATAAGTATTTGCATTTGAGGAGTCGAATGCCCAGCCTCCCGAATAACTGACTGTCTTGGAGAAATCTTCAAATTCGTCAGTCAAGGTACGTGTATCTCCAATAGCATAGAATTTTTCCTTCGACAGTGAGCCTTCACCTGAATCATTAATAGCTTTGACTGCAAAATAATAAGTTGTATTTGAATTTAGACCTTTGATTTGCGCCGTTGTTTCAGAGGTAACAAGTGATTCCGAGTACTTTCCGCCTTCGGTGCCATAAAACAGTTTATAGCCGGTTGCCCGCAATGCTTTTGCAAATTCAAGGCTTAATTTATCATCACTTAATGACATATTTGTAATTGATGTTTCTCCGGGCACCTCAAGCTTTTTAAATGAGAACTCAGCTTCGATGGGATTCCCGACAGAATTATTGACATCTATCTGGAGCCTGATTGACGGAGAGGTTTGAATAACTTTAATACGGTCATCCCCAGTAATAATCGAGGTGGCTGCCCGGTTAATATCCACGGTAATTGGGCCTGAATTTCGCTTTGTCGTATCTGACAGAGCAAAGCTGAGCTTGCTGTCATCTTCTTTTATCATAATAGAAGCTGCTTTATCAACAGAAAGATAATCTTTTACACCCATTGCATCAATGGATTGATCACCATCTTTCCAAAAATTAGCGCCAAGAGTATGGAGCGTTTTCTCATATACAGCGTGTACATCATTATCCTGACGGATTATTTCAGTATCGCTGGAAGCTGCATAGTTTTCAACCTGTGCTGAAGTCGTTCCAGGCAACAGAACGTATGCATAGCTGGCATTCACCGGCTTTGAGCCATGATCAATCCACATCGTAAGGTAATTGGCTGATTGAACACTTTCATCTACATTATATGTACCCAGGTCGGTCCATTTTCCTGTACGGGTTTCACGAACCGCACCCAGCTTGGTTTCTTTCGGAAAATAAACACCTATATTGGAGCCTTCAACATTTCCTTCAATTAACGCCCATCTTGCATTATCAATTTTACCCTTCCAGCCAAGCTCGTTTGACTGTTTTTCCCCATTGATAATCAGAGCGTTATCGCCTGTAATGTAATGGTTGTCGATGGTTGTCTCAACCTTGTCATTATGTGTGGAAGTAATATCTGTTCCTAACGCTACAACTTCGTCATCAAACATAAACCAAGATTTTTTTGCACTAACTTTTGTGCTGCCGGATGAAATTTCCAGGCCGGCCGTGCTGTAAGAGCCATTAAGAGTTGTGCCTCCTGCAAAGGAGTTTGTATTTGTATGACTGCCAAAGGTCATACCATTAACAGCAGTCACGCCTGGAAGGCGATTCCAGTCAATTGTCGGTTTTTGATAGGTAAATTGACCAATATCCGGTGTATAGACATAAGTTTCTCCAATACCTGTGTACCAGCCCTTGGTATTACTGTCACCTATTTCACAGTTTTTTATATCCTTGCTATACATGGAAAGACCAAAAGTGAACTTATCTGTAGTATGAACAGTTCTTACACCTTTGCCGAAGGTATAGCTTTTTCCTGTATTTGAAACCGGTTTGATTGAATCATCCCTGATAATTTCCAAGGTCTTGGAGAGATTATATACCGGGAACATATACCATGCAACACCGGCGCCTTCATTTAAAGTACGTATTGCATTCTCATTATTCATCCATTCCTTTATCATTCCCTTTAGCCGTGAACTCTCTTCCCCGGGTACCGATTCAGAGAACAGAAGAACATCAAGGCTGATGGTAATGCCTGCATAGGCATCGGTAGTATCTGTACGGGTGATTTCACGTCCTCTCACCATATCCATGAAGACACCTTTATACATAAAGGGCACATAGCTTTTTTCCACAATAGTGCTCATATTATCTCTTTCGGGACCGGTAATTTCCCATGGAGAGCTATCTAGCATATAAATGAAATGACTGATATCAGAAAATGCTTCTTTACCATAACCACCATTATAAACAACAGTTCCGTGCTGCATAAATGTACCGTCTCTGTAATAGCCATCGCCGCTTGTAACATAACCCATATAGGTAGGAACATCATTTTTTACATACTCCAGGGCTGCACTATCTTTGAGAAGAATGCCTGAATACATGCGGACGCGATCCCTCCACAAGGCATTTGCCCCGACATACATATAAGCGTCTCCTCCGGTTTTGGTTGTAGCCTTCAGAGCCGTTTCTGCATAAGCCTTGATTTGATCTGCCGGCAGATAATCATACATAAGCAGAACTGTTTCGAGAAGGTAAATCGGTCCCCCAATTTCCCAGGTGAACCAATTTCCATAAGGATTAGAATCTACTCCTACTTTGTAATGTTTGATAAAAATATAATCAAGTCCTCGGACTATCTCACTCTTCAATTTTTCATTCTTATAAAGATCACAGCCTTTAGTCTGAAAGGCTAAAGCCATAAACTTAAGGCTTCGGATAGTAAACTGGGTATTATTGGAATCAGCATATGCATCCTTACGCTTGCCAAGTATATATTCCGGCCAAAGGTAATCATTTGCCCCCCAATCCGGAGTAGGACTTGGATTGATTCTGTCAAGGAGGTCCTGTGCCACATTATTTATAGCGTGAAGCAGCTCTTGCATATTCGGGTCCTTAGGATCATAATCTCCACCCATGGCTATATACTGCCATTTTTCCCGCAGTTTATCAAAATCATCGACTGTTTCCCCCTGTGCTAAAACAATCATATTGCTTAAAACCATGGTCAGCAGCATTACAAGAGCTAAAATAAAACTCAACGTCCGTTTTAGTTTCATAACTACTCCTCTCATAAAAACATTTTTTAGTGAAAAAAGTTGGCCTTTTAATTTAAAGCTGACGCTTAGTAGTCCGTAACACCTAAAACATAATTGTCCGGAGAAATTTAACCACCGGCAATATATGAATTTAGATGTTACAGACTACTAGCTTGAGAGTACATATTCCGGGATTACATTTTTTTAATTATTTAATATTGTCCTTGGTTATTACAGAAACACCGGTGTCAGCCACAGCACCACCCAGGCTCTTGCCCTGAAGAGCATCTACTGCTGCCTTAACTCCTTTTTCTCCCATTACATCCGGATTTTGAGCCATAGTTGCCAATAAAACTCCATCTTTTATTAATGAAAGAATGGTATCTGATTTATCAAAACCTACACCAATAACTTTTCCGCCTGCCTCCTGGATAGCGTTACCGGCACCTACCGTGGATCCTTCATTAGCTCCAAAGATACCAACAACTCCTGATGTTATGTAGTTTGCAGCAATATCTTTTGATTTTGCTGCATCGCCTTCACCGTACTGTGTTGCAAGCAATTCAAATTTTGATCCTTCAAAAGCTGAACGGAAACCTGTTTCACGGGCTACGCAGGATGCTGTTGCTGCGTTAACGTTTATAATGCCGATTTTCCCTGAGGTCTTGCCTGCAGCTTCTAAAGCTTTTTTCATCTCTTCGCCTGCAGTTTTTCCGGCTGCTGTGTTATCTGTAGCAAAGGTTGCTTCACCATCAAATTTAGCAGCAGAGTCAACATAGACAATTTTAACGCCTGCGGCTTGTGCTTCCTTTAATGCTGCCGTAACCGCATCCGGACCATTAGCTGCCAAAAGAATGGCATCCGCCTTATCTGCTACCGCATTATTAATACATTCAATTTGCTTTGCATCATCCTTAACATCCGGTGCCGACCATTTGTATTCCACATTTCCCAGCTCTGCCGCTGCTTTTTTTGCTCCGGCATCAACGTTAACCCAATATTGATCCATCTGATCCATTGTGATTAAGTACACTTTGAATTTTTTATCTGCTGCGGGTGTTGACTTTGATACCACTGATGTTGAAGTTCCTGATGCCGACGTGCCGGCAGCTTTATCCGCCGAGCTTCCGCATCCTGCCAACATTGTTCCTACCATTGCTGCACATAATAGTGCGCCAAGTAACCTTCTTTTCATTACTAGCCCTCCTTAAAATTATAAAGACATTAATTCTATGAATTAAGCTTTTAGCTTAAATCCAACCTTACCGCTGCTTTCATTTTTTCTTTTAGGCTTTCCGGAACGGACCACCACATCAAGCAATACGGAAACAACTACGATAATACCGATTACAATATTTCTTATAGCAACCGGTGCTCCGGCAAATTGCAAACCATTTTGCAATACACCCCATATAGCAGCACCGATTATTGTTCCAAGCAGAATACCCTGTCCACCCAGCGTACTGACTCCGCCGATTACTGATGCGGCAACTGCATACATTTCGTACATATTACCTGCATCCATAGTTCCCATACCGGAGGTAGCACAAATAATCAGACCAACTACCGCAGCGCAAAATGAACTTACCAGATAAGCCTTTACCGTAGTTCCTACTATACTGACACCGGATAGTTTTGATGCTTCAATATTACTGCCCACAGCATATATATGACGGCCGGTACGCGTTCTGCTAAGCAAAAAGTTAAATACCGCCCATAGAATAATAGCAATCCAGATTGTATTGTAAAGACCAAGAGTTTTACCATAATAGAATACATCACGGAAGGTTTTTGCTCCCTCTCCGATGGAGTCGGTATTGTAGTTGTTATTTACAATCTGAGCTATACCCCTTGAAATTGTCATAGTACCCAATGTTGCTATAAACGGAGGCAATTTACATTTTGCAACCAGCTGGCCGTTAATTAATCCGACAAACAAACAACAAATTATTGTAATCACTACAGCCACCCAGGGATTCACTCCCTTGGTCATTAAGGTAGCTGAAATCATACAGCTCATACCAACAACAGATCCGATTGACAAGTCAATATTTCCTGTAATAAGTACGAAGGATTGGCCAATTCCTATCAAAACAATAGGAGCAATTTGTCTTAATAAGTTGCCTATGTTTTTTGAGGATGCAAAAGTAGGATTTAAAAAGCCAAAAACGATAAAAAGCACCACTAATCCCACTGTTACTGTCAATACCTGTCCCATACCTCTTATGGACATAATTTTCTTGAAATAATTTTGTTTTAATTCCTTTCCCATTTTCCCATCTCCTCTGAGCACTATTATTTAAGCCTTAACAGCATCAATTTTTTTATCAAATTTAGTGGCATACATTAGAATTGAATCTTGTGTGGCTTCACTTGTCGGCATTTCACCTGTTATCTTCCCGTCGCACATTACAATAATTCTATCCGAGATTCCCATAACTTCCGGCATTTCAGATGAAACAAACAGCACACCTATACCTTGTTCCTTCAACTCATTCATCAGGTTGTATATTTCCACTTTTGCAGCAACGTCAATACCTCTTGTAGGTTCATCAAATATTACAACTCTGGAATTCCTTGCGAGCCACTTTGCAACTACAACTTTTTGCTGATTTCCGCCTGAGAGGCTGCCGGCATCAACTTCAGTCGTGGGAAGTTTAATTTTCAAATCACTGACTGCCTTTTCAGACATACTGTGTTCTCTCTTTCTGTCTACAATACCAAGTGTATTACACAGTATGTCTAAATTCGGGAGACTTATATTATCCCTGACACTGAGTTTTGTACATAAACCATCTTTTTTTCGATCTTCCGGAGCAAGTACGATTCCGGCCTGAATAGCATCCAGTGGTTTATTTATTGTAATTGTTTTGCCATCCAGGATAATCTCACCTGATTCCTTTGGGTCTATACCGAAGATCGCTCTTGTGGTTTCTGTTCTCCCGGCTCCCATCAATCCTGCTATTCCGACAATTTCACCGGCATACAGGTCAAAGCTGACATCCCTTACCATTCTGCCTGCATTCAGATTTTTAACCTCCAGGATTTTTTCGCCTTTTTTGCATTGTACCCTGGGGAATTTTTCTTTTATTTCACGGCCAACCATATTGGCAATAATTTCTTCAAGAGTGGTAGAAGTAAAATCCATACTTTTGATAAACTGTCCGTCCCGCAATATGGTAACTCTGTCTACAATATGTTCCAGTTCTTCAAGGCGGTGAGAAATATATACGATTCCACAGCCTTCCGATCTTATTTTCCTGATAATCAAAAATAAATCGTCTATCTCTTTAGAGGTAAGTGCACTGGTCGGCTCATCCATAATCAGTACCTTTGCATTTGTAGAAAGTGCTTTTGCAATTTCAACCATCTGCTGCTTTGATACTGCCAGATCCCCAACTATTGTGTCCGGACTGATATCAATATTTAAATTATCCAATATTTTTTTGGCCTGTCTTTCCATTTCTCTGTTAGACAAAACTCCTGATTTTGTTATTTCTCTTCCAAGAAAAATGTTCTCTGCAACTGACAAGTGGGCACACATGTTTAGCTCTTGATGAATAATGGCAACACCTAATTCCTGTGCCTTCTTCGGATTCATTTCATCTACTTCCCGTCCGAAGATTTTCATTGTACCTGAGTCTTTTGTGTAAACACCGCTAAGAATTTTCATCAAGGTTGACTTTCCTGCTCCGTTTTCACCAAGTAATGCCAGTATTTCACCCGCTTTTAGATTAAAGCTTACATTATCAAGAGCTAAAACGCCTGGAAACCTTTTAGATACTTCGCTTAATTCAACGATATAATCTTCCATCTATTTCACCTTTCTTATTTGTTTCAGAAATGCTTTATGAAATGTTGTTTACAGGATGAGTATAACACCCCTAACAATGTAATTGTAGGGGCGTTTGTTTGGAATAGGGGGGGCATTCTTTGGGTATTAATCGCCGGTTCTAATTTGACAGGAAGAATTGATTTACGTAATATTGATTAACATAATCTAAGTCTTCCAGGCTATTATTCCTTTATAATAGGTAATGTAATCTCTACATCTGTTCCTACATTTTGAGTAGAATAAATGTATATACCATATTTCTCGCCAAATATAAGCTTGATTCTGTTATTTACATTAATAATTGCTATTCCGCCTTTTTTATCTTTTTTCGACTCCATATCATCCAAAGAATTTGTCAGGAGTTTATTATTAAGTTTATCCAAAGCTTCTTTTTCAATGCCCATTCCGTCATCCGAAATTCTAATAATAAGCCGGTCTGCGGTATAGTCTATATTTATTCTCAAATTACCTTTCCCGATTTTCCGTTCAATTCCATGGTAAATGGAATTTTCAACAATGGGCTGTAAAATCAGCTTTGGAAGTTTTAAATTCAGAATGGACAAATCATCCCCATCATCGTCATACTCTATGCTTAAGCTTAATTTATCTCCAAAACGAAATTGCTGAATGATATAATAATTTTCAATATTCGATAATTCATCTTCCAAGGTCACTAAATGATCTACATTTGATATAGTGTATCGAAAAAAAGTAGCCAGGGCCTCAGTCATGGATGCAACCCCGTCCATCCCTGCACATAAGGCTTCACTGCGGATTCCTTCCAATGTATTATATAAAAAATGGGGATTTATTTGGTTTTGTAATGCCAGATACTGGGCCTGTTTTTTAGATACATTTAAAAGTGCAGATTTATCAAGACGGTCCGATAATAACTCTAATACCTTACTTACTGTTTTGCTTATTTTAATATCCTGCTCAAAAAAATCATCTACAAAATATCCTTCGGTATATAATTGCAATAATTTTTCCATTTGACGGTACCGGAGGTAAACTGTTATATACCCTAAATAAAATATTAGGAAAAAAGCCAGAACAGCCAGAGCAAAAATAATTTTATAACAGGGAATGGTGATGGCAGCAAAACCTATAAGCGCTAACAGCAGGATAATAAATACCAGTATCATACATACCCATTTTTTTATGTTATCAAGTAAAAAACTTCTATCTTTTCTCATACGATAACCTTTTAGGAATATATTTTTCTATATTCATTCGGCTTTAAATTTGTATACTTTGCGAATCCTTTTGAAAAATGCTTTGTATCATTATAGCCTACCTCTTCACAAATTGTAGCGACATTCAAATTTGATTCCTTTAATAGTTCTTTTGCCCTTTCCATACGTATACTTGTCAAATATTCAGAAAACGTAGTGTTTGTTTCTTTTTTAAACAAAGAACTAAAATATGTGGCGTTGAACCCCACATAATCACTGACTATTTCCAGTGAAATAGGCTCTTTATAGTGATCTTTAATATATTGCTTTGCCTCACGGATCGGTTTATTATCCTCTTGCTGTTTGTCAGCTATAACCTGATAAAATGATTTTATAATTGTTCTGGAAAGTGTCGCAAAAACTTCCTCCATCGAACCGCAATTATCTATATTTAAACTGAATGTATCAAAAAAATCTCCTGAATCCTTAATTACAAATTTATTCTGCCTCAAGTGAAACAAGTACAAATTTATGGCTTCTTTCGCCATTTGGATAACTTCATGACCAGTGGTTGATTCTTTATTTTTCAGACTTGTTTCTAAAAAAACAAATGACTCTCTTACCTGATTTTCATCCAACCTTTCAAGTGCATCAATTAACTTTCTATTAAACTCAATAAATGTGGAACTGTCAGCCAATTCATTTGACGACACCTCCGCACCTTCTACTACCTTATTGACACCAAGTATAAGCCTTTGCTCCACTGCCCACATTGCCGTTTTCATTGAAGAAAAAATACCACGGATTGAGTCCCTTGGAACACCAGCACCTATTGTAATTTTAAGATCTTCTATAATGTCTTTTTGTAGTAAAAGTTCATCTAATAAAGCTTTCAGTGAACGCCTGACAGCTTTCCTGCTATCTTCACTGCAATTAAGAACGATATAGCATAAATTATTTTCAAAAATGCTTTCAATGTCATAACAATATTCATCTACTTTTTTATGTATGGACTGTAATACTTTGTCTCGAATATATTCCGTATTGCTTTGAGAACATGTATCTACCCCATCAATTTTAATAAGCACAACCTGAAAAAAGCCATCACAAAAGTTGTAGTGATACTTTTCATTAATACTTTCAATATTCATTTGCCCTTCTGCAGTGACTCTTTTGAATAATATATCTGTAAAAAATCCGCTGCGTAACCTGTCTAAATTGTTTTTTATTGAAATCCGATATTGTTCTTCACTGGATAATTTTTTTGTACGTTTTAAATACTCTTCTCGTAATCTAGAGAGAGTATCCATTATCTCTGTTTTTTTAATCGGCTTAAGGAGATAATCCTTAACTCCGTATTTAATAGCATTTTGTGCATATTCAAAGTGGCGGTATCCACTAATTATAATAAAATCCAAATCTTCACTTATTTCTTTGGCACGCCGGATCATTTCGAGGCCATCATACCCCGGCATACGGATATCCGTAATTACTACATCCGGTTTGTATTTTTCAATGGACTTCAGCGCTTCAATACCGTTATGTACAATTGAAACCACTTCCATATTTAGCTTTTCCCAGTCTACTAATTTGTAAATAAGCTGACAAACTTTATCTTCATCATCTGCAATAATAAGTTTCATACTACACCTTTCTTTTTGCATACATATAGACCCAATTAGGGAAAGCTACCAACTATAATAACAATATAACTTAAAACATACAATTTTAAAAGTTATTTGACCCATTTTTTATGTAAACATGTAATTTTTAAATAGACTATTAATATCCGCAGTAGCATTTCATTTGCCATGAGCTCACTCAGTCTTAAACTTATCCAGTTCACTGTTCAAAACTATTGAGAGACTCTCCAGGTCGCTTGCATTATTTGACAGTTCTTCTACTGACGCGAATTGTTCTTGTGTACTTGCGGAAATCATTTCTGTTGTGGCAGCCGATTCCTCTGCGACTGCTGAAATATTTTCCATTGATTCTAAAACCTTACCCTTTGCCTTTACTATGCCTGCAACAGATTCTTCCGTTCTTGCTATATCCTTTAAAACTATTTTTACAGAACCAAATACCATGTTAAATAATTCTTCGGTATCCTTAACGGCTATTTTTTGCTCCTTGACAGCAATATCAGAATTTTTAACCTGTTCAACTATAACATTGGTTTTATGTTCAATAGAAGCAATAATGTCACTTATGCTGCCGGTAAACTCTTTTGATTTATCTGCCAGCTTCCTGACCTCATTTGCCACCACAGCAAACCCCTTCCCTGATTCGCCTGCACGGGCGGCTTCAATGGCTGCATTCAATGACAAAAGATTTGTCTGCTCTGAAATTGAGTTCATAATCTTAAGTATTTTTTGTATTTCCTGCATACTTTTACTCAAATCATAAATATTTGCTGAAACTTTATCAGTTGCATCACTTACCTGGGTTGACTTTAAATTAAGTGCATCAATAGTATTTGACACATCTGTGTTTAAGTTTTTAATTTTATTGGCTTGAATCATTACTTTTGCTATATCATTTTCAACAAGTGTAATCCCCCCTGATAGCTGATCCATATTACCGACACTGCCATTTATTTCGGCAGCCTGATCTTCTGCACCCTTAGCAATCTGTTCAGCTGTCACAGCCACTTGTTCCGAAGCACTATATGTAGATTTTGATGTAATTGAAATCTTGTTCGCCACACTAAGAACACATTGTGTAGAATTTCTGACATTTGCTATAAGTGAGTTTATATTCAAAAGCATATCATTATAATTGTGACATACATCTGCTATTTCATCTTTTTCATTATCCTGAATCTGGTCTGTCAAATCGCCGTCTTTTGCTTTCTTCATTATTTGGACCAATCTGTTTAAAGGCTCGGAAACACTCCTGGCAATAACAATGCACAATGCAAATGCAATTGCAACACATATAAACCCGATAATAAAAATATTTGTTCTAAGTTTGTCTGCAGCACTGTTTAAATAATAATATGGAATAATTGAAATAACAAACAGCTGCTTATCTTTATTTATTTGAGAATATGTAACCAGTCTGGTGCCACCCCCGATATTTAAATCCAGGTTACCGGCTTCCAAGCCGGTTGAGCCCTTTTTAATATTTTTCATAATATTACCGGCAATTAACGCTGAAACTTCTGTGGCTTTGCCTGTGGGATATTCGTCAACTGTTCTTGATGCTATTATCCTTCCATTGTTATCTGCAACAAATATCGGGAAAGCCTTTTCAGTCTTTGGGTCTTTCCCGATATCCAATTTTTCAAATGCGCTGGCAAGATAATTGTTTTTTGGAATTAAAACCATTTTTGCCAAGACGTTTTGTTTATCTGTAATAGAAGCAATATTTTGTTGTATACCGTAATAAGAGGTAATATTGGAATTTGAAGGAGCAACCTTAAAGTCTGACCACTCCAGCTGCTTTAAGTCCTTTTTAGCTATTGCCTCAATATCCGGAGATACACTTGCAGTATTATATGCTTCTACCTGAGTAAAGCTGTCTCCATGATATATTCCGCAATAAGCTATATCATTTGAAGCTGCAAATTTGATTGATAAAAAGCTTTTAAGCGTTCTTGACTGGTCCAA
Source organism: Bacillota bacterium (assembly GCA_023386445.1). Classification (GTDB taxonomy): domain Bacteria; phylum Bacillota; class Clostridia; order Acetivibrionales; family DSM-1351; genus Ruminiclostridium. The sequence continues at coordinate 23,355 of JAEWJR010000134.1, read as the reverse complement.
TTGTTCAAATTTATTTCCAACCCTATATTTATTCAATGCATCCTGAACAGCAGCGTTCAAGCCTATATCCAAAAAATAATCTTCCATCCTTTTTATCTCATTATTCAGTATAACACTCGTCTGGCCCATAACCTGCAATGAGTCTGTTCTTACTCTTTCATTCATTGTATTTGTTGAGCTGCTATATGAATATACGCTTGTGACTAATAACATGGCTATTAACAATAAGACAAAGGATGCTATTAATCTGGTTTTAATTTTAAATTTTCTTAGAAGTATAGATTTGCCTTCAAATCCGGATGACACTTTTGCAAATAACGAAGTAATTGATTGCATTACTTTCATTTAATCTCCTCCAAATCCAAAATTAATTAACATGCTCTGCTTATAACGCCTCAATTTAAAGAAAATTTTCCGGTTGTAGGATAATTTTCTTACATCAGCGGCGTTTCAACGAGGCGGGAGATATGCTCTCCGCCTGAAACCCGAAGCGGTACCCTCCGCCTAAGAGAGGTGGGGACATTTACAGAATGAGTATAACACCCCTAAATTTGTAATTATAGGGGTGTTTGTTTGGAATAGGGGGGATATTCTTTGGGTATTAATCGCTGATTCTAATTTGACTAAAGGTATCCGGAAAGTATTCTTCCTTAATTGTACCTTCTTCCAGGAGCAATAGCCTGTCGGCTACATGCAGGCTGTCAGAAATACTTACAGCAAGTATAACAACTGCAATTCCCTTGCGTTTTAAAATCCGGATCAAATGAATAATATGACGTCTTACATACATATCTGCATTAGAAAAAGGCTGAACAACAAAAACAATTTTTGGATTTAATAAATGAACCCGGTAGTAAATTAAATTGTAAAGTGATTTTTTATCCAGTTCCCTTAAATCATTTGCATATACTTCATTGCCTAATTCTTTATAGTATTCTTGCTGGATACTCCTTTTAACTTTTCCGGTAATATTGCTTCTATTGGTTTTTCTATCCAGCGGAAAGCAAAAATTATTAATATAACTCATATCATAAAAGAGCATTGAGCTTAATGCATCTTCTCCAATAAACACTATTTCATTTCCAAAATACTTGTACATTTTCTTAGGATTTAATACTTTATATCCCAGTGCAATCGCTCCGGATACTATCTCCTGCTCACCACTCAAAAAGTTAACAGTATCCAACTGCAGTTTACTGTTTTTGTCATATAATATGATACACTCCCCGGCTTGAATTGAAAATGAGACTTTATTCAAATAGCTTGTGCTTATATTGTGAAAATATATTGTATCTTTATTATCTGTATTTTTAATGGCAGGCTGGGTATCTTTTAATGAGATGGTGTATGGTAATATTTTTTCATCCGACATTTCCTTTTTATCCAACACTTTAATTATTCTTCCGTCTTGCATTAATACTGCTCTGTCACAAATAGGAAAAATTTCTTCATGGTGGTTTCCAATATATAGTATGGAATAATTTTTTTTTGCCATTTTAATTAAAAGTTTCTTAAAATTCTGAAAATCTTCGGCACTTAAAATATTACTTAAATCATTGACTATAATAAGCTTTACCCCTTGTATTACCGCTTTTAATACCTCTGCCACACATCTTTCATATTCTGTTAAATCCATACATACGGCATTGGAATCCAAGGATACTTCCAACTCTTTTAGCAATTGCTTTAGCTGTATTCCTAAAACTTTTTCGCTAATAATGTATTTTTTGAAGCTTTTCCTCAGTACAAATACATTATCTGTTACAGTTAAGTCATTTATCAGTTTGCTTTCCTGATCGATTACATATACCTTATTATCAGAACCGTCACTATAATGATAGCTGTTTACCAACACATTGGAAAAATAAATCCGCCCAAACTTTATCGGCGTATTTTTGCATATAAGATTGACCAACACATCTTTTCCATAGTCGTTCACTCCAATCAGGCCAAGTATCTCCCCTTGAAACATGTGGATATTAAAATTATCAAGATTCGTCATATTCTGATCTTCACTTATTACATTTTCCATTCGAAGTATCTCTTTTTTCATGCCACTATTCCTTTATGATAGATAAACTCTATTGTTCGCCAGCCTTTCATATTAAAATTATACGCAAATGTATTTGCAATAACAATACATTGTCAAAACAGGAATCAGTTACAGCAAGCTTGTAAGCTAAAATAAAAAAACAGCTTTCAAAGTCGGCTCTGCACATAATACTTTGCCGATAATGAAAACTGTATTTTATTCTCAAGAGATTTGTCCTGCTTATAGCTGAGTTCTTAACGCTTTGGCCGCATTCACCAGATTTTTAAGACTCGCGTCCGTTTCAGAGAGACCGCGGGTTTTCAAACCACAATCAGGATTTACCCATAACTTGTTCTTATCAATATTTTTAAGCATTTTCTGCAGAGCCTGAACAATTTCTTCCACTGCCGGTATCCTGGGAGAGTGTATATCATATACGCCGGGTCCAACCTCAGTCTCAAAATGATTTGCCTGCAAAGCGTCAATAATGGTGAGCCTTGAACGTGATGCCTCAAAGGAGATGACATCTGCATCCATATTATCAATGTCTTTCACTATCTCTTCAAATTCACTGTAGCACATATGCGTGTGAATCTGTGTTTCGGGTTTCACTTTACTATGGCAAAGGCGGAATGCAGGGATGGCCCAGTCCAAATACTCGCTGTACCATTCTTCTCTTCTGATGGGGAGCTTTTCCTTGAGTGCGGCTTCATCTATCTGTATGATTCTGATTCCCGCTCTTTCCAGATCACAAACCTCTTCACGAATTGCAATTCCTATCTGGTATGCCATCTCCTGAAGGCTGATATCTTCTCTTGGAAATGACCAGTTCAATATGGTAACAGGTCCGGTAAGCATTCCCTTAACAGGCTTTCCGGTTAAGCTCTGTGCATAATCGGAGTATTTAACTGTAATAGGTCTGATACGCTTAACATCGCCAAAGATAATTGGCGGTTTTACACATCTTGTACCATAAGACTGCACCCATGCTTTCTCTGTGAATACGTAACCGGCAAGATTTTCTCCAAAGAATTCCACCATGTCATTGCGTTCAAATTCTCCATGCACAAGCACATCCAGCCCTAATTCTTCCTGTTTTCGTATGCAAGCCTCTATGAACGCAAAAACCTGCCTGTCATATGCAGTCTGATCGATTTCACCTTTTCGGAAACTGCTCCTGTTCTTCTTTACCTCTGAAGTCTGCGGAAATGATCCGATTGTTGTTGTGGGCAGCAACGGGAATTTAAATTGCTCCTTTTGAAGCTGTTCACGTTGTTTCCTGTCCACTTTTCTTCTGAAATCTTCTTCCGAAAGGGCTGAAACATCGGCCTGTACCTTTTTATCCTCATACAGCCTGTCTGCCTCGAATACCTTCCGGTTGTCCCCATACTCGCGAGACATTTCAAAATCTTTTCTTTCTGCCAGAGCAGAAAGCTCATAAAGTTCGCAAAGCTTTTCCTTCGCAAACGAAAAGCGTTCGTGAATACCCTTCTCAAGCTTTGTTTCATTTTCGAGAGTATACGGAACATGGAGCAGGGAACAGGAGGTTGATACAACAATGTGCCCGGCATGTTTCCTGATTTCCGAAAGCAGCTCCAGTGTTTTCCGATAGTCACACTTCCAAATGTTTTTTCCGTTCACAACACCGGCAAATAAAATTTTATCCTCCGGGAAGCCATTTGCTTTTATAAGTTCAAGTGTTTTCTTTCCTTCCAGGAAATCCAGCCCAATTCCATCAAACTCCAGAGCTGCAAGCTCCCGGTAGCAGTCTCTTACATCTCCGAAATAGGTCTGAAGCAGTACCTTGGTTTTGTTTTTTCCTTTTAGAATTTCTTTATATAATGCTACAAAACGCATAATATCTTCTTTTGAAAGATCTGTTACCAGTGCCGGTTCATCAAACTGAATCCATTCTGCACCAAGTTGATCAAACCTTGCGATTATATCCCTATAGGACTTAATTGTATCCTCCATAAAAGCGTCGGCGTTTTTTGTGCCATTATATTTCGCAAGCTTCAAAAAGGTAAACGCTCCGGCCAATACCGGCTTTGTTTCGATTCCAATGGCTTTTGCCTCTTCATATTCATCGAACGGCTTGTTTCCTGAAAGCTTTAGCTTTGTTTCATCATAAAGCTCCGGTACGAGGTAATGATAATTTGTATTAAACCACTTCTTCATGGCAAAAGCTTTTACATCACCCTGTACACCCTGATATCCTCTTGCCATGGAAAAATAAGTTCCATGCTCATTCAGCTTCAGGTTCCTGTATTCCTGAGGAATTGCATTCAATAAGACGGTCGCATCCAGCATACCATCGTAAAATGAAAAATCATTTGAGGATATATAATCAATTCCGGCATCCTTTTGTAACTGCCAGTGTTCCCTTCTTAGAGCTTTTCCTGCTGCATTCAAATTATCTTCTGATATCTCTCCGCGAAAATACTTCTCGGATGCAAATTTTAATTCTCTTAACTTTCCCACTCTCGGGAAGCCAATTACCGCACTTTTCATGGTCAATCTCCTTACTGTTGAATCATTATATTTATTGAATAGTATAGAATAGTTTAATTCCCTTGAATAATACAAAAAAATGCGTGTTCGATATAGCTTCAAACTATTTCAAACACACACTTTTGCTTCTGAACTATTTCAAATCATATAGCGGCACCCGTAGGGAAACATATTCTACACATAATCTGCCACATGAATTTTCAGTGCTTCCATATATGCTTTCCCGTATCTGCTGGGTGTAACATTCTTTTGTTTTATCGTTCCTACACGTATATATTCTTTTACCATAAGCGGCTTTGCAATAATATTCTCTCCATTCAGCTCCCTGCTGATGACCCCGGTGCTGACCGTATATCCGTTTAGTCCTATGACAAGGTTAAACAGCGTCGCTCTATCCCTTACCTTAATATTTTTATTCCGGTCAAGAGTACTGAGGATTTCTTCTGAAAAATAAAACGAATTATAATCCCCCTGTTCAAAGGAAAGATAGGGATACTCCTCAAGCTCATCCATGGTTACTTCATTCTTTCCCGCAAGCGGATGCTTTGAACTGATAAAAACATGCGGACTGGCTACAAAAAGCTCTTCAAATTCCAGTTCGTTCTGCTTTATAAGTTTCATAATAACTTCCTTATTTTTAGAAGAAGTATAAAGAATTCCTATTTCGCTCTTTAATCTGTTTACATCCTCTATGATTTCATAGGTCTGCGTTTCCCTCAGCGTAAAATCATACTGGCTTCCGCCGAATTCCCGTATCACATCCACAAAGGCATTGACGGCAAAGGAATAATGTTGTGTTGAGACAGAAAACCTCGGGCTCTGCTTCTTGACATTCAGAAACTTTTCTTCCAGCAGGTTTGCCTGTTCAAGCACCTGTCTGGCATAGGCAAGAAATTCATCTCCCTGGTTTGATACTACGATTCCTTTATTGGTTCGGTTGAAAATTGTAATCTGCATTTCGTTCTCAAGTTCTTTAATAGCATTCGTAAGGCTGGGCTGGGAAATAAACAGTTCCTTTGCCGCATCGCTGATCGTACCGCATTCCGCTGCAGTTACTATATATTTTAACTGCTGTAAAGTCATTGTTCTATTCCCCTCCTCTTTGCTTATATGCCTGTATATAAAAAAATTTTTATTAAAATATTATTATTCCTAATTGTACCCTTTTAATAGGTTTTATACAAGGACACGCGTCTCACAATTGGCAACCCTGAGTTTGAAGCCTTCATTCTGAAGGTAATGGAAAGAATATCCAATATATTATATCAGAGAAATGTTGCAAAACTTTAGCAACGTTGTTTCCAATTTGTAACGTCTGTGTTATAATTGCTGGAGTTATGACTACTATGAAAGCTGGTAAATTAAATGAAATTTTTTAAAGATTTTAATATAGAACGGGACTTTAATTTATTTTTGCTTGCAGGGCTTTTCGCCGGAATTGGAGCAGGCATTAATACTTCAATATTCAATAACTACTTAAGCGATGTTTTTAAATTATCCGAGGATGTCAGGGGGTTCCTGGAGGTTCCCAGAGAAGCTCCGGGCTTCTTTATTATGTTAATTCTGGCGGCATTAAGTTTTGCCGGCGATGTACGGATTGCAATGCTCGGCATGGCTGCTGCCGGAATGGGTATGCTTGGACTTGGTATGCTTTCGCCGACTTTTGCAATCGTGATTATATGGATGATGATGTACAGCCTCGGCACACACATGATCATGCCCGTCACACCCTCCATCGGCATGTCCCTGTCCAAGCAGGGATCTTTCGGAGCCAGGCTTGGAACCGTCAGCGCTTTTGGTTTGACAGGAAGTATCCTTGCCTATGCCTATATCTTTCTGGGATTTAATTTTATGCATATGACCTATCAGATTGCGTTTATTACCGGCACCGTTTTCTATGTGTTGGCTGCCTTTGCGGTGGGGATGATGAAAAAAAGCGAACCGGCAGCCAGAAAAATAAAATTTGTGTTTAGAAAACGCTACACGCTTTATTATGTGCTGGCAGTCATTAGCGGCGCAAGAAATCAAATTTTTCTGACTTTTGCGCCGTGGGTACTGATTAAGGTCTTTGACGTAAAGCCCCAGATGTTTGCTATCCTGGGTATGGTGGTTGCCCTCATCAGTATCGGTACCAGGAAACTGATCGGTAAATTGATTGACAGCCGTGGTGAACGGTTCGTGCTGACTTTTGAGGCTATTCTGTTGTTTGCTATCTGTCTGGGTTATGCCTTCTCTGACAGTATATTCTCAGCCGGTGTTGCCGTTATAATAATTGCCGGCTGTTATATCATTGACAACTCCATGTCCGCAGTTGAAATGGCCCGGTCAACATATCTACGGAAGATTGCCGTCGATGTTGCCGACGTGACTCCCACACTGTCAACTGGTGTAAGCCTGCAGCATATCGCTTCAATGGTCATTCCTGTTTTCGGAGGTCTTTTGTGGCTGAAGGTCGGATATCAAGCCGTATTTATGGCGGCAGCGGTTATCGCGTTCCTTAACCTGGTTCTTTCGCGGAGAATTAAGATATTGCAATAACGCTCAATATATGCTTAATTGTTCTTTATAGCTTCAATCCAATTTATCATTGTATTAAAAACCAACCCGGCATTACCCACATTGCAGTGTGCACCGGCATTCTCCTTATCGGTAAATATACGTACTGTGAGCGATCTGACATTTTTTAATGCATCTATTTCCTTGCCGACAATACTATAATCTATAAAATGATCCTGATTTGCACCAATAATCAATATATCCTGATCTATAAGTGAAGCCACATCCATTATCTGGTATAAGTTCATTTTGTTCAGATATTCATATGGCGTCCTGGACTCATAGGCGTACATTCCATGCATCAGCCCCCATTTTACAAGTTCGTCGCCTTTTTTCATCTTCAAATTGAATACAAAATTAATGACTGATTTCATTCTGAACTTAAACAATATCTTCAGAATTTTCCGAGTCCCTATTGGCTGTGTAGAAATGAGAATATCCATAAAATTTGTAAAAACAGACCATGCGATAACGCGATGAATTCTCTTTTCCAACGCTGCTGCACGGGGTGCCAGCATGCCTCCCAGGGATGCCCCTATAATGGTAACCTCATCCAGCTTAAAAAAATCCAGAATCACTTTTACCGGCCGTTCCCACTGATAAATGAAATGCTTTCCCTGCTTTCTCATGACGCCCCCCTGACCAGGGCCTTCAAACAGATATACATCGAAACCATTTTCGGAAAAATACAGCATCGGAAAGAAAAATTCCTCAAAGTATGAATCATTCCCTCCATGGAGAAGGATAATATCCTTTCTGACGCCTTTGGCTTTTGCATACATTACGGGCAGAACAATATCCTCAAACGGTACAAAGTAACGGACGACGGTGCCATCTTCAAAGTATTCCCCATAATATTCATAGAATAAATCTGAAGCAAGTGTATAGTACTTTTCCTTATCTGAATCACCATCATACATGAAAAATTCGCTCATACGGTAATATGCTATGGCTTCCTTTGTTCTGCCTTCCGAAATTGCTTTATCCCCAATAGATATCAGACTCTGTTTCCATGAAGAACTATCCTTTATTAAAGGGGATATCTCCTCAATATCTGCCAGTTCTCCGCCATCCCACATAATCATACGATTTAGTTGGAAATTAAAGTTAGCCTGGGAGTTAAGTCTATAGTCACCGTTTTTAAATTTAATTTTTTCTGCTCTCATAGTCATTCCCTCCGGTTTGTTTTTTATATAATACCCCGAAAGGAAAGTTATGCGCTTGCATAAATACGCTATTTTATTCTTTGAGATATGGTTGCTTTCAGAAATTCTGTTAATGGGATGCCAAACATTTTTTTACAGACATTTGAGAAGTGGGATGAGCTGGAAAAACCCGCCCGGATGCAGCCGCCAGTGATATTATCACCCGAAACGATATATGTGTATGCCTTGCGCATTTTTTCAAAAACCAGATAGCTGCTCAGAGAAATGCCTACTTGTTCCTTAAACAAATGGGCTGCTCTGCTGCGCGAAAGATAGACGCTGCGGCTTAAAACTTCAATGGTATTTTCGTAAATTCCCTGCATTTCGGATATCAGCTTCAGCATCTGATGTACCCGGGCATCATACGCTTTAACATCCTCGTCCAGCAGATGACAAACAGAAAGTATAGCGTTATCCAAATGTTTTGCATCATCACAATTTGTTCTCCAGGCATTGCACACCTCCCCGGCTAATTCTTCGGAAATCCGGCAGTATGGCTCACCCATCAGATACTTTTGCTCAATGAGCTTCGCCAAATTGCTTGTCTTGTCGAAAAGAAAGACAAGCAATTCGCCCTTATCGCAAGCTATGGTGTGCATAGTATTGGATTGAATACAAATCCCTTTGCAGACAAAGCATGTATTATCAACAACGCATTCGAATGCATCACCTGCGCTAAAAATCAGATGTATTGCCAAATGACTGTGAGGCTCCGGATCATGATAGGCTTTTGATATCAGAATATGATCATCTGACCAGAAAGCATTGCTCAATATATCACCTCTCTGTTATACACCGGCTGAAAGAAAAATTTCTTTTCTGTGTATCCTCAATTACACATTTTATTCATTATGCTCATACAAAACGATACTCTCAATATGGTTTGCAAATCTCCTGAGTTCCTTCTCCTGGTCTGCATTTATTTCTCCGGTTTCATACATTCTACGTATTTCAGAGCGTTCGGCATCCAATACCTTAAACCGCAATTCTTCCTTTTGCCTTTCGAGCTTGTCATTGTACCGTCCGCCTGTACGTTTGAAGGCCTGCAGCATTTTCTCATAATCCAGCAGTACCGCATAGACATACTCCGGTTGCTCCTGTGCCTTAGCATACTCCTCCAAACCTGTAACCGCTTCGGCCATAGCTTTCATCTGTATATCCCTGACAATTTGCAGACTTTCTAAACCGGCACCGTTATGCCTGCGCTGTTTCCCTCCCTGGCGTCCGATATCGCGCATAGCCCGTTTTAAGAAAAATATGGTTCCGAAATGTAAATTATTATCCAGAGCTCCTTCCCGGTAATCAAGAAATCGGGTCAGGGTGTCATAAACCATTATGTCTATTTCATTATTGTCCAAAAGATTTTTAATGTACTTTCTTTGCAGGTTTAAAGCCAGCAGGTGAGCCTCATTTGTTTTCCGGTTGTAATGTTCCGCATGCTGTTCATTGGACTTCTGTTCCGAAAGATTCTTCTGAAAACTGTGTGTGTATTCGTTTATCAGTTCCAAGGCCGCAAACTCATTTTCCGCACTTGTTTCTGCTTTAATTTTTTTAATTGCCGACATCAGGAGTTTATTTTTGGCTCCGGTCAGCTCGGCACGCTCCTCAGTACCTTCGGCAGGCGCTTCCTTTTTGCAGAGCAAAGGCAAAAAAACCGTCGCAAGAATTAATAACATTAAAATTACTCCCGCAGCAATAAAAATAAGCAGCGAACGTGCCGGAAAGGTTTCTCCGTTTCCTATAACCGCCGGTACGGTAAGTACACCCGCCATGGTTACAGCACCGCGTACACCTGCGAGGGTTGTGATAAGGGCTTCCCTTATATCGGGCTTTTCTGCACCGCTTCTTTTCCTTAAATAATAATCAAACGCTTTGCTCCCAAAGGACCATAAAAAACGAATACCCAGAACTGTAAATCCAATAACCGCCACATAGCCAAAGGCCAGCCAGTTCCCCAGCTCGGGGTTGGAAATGGTATCCAGCATTGCAGAAGGAATATCCATTCCTAATAATATGAATACAAATCCGTTTAATACAAACAAAACGATGGACCACGTGTTTTCTGTGAGCAGTTGTTCTTCGGCCATGTGTGTTTCGGTATGTTCCCTTACAATGGAGTGAATTATTCCGGCAGCTACGACGGCAATGACTCCCGAAGCATGCAGAACATGCTCGGTAACCATATAGATGCCGAACGGAGTCATAATCTGCAGCAGCGAATGGAACACCGGATCATTTATACCGCTTTTGCGCAGTTTAAAACGGACAAAGGTTATTAACAAACCGAGGAATATACCTGCAACAGCCCCGATCAGGAATGTATAAGAAAAGTCCAATACCGCTTCCCGGAGTGAAAAATATCCGGTGACGGCGGCTGCTATGGCATATTTAAAGGCTACAAGTCCGGAAGCATCATTGATCAGCGATTCTCCCCTTACAAGAGCCATCACCTTTTCTGGTACTCTTATCTTTTTGGCAATGCCATTAACGGCAACCGGGTCGGTCGGCGACAGAATTGCTGCCAGGGCAAAAGCGGCAGCCATGGGAATGGCGGGTATGAGCCTGTTGATTACAAAGCCGCAAAGTATGGTGGTTAGTATAACAAGAATGAAAGCATTGCCAAAGATCTGAGATCTCATTCCCCATAATTCTTCACGTGAAAAATGCCGGCCGTCGTTATACAAAAGCGGCGCAACAAACAATAACAAAAACCATTCCGCACCGATTTCAAAAGTATAATTCCCTATGCCAAGCGCTACAATTACCCCAAATGCTATTTGCGTCAAGGCCGTAGGTATGGACGGAATATAATGACCGACAACATTGGATATCAAGAGCCCGAGCATTAATAATAATATGATTGTTAATAATTCCACGATTAAGTCCTCCGCTTATAACCAATTATATAACTTAGGACAATTTTACCCTTTTAGCATGAATTCTGCAACATATAAGCAAAAAGGTGCGTCAGCTTTAAAAACAGTAAAAAACCGGGCTGAAAAACGCACTTTTTCGGCCCGGTTTTTGCTCATTTTTGAGCCAAAACCACAACATTTCTTATCATACCCTGCTATTCCTTGTTTATGCCACAATTCTTCATAAGTCGCTGAACTCATTGCAGCTCCCTGATTAACTTATGATTTGAGGTTTGGGCGAATATATCGATTATCGGATGAACGTACTAATTAAACAGCCTTTACTTCTTGTACTCTGGGCTTCACAAAAAAAGCCAAAATTCCTGCAATTACGAAGAAAAATGTAAAAACAAGAGAAATAGGTGAAAAAATTGCGGGAACAATTGCACAAGCTATTATTATTACAGCTGCTATTTTTCCAATTTTACTTATTAAGAATGCAGATGCCAGGGCAATAACTCCACATACAATCAGGGCATATGCACAATTTCTCACTTTTTCCATATCTTTAAGGGCCTGAGCTACATCCGGGTCTGATTTTAAATCCTCTGCAGCTGAGATTTCAGTTTTATAGGTATCAAAATCTGATATCCATTTAACCCCAAGTCCTATAGATGCTAAAGTACCAATAATAACTAATATAATCACTGCAATTCTCATAATACCTCCCATAATTCTAAAATATTTTATTAAACAAATACAATCCGAACTTTTAATTCGTCCAAACACAATCATAAAAGTCAATTTCAAATGATTTATTTTTATTGACCAAGCATTTCATTGAGATTTCCGGTAAGGTTATTCACTATGGCGCCGTTATCCTTGATCACCCACATTTTTTTCCCATTATCTTTATTCAAAATAATCTCAAATTCTTTTGTCAAAACAGAAGCAGCCGGATTTGACATACTTTCCTCCAGATACTTCATAATCATCTCTTCCGATTCTTCATCAGACATTTCCTCTCCTTCGAGAGCTGAATCAAACGCTTCACCAAAGATTTTTCCAAACATCTCTTCAAAAATTTTCTGAAGGTCCAGATTTGTTACCTTGACTTTAACAGTTGCCGTATCTCCTTCTTCTACTGAAGAGATAATTTCACATTTTGTTTTGGAAAAAATTAATTTTGCAAGTTTTTCTTCTTTTGGATCCGTAAATGCAAAACTACCGGTATCAGAAACACAATATGTCTCTGCAGTTTTAAAATCTGCTTCGCTTAATGATTTAAAGAACCCATTTACGCTTTCTTCTGCTTTTGGAAAATCAGAATCCGTGCAAGCTGCCATTGAAAAAATAAATGTGATTGTTACCAGGATGAGTAACAACCTTGTTAGGCGTGAAAATTTTGTCATATGTCCCCCTTTAATTTATTCTAATCGTATGTAATATACAATTTCTACTATTTTTCGACTATTTTATTATAAATAAAAAAGCCTGACATTCAACCTATCGAAAGTTAGGTAAAAAGTAAGGCTTTTTCTGATTTACAAAATATTTTAAAACTCAGCCGATTATATTAAGACGTCTTGCCTTGCCCACTGCCTGAGTGCGTTTATTGACCTCCAGCTTGGTAAATATGTTGTTTATATACCACTTGGCAGTTCCGGTTGTTATGAAAAGCTTTTTAGCAATCTCCGCATTGGACAGCCCCTCCGCTATAAGCTGGAGAATCTCTATTTCCCTTTTTCTGAGAGGATTTGCAAGCACATGGATTTTTTTTGTTTCTTTGCCGAATAATCCGTCGATAAATCCCGGAGCCGCATCCCTCACTTTATGAACCAGTTCCAGAAGTTCACTTCCCTCATCGAGAAAACATCTTTCATAGCCCTCAGGGGCAGCTATTGCCACTGCTTCTCTCACACAATCCAGTGCTTCGGCTTCCACCCCCAGGTGTTTCTTAACCAAAGCTGACAGCAGCAGCACTGTAATTAACTCACCGAGCCTGCCCTCTTTTCTTAGAATTTCTTCTTTCCCTTCAAGGGCTGTCCGGGCTTTGAGGAAATCTTTCTGTAAAATTAAAGCCCTTAAGTATGTAAAATAGGGGAATATATCCGATATCCCCGATACCTTGTCAAAAGTAGTTTCCGGTTCCTTCAGCCACCTGGAAACCCTCTCGATATTTCCTTCCCGGAGACACAGCTCCATTTCCAATGCATCAAAAAATATAGTGATTCTGCGGACTTTATATTTTTTGTAATAAGCTTTTAACTGGTATACTATTTCAAAAGCCTTTTCCTTATCTCCTGTATTATAAAGCAGTAGTACTAAATACCAATCTCCTACCCCTCCCAAATGAGCAAATCCCAGTTCCTGATAAAAGGCAAGACCTTCCTCCAGATACTTTTGCGCTTCTTTCAGCTTATTGGAGCAATACAGCAGCATCCCCACAGACAAATATACAATTCTGGCCATGGGCAAATGATTCCCCGTATGATCCGTTAAGCTTTCAAGGGTTCTTTCACATAAACCAAGAGCTTCTCTTCTCTTCCCCATACAGTTAAGATAAAATGCTACATCATGAAGACAAGTCACTTCCATGAAACGGTAACCCTCTCTGCGTGCTGCCTCCTGGACCTTTAAGTGCAGGTCTGCCGCTTTGCCGCTATGTCCGTTTAAACCGTTTGCGTGTCCCAAAGCAACCAACGCTGCATTATAGAAAAACTCATGTTTGTCTTCCACTGATGCCAGGGCTTCTTCAGCATCCTCCATGTACCTCTCATTATCTTCACTTTTAAGCATGAAAGGCGCAAATGCTTTTACCATCCCTGCGATCAGTGGATCGTTGCTATTTTCAGCTATATATTCCAAGCTGTCAATCACTAAATTTGCTTCATCGATTTCTCCTGTTAACAACAGGCACCAGGCCTTATATATTTCCAGAATACCTTCCTTCTCCTTTTTTATTGCCTCAACCGATTTGATCCATGAAAGCAAGGTCATTAACTCACCTTTCAGAAATAACTTCATTGCATTGTCTTTAACCAGGTTTGCCACCGTCTCTGCATCTTTCGCCTCCAATGCATATTCCAAAGCCTCTTCGATAAATCCGTTCCTTCTGCACCACAAACTCGCCTTTCTGCATATTTCTGCCTTCAGATCCTCCTCCATGCCCATACTTAAAAATTCGGAGAAAAGATGATGGTATCTATACCATGTATGAGTATCATCCAATGATATGATAAAAAGATTTTCCGTTTCCAACCGTTTTATGATTTTTCTGCTGTCTTTTATGCCTGTTACAGCAACGCAAAGTTCTCCGTTAAATTTTTTCAATGCACAGGTCCTGTTTAGGAAAACGCGTATTTGCTCCTCCTGACTGTTCAAAACCTCATCCATTAAGTAGTCTGTAATAAATTTGTTATTGCCTCTAAATTCTTTCATAAAACTTTTTGCCTGAGTTTTTTCCATCTTCTTTATGGACAGACCGGTCAATTGCATACCCGCGGCCCAGCCTTCCGTCTGTTTTTTAACAATTTTCAGCATATCATCGTCAAAAACCAGATTGAAATATCTGCTGAAGAATTCTCTGATCTCTGAACTTGTGAATTTTAAATCCGTAGAATTCAGCTCTGTTATTTTATCCTCGACTCTCCGCCTGGAAAAGGCAAGGGATGGTTCCCTGCGGGTAATTATAACAAGCCTTGGCGATACGGAATCAAGCAATCTTTGTAATAATTCATTGATGTACCTGTTGTTAATTACATGATAATCGTCAAAAACCAGAATAAAAGGCTCTTGAACCTGTTCCAGCTCTCTTGCCATATATAAACCGACAGTTTCCGCTCCCGGCAGCTTTGGCGCAGCCATCAAGTCCTCTATCATTGTTCCGAACCTTTTATTTATCTTCCGGACTGCTGCGAGCAGATAGCTTAAGAATTTTAAAGGATCATTATCATATTCATCCAGGGATAACCAGGTGTATTTGTAATCCACCCGGCTTAACCATCCTGAAATAAGTGTTGTTTTACCATACCCCGCCGGAGCTGAAACAAGAAATATTTTGTGCTCTTTATCCAGTCCCTCATCCAGCTTTTTATTCAGAATATCCCTGCAAATATGGTTTTGCCTGACAGACGGCATATGCAGCTTTGTATCCAGAAGAAACTTTTTATCCATTTTTCCCTCGTATATATTAAAAAATTACATCAATATATAATATCGCATTTTTTTGATAAAAATGAAACATATTCCACAAATGAATACGATTGAAATGCAATTTTTCAATAAATTAAAAATGCGGACCTCCGATTTCTATGATATGATTGTCAGGATCATATATCCGAAATATCTTCTGCCAGGGCAATTCCAGAATTCCGTGAATTATTTTCACTCCTTTCTGAAGAATTTTATTATATTCATCTTCTATATCCTCTACTTCAAAATAGATGACTAAATTGTTATACCCTTGCTTTCCAGTATGAACAAGCTTGTTTATTTCCTGTTCAGGCATAAGTTTATTCGCCTGATGTATTGAAAAGCGATCTTTAAAAATCACCATATTCCCCCAGTCATATAATATTTCAAGTCCTATTATATTAATATAAAATTCCTTTGATACTTTTATGTCTTCAACCAAAACTATTGTATCAACATGTTTCATTTCCATTCACCTCATTGACAGTGCAGGCAAATCTTACCCATACTGAATTTTTATGGCAGTTTTTATCTCTAAAAGATTATATCAAAATACGTGTGTACGGAACAAGTGTTCTTCTTTTTTTTATCTAAATAAAAATATTTCCAGCTAAATCCTTAATTTCGCGTATTATTAAGGCTAACTGGAAATATTTAAATAAAATCACTATAAATTTAACTTACCTGGCAAACATGCTGCATCAGATGCATGTAAAAGCGCCGTCGATTACGAAATCCGAACCGGTAGTAAATGCACTGCTGTTGCCTGCAAGGTACACGCAAATGGCCTGAAGCTCTTCAGGTTTGCCCATCCTGTGTAAAGGCGCCATTGCATTCCATTCTTCAATCAACGGTTTCAGTGCCGGGGAACTCAAAGTAAGCTCTGTGGCTATATATCCGGGACTGATGCTGTTCACTCTGACGTTTCTTGTTGCCCATTCAACAGCCAATGATTTCGTCAGCTGTATAACACCTGCCTTGGACGCATTATAAGCGCACTGCGGCTGGGGGACATTGACAATATGAGCCGACATGGACGCGGTGTTGATAATCGATCCTCCTGCTTCCTGCTTGAGCATCTGTCTGCCCGCAGCCTGTGCAGTTAAGAAGACACCCGAAAGATTGATGTCGATAACCTTCTTCCATTTTTCAAAGGTCATCTCTTCCGCCGGAATGTTCATACATATCCCGGCATTGCAGAAGGCTATGTCAAGTTTGCCGTAGGTATCCATAATTTTACCCATCATGGAGTCAACCTGCTCAGGTTCAGTAATATCAGCTTTTAACGCCAATGTTTTCGAGCCTGTGGTCTGCTCCAGAATCCGGGCTGTTTTCTTTGCCTCCTCTTCATCTATGTCAACTATTGCAACATTTGCGCCTGCTTCACAAAAAGCTGTCGCAACACTTTTACCGATTCCCCTTGCCCCTCCGGTTACAAAAGCTGCCTTGCCGTCAAGCCTGAATTTATCAATAATATTCATAATCATTCACCTTTCTTTAATTTTTTTATTTTTGTTTGTAAAACAGTCCATATTACTCATTAAAACCTGATCAGCCGAAAAGGCCGACCACTTCTTCACGGCAATTGTTCAATATTCCGTCAGATCAGATGGGTCAGCACATTGGAGCATATGGAAGTGGTTATAATTAGAGAAAACGCAATACTTGAGATGTAAGGGTTACGCGTTTTCTTATAAATAATGCGGTTTATTACGGTGGCAACCGGGAGTACGACTACCAGGGGATAGATAAAGAATACCATGGTGCCCAAGCCCCATCCCACATGATCGGTGAGTAAAAGCCCGGTTTTTAGGAAGTAGGCGTAATATACGACGAGCAAAACAACCGTGCCAAGGACATTGAAGATGCACATCAGCAGGGTGTTGATCCACTCTTTTTTGCCAATTTTAACATAGTTGAAGACATTCATGGCAATGGAGTTTATCACGTAGAAGAACATAAAGAACAGCATATATTTCAGTATCTCAATGAATTTAACCGCATCAAATGCTCTGAAGCGAAAGATGAACCAGTAGCGGAAATCAGTTGTAAAGAAGTAATCGGTAACAAATACTATAGAGTATGTGCAAAAAGCCGCCAGCACTCCAAGCAATATGGTCTTCCATATTTTATCCTTACTAAGAAAAACGCCTTGTTCCCGCAGGTTAAGACCTTTGGCTTTAGAATAGCTGCGGTAGGTCTGGAACAGTAAAAGCAGCGTAAACAGGCCGGTGGCGGCTGACCATAAACCTAACACCCAGGGCTGTGACTGGTTGAAAAATGCAGGCTGAGTTAATAAACCGACTATAAAAAATATCGGAAAGGAGATCGCAGAAAAAATCGCACTTGCGGTAAGTCCTCCCCACAGCCATGCCTTGCCCTTCCGGTCAATCTCTACCGGCAGCACCGGTTCCTGAGCCTTCAGCACGCCAAAAAATTTGGTTTCCAGCAGTACTAATATAAAATTCACAAGGAACATGAAAAAGCCGATGATTCCTATCGTTTCAAAGAAAACTTTCCACTGCCAGCTCTGATTGTCAGGCGCCAGGGGGCTTGGCGCAGGAATAGCCTTTTGGAAAAAATCAATGTATTGGCTGGTCACTTGTGAGGACATAAAGGCCCAGGGATGGTTAATGTTCGGAGTGTAAATGACTCTTATGGCATCCTTGCCATTTATATTTTCAGTATACATTGCATCGTTGTTTCGCTTCTCAAGCCCGGTGGGGTCTTTGCCGAAGTTCAGGAAAGACTGAGCCGGCACAGTATTGATGTAATCGCGCGGCGCCGTGAGTGTACCGTCCGGATACTGGATCCGGTGGAAAGCCTCATCATACTTTGCTGCTACCACTCCAATATTGCGATCTCCGTATACGTTGGTAAAATTCGTGTCGATACCGTCAAAATATTGCCCGTAATATACAGTGTCGGTAAATATGGGATCGTTACATACAAGCAGCACAGAGGAGATCAGCGGTTTGGCAGCCTTATTGTCCAGCAGCACAGCCCTGTTGCAGGCGTTGGCTCCGTTTGAATGTCCTTCGATACCGATTTGGGAGGTGTCGACATAAGGCAGGGTAGCCAGCAGCTTGACGCTGTCATAAAGGCCATTGGCAGCATTCTCGTCATTCCACCAGCTGTCGATCGGAAGGTCGTCCGAGTCTCCGTGACCATACATATCAATGGCAATAACAACATAACCTCTGCGTGACAACTCCACATAATTCGGCGTCTGCATGTCAGAGTTGTCGTACCAGCCATGGGAAACCACAACCGCAGGCGCCGGACTTTCTTTAGTTGCGGTTTTGGGGATAAAGAGCTGGGCGTTCTGCATGTGGCCCGACGGTGTTTCCCATTGCAGCTCCTTTACAGTGATTGAGCCCCCGTTTGATTTAACCAGGCTTGACCCCAACGTACTTATAAAACAGATGAGCAGTGCGATGGCCAGCATAAAAGCAGGTTTCTTCACCAAGATAGTCCTGCTTTTTTCAGATATTTGGCCAGACTCCTCCGTCATGCCCTTTTCTTTCAGTAACATAATATTTCTCCCCCATTTAATGAATATTTAAAAATAGTGATGGGTGTTTAGACATCCCGCTTCAACCTGTTATCTTACCAATTTCATTGTTACTCTCATGCATACCTGAATTTCCTGTTTTCCCGGCATAACAGGACTGGATCACAAGAGATCAGGGCTTGATAATAATTTTGCCGCTTCTGCGGTAGGTATCGTCTGTAAAAACACGCTGAATATCGGATAGCGGCAAAGTATCGGTAATCAGATCCTTGACATTAATTTTCTTAGAGCTTAACAGGCTGACCGCTCTCTGGTATGTATACGGATTTATAAATGAGGCTTTGATTGAAACTTCCCGTTTGAACAGGTCAAAGGGAGCCAGCGGAATTTGGCAGTCAGGATCGGTCAGACCAAAAAGCATAGCTGTACCTCCTTTGCCCGCATATTGGATAGCGTCTGCCATAGTACTTTTCAATCCCACGCATTCAATTGTTACGTTTATGTGCTGTATAAATTGTTTTTTGAGAATGTCAGGTATATTTTCGGTTAAAGGATCAATTGTAATATCTGCGCCAAGCTTCAGCCCAAGTTCTCTTTTTTCTTTAACCGGTTCAACCAGGATCAGAGTGGAAGCGCCGCTGATGCGTGCCAGCTGGAGCATAATTTGTCCGATTGTCCCGCCCCCGATGACCATGACGGTGTCTCCCGCTTTTATTCCGGACAGATCAATACCGTGAAGACAGCAGGAGATGGGTTCTGCCATAGCGCCTTCCTCAAAAGACATTTCATCCCCCATTTTATAAACCTGGTTTTGGTTTACAGTGCAATATTCGGCAAATCCGCCGTCAGTTGTGGTGCCGATTCCTATCATATCCTCGCAAAAATGCGCGCTGCCGGTTTTACAGTAATAACACGCTCCGCACATGTCGTTAGGGTCTATACATACTCTGTCTCCGGGGTGAAACTCTGTGACACCGTATCCCACTTCTTCGATAATACCGGAGAACTCATGCCCCAAAATAGTAGGCGGCGTGCACTTTGCGGCACCTTCCGCACCGGAATAGATGTGCAAATCCGTGCCGCATACGCCACAGGCCTTGACTCTGATCCGGACTTCATCCCGGTCAGGTTCGCGTACCGGAGCTTCATTAACCCTGATATTTTTTGTTCCATAAAAAATTGCTGCTTTCATTTTAATATCCCTTTCATATTTTTCATATTATACAATACTCTTTTGCAAATATAGTTTCTATAAGTATGCTATTTATTTTATACAAATATTTAAATAAAATCAAGATCATATGTGGATAAATTAACTATTATTTTTTAAAATATTGAAAAACGGATTTGTTTATATACATATTTTCATTATCGCTGATTTGAGATATAATAACATTGTTATCATAAATAAAGTCACCAGGTCAGAAGGATTTTAACATGAAAAAAGTAACTACGGCAGAACTTAAGAAAATAAACCGCAGCAATATCTTTAAACTTATTTATAAAGAGCAGAAGATTTCAAAACAGGATATAGCAGCCCGGCTGCAGCTTAGCATGCCGCCTGTGACACAGTGTTTAAAAGAATTGGAGCAGCTTCAGCTCATTGAAAAGAACGGGCTCTTTGAATCATCGGGCGGAAGAAATCCGCAAGTTATCAGCTGTATACTGAAAAGCCGGATAAGCTTCGGCGTCGAGATCCTCAAAAATCAGATAAGAATTGTATCTATTGATATCTACGGCAAAGTGCTGAAGGAAAACCGACTTGATCTGGCCTACACTAATACCACGAGTTATTACAGGCAATTGGGGGAATTCGTCAACTCCTTTATTTCAGCAATGCACGTTGCCTCCAGGCGGATACTGGGAGTTGGGATAGCGGTACAGGGCCTTGTCTCACCTGACGGCAACTCAATTACTTACAGCACGATATTGGAGTGCACCGGTGCCAGTTTGGAAGACTTCTGTAAATTTATAAATTACCCGGGCAGGTTAATCCATGACTCGGAAGCTGCCGCTTACGCTGAACTATGGTTTTCCAAAAATATAACTGACGCAATCTATGTTTCTTTGAGTAAAAATCTGGGCGGCGCCGTTGTAATTAATTCAGCTTTATATAAAGGTCAGGGAATAGGCAGCGGACTCATCGAGCATATGGTTATAAAACCTGGCGGACTACAATGTTACTGCGGAAAAAACGGATGTCTTGAAGCCTATTGCTCTGGGGACGCATTAGTCGGAGAAGATCATAATCTGGAGGATTTTTTTACTTCCCTGCGATCGGGAAAACCGGCAGAGACTGCTCGCTGGCTTCAATATCTGGAGGATTTGTCAACCGCCATTAATAATATGCACATGCTGATTGATTGTGACGTTATAATAGGAGGTCATATTGCCCCCTATTTGAATGAAAACGATTTTGACAAATTGCTTTCACTTGTACATGAGAAATGTTCATTTGCTGAGAAGCGCCGCTACATCCACATAGGAAAGTGTACACATGCTGTAGTTGCCACCGGCGCAGCACTTTTGTTTGTCAATGACTTTTTGGATTCTATATAGCGGTGTTATTCCCAGCTAGACCGGGTTCTTTATTTCTTTGTCAGTTAATGCACTTGCTGTGGCATAGACTACACGCAAATCACGGGGCGTACATAAATGCAGTAACCGTTCAAGCTTGTTCAGCATTTCAGTATTCTCTGCCTTAACCGGGAAGAACACCCTGTCTACTGAGAAATTCAGAGTGACGGCAATACTATGGAGAAGTTCTACTGACGGCATCCTGCTTCCCGATTCTAACTGTTTGACATGGACAGGCGTCACTCCAAGCATTTCTGCCAGTTTTTCCTGGGTTAATTTGTTTTCTATTCTGGCGTTGCGTATTGCGGCCCCAAATTCTTTTCGATTCAACATAATATACTCTAAGCCTCCCTTATAGTAATCTTAAAGAATACAAATACACTTGAAAATTAACGTAAAGCATATTAAAATATATTCTTATAGAATACTACAAAACTGGCGATTTTATGCACGGAGGATGAAGTTCCTACAAAGGAGGCGAAAACCCATTAATATGGAGGCAAAAAACACTCCCCCTCTTAGCGTTTTAATTTTATCGGACCGACTATTGAATTATGCTCAAAAGCTATCCGATTATCTGACTTCGGTCGGGATTCAGGTTGCCGCCCTCGTCACATCCAAAGAGCAGGCATTGATGTTTTGTGATGAAAGGATCGATTTTCTTATTATTGCGGGATACTTAAAGAATCAGATAAATTATGGAATCATAAAAGAATGCGGAAGCCGGGGGCTCCCTGCTATCGCAGTGCAGTGGGCCATGCTGGATGATCTGATCACCGGCTACTGCAGAACGTATAAAATCCCATTACGATTTGAACGAACTTTGCCAATGGATGAATTTGTGTTGTTCCTATGGCAGAACCGCCCTTTACACTTGCTCCTTGCAGACGAGGAAGAGCTGGATGTCCAAACAAAACCCGATGATAAATATCTGAAAGTTTTTATTTCAAAAATCATAGCGTTTTTACGGAATTTTTTATTTCTTTGATGTCCAAAGTATAAGCATTTATTTTCTTAATATTTTCTGCATTGTTTTACCTTTAGCTAACTCATCAATTAATTTATCTAAATATCGGATTTGCCGCATTAATTCATCTTCTATTTCTTCGACTCGATATCCACAAATTACTCCTTTGATCAGTGAAGCATTCGGATTAATCTGAGGTGCTTGATTAAAGAACGTTTCCAGATCCACTTCATTAATTATCTGTTGTTGTAATGAATGTTCATCATAACCGGTAAGCCAAAAAATGATTTCATTTACTTCTTCTCCTGTCCTTCCCTTTTTCTCTGCTTTTTGTATATAAAGCGGATAGATACTTGAAAAAGACATTGTATAAATGCGTGGTTTTTTCATTTTGAAATTCTCCTTTGCTTTTTATAAAATTCGATTACACATTAATATTTGGAATCTTATTTACCTGTCTATGTGTTTTTGAGAATATTTTATTGTTAAGCTGTAATAAATTCAGGAACAAATTCAAAAAACTAATATCATCTACTCCATACGTCATCATTATTATTGTCTTCACATACTTTGAGGATACAAAAACACTGGTATCAAATAATGTCTAAAGTTATATTGGATATAAATATCCTTACATAAATCTTCAACTTTTTATCAGACACAGTATAAATCCGGCGCATTCCTTTACATTATATGGATAATACCATTAAACCATTATTTTGCTCCACTTCCCTCAATATTAATAATAACAACCTCAGGTGGGTTAAATATACGTGGTAAGCGAGGATTAAATGAGACTCCTCTACTTACAATATGTGTTAAAGATTCATGCTTATACATCCCTCCGGCATACTTTGGAAACCAACCTTGATTTGGAGCATATAGGCCATTTAGTATAAATGGAATTCTCACCTGCCCGCCATGTGAATGCCCTGATAATACCA
>JAEWJR010000073.1:0-138481 GCA_023386445.1 Bacillota bacterium | reverse complement strand
GTTTGAACGAAGACACCTTGTGCATATGTTAATTGATTTTGGTGTGCCATTATCAATTATCTTTATTTTTCTTACATTAGGTTTCCATGTACGGCTAGTAGCATTTAACGCATGGCTTCTATTGTTACCAAAAGTAGTTGCTTTACTGCATACTTCACACTTTGCCATATATAACACCTCCTTTAATTATTGGAGAATTTTTCTTTCTCATAAATCGGCATCAAAGCAATAATTATTTTAACACAACAATACCCAATAAACAAGCCTTTTCCTGCAAAAATTCTCTTTAAATTTATTCAAACTGAAATTATGAAAAAGTTTCCTAAAAACTCGAAAAATGAAAAATAATGTTGAATCCTACTATTATTATCCATCTCAAATTCCGATATATTTATTAAGATTAATTATAAAGGAGTGAAACTATGAAACTGTCAATGAAGATTGCAATTTACGTTGGTACATTAGTAGCAGTGATAGCATTGGGATTAGGTATTATATCATCCTATTTCAGCAGTGAGGCGCTTTATGGCAAGGTGGAGTCCAATTTGAGCAGGCTGGGTAATGAAGACTCAAAGTATATCGATTATAGAGTATCGGCCAGAATACAGATACTGCAAGAGATTGCCAACCAGAAAGAAGTAGTCGGTATGGAATGGGATCAACAGAAAGAAACTCTGAAAAATGCTGTTGAAAGGCTTGGCTATCTTGATTTGGCAATTGTTTTACCTTCCGGAGATGCAAGTTATGTACTTAGTGGTGACAAGTCTAATCTTGGTGACAGGGACTACGTAAAGAACGCTCTAAACGGTAAGGGAAGCGTATCGGATGTTATTATCAGTAAGGTTACAGGTGAAGCTGTACTCATGTATGCTGTTCCAATCAAAAGTGAAAGCAAGGTAGTTGGAGCGCTTGTAGGCCGGACTGACGGCAACTCCTTGAACAATTTTACAAATGAGTTGAAATATAGTGAACATGATCTGGCTTTTATAATCGGAAAAGACACAACTTTTTATTCATATCCGGATAAGGATTTTGTACTCAAGCAGGTCAATATTTTCAAGGCTGCCGAAACTGACAATACTTTTTCGGATATGGCCCGTAAAATGAAAGCGGCTGACCTTGAAAAGCAGTCAAAAATAGAATATTCCTTTAAAGATACTGAATACATTGCTGTATTAACACCTGTCAAGTCAACGGGATGGATATTATGTACAGCCGTACAAAAACAGGAAGTAAGTGATTCCGTCAACAAGCTGGAATTAGTTATTATTTATATAAGTTTGGTTTTTATTCTGATAGGAATAGTATCATCAACAATATTAAGCGTATCAATAAGCAGACCGGTTGTTGAAGTTTCAAAAAAACTCAATGATCTGGCCGTTTATGATTTTACCAGTAAAAATGATGTATTGTTAAAATATTCAATAAGGAAAGATGAAATCGGTCAGATTAACCGGGCACTTTTGACAATGCAGGAGCATCTTCTTAGTTTGATCAGAAACATTTCCGATATTTCAAACAGGGTAGCAGCTTCTTCCAGTGAGGTGAATTCTGCAACCCGGCAAATTGTTGTAATGTCGGAACAAACCTCCGAAAGTATAAATGAGATTGCCAGGGGTGCATATGATCAGGCCAAAGATACAGAACGGGGTTCGAGTAATATGTACGGCCTGAGCGAGATGATGGCAAGTGATGCCAAAAACAGGGAGCTCTTAAATGCAACAGCTGATTATGCCGACAGGATAAAGGAGGAAGGTTCTAAAACGGTGGATATTTTGCTGGAAAAATCCAAAATCACAAATTCAGCTACCGGTGAAATTCAAAAAGTCATTTCTGAAACTCAGGAGAGTTCTCAAAAGATACGGATTGCCAGCCAGATGATTGAAAAAATAACCCAGCAGACAAATCTGCTGGCGCTGAATGCATCTATAGAAGCCGCTAGAGCAGGAGAAGCCGGTAAGGGCTTTGCAGTGGTTGCCGGCGAAATAGGCAAGCTTGCGGAACAGTCTAACAGCTTTACACAGCAAATAAACAATATAATAAAGGAATTGACCTATAAGATTGAATTTACGGTGAAGACCATAGATGAAGTAAATAAGACCATAGAAAACCAAACCGGTATAGTAGGGGAGACCAAAGAAAAGTTTGATGGAATAGCAGAGGCTCTCAACAAGGTCAAATCCGTTATAGATGCACTGAATACATCGGGAGTTGACATGGAAAACAAGAAAAACGATATGGTTGAGATATTGGGAAATCTGTCAGCTATCTCAGAAGAAAATGCTGCTGCAACGGAACAAACTCTGGCAACAGTTGAATCACAGACTTCAAGTATTTCGAGGATAGCTGATATAAGCAGGGAATTGGCGGATCTTGCCAAGAATATTCAGGATAATTTAAATAGGTTTAAATTTTAATTAAACTGATTAATTTTTTAGGTTTTTCAGTTTGTTTACATTTTTCATATAAGTTTTGTTCTTTATATATTTTATGATAAAATTAATTTACATGTGGATTACCTATTGAATTATTTCTGGAGGCAGGCTTGAAATTTAATGCTTATGAAGATTTAAAAAATAAATCAATCAGATATATCAAGGGAGTTGGAGAATCCCGGATGTCACTTTTTGAAAAGCTTGACATCAGTTCGGTATATGATCTTTTGACCTACTATCCCAAGGATTATGAAGACAGGAGCAGGGTAAAAAACATAGCTGATCTTGAGCATGGAGAAACCTGCTCCTTTGAAGGTACGATCGTTTCAAATGTGAGTGAAGCCAGGCCGAGGAGGGGGATGGTAATATCAAAAGTTTCCATACGGGACAGTACAGGTAAAATAACAGCGGTATGGTTTAATCAGCAATATGTTAAGAACTCACTTGCAGTAGGTTCAAATTATATTTTTTATGGCAAGGCCGACAGAAAATTAAATAAGCTTCAGATTGTAAATCCGGTATTTGAATTGGCTGGCAGCAATGATATGAAAAAGAGCTTGAAAATATTTCCTGTCTATCCTTCCACAAAAAATCTGGGACAGAATGTAATAAGGGTTATTATGCAAGAGGCTCTGAAAACTCTTGATGACACACAGCTTGAGGACATACTGCCGGAGAGTGTAAGAAATAAATACAATCTTTCGGAACTTCTTGAATGCCTGAGACAGATACATTTTCCGGAATCTTTTGTCCAAAAGGAAGAAGCCAGATACAGACTGGTTTTTGAGGAGCTTTTCATGCTCCAGCTCGGGTTGCTCAATTATAAAAGACTTGCAGCCAATTCAGGCCTTGGCATATGCTTTCACAAACCTTCTGAAATGGATTCTTTTCTGCAATCACTGCCTTTTGAGCTGACAGATGCGCAGAAAAAAGTTCTGGAAGAAGTTGAAAAGGATATGGAAAGCGAAAATGTAATGAACAGACTGGTGCAGGGAGACGTGGGTTCAGGAAAGACAATAATTGCAGTGTTGGCTCTGTTCAAGGCTGTAAAATCCGGATATCAGGGTGCACTTATGGTGCCGACGGAAATTTTGGCTGAACAGCATTATAAATCAATAAAACCTTTGTTTGAGAAATATAATATCTCTGTAGAACTTCTGTCCAGCAGTCAGCCAAAGAAACAAAAGCAATCAGTTTTTGAGGGCTTGAGTGAGGGTAGCATTGATGTTGTTATTGGAACACATGCTTTGATAGAGGATACGGTACAATTTCAAAAACTGGGGCTGGTAGTAACCGACGAACAGCACCGGTTCGGTGTCCGCCAGAGAACCATACTGGCAGAGAAGGGGCAGAACCCCGATGTTCTGGTTATGACTGCCACACCTATACCGCGGACACTGGCACTTATACTGTATGGGGATCTGGATATTTCCATAATAGACCAGCTGCCGCCCGGAAGGAAACCCATTAAGACCTATTCGGTGAATGAGGCTATGAGGGACCGTATAAATAAATTTATAAGGGAAAAGGTTCTGGAGAGCAGGCAGGTATACATTGTCTGTCCGCTGGTTGAGGAGTCTGAGGAAATAGAGGCAAAATCAGCTGTTATGACAGCCGAGGAAATAAGCAATAATGTTTTTAAAGATCTGAAAGTCGGGATAATTCACGGCAAAATGAAGGCTTCAGAAAAAGAAGCCATTATGAAGAGCTTTGTTTCGGGCGGGATCAGTATCCTTGTATCTACTACCATAATTGAAGTGGGCGTAAATGTGCCCAATGCTACACTTATGGTAATAGAAAATGCCGAAAGATTTGGACTGGCGCAGCTGCACCAGTTGAGGGGAAGAGTTGGCAGAGGGGCCGAACAATCCTATTGTGTTCTTTTTAATCAGTCCAAATCACAGGTTTCGCGTGAACGAATGAAGATAATGGCACAATCCAATGACGGTTTTGTAATTTCTGAAAAGGATCTCGAAATCAGAGGCCCCGGTGATTTTTTCGGAACCAAACAGCACGGCCTGCCGGAATTGAAAATTGCAAACCTGTACAGGGATATTGAAATATTAAAACTTGCTCAGGATAGTGCAAAAGAACTTCTGGAGCTTGACCCCGGTCTGGAAGGGAATAAAAGGCTTAAGCAGTATCTCTCCGGTTATTTCGGAGAAAAAGTAACGCTATCGTAGAAAAGACCACATACCGACAGGGGGGATAATTATTCTCAGAGTTATATCAGGAAGCGCCAGGGGCTTGAAACTTCAGACTCTTGAAGGTATGGGCACCAGACCGACAACTGACAGGATTAAAGAAAATCTTTTTAATATTCTGGCACCCTACATTGAAAATTCAAAAGTGCTGGATCTTTTTGCCGGTTCAGGAAGTCTTGGAATAGAAGCCTTGAGCAGAGGTGCGCAAAGTGCTGTATTCTCAGACCGGAATGAAAAATGTATTCAAATAATCAAGAGTAACCTTGAACATGCTAAAATTGCTGAAAAAGCCGGGGTTTTTTTGGGTGAAGCGGTGGTAATATTAAAAAAACTCTCCCAACATAGACAAAAATTTGATATAATTTTCCTAGACCCACCGTACAAAAAGGGAATTGTACCTCAAATCCTGCAGCATTTGGAAGAAAACGACGTTTTAGATGAAAAATTTATTATTATAGCTGAAACAGATATATCGGATGAACTGCCGGAAAGTATGGGCTGCATGATAATTTCAAAGATACAGGTATACGGGAGTACGAAATTGACTTTCTATAAAAGAAATATATAAAAGAAATTAATAAAGGATGAATCAATTTGAATACATTTATATATCCAGGTAGTTTTGACCCTGTTACAAACGGACATATAGACATAATAGAGAGGGCCTCAAAGATATGTGACAAATTAATAGTGGCTGTGCTGATAAGCCATAACAAACAGCCTCTGTTTTCAATGGACGAGAGAGTAAATTTACTAAAGAGGGCAGTCAGTCGCTGTGAAAATGTTGAAATAGATTGTTTTTCGGGACTGCTTGTAGATTACGTGGCTCAAAAGAATGCAAATGTAATCATAAAAGGGCTGAGAGCGGTATCTGATTTTGAATATGAACTGCAAATGGCCCTGTTGAATCAAAAAATGGCACCGGATATCGAAACGCTTTTTATGATGTCAAATATTAATTTTTCGTTTTTAAGTTCCAGTATGGTCAAGGAACTGGCGAGATATGGCGGAAATATCAGGGGACTTGTTCCTGAATGTATAGAAGAGGATGTATTAAACAAGTTTAAAAAGTAGAAACCTGGGGAGGTTGGCTTGAAAGACTTCGCTAATGCTCGTCTTCCAAACTAACCTGTGAATTTATGGCCGTGCGAAATATTCAAAGTATTTATCAAATACTTTGAAAGCGCACATGGCCAATTAACCTCCTTTATTCGCCTTATAGCAATAAAGGATATAGATTTCATTACATTTTTCGGCCGCTATGCGGCTCAAAGCCATAATATGGCTTGGGAGGTTAACATGGAAATACTTACTATACTGGAAACATTGGAGGAACTGGTTGAAAGAAGTGCCAGCGTACCTTTTTCAGGCAAGTGTCTCATAGACAGGGAAGAAGTTTTTGAAATAATAAAAGAGATGAGAATAAAACTGCCTGATGATATCAAACAGGCGAAATGGGTAAAGGAAGAGCGCCAGAGAATTTTGCTGGAAGCACAGAAGGAAGCCAATAATATAATGAAGGACGCAGAAAACAAAATTGCTTCTCTGGTGGATGAACACGAAATTACCAAAAAGGCATATGAACAGGCAAATGAAATAATTGCAGGCGCCCAGAAAAATGCCAGGGAAATCCGGCTTGGTGCCAGAGAATATGCGGACAGTGTTCTGAACAAGGTTGAAGAAATACTGACCGATGCAACCGATGTTATCAGAACAAACAGATCTGAGTTAAAATAGACTTCTTTTTGATGTTAAACTGATTATACATACATAGGAAACTGATATTATTGTCATTATTAAGGCAGAAATACCAATGTATTGCAGGGAGTCTGCAAAAATATTTCCCCAGCCTTTCGTAATACTGTCCGAACTGTGTGCAAAGACAGCTGATTCCACGGGCAGCAGGCTGCTGAAAAGGGAATAGCCGATAAAAGTGTAAAAACAGGAAATAATACCTTGCAGGGCCTTACCGACCAGGTAGGGTTTAACTTTTATATCGGTTGTGCTTACAATACTCATAACCTGAGTGTGAACAGAAAAGCCTGCCCAGCCTATAATGAGACTTGCGCAGCAGAGTTTTAC
This sequence comes from Bacillota bacterium, assembly GCA_023386445.1. Taxonomy (GTDB): domain Bacteria; phylum Bacillota; class Clostridia; order Acetivibrionales; family DSM-1351; genus Ruminiclostridium. Next base: position 131,760 of record JAEWJR010000073.1, on the reverse strand, counting down.
CACAAGAGATGCCGACGAGAGGGTTATATAACTGGCTCCGGTAGTTATCTCAAATATTCCGCAAAGGAATCCCTCCACAGTTTTTAATCCAATCCCTGCACTGACAAAACCCGGGAGTGTCCGGCTGACAGCCCCGATCAGTCCGCTTGTGATCATTATATTTATCAAAACAGAAAAAAATATTATAAAACCTCCTATTGCTAAAATAGTATATATGGAGTTTTTTATGCAATCGCCGAAAAGCGTCCAGGGGTTGGTATCGGAATTTCTTAGCTTCTTTAATTCAATTTTTATATTATCCTGCATTTTTGTCTTTGATTTGCTGATAGATCCGGTTTGTCTTTTTTTATAATATCCGAAGATGAAACCTACTGTCAAACAAGCAGCGACGTGGCTTATGTAAAGCAGATAACCCAGGCCTGGCTGATTAAACATACCGACTCCTACAGCACCCATAATAAACAACGGACCTGAATTGTTTGTAAAGGTAAGAAGTCTTTCTGCTTCCAGACGCGTTATCATCTCTTGTTTCCTCAGGTCTGCGGTAATAGAGGCCCCCACCGGGTAGCCGCTGACTATTCCCATTGCCAGAGCGAAAGAACCGCAGCCGGGAACATTGAAAAGCGGCCGCATTACCGGTTCCAGAATTATTCCGAAAAGACTGACAACCCCGGATTTGCTAAGGAGCTGGGTGGCTACAAAAAAGGGGAATAGAGATGGAAAAACTATTTCAAGCCACAGCTTTATGCCTTTTGAAGCAGAACTTACAGCTGTTTTCGGAAATATAATAAGCGATGCGATAAAAAGTAAAGCCAGAATAGGAAGCAAGCTTTTCTTCAAATAAGCATAAACTGTTTTCTTATAACTTAAGAAAATAGTTGAAAGCAGGAATATGAACGATGACAGTAAAAACCAATTCAAGCAAGCCTCCTAAGCCATATCTGCGGCTATTCATCCATTTGATAGGGAATTAAATTCGGACATTCTTACCCTCTATTGACAATGTACAATACGTTTTTGAGTGGTTAATTTGCCCTGCGGCTGCGTTGAAGCCGCTTGCAAGGCACAAAGCCTTACTGCACGCTTTTGCCTTGCCGCAAGCCAGGGACGACGACAAAGAAAAGTGGCAAAATAGCCGGCGTGAGGCGTGTTATACATTGTCAATAGAGGGTATTGCCTCGTTATAAAATATATACTTAAGAAGATAAGAATATAACCAGAAGTTATTCAAAGTTTATTTGTATCTAATTTGTAAAATCTATGTTTCAAAGCTATTTTCATCTGAATTGTAAGTTATAATAAAAAATAGGAGGGTTAATATGAATCAAAAGAAAATACTAATAATTGAAGACGAAGAATCCATATCGGATTTAATGTCATATTACCTTGAAAAAGAGGGATATGCCGTTAAGACAGCCGATAATGGTCAAAAGGGAATTGTAAGTACTGAAACTTTCTTACCGGACCTGATACTGCTGGATTTGATGCTTCCTGACATGAACGGATTTGAGGTGTGTAAAAAAATATCCGGGGAGTATACAATTCCTATAATAATGATAACTGCGAAATCGGATACAATAGATAAAATACTTGGAATGGAATTAGGGGCAGATGATTACATTACAAAACCCTTTGATATAAGGGAGGTTATAGTTAGAATAAAGTCAATATTCAGAAGGATTGATCTCACTTCTGAAGCGGCAGAAAATAATGATTTCAATCTGATAAAGCTGGACAAGGGTGTGGAAATATTCAAGGAAAGGCATGAAGTATTAAAGAACAATCATAAGATAGATTTTACAAACAAGGAATATGAGCTGTTACTATTCCTGACAAAACACAAGGGAAAAGTAATATCGAGGAATGAACTTCTGGACAAGGTTTGGGGGTACGACTTCGTCGGTGACAGCAGAACAGTGGATATACATGTTCAGAGAATAAGAAAAAAATTGGATGAAAACAAAAACTCATCACTTATAGAGACAGTCTTTGGTGTTGGGTATAAACTCATAGGATAGGAAACAAGTATGAAGTACTCGATACAACTAAAGATACTGATCTCATTTTCCATAATAATATATCTGGGACTTTCAGCTCTTCTTTTTGTTTCATATAAACTTACGGAACAAAATGATAGCAATATAATTTACCATGATATGATTTCTGCAAAAAAAAGTATGGACCAATATCTTAGGCAGTATTTCCTGCTCAATAATATTGAATTTACCGAAACAGCCCTAATGTCTGAAGCTGCCGATATTTCAAAACAGCTTAGTTCTGCTACTGAAAACAGGATTGATATATATAACCTGAAAGGCAGCAAGATGTCCAATAACCCTGAAGAACAGGGAAGCTCAGCAGATAATCGTGACCTGATAAACGCCATAAACGGCAGAATCAGCTATGCTGCCTATATTAACGACAGCAATGCAAAAGTAAGCTTGTCGTACCCTATTCAGGTAAATGAAAGTTACATAGGAATTCTGAGATATACAAAAGACTATACACAGCTTTTTAATAACAGTAAAAGGTTCAGAACTGTCATAAATGTATTTGCCACCTGTATTTTCAGTATAGTTTTTGTAGTTTCAATAATACTTTCAAGACAAATAACAAAACCTATAAAAAAGCTCACCGAAACCTCCGAGAAGGTTGCTGGCGGTAATTTTGATATACAGATGGAAGTAAATACCGATGATGAAATTGGTGATCTGTCAAACAGATTTCAAATGATGGTCGGGAGGATTAAGGAGCAGATAGAGATAATTAAGGAAGACAGAGATATTTTAAAGGAATCACAAGCACAGAACAAGGTGTTTTTTGATAATGTCACTCATGAGCTGAAAACTCCTATCACCGTCATCATGGGTTATGCTCAGGCACTTAAGGAAAACAGGTTCAGTGATGAAAAATTATTTGATAAGTCTGTCACCTATATATTGAATGAGAGTATAAGATTGAATAATATGGTTGTTGAGCTTCTGGAACTCTCAAAAACATCTTCTGCTGATTTTACCTATTATTTTGAGAATATGGAAGTTGGAAAGCTTGCAGCCCAGACCTGCGAAGAAATGAAGATAAAGGGGAAGAAATATAATATTGATATATACTGCGACATTGAAGATAACCTTTACATTAATTGTGATAAAGACAGAATAAAGGAAGTACTTATAAATCTGCTGGACAATTCTATGAAATATGGATATGTCAATTCTCTGATAGAAGTAAGGGCATATAAGGAGAATAATTGGGTATTTATCTCTGTAAAGGATAAGGGAGAGGGTATTGCCGAAGAGAATATTAAAAAGCTTTTCGATCCCTTCTACAGAGTTTCCCAAAAGACCTCCAGAGATCTTGGCAGTGCAGGACTGGGTTTAACCATAGTAAAAAGCATTGTGGAGAAGCATGGCGGAGATATCGAGATAAAAAGTAAAATTGGAGAAGGTACTGAAGTAATTATAAGCTTTGAGGAAAATAAACATGTCTAGAAATTGTGCTTCAAAAAAAATAATTGACTATTTAGTTTTGATAATTGCTTTACTTATATTCATATCCGGTTTTTATATTCTGGCCTATATATGCCTGAACGGGAATAATTCAGGCCGACCAGTGATACTGGACAAAGATTTGTTTACCGATTCAAACCTTAAACAAAGGGTTCAGGATTTCCAAATCAGTAATGTTGAGCAAATAAGGATACCGGATGTATATTACAATAAATATGACTATATCGATAACAATACAATAGAGGCATTAGTTTATGATGCAAAAAAAAGAATGGCCGTTCCTGTTATTTTTAATAAACTGACTCAAAAGGTTACTTTTTTAAAAAAAGGCATTAACTATTCTTTTCCTGAACAACCAGGGATACTTTATCCTGAACAGAAATTGTTATCCGGTTTGTATCGTAAATCCGGTTTTAATTATTTTGAATTTCACCAGGATATATCCCCTGACAGGAAAAAAATACTGGAAACTTTCTCAAATATGGACTATACGCTGAGTACAAGTGTATACGATATTTCAAATCAAACGGTAACAGACTCATACCCTGCGGCATTTCCTGTCTGCTGGCTGCCTGACAGCAGCGGATATGTGGGTTTGGATGAATACATGTTTATTCAGGATATAACAACCGGCGAAAAGAAGAACATAATCAAGGCCGACAAATTAACTGCGATTCCCATAATAAACAAATCTGAAAAAAGTGGTTCTGTTCTGGATAACCTGGTTCGGGATATTGATCTTAAGGTTTCAAAAGATGGGAAATACGCCTATGTATTTTCCAGAAACAATGAAAATTCTTCAACTGATTTATTAATAGTGAATATGCATAACGGAGCCTTAGAGAAGTCTGAAGTAAAGTGCAGTATTAAAAATATTGAACCCATAAATTCTGAGACGATTTTAATCCAGGGAGAAGTAAATGGAGAACCCGGAGTTTTTTTATATAAGTTTCATAGTGATGACTTAATAAATATAATCGGAAATAAGGTATTGAGCATAAATGTATCACCTGATGGAGAAAAAATCGCATATACCATTCAAAACAAAAATGACGGCAATACAGACATACATGTAGCTTATATTGATTCCAACAGTATGAGCAACGATGAGGTTTTTTACAGTGATATGAGCTATATATCAACTTTGCGCTGGACCAGGGACAGCAGAAGGATATCCTGTATGATCAACGGCACAATATATGAATTTTCTTTTAGAAATATGTAGCAAAAAATATACATTCAGTTTACATCTGTGTTACAAACATGGTTAATTGCGAAATATCCGGATTTTATAATAAAAGTATGGAATAAAACTTAGCTAAGATAACAACTTATATTCCAAAAAGTAAAAAAGAAAAAGGAGATTAAAAACGATGAAAAAAACAATAATAACTGCTGCAATTATAGCAGTAATGGGAACTTCAATTACCGCGTTTGCAGCTAATAATCTGGGAAATGATTCAATTCCAACAGCACCTGCAGTATCAACAATTTCAGCTCAGCAGGCACAGAATTCAGCAAGCGGAACTTCAAGCCAGCAAAAGGAAGATAAAACTGTTAACGTGGAGGCAGAAGATAAGGGACCTATAGAATATTACAAAATGACCTATGTCCTTAATGATGAAAAGCATACTACTCAAGTCCAGGAATCATGGCTGAATACCAATACCTATGAATTCAGAGAGGATTATCTAGTTTCAGGAAGGACTGCCGGAAAAAAGGAAACGAAAGGTAAGGTTCCAAATGCTCAAACGGTATACTATACCAGTGCGTATACCTTGGATGGAGGAAAGCATAATGTGGGTATTCAAAGAGATCAAAGCCGTAAAGCTATAGGAGGAAATGAGTATTATGATACTCAGGAAGCAGCAGATCAGCATATTAAAGACATTCAGACCAACAGAAGCTTTGCGGCGCTTGCAGCTTCCTATGCGGACCGTTCGGTATGGAAGGATGAGGGAACTGAAAAAGATGCTGATGGGAATACTTTACAAAAAATATCCTCAGGTACTCTTCAGGATGAGGAAATGCATGTGCTTTACCTGAATGACGAGGGGCTTCCTGTTAAATCTGAAGTTTTTGTCAACGGCAAATTGTTTGGAGTAGCTACATCTGAATACAAGCATATTGAAGACGATGGAAAAATTTTTGATATCAGCGGAGTAGAACTTAGGGAACTTAAGATAATAGACGATAAAGCAGCCAAATAAGATAGAAGGCTTACCCCAAATAGGGCAGTGAAAGACATCAATTACACATTATAGTGCTCAAGTACAACTTTAATAAATGGCCATATACTCTGTGAGCAATCCATTTATTCAAATCAGTACTTGAGCACTATTACATTTTTACATATATTTTAAATGTTTCAGTTTGCGGTATTCCCATTATAAAACTTTCTGTGTCCATCCATAAGTGTCGTCAAGATCACCGCTTTGGATACCTGTAATTGTTTCATATACTTTTGCAGCTACAGGACCGATTTTTCCTCCGTTAACCGTAATGGAACTGCCGTTCCAGTTGAATTCTCCTATAGGTGATATTACTGCTGCGGTTCCTGTTCCAAAAGCCTCATCCAGCTTACCTGCGGCATGTGCATCGTATAATTCCTGAATGGAAATTTTGCGCTCAGTTACAGGAATTCCCGATTTCCTGAGCAATTCAATAGTAGACATTCTGGTGATTCCGGGAAGTATTGAACCTTCCAGAGCCGGAGTAATAACTTCTCCGTTTATTTTAAAGAATACGTTCATTGTACCAACTTCTTCGATATATTTCTTATCAATACCATCCAGCCAAAGAACCTGGGTATAGCCGGCATGCTTTGCTTCTACCTGTGCTTTTAAGCTGGAAGCATAGTTGGCAACTGTTTTTGCAAAGCCCAGCCCACCCTTGACCGCACGTACATAATTGCTTTCAACATAAATTTTTACCGGATTTATACCTTCTTTATAGTAAGCGCCGACAGGAGAGAGAATTATAATGAATTTATACGTGTCTGACGGTCTGACTCCAAGGTAGGGATCGGTAGCTATTATAAAAGGGCGTATATAGAGCGAAGTTCCCGGAGCATCAGGTATCCAGTCAGCATCAACCCTGACAAGTTCTTTAATGGCTTGTACACCAAAATCCACATCGATTCTGGGGATAACAAGGCGATCATTGGAGCTGTTTACTCTTTCCATATTTTTTTCAGGCCTGAATAACAATATTTCACCATTTTTTGTTTTATATGCTTTTAATCCTTCAAAAATAGCTTGGCCATAATGCAGCACCATGCAGCTGGGATCCAGTTCCAGAGGAGCGTAAGGAACTATTCTGGGATCATGCCAGCCTTTTCCCTCTGTATAATCCATGATAAACATATGATCTGTAAAATATTGTCCAAAGCCCAAATTGTTTTTATCAGGTTGCTGTTTTGGATTTGATGTTTTTGTAATAGAAATATTCATTATCTATAATACTCCCTTCAAAGTATTTATTTTAAAAATTGATTGTAGTAAGGAACAAGTTAAAATATTATTCCAAAGAAAGATGCAATCAAATAGAAAAATTACAAGTTTTATTATGCTACTTTTCAAAAAAAAAGTCTATAGAAAAAATTAATTTACCGTAATACATTGATAAAATATAAAAGTCCCGTTCAAATCATATAAAATATTGTTATAAATTACAATCCTGTGGTATATCATCAGTGGGGAGTTTAATACCGGGCCGGAGATATGGCCTGTCTGCGTGTAATGTATACTTGAAACACGTAAGGGTTTATTTTATAATTATTTGCGTAATAAACGCATATACGGGAGGATCACATGAATAGAGACAATATAAGAAGGATAACAAGAACAGCTTTATTGCTTGCGGTTGTAGTAGTAGTTCAGATAGTTGGAAGAAGCCTGCCCAACAATAATTTTATAGTAGGTCCGCTGGTGAATATGTGTCTGCTGCTGGCAGCAATGACCGCAGGTGTGGCCGGAGGTATTACAATAGCAATTCTTTCTCCGTTTACTTCACTCATTAACAATAATGCGCCCATTGCGGCGGCACTGCTGCCATTTGCACCTGTTGTAGCTTTGGCAAATATAACTTTTGTGCTTGCTTTTTATCTGTTGTATAACAAAAATAAATTTATAGGTCTTGGAGTTGGCGCAGTACTGAAATTTGGTGTACTTTTCCTGGGAATAAGAGTATTCCTGAACATTTTCACGTTTACGAAATTTACTCAAAAGCTTTTTGAATTATTCAGCTGGCCTCAGCTTATAACTGCAATTATAGGAGGGTTGGTAGCAATTCCTGTGATTCATAGTGTGAGAAAAGCACTTAAAATCAGTTGATACAGGCTGTATTTTATAAACACATATAAATTTCCCGGATTATACCATCCAATTTATTTCGGGCACCTGTTACCCAAAATACAAAAGAATAAGGAGGTTAATTTGCCATGTGCGCTTTCAAAGTATTGACTAATACTTTGAATATTTCGCACGGCCATAAATTCACAGGTTAGTTTGGAAGACGAACGTAAGGAAGTCTTTCAAACTAAGCACCCCGCGGGGCAGGAATGTTAAAGCCGTCCACCGGGGGCGTTTTTTTAATTAAACCTTATATGGCAAAATATGGCCACCCGATTGTCAGGATTTAATTTAAACCATCCAATACTTGAAATTGGATGGTTTAGAATTATAAAAATTGGGTGTTTTAGAATTGAAAATAAAATATATAATATAATTGGATGATTCCAATTTGCAAATGGAGGACAAACCATATGGAAATTACTATTAATAGAGAATCTCAAACCCCGATATATCTGCAAATAAAGAGACAAATTGAAGCGATGATTGACTCGGGCAGGCTTCCGCCAAATTTCATTCTACCGGCCGAGAGAGTACTTGGTGAAAGGCTTAAGGTCAACAGGAGTACGGTTATAAAGGCATATATGGAGCTCAAGGCAGAAGGTTTGGCGGAAGCCAGGGTGGGAAGCGGAACGGTGGTTTTGGCACCCTTGTCAAAGGATAGTACTCAGGAGAAAATGTATGTTCCGCCTCTGAGATGGAACCAGCTGGAAAGTAAAAGAGTCATGAAATCAAATGAACAGACAATAAATAATATCCTGTCTGTATTTGAGAAGGAAAAGGTGATCTCCTTTGCTTCGGGAGTTGCTTCGGAAGACAGTTATGAAATGGAGCTGCTGAAAAACATTCAGACCGGACTCCTGGAAAGATACAGGGAAAAAATTTTCATGCCAACGCCTGTAGACGGCTGTTCCGAACTTAAGCATACAATAAAGTTATATCTTCAGCAGAACGGAATCAATGCCGGTTCAAAGCAAATAATGGTTACCTCCGGTTCACAGCAGGCCGTCGAGTTTTTTGCCAGAATGCTGATTGAGCCGGGAGATGTTGTATTGGTTGAGGAACCGACATATATAGGGGCAATTCAGGCTTTCGAAAGCTACGATGCCCGGCTCGTAAGCATACCGATGGATGAAGAGGGTATAAGGTTGGACATACTTGAAACCTGCCTTGTCAAATACAGGCCGAAATTTATTTATACTCAGCCCACCTTCCACAACCCAACCGGGATGACAATGAGTCTGAACAGGAGAAAGGAGCTGCTGAACCTTGCATATTATTACAATATTCCAATATTGGAGGATAACCCGTACGGAGAGCTGTATTACGAGGGAGAAAAGCTTCCGGCACTGAAAAGTCTGGACAATAACGATTACGTCATCTATGTCAGTTCATTTTCAAAAACCATTTCCTTCAGCTTGAGAGTTGGCTATGTAGTTGCGGGTGAAAACATAATAAACAGATTTATAAAGTTCAAACAGATCACAGATATACAGACCAATACGCTCTCCCAGTATTTTGTACATGAATTTGTATCACGGGGCTATCTGAAAACCCATCTTGAAAAAATCAGAAGCAAATACAGGAAGAAGAGAGATCTTATGATAGCAGAACTTAACAAATGCAATATTGAAGGAATGAGAATTTTTGTCCCAAACGGAGGATATTTTATCTGGCTTGAACTACCCAACAACATCAGAATGAATGAGCTGAACAAGCTGCTGGGGGATAAAGGGGTGATAGTAATGCCCGGTGATGTGTTTTATTCCAAATACAACATAGAAAACAATTTCATAAGGCTGAATTTTTCCTATCCTAAAGAACAGGATATAAAGGACGGAATAGAAAAACTGCTTGAGTGTATAGCCATATGCTCAAACAGCAGTGCAAAGGCCGGTCATTCTGTAGAAACAGTGTTAAATCCATATTTGTAATTTATTATAAGCCAACTTTGAATTTATGGCCGCTATGCGGCTTAAAACCATAATATGGTGGGAGGTCAATATGTTTGCAAGAAGAACTGAGTTTTTAAAGGCATCGGAGGTAAGGGAATTACTAAAGCTTTCCGATTTGGATGAAATTATTTCCTTTGGAGGCGGGCTGCCGGCTGAAGAATCTTTTCCGGTTGGAGAAATGCGTGAAATATGCAATGAAATATTGGCGGAAAATGGCGTAAAGTCAATGCAGTATGCAATATCCGAAGGACATACGGGTCTTAGAAATGTTATTGTCAAGCTGATGGAGGAGAAGGGAGTACATACAAGCCTTGATGACGTACTTGTTACGTCTGGTTCACAGCAAGGACTGGATTTGACTGCCAAGGTTTTTTTGGATGAAGGTGATACCATACTCTGTGAAAGCCCGACATATTTGTCCGCTATTAATGCATTTAAGCCTTTTTATCCCAGGTTTGCCGAAGTTGATATGGATGAGGAGGGGCTTGTTCCTGAAGACCTCGTAAGAAAGATTGAGTCAAACAGCAATATAAAATTTTTATATACTGTACCTGATTATCAGAATCCCACCGGAAGACGCCTGAGTCTGGGGAGAAGAAAAGAAGTAGTAGAGATTGCAAACAAATATAAACTTATTATAATTGAGGATAATCCATATAGCGACCTTTGCTTTGACGGCAGAAAGCTTCCGCCTATAAAGAGTTTTGATACTCTGGGAAGAGTAATATATCTCAGCACGTTTTCAAAGACGGTTTGTCCTGGTTACAGGATTGGATGGGTGTGTGCCTCTCAGGAAATTATCAATAAATATGTTCTTTTTAAACAGGGGACGGACATTCATACAAACTTCTTTGCACAAATGCAAATTGCCCGCTACTATGAGAAATACGATATAAAGGAACATCTCAAAAGCAATATAGAAATTTATAAAAGCAGAAGAGATGCAATGGTTGATACCATTAGGGAAACCTTCCCGAAGGAGGTGGAGTATACAAGGCCTGAGGGAGGAATGTTTCTATGGGTTACCTTGCCAGAAGGCATAAATACCAAAGAACTTTTGGTAAAGTCCTTGAAAAGAGGTGTGGCTTTTGTCCAGGGAAGTGCGTTTTTCCCTAATGGCGGGCATGAAAATACAATGAGGTTGAATTTTTCAGGCATTAGGGAGGATAAGATCAAAAAAGGTATCAGCATCCTGGGGGAAATACTAAAGGAAGAAATTGAAACAAGCAGCGGAAAAGCTGGGGTGAGGTGATATAAAAATGAATTGGAAGACAGACAGGATTGAAGCAGCACTCAGGGGAGAAAATCCGATGGTACTGGTCAGAATGAAAAGCGGATTTGCCGTAATTGGAGATACTCAGTTTTTACCGGGCTACTGCATACTTTTAGGATATCCAAGAGCACACAGCCTGAATGATTTAGAGATTGAACAGCGGTCGGATTTCCTTGTGGATATGAGTGTTATAGGTGATGCAATTACAGCCGTTTGCAACCCTTTAAGAGTTAATTATGACATCCTCGGGAATACCGATTCTTTTCTGCACGCGCATATTTTTCCGCGTTATGAATGGGAGGAGGAGTCCAGAAGAAAAGCTCCGGTGTTTCAATATCCCAAAGAGAATTGGAGCCTTGAGGAATTTCAGTTCTGCCTGCAAAAACATGGAGAACTAAAAAAGCTGCTGACCTCAAAGCTTCAGGAATTAATAACAAAAAACAATGATAAATAATGACTTTACCATAATAATTCTTTAACATAGATACCCGCTTATATCAACTATTGTAAACATGTTAACCTCGGATTCATACCATATATTAAGTAAATTAAAATAGACGAGGTTAATATTATGATATATCTGGACAATGCTGCAACATCTTTTCCAAAGCCTGAAAATGTATATACTTCCATGGAAAAATGCATTAAAACCTACTGCGCCAATCCTGGAAGAGGGAGCCATACAATGTCAGTACAAAGTTCATTGGCGGTAAATAATACCCGTGAAAAATTGGCTTCATTACTTAAAATAAACGATTCTTTGAACATATGTTTCACCAAAAATGCCACGGAGGCTTTAAATATAGCAATTCTGGGCTGTTTAAGAGAGGGTGACCATGTCATAACTACATGCATGGAGCATAATTCTGTGCTGCGACCTCTTAAAACCCTGGAAAAATATAATGGTGTAAAGCTGACTATTGTAGATGGTGACAGTGTTGGCAGGATAGATCCGTTTATTATTAAGAGACATATAAACAAGAAAACCAGACTCATAGCATGTACACTTTCGTCAAATGTAAATGGAATTATTATGCCTGTCCGGGAAATAAGTAAAATAGCAGAAAGCAAAGGGCTCTTATTCCTGCTGGATGCATCCCAGGGCCTGGGAAGTATTGATATTGATCTTGGGAGGCTTTACACCAGTATGCTTGCTTTTCCCGGACATAAAGGCCTGCTGGGTCCCCAGGGAACAGGGGGCTTATATATTTCGCCCGGACTAGGGCTGAATCCCCTGATGAGCGGAGGAACAGGAAGCAGATCGGAATACCTGCTGCAACCTGACATAATGCCTGACAGATTTGAAAGCGGAACTCTAAATACGCCGGGAATAGTCGGGCTGGGTGCAGGTGTTGAATTCATACTTAAAACAGGTTTATCAGAAATAAAGAAAAAAAAGGATATGCTTATAAAGAGGCTGAACGATGGCCTTTCACAAAACAAAAGCATTAAGTTGTATAATCCTCAGGACGTCAATGAAAATTCAGGGATTGTTGCGTTTAGTGTTAAAGGAGTCGATTCCTCCGAAATAAGTGTTCTTCTGGACAAAAAGTATTCAATAGAATGCAGGTCCGGTATGCACTGTGCTCCTCTTGCCCATAAGCATTTTAATACAAACAAGACGGGTATGATAAGATTAAGTGTTGGATATTTTAATACAATGAGTGAAATTGATAATACAATTTTGGCAATTAACCGTATAATATATGATATAGTTAATAAATATTAAGGAAATTGATTCAAATATTAAAAATATTAATTAATTGATTAAATATTTTTAAATTACTTATAGACAAATATATGTTCCGGGTGTATAATTTACCTATATTAATCTTGGAGGTAAAAAAAATGGATGATAAATTAAAAAAAATAATAACTGTTATTGTTATGATCTTTTTATTTATAATTGCATTGAGAATTGTAGGCTGGGTGCTTAGTCTGATTTTACCGGTTGCAATTATTGGTGTGATTGGTTACATTGTTTTCAGACTTATAAACAAAAGCAGTGCCCGGAAATATTAGTTATATTGCACCCTCATATAAATATTTAAGAGAAAACAGCCGTTATTGGAAATCAGTAATGGCTATTTTTTTTAAGATTGTACATAAAAGAGGTTTGGTACATTTGTTTTTATACCGATAAATAATGTAGGAGCCAGTTATTTTCATAATTTATGAGGAGGTGATATTATGGAAATTAACAAGGTATCAAAAGTATATCCGGTATTGAGAATTTTAAAAGGGGACAGCTTAATTAATCCAAGGACTAAAGAAAGGGAGCGAAAGGGAAGAAATTTTGAAAAAACCTTATTGTTGAAAAAAAGAGAAAGAGCGGTTGTAGTTCAGAAGGACAAGCAAAATCAAGAACCGCAGTAGAAAATGGTAAATATTTTTGTGTTCAATAATAAAACGGTAACTTTTTTGTAAAAATTTATTATTAAACGTGCAGAAATTTTTCTATACTATCTTTACATTGAAAAATTGATATGTTATACTAATTGAGCGTTATCGGGATGTAGCTCAGTTTGGCTAGAGTGCTTGCTTGGGGTGCAAGAGGTCGCGTGTTCAAGTCACGTCATTCCGACCAACATAAAAAAGATGGGTTTCAGTATTGAAACCCATCTTTTTTATACTTTCAATATTTATTGGTAAAAATGCCCTCAGTTTTAAAATTTCTGTTATTTGATATTAGTATATTATATCTGAAACCTGCAACTGATTTTGCTCTGTAGCTATTGGAATTAGATTATTATTTTGATGTAAGAATATTAAAATAGTATACTTAAAATAGTAATTATACTATTTTAAGCTAAGGAGAAATTTTATGTTTAAAAATGCTCTTGCCGTCGGCTGCGGTGGATTTATAGGTTCAATTTCAAGATACCTGCTGGCGGTATTTGTAAATAGATTTAATACGGGTAACTTTCCGGTATCAACATTAATTATTAATATATTGGGTTCATTTTTAATAGGCCTTTTAACTCAGCTTTTTTCCAGTCTCTACCCGGACAATAAGAAATTGCTTCTCTTTTTGACAACGGGTATTTTGGGGGGTTTTACAACTTTCTCAACCTTCAGCCTGGAAACAATAAATCTATACCAAAACGGAAATACGCTTTATGCCGCATTAAATGTAATTTTTAGCATAACTTTTTGTGTATCGGGTGCATTTCTGGGAAAAATGCTGGCTAAAATCATTGTCAATATATAATTTGTCAATAGCTACAACATTTCCACAGCTGTACCCAACAGTTTCCCTACCGAGTCGTTGATTACCAGATCAGCGTTGGAATCATAAGGTGTAGGGCTTTTGTTAATTAATACGAGTTTACTTCCGTGGAAGTAATTTACAAGACCGGCGGCCGGATAAACCACCAGCGAAGTACCGCCTATTATCATAACATCGGCCTGCTTTATGGCATTGACGGCGCTGCTTACGACATCATCATCCAGTGTTTCTTCATACAGGACAACATCGGGTTTTATTATACCCCTGCAAACATTGCATAGGGGAACGTCTTTCGAGCTGAATATATAATCGAGACCGTAAAACTCATGACATTTCGTGCAATAATTGCGATGGATGGAGCCATGCAGTTCATAAACCTTTTTACTTCCTGCAAGCTGGTGGAGTCCGTCGATATTTTGGGTAATGACGGCTTTAAGTTTTCCTTTTTCCTCAAGAACTGCAAGTGCCTTGTGTCCCGGGTTGGGTAACGCATTTTTAACTATCATTTTTTCTTTATAGTACTTGTAAAATTCAGCTGTGTGAGATACAAAAAAGCTATGGGAAAGCATTGTTTCAGGAGGATATTCAAACCCCTGGGTTGTCTTGTAAAGACCATTCTCCGAACGGAAATCGGCAATTCCCGATTCGGTGCTCATACCTGCACCTCCGAAAAAGACAATATTATTACTGCCTTTTAAAATTTCAGATAATTGTTTTACATCCACAAAATCATCTCCAGCCAGTTTATTAATTTACTCAAATTTTCCTGTAATATAATAATTATTTCACACTTTAAGAGAAATAGCACCATTTGATGACAAAAATCTTAACGAAGCAATTTTTAAATAATCCTGAAAAAATGCTGGAATATTTATTTAATGAAATATGAAACATAATAAAAAGTAACCGGGGAAAATCTTTCCATTGATTATTCTGCAGCAGATAGTGCGGCTAAAATGCCTCAAGTCTTCTTTGTTTTCTTAATTCACACCGCTTTTTGCCTGCTTCCCATTCAAGTTTTTCTTCTTCTGTTTCCAGAGTCAGGCCCGGAACCGTGACAGGATGGTCGTTATCATCAAGTGCCACAAGGACAAGGTAGGCACGGTTTATCATATACCGCATTCCATCAAGTTTTTCAACATAAGTTGATACCCGTACCTCCATGGAGGTGTTACCCACATAAGTTATCTGTCCCACAAGGAAGATTGTGCTGTTAACATAAGCAGCTGCCTTGAACTGCAGATTATCAATGGAAGCCGTGGTTACATTACAGCCGGAATGCCTTCTGGCTACTACGGCAGCAACTACATCGATCCATTCCATAAGTCTGCCTCCGAAAAGCCGGTTAAAGCCATTAATATGTTCGGGCATCAGTATTTGTATTTGTTCAGTTTTGGAATCAGAAACTCGTTTATATATTTTTTTCTCCATCATATTAACCTCCATGAGCCGTAATAGCGGCCACAAAATGTAATGAAAACCTTTATCCTTTATCGCGATGTGGCGAATAAAGGAGGTTAATTGGCTTTGAGCCGCATTGCGGCCTGACAGCAAAGCTATTTTATATATAAGCATATACTAATTGCTTGTAAATTTATACCCGGTTTCAATCAAAATAATCTGATTGTTATGCATAGCAGACAAAAAAATATTTTTCGGCCCGTTGGACATTTGACTAACTGAGCATAATTATCTATAATATTTTAAATCATAATGTAACATATATTAATATTATGCTTATTAATATAGAGAGAATAATAAAAACGGATGGAGTTCAAATTGAAATTAACAAGATATATCTTAACAATTGTGTTTCCGCTGCTGATATTTTTATTTTTGGCAGTCAATGTTCTGAACGATAACATTCAGGCCTTTGATGCCAATGTATATTCAATCGTTTCCCAAATTATATCCGAAAGAATGACATTTTTTATGAAATCCATTTCTTTTCTGGCTTCAGGGCAGTTTTTGGGTATAATCTGCATACTTGTATTCCTGAGTATTTTTTCTAAAAAGCAAAAGTATACTTTCTATGCGGCAATGGTAATTATAAATATTTCTTTTAGTTCAATAATCAATGTCGGATTAAAATGGTTAGTTAACAGAAACAGGCCGGATATTCTAAAACTTGTTGAAGTAACAGGGCTTAGTTTTCCAAGCGGACACTCAATGGCAGCAATTAGCTTTTATGGATTTTTAATTTATCTGTGCAGCAAATTCTATAAAGGTAAATATAAAAACCTGATTATTTCATTTCTTGTTATATTGATTGCTCTTATTGGGTTCAGCCGTGTTTATCTGGGTGTTCATTATTCAAGTGATGTTTTTGGAGGTATTTCATTTGGGTTGTTTTGGATTGGAGTGTTTACATTAGTAATAGAAAAAGTACAGGAAAAACATGTATGAATAACCCGTAAATAAAAAAATATGCGGTGGAGAGAATAAGGTAAAATACTATTTTGAGGTGATAGCATGAAGCGTATTTTACCTTGTTTATTATGTGTCAGCTTGTTATTTAACGGTTTTTTTGCAGTTCATAAAGTTAATGAAAGCAGACAGGTTATGCAGCAAAATAAAGATTTGCTTACACAAACCGATGGAAATCAAATTCAGGTTATAGCAAAGAGACCATACATCAGAAGGGGTGAAGTAGGGGTTTTAGCCATAAGGTGCAATCCCAGCAACAATTGCAGAATTATATGCAATTATAAAATAAGAGGCCAGGATTATACAACCACACGAAATATAGTTGCTGGAAATGACGGAAGTGTGCTCTGTACCTGGAAAGTGGACAAAGATACCGATACAGGTACTTACCAGATTGAAATAGTCAGCGGAGGAAGCCGGCTTGTTACTAATTATGTAGTTCGATAATGAAAAACTCCTGTAAAGAACATGCCTGAAATCGCAGCAAAAACAATTGTGATAAGCTGTTCCGATTTCAGGCATGTTCTTTATGAGTAATACATCTAGTGAAGGTAGTTAAGGAGTACTGTTTTAATATTTTTCTCATGCATTAAGATTGTTTTAATTTTGAGTCAGTCCCTTTTACACCTGAAAGCAGTATGTTAGAATAAGTGTACCATCTTTACTTCGGAAGATTGTATTTATACCCGTTAAATACAATAATTAATATTCAGGGAAGAAGGAAAGCAGAGAATGAAATATATAGATCTGTCACAACCCATACATACAGGTATGCCGGTATATCCCGGAGATAGTGCTGTTATACTTAAGCATGATAAGCTTTACAGCAAGGACCACTACAATAACCATAACCTTGAGGCTGGAATGCATGCAGGAACCCATATTGACGGAAGAATGCATCTGCTTGATGTTGATGAGTATATTGGAAATATGCCGCCGGAGTATTTCTGCGGCAGGGGAGGCATAATACATTCTGAAAATGAGAGTATTATTTCAATGAAGCCTGGTTATCCGGAATTAATAAAAGGAAAAAATATAATTCTGTTTCATACCGGGATGGACAGGTATTATGGCAGTGAAAAATATTATAATGATCATCCCATTCTGGACATGTCCATCTGTAAATGTCTTGCAGACAACAATATTAGGCTGATAGGGGTTGATATGCCATCCCCCGACAGGCTGCCCTTTGAGATTCATAAATTCTTGCTTCAGAACAATATTTTGATAATGGAGAATCTTACAAATCTTGATATGATATCTGAAACCGATGTATTTGAAATATTTGCATTTCCATTGAGAATCAATGCCGATTCCAGTATGGTCAGAGCAATTGCAAGACTTGAACTGTAGTACTTCCATACTAATTTTAATAAATGGATTGCACACAAGGGGTCAGATTAAAAATAATTTATTTAATTTCAGGCATAAAAAGTGGGAGAAAACAAAATATAAAACTCTGCTGTTTTTGAACGGCTGCGGGAACAAGAATGGAAATCAGGCAGCAATTTCAACTGTCCAGGTTCCAGCCGCTCAACCACACCGGAAACTATACCCACTCCTTCCGGTGTAAAGCTTAGCAGCAGGATTATTTTCCAATACTGAAAGATACGCTGTATAAAGATAAAATTGTTTATCTCGACCTGAATTCAGCATTTATGTGTGAGCCAAAGGTCAAAACAAAAATAAAAATAAGTGTTGACAATACCATACTAAGCTCTTATAATATAAAAGTGTTCGGGAAACACCGATGCCCGAAACGCTTGAAAATGCGCCATTAGCTCAGTTGGTAGAGCACCTGACTCTTAATCAGGGTGTCCCCGGTTCGAACCCGTGATGGCGCACCAAAAGACTTCTACAAAAGTAGAAGTCTTTTTATTGTTTAAGAAAGAATTTGATATAATATTTGTTGTATTTGTTATGTTCACGAGCTGCATCAAAATTCAGGAAAATATTACAGTATAAGGTGATGCCATACGTTGTTAAATAATGTAACACATGTTGAGAAGTAATATATTTATGAAAATATTAACAAAATTAATAAACTCCTATTGTGAGTGAGGAACATATTGGTTAAAATAGTTCTATAAAGTTACATAAAGATTACAAAAAAGTTACGCAAATGTTTTACCTGGTATTAATAATTAAAATCACTTGATAAACAAAAAAAATCCTATGGATGAAAAATAGGTGGAATAATGCCGAATTTTAAACATAATGCCGTACAAATGGATGAAATAATTAATAAGACCATTAAGGCTCTTGATTCGGGTAAAATGGAGATAATCGAGATAGCCGAAAATTCAAGAAAAGAATGTTCGCGGTTGAAAGAAGAACTTGAAAGCCTGAAGATGCAGGTGGTCGGCAGCATTAACGAAATTGAAAATCTTGAATATGCATTAAAGACAAGTAAAAAAAAGCTGTCCGACGTAAACAGGGATTTTAAGAAATACAGCCAGGAAGAACTGGCCAAGGCCTATCAATCTGCAGATGATTTGAGAGTCAAGCTTGCTGTGAAACGCGAACAGGAAAGCTTTTTGATAAAAAGACGCAATGATCTTGAAATCAGGATCAGGGATTCTTTGAAGACCCTTGAAAGAGCTGATAATCTCATTGGACATGTGGGTATAGCACTGGAGTACCTGAGCAGTGATTTAAAGGGTGTGGGAGAGCAACTTGATAATCTGCAGCAGAAGCAATTCCTCGGACTGAGAATAATTGAAGCTCAGGAGGAGGAAAGAAAGCGTGTTGCCAGAGAAATCCATGACGGACCTGCACAGTCCATATCAAATGCTGTAATAAAAGCAGAGATATGTGAGAGATTATTGGAGAAAAATATTACAGAGGCCAAAACTGAACTGCAAAACCTGAAAAAGGTTATGAGAGACAGCTTGCAAGAGGTTCGGAAAATTATCTACAACCTGAGACCCATGGCACTTGATGATCTGGGGCTATTGCCAACTTTAGAAAGATATGTTATTTCTTTTAAGGAGACAACTGGGATAAATGTAACATTTAAGTGCAGAGGCATAGATGAAGAAATAAAACCGGTTATCTCGCTTACAGTTTTCAGAATAGTTCAGGAAGCACTGAATAACGTGCTTAAACACTCAAAATCCATGACAGCATGCGTTGCTTTGGAAAAAATCGATAAAAAGCTTAGTATCATTATATTTGACAACGGAGTGGGCTTTGATACAAAAACCATACGTATGACTAACTCGGACTTGTCAGGAGGTTTTGGTCTTTTTAGTATGAAGGAAAGAGTCGCCCTGCTTGAAGGAGAATTTAACGTAGTGTCCGAAGAACAAAAAGGTACAAGAATAAACATACAAATACCACTCATTGATGAAGGGGAGGCACTCGTAAATGGATAAGATTAAAGTAATGATTGCAGATGACCATGCAATGGTGAGGCAGGGATTAAAAACAATTCTTGAGCTGGAGGAGGATATATGTGTTGTAGCCCAGGCTTCTAACGGCGGTGAGGCAGTGGATCTTGCAAAATCGCTTAAGCCCGATATTATTTTAATGGACATAAACATGCCTGTATTAAACGGGCTGCAGGCTATTAAAATGTTAAAGGAAGGAAATGACCGTTTTAAAATAATAGTATTAACTCTGCATCAGGATAGAGAATATTTATTTAAAACACTGCAGATGGGCTGTGAGGGCTATGTATTAAAAGATGCCGAGTCATCGGTATTGATTGAGGCAATAAGAAGTGTATACCGTGATCAGACCTTTATCCAGCCCAACATGACCAGCGAATTGGTCAAGGAATTTAACAGGGTAACATTATATGAGCATGACAGATCTTTGACAAACAATCTGACTACAAGAGAAATTGAGGTTTTAAAGCTTATAGCAGAAGGTATGATAAATAAGGAAATTGCAAAAAATCTTTACATAAGTGAAAAGACTGTCAAGAATCATATATCTAACATATTTAAAAAGCTTGATGTGAATGATAGGACACAAGCTGCCATTTATGCATTCAAACATAATATTAAGGCCTGATTTAATATTTCAGGCTATGATTTTATTAAATTAAAGCATTAATAAATGTATTGACATTGGTACAATTTACATAGTATTATATTAATAATTTCGAATAAAAAACTGCTGAGAACGGGAATAGTAGACTGCTGGAAATCCAAAGAGAGCTATCGTACGGTGAAAGATAGCGATTTTGAAAGGTTGAAGCTCGCCCGGGAGCATTCCGGTTGAATAGTAAGGCCGGAACGGTTTTCACCGTTATATGATTAAAGAGAGAATTCAATAAACCAATTGCCTGATTGGTTGAATTAATTTGAGTGGTACCGCGGAACATGCTTTTCGTCTCATTTCTGAGATGAAAAGCTTTTTTATTGTTTTATTTATCTTATTTAGACATTTATTATTTTTGGGAGGTGCCTATATGGAAAAACTTATTGAAATAACAGTTGGCGGAATGCTTGAGGAAATGGCAGGAAAATACCCCGACCACGAGTGCGTTTTATACTCTGACCGTCCGTTTAGAAAAACATACTCGGAATTCAATTCCATATGCAACAGTGTTGCAAAAAGCTTTATGAAAATGGGTATAAAAAAAGGTGACCACGTTGCCATGTGGGCGACAAATGTTCCGGAATGGCTTGTTACGCTTTTTGCTACGGCTAAAATCGGTGCCGTACTTGTTACAGTAAATACAAATTACAAGATCTTCGAGCTGGAATACCTGCTCAAGCAGTCGGACAGCAATACCCTGGTTTTAATCGACGGTTTTAAGGATTCCAATTATATTGAGATATTAAATGAACTATGTCCTGAAATAAAGGACTCAAAACCAGGTGAACTCAATATTGAAAAGTTTCCTTTCCTGAAAAATGTTATCAGTGTAAGTGAAAACAAATATCCGGGAATGTTCGGGTGGTCTGATATGATGAACATGGGCAGCGACATTTCCGATGATGAGCTTTATGCCATAAGCAGCTCCCTTAACTGCCAGGACGTTATCAATATGCAGTACACCTCTGGAACCACAGGCTTCCCGAAAGGTGTCATGCTGACACATTTCAATATAATAAATAACGGAAAGTGCATTGGGGACTGTATGCACTTTACCCACGAAGACAGATTGTGCATTCCGGTTCCGTTCTTCCACTGCTTTGGGCTTGTCCTTGCGGTGATGGCCTGCGTTACCCACGGAACAACAATGATACCCCTTGAATACTATCAGCCCTTAAAGGCCATGCAGACAATACAGAAGGAAAAATGTACCGCTGTGTACGGGGTACCTACCATGTTTATAGGTATTCTCGAACACCCTGAATTTAATAATTATGACTACTCCTCACTGAGAACAGGTATCATGTCCGGTTCGCCATGTCCTGTAAAATATATGGAGTTGGTTGTGGACAAAATGAATATGAAGGATATTACCATTCCTTACGGGCAGACCGAAGCTTCGCCTGTTTGCACCCAGACCAGAATTGGTGACAGTCTGGAGCGCAGAGTTGCCACGGTAGGCCGTTCACTTCCATTTATCGAGTGCAAGATAGTGGACCCCGAAACAGGCAGGGATCTGCCGGACGGAGTACCGGGAGAGTTCGTTGCAAGAGGTTATAACGTTATGAAGGGATATTACAAGATGCCCGAAGCCACAGCCCAGGCCATTGACCCCGACGGCTGGCTACATACCGGTGACCTTGCCGTCAGGGATGAGCATGGTTATTACAAAATTACCGGAAGAATCAAGGACATGATTATAAGAGGCGGAGAAAATATTTATCCAAAGGAAATCGAGGAATTTTTGTACACGCTGCCTGAAATAAAGGATGTTCAGGTAATAGGTGTTCCATCCAAGGCATACGGTGAAGAAATAATGGCCTGCGTTATTTTGAAGGAAGGCTGTACTATAACAGAGGATGGTGTAAAGAGTGCTGTGAGGTCACATATGGCAAGACATAAGACACCGAAATATGTCAGTTTTGTTGATAGTTTCCCCATGACTGCAAGCGGTAAGATACAGAAGTATAAAATGCGTGAAAATGCCATAGTACAGCTGGGCCTGCAGGATGAAGCCAATATTGAAACAGCTTGATGATCTATATCGGAAATTGATTTCAATACAATTTTATCCTAACAATCAGGTCACCTTGCCTTTACATTAAACTGATACACCATTATAATTTAATAATAAGCTTATGATTGCCAGCCTAAAAAACTGGCAATTTGCTTAGCATATAGAAATTGCGATTATGGAGGAACAATGTCTTTTAGAGATGAAATAAAACAAAAAGTTTTGGTATTTGACGGTTCCATGGGTAGGATGCTTTTTGAAAACGGGCTTGGTGTCGGAACCTGTCCCGAGGAATGGAATTTGACGCACCCCGGGATAATGAGGGAAATATATAAAGGGTATGTGGATGCAGGTGCGGATATTATCCAGACAAATACCTTCCAGTCCCATAGTATAAAATTGGAGGAATACGGACTTAAGGATAAGCACTATGAGATAAATTATCAGGCTGCTAAACTTGCGAAGGAGGTTGCCGGCGGAAAGTGTTATGTTGCCGCATCTATCGGCCCTCTGGGTAAATTATTGGAGCCGTTCGGTGATCTGACTTTTGAAAAGGCATATGACACCTTTAAAGATCAGATTATTGCTGTTGCCGACGGCGGGGCGGATATTATCAGTCTTGAAACCTTTACGGATATAAGCGAATTAAGAATTGCACTGCTTGCAGCAAAGGAAAATTGCAGTCTTCCTGTCATATGTTCCGTTTCCTATGAACAGAACGGAAGAACTCTAATGGGTACAGAGCCCGGCATATGTGCTGCAATACTGCATTCCATGGGAGCCGATTTAATCGGAACGAACTGTTCCTTCGGACCTGAGTATATGATCAGGATAGCGGAGAGTTACGGAAAAATAGGACTCCCCTTTAGTGTAAAACCAAATGCCGGGTTGCCGGAAATTGTTGATGGCAAGCAGTTATTCAAGGAAACACCGGAAGGCTTTGCCGGGTTTGTGCCAGGGTTTTTGAAAAACGGTGCAAGACTTCTGGGCGGGTGCTGCGGTACCACTCCTCAGTATATAGCCGAGGTTGCAAAACTGGTCAGGGCGGCTGATGCTGGAAATAAAGACTATTCAAACATAAAGCCTGATGTTGACTATATCACCTCGGCTTCACAAAAGACAGCTTTTGCATCGATAGGTACCGCCGGGCTGGGGAGGATTGATGCAGGTGAGGATACGGCATTAAGGGATTCTTTAAAGGATGGGGATATTGGAGCTGTTACCGATGCCGCCATGGATCTGCTGGATGAAGATAGCGATATTATAATAATTGATGCAGACCTGGAGGATTCAGAGGATTCTCTGCTTTTGGCAAAAGTCGTCAAGGAAGCCCAAACGTATCTGAAGCAGCCTTTTGTCTTGAAATCCAATAGTATAAAAGCACTTGATGCCGCATTGAGGGTCTATAAGGGAAGAGCAGGATATATATCACAGGCGCCCGAAGCGGCTGAAATGTTCGGAAAATATGGTGCTGTTGATTGCGGAGGCTTTTTGATTAATGAAAAATAGTTTGATAACATCACTTGTGGGGTACCTGATTGAAAAGGAATACTTCAATTTGATAAGTCCCGAAACAGAGGAATTGGATTTCAGCAGTGGTACCACAAGCCTTATAAAGGATTTTCACGGTACTTCGGTTTTGCTTGAAATTATTGATGCAGACAGGATGGACAGCCAGCAAATAGCTATGTCCATGGAGCACGGAACTGCTCTTATCAATAATATCAACGGCCGGAATGCTACCATGTTCAAGCTGTTCTTATTTGAAAATCAACCGGATACTGAAAAGCTTGACATAATATCTAAGGGGCAGGCAGATATAGCTTCAGAAAGGAAGTTCTTAAAGGCATTTTCGGTAAATGCCTCAGAAGGTACTGTTCAGAAGCATTTTACGGTACCGGCCTTTGATGCGAATATTGTCAGGACGGTAAAAGTATTTTTTTCAAAAAAGCTTGATAAAAACGAAGTGACAGTTGAAGATATTCAAATGCTTATTGAAAAACGGAAAAAAGATTATGAGATACAGTTAAAGGTAAAAAAACCCTGGCTGACTTATGGGCTCATAATTATAAATATTATTGCATGGCTGATAATCAAGCTTGTATCCTTAAAGAGCGGAGAGACCTATTCCAATCTTCTGGACCCCTTTGGAGCAAAAATCAATTCGTATATATTGCAGGGACAGTATTGGAGATTTTTTACCCCCATGTTTTTACATGCCGACGAAATCCATCTGGCTGTAAATTGTTACTCATTGTTTATTGTAGGTTCGCAGGTTGAGAAGCTTTTCGGACGGGGGCGTTTTGTATTTATATACCTGTTTTCTGGTATACTCGGCAATATTATTAGCTTTGCTTTTTCAATAAATGCTGCTGTTGGAGCATCCGGAGCCATATTCGGTTTAATGGGTGCAATGCTGTTTTTTGCCTTCAAGCGGCCGTCTCTTTTAAAAAGCAGTTTTGGAGCAAACCTGATTACAACTGTTGTCATAAACCTTGCCTATGGTTTTATGAACAGCCGGATAGATAATAATGCTCATCTGGGAGGGTTTGCAGGAGGCTTTTTAACTACCGGCATAATATATAATGCAAAGGAAGAAACCTCAAGGGATAAGCTTGTTAAAGTTGTGTCTCTTATAATGGCTGTGATTGTAACTATAGCAGCTACGCTGTACGGGTTTAACAATCAGAACAGCAAAATCGTTCTGATGCTGACAGAAATGCAGACTTTCGAGACACAGGAAAATTGGGCTCAGGCTGAAAAGCTGGGAGAGGATATAATGGATTTAAACCCCTCCAGCAAAAATATCCGTACAAGTGTGCTTTGGAGCATAACAAGAGCTGAAATAAATCAGCAAAAGTATCAGGAGGGAATGCCGCATGCAGAGCAGCTGGTGAAAATAAGCCCTGTTGACGGTCACTTCCTGCTGGGATTTATATATTTTAATACCGCTCAGTATGACGCTGCCCGGGAACACCTTCAGAAGGCCAAGGAACTGGAGTCTCCATACATTGATACAATTAACCAAATGTTGTCAAAGATTGAATCATTGCAGAAGTAAAGAGGTTATCTCTAATCTCGGGATATGACACACCGGGTTAGGGATAACCTTTTGTTATCCGGCCATTTTAAACTATTACTTTTTTGGATCGACCACTGTACCGATAAATAACGGAAGCTGTGTTTCGTTTTCTATAATGGCGAACAGGAACGGTCTGTCGAAGACAATACTTTTAGGCTCCTGCATAGCTGCTCCGCATGCAATTTCAACCTTGGTTGCCGCACCTGCTTTTGTTCCTTTTTCATCAAATTGAATAAAGGATTTATGAAGTACATCAGAAATAAAAATATTTTCTTCCATGGCAGATGCCATGTTTGTAAAATTTGCCCTGGAAGGGATGAAGCTGTCGGTTAACCCCATAGCTTTTAACGGTTCCACCAGGCTTATGCTGTACTCATATTTAAATTTTGGTACAGAAATCCGTGCGTATTCCTCACGATAGCTGTTTATAAATTCTGAGAAACTCTTATCATCCAGCGCATTGACATATTCATCCAGAGAAATATTTTCTTTTGGCAATATACCGATGAAGCTGTATTTCTCTCCCTTATAAGGTTTGAGAAAGCCCTCGGCACTTTTGCTGCTCAAATATTTTTCCTGCGATTGCATATATAAAACTCCCACCGAAGCGCCACCGGATACCGAAAAAATTCCGTCATAAACATCATTGGATTTGTATATGTTGTCCCAATCGGCGTTAAAAAGGACTGTATTAAAAAGGTACATGATGGTATACGGATTTATAGTTTCCACCATTTTATCAATCATACCGTCGGTATTCTTTTTAACCCAGTTGTTAATAGCTTTGACGGTTTCTTTGGAATTAAAGTCCGATTTATATATTTGAGCGTTGTAAAAGTCCTCATTTTTTTGAATAAAAGAAGGCTTAACAGCTAAAGTTTTGTCGTTCCTGTACCAAATAGAATTTGCAATGCGTATTTTATTAGTGTTGTCATTTTGAAGTATGGAAGCTAATGTGTAGTTGAATTTATTTAATTGATCAATTGTAAGTTTGTCACTGCTCCAAAGTTTTTGAAATTCTGAAAGAGTATTGCCGCCGGCCCCGTTGGCTGTCATTCCCAACGCCAGTGACACAGAAACAGGTGAAATAAGCGTATTGGTATTTTGTTTAACAGAATTTTTAAACAATGTGATTGAGAAATTTGTGTTTGATCTTAAAAAAGTTTCAGGGAGTTTTTCTGAGGATATGTTATTTGACTTAACCATGCTTGAAAGGTCTTGTGCATTTATATCAGAAATATTCGCAAAAATAAGCGGAATGAGAATAATAATTGATAATGATATTGGCAGTATAAATTTTTTGTAATGCTTTTTCATGATTTTAACCTCCAAATTTTATTTTTATTATATTGGTATAAATATATTGACGGTACAATTCGTAAATAAGTTCTATTATTTTTTTTGTTCTTATTCCTTTTACAATATGTTTTATGAATGTAAAACATATTGCTTGATAAAAATCGAATATAAAGTTAGAATAATATTAAATAATATATTTGATATATATCAAATAAGGAGTGAGAAATTAATGGAAGAAGTAAACAGTAACATTGCAGTAAATAATAAGACAGGCTACAGAATTGTCTTAAAACAAAAAGAATATATGAAACTGATTTTGGCAAATGTCATAAACAGATTTGGAGATTCTGTAGATGCCATTGCTTTTACTTGGCTGGTATTTTCTTTGACAAACAGTGCAGGCTGGTCGGCAATAATATTTGGCATGAACAAAGTGCCGACAATTTTTCTGCAGCCGTTTGCCGGTGCTATGGTGGAGAGTTGGAACAAAAAAACGGTTATGGTGCTGACCGACATAATCCGCGGGATATGCGTAAGCTTTGTTGCAATAATGTTCATATTTAATCTCCTCAACCCCTGGATACTGCTTGCAATTACAATTGTTATTTCAAGTGCCGAGGCTTTCAGAGGTCCTGCCGGTATGGCAATCCTCCCCAGAGTACTTGACAAGTCTTGTTACGATTTCGGTATTTCCCTCAATTCCACACTGTCAAACGCTGTTGAACTCATGGGACTTGCAGCGGTTGGAGCCATTATAGCTCTGCTTGGAGTGCAGGCGGCAATTTTTATTGATGCAGTAACCTTTTGGGGCTCAGCTCTCATAATTTTCTTTATACGTACAGGAGAAGAGAAAAAAGAAAAAGCAATACCGAATGTAAAAGAATATATGGATACCTTAAAGGACGGTATGAATTACATAAGTCAGAAAAGGGTAATTTTAAATATCGTATTTCTAGCAATGGCTGCCAATGCAATACTGGTACCCATCAGTTCCTTACAGGCACCCCTGGTCAGGGATGTACTGGGGCAGGGGGAATATATGCTTTCGGTTATTTCTTTTTCATTTGTTCTTGGACTGGGAATAGGTTCGGCAGTTTACCCATATATTTCAAAGGCCTTGAGAACAGCTGCAATAGTACTTTGGGCAGGCGTTTCAATCAGCTTTTACTACTTTTTGCTGTCATTATGCGGGTACATTAGCAGTCAGGTGGTTCTTGTATACATAATATGTACCGTAACTTCTTTGATAACCGGAACTGCGATATCACTTTTAAATTCGGCCTTGAATGTGCAATTTATGAAACTGGTAGAAGCCGACTATCTGGCCAGAGTTGGTGCCATTATGAGTGCAGGCTGTGTAGGAGCAATTCCTGTAGCATCCTTTGCAGTCAGTGCATTGACGGAGTTTATGTCGATATCTGACATTTTTTGTATTGTCGGCGGATTGGGCATAGTATTTTTCCTTGTCGTATATTTAACAAAAGTAAGATTTGAGTAGGGGCATACTTATACTTTCTTCAATTTGTGTTTTCCAGAGATTTATGCGAAAATAATAGTAGTATTTTTTTGCATGGAGGTGCAGGTAATGCTGGTGACAGTTGCTAAGGAAATAAATTATGTTGAAGAGGCAAATTCCATTTTGGTCAATTATATAAACTCCCATTCATACGAAAAAATGAAGCAGGATGGAATAAAAATAATTACCTATAGCAGTGAGTTGTACAACAAACGGTTTGAATATATTATTAAAATATACAACTACGTTATTGAAAATATGAGATTTGAAAAAAGCCGGCTGGAATATTTTTTTAAAGAAATAGGAAATTCCGGACTGAGTCTTTCAAATTACTTTTTCCCTTTGTATACCGAATTTCAATACAATTCTTTAAGCGATTACAGGACAGCAGCCGGTACCAAGAGTAAGGAAGATATTGCCGGAGATTTCGACTATATAATATCCCAGCACTATACCTTTGGTAAAAGTGATGATGAAAAAAAAGATCATTCACTGGAAACTATGATACGATTAATGGAAAATGGGGATTTTCCAGCCGAAGATAAATGGAAGATTATCCAGGCATATCTTGATTATGATAAACGGCTTGATGAGTTATGCAGTATTTATAACAGGGCTATTCAACTTTTAAAGGAATGCCATGACGATATAAAAGTTCTGGAGAAGGAATTTTATGATTATTGGTTGGATTATACCTATAAGAACAATTTCCTTGAAGAACTTCAGAAACGTGTAAATGTCAACTGGAAATACAGTGAGTTGGGTAATGTTATCATTCCTTCAATATTCCGTCCGCTTTCAATAACTATAAGCTTTAATGACGAAAATGATAAAAAAAAGGATGTAATACACGTAGGTATTATACGGGATTCAAATCTGAATTTCAGACCAACTAAAGTCAGTGCTGAGGATTTGAATAATACCCTGAAATTACTGAGTGACAGAAGCAAGTTTGAAATACTCAGATATATAAAGGATAAGCCGGCCTATGGCTTTGAAATTGCAAATGAGCTTAATTTGTCCACCTCAACAATTTCGTACCATATGAATGGCCTGATACAAGCAGGACTTATCAAGCTTGAAAAGGACGCTAATAAAATTTATTACAGTATTAATAAAACAGCAGTAAAAACCCTTTTGGAGGATATCGAGGATATGCTGCTCCAGTAGTCTGTGACGTCCGCCTGATTCGAAGAAATATTTCCTGCAGTGATCAGGCAGACGTTACAGACTGCCTGCTATTCCTTTATCATCCCGGCAAAGTACCTGTGAAAGCTCAAGTCGGCTGTCAGTTCGGGATGGAAGGACGTTGCCAGCATATGTCCCTGGCGGCAGGCAACAATGTGTTCATCCAGCTTTAATAAAATTTCAACCTGCGGGGAAACGTCCGCCACATACGGTGCCCGGATGAATACCAGCGGTATCCTGCCGGATGACAGCCCTGGCAGGTCAACACTGGCGGTAAAGCTCTCCAGCTGCCTCCCGTAGGCGTTTCTTATAACTTCTATATCCATTACCTCAAGATGTCTTCTCTCATCATTGGTTATTTTTTTTGCCAGAATTATCATGCCCGCACAGGTACCCCAGACCGGCATTCCGTTTTCTATGCGGGCTTTGAGCGGGCCGGTAAGCTCAAAGTCGGCCAGCAGCCTGCCGATGGCTGTGCTTTCGCCTCCGGGAATAATCAATCCGTCAATGTATTCAATATCACTTTTATATTTCACAATTACAGGTTCTACATTTTCTATCCGGCCCAGCATGTCAAGATGTTCCTGAACCGCACCCTGCAGGCCCAATACTCCTATTTTTTTCATAAAAATTTCCTTTCGTGAGCAACATATAAACATACAAATAGAAAAAGAAAAACAAGCACTTTTTCTAAAGGAAGATTGTAAAATGAAAGAAATTTCATTTTACAATCTTCCTTTTTACCAGCCTCTCGATGCAAGGAGGCTGTTTCCCGACAACTCTCTCACGTCTATGGAATCCATGGCAGTACCCAGCTCTTCAGATACCTCCGCAATAATGGCCGGATCGTTGAAGTAGGTTGTAGCCTTTACTATGGCGCGGGCTCTCTTCTCCGGATCCGAGGATTTGAATATGCCTGACCCCACAAAAACACCGTCACAGCCCAGCTGCATCATGAGAGCTGCGTCGGCAGGAGTAGCTATACCGCCGGCAGCAAAATTGATGACAGGAAGCTTGCCATTTTCATGAACATAGAGCACCAGATCGTAAGGAGCGCCGAATTCTTTGGCAATAGTCATAAGTTCCTGCTTTGAGGCGCTTTGCACCTTGCGTATGTCGGAAGTCACGGTTCTCATATGCCTTACGGCTTCCACCACATTGCCTGTGCCGGCTTCGCCTTTGGTTCTTATCATAGAGGCGCCTTCGCCGATTCTTCTCAAAGCTTCTCCAAGATTTTTGGCGCCGCAGACAAATGGTACTTTGAAGGTATGCTTATCTATATGGAAATCTTCATCTGCTGGAGTGAGAACTTCACTTTCATCTATGTAGTCAATAGACAGTGATTCCAGTACCTGGGCCTCAACAAAATGACCTATGCGTACTTTAGCCATAACAGGAATGGATACCGCACTTTGTATTTCCTTGATCATTTTTGGATCGGACATTCTGGCAACTCCACCCATTTTTCTGATATCGGAAGGAACCCTTTCCAGGGCCATAACAGCAACAGCACCTGCTTTTTGGGCTATTTCGGCTTCTTTTGCGTTTACAACGTCCATTATTACTCCGCCTTTGAGCATTTG
Source organism: Bacillota bacterium (assembly GCA_023386445.1). Classification (GTDB taxonomy): domain Bacteria; phylum Bacillota; class Clostridia; order Acetivibrionales; family DSM-1351; genus Ruminiclostridium. The sequence continues at coordinate 100,286 of JAEWJR010000073.1, read as the reverse complement.
TGCCAGGTTTTTGTTTAATTCATATCTTTCCGTCATTATTCATACTCCTTTACATATTAAAGATTTTTTATTATACTAAATTGTATCGAAACAATTCAGATGAGATTCAATAAAATTTTGTTTATTTTTACATATTAAGTATGATAAGTCAATATACTTAATTGAATAAGGGAGATAAAATGAGCATTGTAACGATACAATTTAGAGATGACAGACAGCCCAAATATTTGCAGCTATTCGAACATATCAAAAAATTGATAACCGGAGGTGAATTAAGGCCCGGAGAGAAACTTCCAACCGTCCGGAGCCTGTCCCGGAGTCTGAATGTAAATAATATTACAGTTGTTAATGCATACAAGCAGCTGGAAATCCATAAATACATCACTGCCAAAAAGGGAAGCGGCTATTTTATATCAAATTTAAAAATACAGAAGGAAGATACACTTTCGTCAGGAGATCTTGGAATGTCAATTGCTCCGGATACTATAAATTTTGCCAGTGCCACGCCTCATCCGTCCATTTTTCCGGCAGAATCCTTTAAGGAATGCATAATAGAGGTTCTTGAAAGAGACAGGGGCTTTGCGTTCGGATACCAGGAGAGCAATGGATTTATACCCTTGAGAAACTCAATTCTTGGATATCTCACAAAGAAATACAATATCAAAGCGGGAGACCAGGAAAATATATTGATTGTCTCAGGGGCACAGCAGGGAATTGACCTTGTGGGCAAGGCCTTATTAAATCCTGGAGATTATGTCATTACTGAAAATCCAACTTATGACGGTGCAGTTGCCGTATTCAAATCAAGGGGAGCCCGTGTGGTCGGTGTTAACATGGAGGAGGATGGCATTGATTTGATTGATCTGGAAAAAAAGATCAGAATATGCAAGCCCAGGCTTATTTACCTTATGACCTGCTATCAAAATCCTACAACAGTAAGCTATAGCCCCCAAAAGTTGAACCAGGTTCTCCAGTTGATAAAGAAGTATAACATCTACGTAGTTGAAGATGATTCCATGTCAGAACTTAATATTGACAATGAGGAATTAACAACATTGAAGTGTCTTGATAAAGAGAACTCCCATGTAATATATTTAAAAAGCTTTTCTAAAATACTTATGCCGGGATTGAGAGCGGGCTGTATGATAATTCCCGATATTTTAGCAAAGGACTTCACGAAAATCAAGCACAACAGTGACTTATCGTCATCAGGACTTATTCAGAGGGCTCTGGATCTGTATTTCAGAACCGGGAAATGGGAGGAACATCTCCAGTACATGAAAGAAATATACAGGGGAAAATATGAATTCATGCTGGCCCAGCTTGAGAGATTGGAAAAGTTGGGGGTTAAATACCACAGACCCAACGGGGGGCTGTATTTCTGGATCAGCCTGCCGAAAAATCTTTCAGCGCAAGCCATTTATAATGAATGCAGGACAAATGGACTGGTGCTGATCCCTTCAGGAGTTTTTTACGAACTGGATAATAAAAACAAGGACAGAAGCCTCAGATTGAGCTTTGCATCCTCAAACATAGAAGAAATACGGTGCGGCATGGCAATTCTGGAAAAGTGTCTGGATAAGACGATTAAGCCATACCTATTGACGATATGATGTAATTACTGGTAAATTAACGGCGGGAATCTCTTTCTTAGAAGAAAGTTTCCCCCATAATACTTTTTAAACAGATTATGTGTTAGGCCGTAATCTATTATGACCGGGGTACCGTTAATAAAGCCCCAGCTGGATGCCCGCCGCAAATCTCCGGTACCCAGATCATTGTTTTTTAAGTCTTCATAGAGGTTGTTCACTTTTAACAGAGAATTAATATTATTAACTTTATAGTGGAAATAAACTGTTCTCATCTTCTTGATTCTTTTTGCACGGGCCATGACCAGAAGCCTGTTGTCTTCAGAAATATAGGGTACCTCTGCAAAAAAGAGAGATTTACTATTTTTATAAATACCGTATTCGGTTTTGTTTTGCTCTACACCCCGGATATCTTTGGCCAGTTTTACAACATATCCGTTGTTCATATTGAAAACTCTCCTGCAGGAGCCAAAACCAATAAGCCTGTATTCACCGTTTTTTATTTTGTTTATAATATCCTGATAATTATAGTCCATATATCACACAATAATTTTTAATCATACTACAGGATATTATATATGCGGCAGGTCTGTTACAATTTATATGGCAGATTATATAGCAGATGTATGCTGATGTTATTTTTGTATAAATACCCTGAAGCTCTCATATCAAAAATATATGAAAAGCCTCAATACCACCCTTGACGAATAATTTTTGATGATGTATTATAATTTATAAACTACAGAATCGATTTTATTGACTATGGACAAAAAATCGGCTCGTGAATAAAATGATATATATAAATATGATGACTGGAAAGAGTAGAAAGCAATTGGCTTTACAGAGAGTGGGCATTTGGTGGAAGTTCACAGGTTCAAGCTTTTGAAAATCATCCATGAGTTGCAGCCTGAATGAAACATAGGTAAGGAGTGCAGGTGATAAGCCGTTATAGAATGAAGTGATTATTGTCACGTTTTAATTTTTATGTCCGGAATATTAGCATGTGACAAAATAAATTGGGTGGTACCGCGAAAACAGCCTCGTCCCTTAAAAGCCAACTTCATTGGTTTTGGGAACGGGGCTTTACTTATGCGTTTGCATGGTGCCGGATTTTCTCCGGCTTATAAGTGCGAAGCAAATTACTTGTTGTCCGGAACCACCAGGCAGTAGCACGGTTAAGCCAACTATAAAATCAAATTAAATTATGGAGGTAGTGAAATGTCAGAAGATTACGGAAAGACCTTGAATTTGCCGCAGACAGACTTTCCAATGAGAGCAAATCTGCCGCAGAGAGAACCTGAATTCCTGAATAAGTGGGAAGAGATGGATATTTACCATAAGCAGCTTGAAAAGGCTAAGGGAAGACCGGCGTTTATATTGCATGACGGACCGCCTTACGCAAACGGTGGAATCCATCTGGGTACTTCTTTAAATAAAATACTGAAGGATATTGTTGTTAAATACCATAGCATGGCAGGCTATTATACTCCTTTTGTGCCGGGCTGGGATACACACGGACTTCCAATAGAGCAGAGGGCAATAAAGGAATTAGGCCTCAAAAGGCATGAGGTGGGCCCTGTAGTTTTCAGAGAGGCCTGCGAAGGTTTTGCAATGAAATATCTGGATATCCAGAGAAATGCTTTTAAACGCCTTGGAGTAAGAGCTGACTGGGAAAATCCATATATAACATTAAAACCTGAGTTTGAAGCCAAGCAGATAGAAGTTTTCGGAGAAATGTGCAAAAAAGGGCACATTTACAAGGGCCTGAAGCCTGTTTACTGGTGCCCTGACTGCGAAACCGCTCTGGCGGAAGCCGAAATCGAATATGCCGACGACACGACTTTGTCAATATACGTTAAATTCCAGGTCAAGGATGACAAGGGACTGTTTGGAGGAGTGGCCGACAAGAATAAGGTAAACTTTGTAATATGGACCACCACCACCTGGACACTGCCTGCAAACCTTGCCATATGCCTGAATGAAGCCTTTGAATATTCAATTGTCAAGGCTGACGGTGAATACTATGTACTTGCCACACAATTGGCTGAAAACACCATGAAGGCAGCAGGCATAACCGAATATGAGACTGTAGCCAAATATAAGGGCAAAGACCTTGAAGGAATGGTATGCAAACATCCATTCCTGGACAGGGATTCACTGGTTATAGTGGGCGACCATGTAACTCTTGAAGCAGGAACAGGCTGTGTACACACTGCTCCCGGACACGGTGCCGAGGACTTTATGGTATGCCAGAAATACAAGATACCCACAGTAGTACCTGTTGACAGCAAGGGATTCCTTACCAAGGAGGCTGGGCCTTTTGCAGGCTTATATTATAAAAAGTCAAATCAGGCCATCATCGAGAGACTGACACAGGACGGAAGACTTCTGGCTTCTGAAAAGATATCCCACCAGTACCCTCACTGCTGGAGATGTAAAGAACCCATCATATACCGTGCTACCGAACAGTGGTTTGCATCAATAGACAGTTTCAGAGAGGATGCTCTTGAAGCTATAAAGACCGCTAAGTGGGTACCCGAATGGGGTCAGGAAAGAATAACCAATATGGTTAAGGACAGAGGAGACTGGTGTATTTCAAGACAGAGAATCTGGGGAGTTCCTATTCCAATATTCTACTGTAAGGATTGCGGTAAGGAATTGATAACTGACGAAAGTATCAAAGCTGTTGCAGATCTCTTCAGAGAAAAGGGTTCAAATGCATGGTATGCACTTGAGGCTTCTGAAATTTTGCCGAAGGCTACAAAATGCTCCTGCGGACATGGGGAATTTACAAAAGAGACCGATATCATGGATGTTTGGTTTGACAGCGGTTCCAGCCACGCAGCAGTACTGGAGGAAAGAAATGAGCTGGCATGGCCTGCGGACTTGTACCTGGAAGGCAGTGACCAGCACCGCGGCTGGTTCCAGTCTTCACTTTTGACATCCGTTGCTACAAGAGGCGGTGCTCCTTACAGGAAGGTTCTGACTCACGGCTACGTTATTGATGAAGAAAAGAGAAAGATGTCAAAATCACTGGGCAACGGTATTGACCCGGCCGATGTTATAAAGGAATACGGTGCGGATATATTAAGGCTTTGGGTTGCTTCCTCCGATTACACCACTGATATAAAAATATCAAAGGACTTGTTGAAGCAGCTTTCGGAAGTTTACAGAAAAATCAGAAATACGGCAAGATACATCCTGGGAAATATTAACGGCTTCAACCCCGATACAGACAGTGTTGACTACAGCGAGATGAACGAGCTAGACAGGTGGGCACTTTACAAGATGACCAACCTGATCAGGAAGGTTAATGATGCCTACAGCTCATATGAATTCCATATGATGTTCCATGCAATACACAATTTCTGCGTTGTTGATATGAGTAATTTCTACCTGGATATAATAAAGGACAGACTTTACACTTCAAAGGCTGATTCAAAGGAAAGAAGAGCTGCACAGACAGTAATGTACGAAATACTCCAGTCATTGGTAAGAATGCTTACTCCGGTACTTGCATTCACCACAGAGGAAATATGGCAGTTCATGCCGCACAGAGCCGGTGATGATGTTGAAAGCGTTCAGCTCAACAGCTGGCCAGAAGTAAATGAAAAATACATTGACACTGTATTGGCTGAAAAATGGGATAGGATACTTGCTCTTCGTTCGGATGTTTCAAAGGCGCTTGAAGTCTCAAGAGCCAACAAGACAATCGGGCACTCCCTGAATGCCAAGGTGACAATATTTGCCGATGGGGCCGATTACGATTTTATAAAGAGCATCGAAGCCGATCTGGTAACAATATTCATTATTTCGGAAGCCAGGATCAAAAAGCTCCAGGAAGCACCTGCTGAGGTTCAGACCGGTGAAGAAATGCCGGGCATAAAAGTTGCCGTAGAGCAGGCTCCCGGTGAAAAATGTGAAAGATGCTGGATGTACAGTGAATATGTGGGCAAGGATGAAAAGCATCCTACACTTTGCAGAAGATGTTCGGAAGTAGTTGATTAATGCATCAAATTCAGGGTCAGGCAGTACCTGACCCTGTACATATGGGACATGGAGTGTAAAATGATTAAACATACTATTAACTTAAAGGAAAGAAGCTATCCAATTTGTATAACAACTAATTTTGACGAATTGGGCAAAACCGTTTTATCCTTGAGAACCGGTAAAAAAGTGATGATTGTTACCGATGAAAATGTGGACGGATTTCATTCTGAGGAATGTATCACCAGACTCGAAGAATGCGGGTTTGAGGTATACAAGCACATTCTTGTTCCCGGCGAAGAGCACAAAACCATTGACGCCGTTTATGGAATATATAAAAAGCTGATAGAATACAAGCTGGACAGGAACAGTTCCCTGGTTGCTTTGGGAGGCGGCGTGGTAGGGGATATTGCAGGCTTCGCCGCAGCTACATACATGAGAGGCATCAATTTCATTCAGATTCCCACAACATTACTGTCACAAGCCGACAGCAGTGTCGGAGGTAAAACCGGGGTAGATTTCGACGGCCACAAAAATGCCGTTGGAGCCTTCTATCAGCCAAAGCTGGTATATATGAACGTCAATACCATAAAAACTCTTCCAAAGCGTGAAGTATCGGCAGGGCTGGCGGAGGTAATCAAACATGGTTTTATTATGGATGAGGAGTTCTGCGAATATCTGAATTATAACTCTAAAAAGATCTTTGCTTTTGATGAAAATGTACTTCAGTTTCTGGCAAAAAAAAATGTGTCAATAAAAGGTCATATAGTTGAACAGGATGAGAAAGAGGACGACCTGAGAGCTGTTTTAAATTTAGGTCATACAATAGGTCATGCTATCGAAACCGCTCAGAATTTTGCACTTTTGCATGGTGAATGTGTTGCCATAGGTATGGTGGGAGCTTTCAAACTGTCAAATTACATGGATATTCTGCCAGATGCAGCTGTTGATCAGGTCAGGGCGATGCTTGTGAAGCTGGGACTTCCCGTATCGCTTCCCGGTATGGAGGTCGACAGGGTATATGAGCAGATATTCTATGATAAAAAAGTAAAGGACAACAAGCTGAAATTTGTACTTCCGCGAAAAATCGGCGAAGTATTCCAGTGTACCATAGAGGATACCGAATTGTTGAAAAAAGTATTATTCGATCTTGCTAAATAATTATATATTCAAGTCAATTTTTAAAACAGTCAGAAAAAATCTGGCTGTTTTTTGTTATACATTCAGTTATTTTTTACCCGTGTATAAATAAGGTCAAACTAAACAAATATAATGTTATAAGAAAGTCAATTACTAAAAACCCAAACCTTTGAAACCTTTAAATAAAATGCTTATAAGCATATTTTGCCTGGAAGGCGGAGGTTTCAACCGTAATTGACTTTATGATAAAAGAAAGGAGTTAGTCTTGCAGATGTCAAACAATAATCAACTTCTCGATTCTCTGAATAAAAAAATCGACGAAATGTCCTTGAAAATGGAAAAGATGAAATTTGTTGATTACGTTTATTTTCTGGAGCATCCCAGGAAAATGCTATGGGCTAACTTTATAAGCGGAGTAGCAAGAGGGTTTGGCATAGCAATCGGCTTTACCCTTTTAGGTGCTGTAGCCATTTATGTTCTAAATAAAATAGTTCAATATAATCTACCTTATATTGGAGAGTTTATAAGCGAAATTGTAAAAATCGTTCAAAGCAGTATGAGGAATGTCAGATAAAATGATAAGGGAAACTTTATAATAATTCCCGGATTACGGAGGCAGTCATATGGAAAAGTATAGATTGGACCAATTAAAAGGTAAACTTAAAGAGCAGGAAAAGCAAATGATAGATACAATCAGAACGATGCATGAAAACGGTGATGCGGATATGAGCGAACATTATCCCACAGAGTTGTCCAATTACGACAATCATCCCGCAGACCATGGAACTGAACTTTATATACTTGAGCTGAATATGGCACTGAAGGTTCATGAGCAGACAAAGCTTAATGATATCCAAAAAGCATTAAAAAAAATTGACAACGGAACTTATGGGATATGCGAACATTGTCATAATCAAATAAGTTTTGAAAGGCTTGATGCAAAACCCAGTGCAGGCTTGTGCTACCAATGTGAAATGAATCTTGAGGCAAAGGAAATAAATACTGCCGATCAGCAGTATGGTGAAATATTTGATTCCCCTTTCGGAAGAAAGTATCTTAATAAACAGGAGGATGACGAGTTTGAGGGTATGGATCAGCTGAACGATGTTCTGAAATACGGTTCATCCGATTCACCTCAGGATTTGGGGGGATATGCCGATTTTGAAGAATATTATACTAATGAACTTGATAACCAGGGGATAGTCGAGGAGATAGACAAGATTTCCAATCAGCAGTACAAGGATCAGCTGCCGTAAATAGCTCTTCAGTGCCAGTTTTAATAAATGGTTTGCTGATAAAGTATATGCCTGAAATTAGTACAGCTCAGCATACATGTTTTGGCTGCAGTTTCAGGCATGTACTTTTAAAGGCTTTTGCTTCTATGCCCCAAAGCTGGTATAATAATTATATTGTTAGAAAATTTTACATATGAGGCACAGATGAACGATTATAGCAAATACCTGATTATAAGTGATCTGGATGGGACACTGATTAATTCACAACATATAATCTCAAAACAAAATCTGGCAGCAATAAATTATTTTACTGAACAAGGCGGACGTTTTGCCATTGCTACAGGAAGAACAATTCAAAATGTGCGGCCCTTTATAACGGATATAAAACTGAATGGCCCCTGCATTTTGTATAATGGAGCGGCGGTTTATGATTTTCATAACGAAAGAATTCTCGGAGCGGAACTTGTTGAAAAGGAGCTTCTGGTTAATTACATAAATTACTGTCTGGACACCTTTGAACAAATGGTGGTAGAAATATTTACTCCTGAGGGAATGTATACGGTTTCCCCCGAAGGCAATGTGGATGAATATGTGTTACGGGAAGAACAGCCGTTTATCAGCGCAGATTTAAGTGAGGTATTAAAAAAGGATTGGCTTAAGCTGATACTTAATGATAAGCGTGACAAACTTCTGGAGGCTAGGAGGGCTTTTGAAAAATTCGGGCTAAGTGTAAGTTTTGATAATGTTTTTTCTTTTGAATTTTATCTGGAAATTCTAAAGAAGGGTATTTCAAAAGGTTCGGCATTACATAGCATGAGAAAACTGGAGCATTTCAAAGGCAAAACCATAATAGCAGTGGGAGATTATGATAACGATATCGAAATGATAAAGTTAGCTGATGTGGGAATAGCAGTGGAAAATGCCAGTGAGGGTGTCAAAATGGCAGCAGACAGGATTACTGTCAGTAATGACTGTCATGCCATATATGAAATTATCCATAAAATAATTCCCGAGTTATAATTTAGAATTGAATTAATAGGAATTTCATGTTAATATAATGTTTATTTGAATAAAATGTTTGATAATATAAAATTGTTTGTCAGCAGGTCTTGGTTGTTGATAAGGCAGGGTGGTACTTCTAAAATAGTTTTATTGTAATAAAACAGGTGATGCAAGACCCGTCCTCACATATATGCTGGTGTGGCTCAATGGCAGAGCAGCGGTATCGTAAACCGCAGGTTGGAGGTTCAATTCCTCTCACCAGCTCCAATACGAAAAACGTGCAGTTTCAATGGCTGCACGTTTTTTATTGTGCATTTGATCAGCCATTAATCAGACAGATTATTATATTTTTTGAAAAACACTTGACTACGACGTTGCGACGTACTATATCATGGTTTTATAATACACAATGATAGGAGTTGTAAAAATGAGTAATTTAGTTAAAATCAGAGATGTATCGATAAAATATGATATTTCTGCAAGAGCTTTGAAATATTATGAGGATATGGGGCTTATTCAAAGCACAAAGAGTGATGGTTATGCATACAGGCTATATGATGAAGCGGCCATCAAACGTTTGGAGCAAATTCTTATTTTAAGAAAGCTTAATATCAGAATAAAAGACATACAGAGAATATTCAACTCCAATAGTTCGGAAGTGGTTTTAGAGGTTTTTAGTCAAAAAATAACGGATATTGATGATGAAGTTGCTTTGCTTCATGAATTGAAAGAGATTATTCTTGAGTTTATTAACCAGATAGAAAAATTTGATTTTCATAAGGACAGTGATATCAAGCAACTTTATGACAAGGCAAAAGATATTAAACAACAGATTGTAAATGTGAATTATAACGGTAATTCTTCATCTGTTAATCGGTTATTGGAAGTAACTGAAAAACTTGAAAAATTGCCTGATGTCAGGATTATTACTTTACCAAAATGCAGAATGGCCACATCCGGCACCGATGGAGATCTAAAAAAATTTGATAAGATGTGGATGAGACTTGATAAAAAAAGAAAAGATAGATTTTTCCCGCGCGACTTTATGACACATAACGATGAAAATGGTAAGCTCACATGGTTTTATGCAGTTGAGGAATGGGTAACCGGGACTGATACCAATGGATTTGAAATTATTGATTTTGAGGAAGGCATTTATGCTGCCGCAATTGCAAGGGATGATTCATATGAAGATGGTATGAGGGTGTTTAACGGAATAAAAAAATTTGTCACGGATAGCGATGTTTTTGAGCTTGACATAGATAAAGAACGTGTCCATTTGTGGCATGTTATCGGTTCGCCTATAACCGATAAGGCGTTAGGACACAGACAAATTGAAATTTTTGTTCCCATCAAATTATTTTCAAAATAGGTGAAGAAAAAATACTGAATAAACGGTACAGCATTTGGGGTTCCAGAATAAGAGGAAAGCTCAGGGCGGTGTACTGACTTATGATAGCAATGGAACCTGGATGCGGCACTGGTATTGAGAACCATATTTCAGAATGAGGAAGAAACTCTGAAAAGGCAGCAGTATTGCAGGACAATTGGTTGAAGAATAGCAGCAATATTTGCAACTATCTGTCTGATTGGATTGAAAGTAAACGTATCGGAGCTGAGAAAATTAATTAATGCGTTTATAATAATATATAGTTAGCTATTGCTAACTGCTCTTGATAATATGAGATTTATAAGAGATTGGGGGATTTACGTGGAAGGAGTATTAACAGATCAAAAAGAAAAACAAAAACAGTTCATCCTAACAGGTAATATGTGGAAAGTTATGGTTGATTTATCCTGGCCTGCAGTAGTTGCCATGGTGTTGTATGGAATGAATTCCATGCTGGATGTTTTTTTTGTAGGAAGGTTTGTGGGTGAGATCGCACTGGCAGGGGTATCCGTTGCTTATCCTCTGTCTCAGATCAGCGTAGGCTTTGGATCTTTGCTGGGAACTGGTGCGGGAGCCGTATTGAGTATTGCGTTGGGAGCCAGGGATATTAATACCCAGAAAAAGCTCCTGGGCAATCTCAACCTGCTTTCCCTTGCAGTAACAGTAATATACATTGTGTTTGGACTGCTCTTTTCAAGCCAGATGCTGCAAATAATGGGCGCCGGAGGTCAGGAACTGGTATTGGGTGACCGCTATTTCTGGATTACCATTCTAGGTTCTTTCTTCTGGATATACGGACTTGCCGGAAACATGATCGTAAGAGCCGAAGGACGAATGAAAATGGCGGCAGTCATGATGGGAGCAGGGCTTCTTGTGGATGTGGCCGCCAAGTATCTGCTGGTTGTCATATTCCCTCTGGGTGTGGAAGGAGCGGCATGGGCCTCGAATATAGGAATGCTGGCTTATACGGTCATCGGTTGGTTCTATTTCGGAAGAGGCCGTGCATCCTTCCGGTCCAAATTGGTTTCCATACGCTGGGATAAGGAGATTGGAACCTCTATCCTGCGGCTGGGCATGTCGGCCTTTATTATGAGTGTGATGAGCCTGGTCCAGTCGGTATTTGTATTTAACGCATTGGCTAAATACGGAACAACTGCGGATATTGCTTTTTACGGCGTTGTATACCGGGTATTCACTTTTCTGCTTACTCCCATATTTGGCTTGATGCGCGCACTCCAGCCGGCTATAGGCATCAACTATGGCGCAAAGCAGTATGACCGGGTCATTGGAGCCTATAAGCTTTTTGCTGTTGCGGCTCTGGTGCTGACACTTCCGTTTTGGCTGCTGTCCATGGCGGCTCCGGGACTGGTTCTTGGTGTGATGATGAAAGTTCAGGAGTTTACAGGGACCCAGTTGATGAGCTTTCGTATTTACATGGCAATTCTTCCTCTCCTGTCATTTATTTTTATGGCAATGACACTATTCCCTTCTATTGACAAGGGGAAACCTGCTGCTCTGATAGGTATAGCAAGACAGCTTGTTTTCTATGTGCCGGTCATGCTGCTGGTGCCTATCTGGTCGGGTGTTCCGGGTATTTATTACGGTTCATTTGCCATTGATGCGGTTATTGTAATATGGACAATGCTCATGGTAAAAAAGGAATTTCATTCTCTGCGGCAGCGCAATGTGTGATCAGATTCCTGTTTCAACTTGGATGTTACAGACCACTTGTCATATGTGAAGTGGGACTTGACCAATACACACTGCAAATATAGTATTGATTGGGAACCTCTCTTTTTTGTGCACAAAAAGAGAGGTTCCCGGAGATTCCGGAAGCTATACTTTTTGTAAGGAGAGGATTGAATGGAATGGATTGAGCAATTAAACAAAGCAATCACCTACATGGAAGACCATCTGGAAGAGGGGATCGAACTTGAAAAAGTCGCTGAAATAGCGTGCTGTTCAACCTTTCATTTTCAGAGAATGTTTTCCTATATAGCCGATATTCCTTTGTCGGAGTATATCAGGCGCAGAAAAATGACACGGGCGGCCCTGGATCTGCAGAACAATAATTATAAAATAATTGATGTTTCATTGAAATACGGATACGATTCACCAACTGCTTTTGCCCGTGCATTTAAAAATATTCATGGAATATCGCCATCAGAAGCAAAGTCAAATGGTATAATGCTCAAAGCATTCCCGCCCATCAGCTTCAAATTAACCGTTAAAGGAGAGGCGGAAATGAAATACAGAATTGAAAAGAAAGAAGCTTTTAGAGTTGTAGGTGTAAAGAAACACTTCAAAATCAATATTGAAGAGAATTTTGCAGAAGTTCCTGCTTTTTGGCAAAAGACAGGCGAGAGCGGTATTATTCCTGAAATAGTTTCTTTGCTGAACAAAGAACCCTACGGGCTTTTAGGTGTCAGTGCATGTATGAACGGAACGGATTTTGACTACTTTATTGCAGTGGCATCTGACAGGGCGGTTCCTGAAAAAATGTACGAATATATAGTACCGGAATGTACATGGGCAATTTTTGAAAGTACAGGTCCGTTACCCGAAGCCTTGCAGGAGCTTCAAAAGCGTATTGTAACGGAATGGCTTCCGGCCTCAGGGTATGAATATGCCAATGGACCTGATATAGAAGTATATCCTGAGGGTAATCAGAGAGCGGAGGATTACAGGTGTGAAGCCTGGCTGCCCATTATAAAGAAAGTATAGGTACGAATATTTTTCAATTTTAAAATAAAGTTCTGTATAAAATTAAGCCTTTTATGGTATACTATAGGTTCAAAACTATTGAAGGGATGAAATTAATGGCAGAATTTTGTAAATGTGGATCCGTTATGATAAACGGAAGTTGTACTAACAAAAATTGCAGCAATAAGACAATTAAGACAGCAGCTCCTGCGAGAAACAGCAAAACCGGCCGTACCAGAACAATTAAAACCGATGCGGTTGAAAAAACTGCAGCAAAAATCACAAAGGTACCCAGAGCGTCAAAATGTATAACTTACCATATTAGTGATTTACCTATAAATGAACAACCCAAGTAATAAATGTAAAAGCTGTTTAGATACATAGTATCACTGTATTACAGCTATAAAAGTATAAAGGCAAAAAACAACGTTAATTTTTAAGAGCGTTGTTTTTTTGCCTTTTTTATTATCTAAAATTGTTGAATTTTAATTGACGCCTTTGTTCTAGATATATTTGGCATGGATAAATAGGCTGACACATTCACATAATTTATTTATTAACAAATATGGCAAGAGGCGGTACAAAATGAGTATTTTTACGTCAATGAGAAAATTATTTATATATTCGGAACCTAAAATTCATAACCTTGGTTTTGAGCTTTTGGAAGGCGATGATGAAGGGGCTCTTCAGCCTCCCAATCAAACTCAGACAACTCAGAGTACTCAAAATGGCGGACTTAATAATAACCAGATGAGCAAGGGAGGAAATAAAAAAGCTCTAAAGCCGCTTGGAGTCAACGAGTGGAATAAAACCAGAAAAGGTGATGGCGAAAATCAGAATTTAAGCCGGAGCCAGGCTCAAAACCGGAACAAAACACAAAACGATAATCAAAACAAAAGCCAGAGCCAGCATCAAAGTGGGAAGAAATACAAAAGTAAGAATCAGAATACTAATTCGGCTGCAAATGATTCTATTTCAAGTGATTTAAGTTATAGCCTGAACGTGCTGAAGGAGAAATTCGGAGTGCCCAAAAATGAGGATATTGTCTTCCGGAAATTTAAGATCGGTAAAAAGCTGGATTGTTTTATGGTTTATGTGGATGGGATGATTGATAAGAATTCAATAAATCTGTCAATGCTTCCAGAACTTATGTCAAAAGATATTTTAGAAGATATGGGGAATCAGTCTCCTGTCGATTTTTTGATTGAGACTGTTATACCTGTTCACAATCTAAAAAAAGAAAGCTTGTATGGTGAATGCATCAAGCAGGTATTGAGCGGGGCCAGTGTGCTGTTTGTTGAAGGCTGTACCGAATGTATTGTCATGGAAACCAGAGGATATGAAAAAAGAAGTGTTGAATCTCCGAAGACTGAAATGGTTGTAATGGGTGCACAGGAAGCCTTTACTGAAAATCTGCGGACAAACCTTACTCTTGTAAGAAGAATTCTGAAAACTCAAAAGCTTGTAACTGAATTGATTCCGGCAGGTGATATTAATAATACAATGTGTGCGGTATTATATCTGGACGGGGTTGCAAATCCCAGAGTAGTACAGGAAGTAATAAAACGTATAAAAAGTATAAAAACAGATTTGATCATCGGAAGCGGAATGGTGGAACAGTTTATTGAGGATAGGCCCCTGATGCTGTTCCCGCAAGTTCTCTCAACTGAAAGGCCTGACAGGACCGCTTCATTCATCATGGATGGACAGGTTGTAATAATAACGGAGGGAGCACCTTTTTCAATGGCTGTTCCTGTGACTTTTTTCAGATTGCTTCATACTTCGGAGGACTCCTTTACACGTTGGCCCTTTGGAACCTTTTTAAGACTGTTGAGGCTGTTCGGGCTTTTTTGCGCAACACTGCTTCCCGGCCTATATGTTGCTATGGTAATGTTTCATCCGGAAATGATTCCTACAGAACTGCTTGCCTCAATTGTCAAAGCAAAGGAATTGGTTCCTTTTCCGACTCTGCTGGAAGTTCTTACAATGGAAATAGCTTTTGAACTGATAAGAGAAGGTGGTATAAGGGTTCCAAGTATTATCGGTCAAACACTGGGTATAGTCGGGGCACTTATTTTAGGACAGGCTGCAGTGTCGGCCGGCCTGGTAAGCCCCATGCTTGTAATAATCGTTTCAGTCACGGCATTGGGAAGTTTCGCTATCCCAAATTACAGCATGGGTCTGGCTATAAGGATTGAAAGATTCTTTTTTATAATTGCAGGTGCTTTTCTGGGCTTTTTTGGAATAGCCTTTGTAATATTTACTTTGGGATGCATTACCTGCAGTATGAAGTCTTTTGGTGTTCCGTTCCTCACACCTGTAGCACCAAAAACCAAAAGTAATCCAGATGTGGTTTTAAGGTCTCCGATATGGATGCAGGATAAACGCCCCGACCCTTTTCAAACAGCTAACCGGAAGAGACAAGGGAAAAATGTCACAAACTGGGCACTTAAAGAAGAACCAAAACAAAAGGGTGATAATAACAATGGGAATAAATGAGGGTAAATTTGGTGTTCAGGAGGCTGTATGCCTGGCTACAATCTCCATGAGTACAAAAATATTTTTTACAAGTCCTGCCTTTCTGACAAATTACGTGGGTAATACAGGCTGGCAGATGACACTTATTTCTACACTAATTTCAATTATAGCTTTTAGTTTTATTTCTATATTGCTGAAAAGGTTTCCCGGCAAAGATATTATTCAAATATTTGATATTTCTGTTGGAAGGATAATCGGTTTTATTTTCTCATTCTTATTTGCGGCAGCTTTTCTGGAATCATCGGCTATGCTTTTGCGGGAGTTTGTGGATGTTATAAAGGTTTATGTATACAGAGACACCCCGTCGGATATTCTGATATGGACAGTAGTTGTCGCAGCAGTGCTCTCTTCTTTTTTAGGTCTGGAAACCTTGGCCAGAATATCAAAATTAACGGCTTATATAATGCTTGTTACCTATTTTATCTTACTGCTGTTAGCAATACCTCAATATAATCCTACGAATTTATTCCCGTTTTTTGGTTATGGTATGGATAAAACTTTAATTCATGGATTACGGAGAAGTTCTGCTTATGAAGAGATAATGATATTAGCCGTGTTTGCAGGTTCACTTCAAGGAACCAAATACATTAAAAAAGCCGGCTTTATATCATTAATATTATCAGGCTGTATAGTAACACTTGGTTTATTGTCTTTCAGTATGGCATACCCTTATGAAACTACCCAGGAATTAATCGCACCGATTTATGTTTTGGCAAGGGGAATCAAGTATGGCGCTTTTTTCCAGAGGCTGGATCCAATTTTTTTATTCTTATGGATTTTTGCTTCACACATTGCTATTTCAATTGTATTTTACTGTGCTGTCAGCTGCTATTCCAAAATATTCAGATTATCTGATTTGAGACCAGTTATTGGACCCATGGCCGTCCTCTTATATACTTTGGCAATGCTGCCCAGGGATTTTTCAAGTGTTATTGAGGGAAATGTCCATAACATAAGGGAATATGGCTGGGCCATTTTTTATGTATTGCCGTTGATTTCTCTTATAATTGCCGCAATCAGGAAGAAGAAAGGAGATACTCGAAATGCGTAGAATTATAGCCTTTATACTGATACTACTCAGTCTTTTTACCCTGACTGCTTGTTATGATGCATTGGAAGTTGATGACTGGGCATATGTTTATACTATGGGAGTCGATAAGGGTATCTCCAATAAACTTCGTATAACCGTTCAACTTCCGACCATGAAAAGCTCGGGTGGCGGATTAGGACAGAGTTCCTCAGGACCGGGAAATAAGGACTTTGTTGTAATTTCTCTGGATTGTCCGACATTTTACACAGGAGTTAATATGATAAACTCTTCCTTATCAAGAAAAATAAACTATAGCCACTCAAAATATTTTATTGTTTCCGAGGATATTGCAAAGGCGGATATGGGAACCCTGATGAGTGCCTTTGTACGGGATCGGCAAATAAGAAGAACCATGCATATGATAGTTGTCAGAGGTAAAGCCAGTGATTTCATTGGAGAAATTAATCCGGTTCTGGGTACTGCTCTGTCTAAAACCCAGGAGGGTATGATGAATATGGAAAGGGTCAACGGATTTTTTGACGACACCGATTTGGGCAGCTTCATTGATGACATAAAATCCCACAAGATACAGCCGGTATCTGTTCTTGCTGCAATAAATGATTTTTCAAACTATAAAAAGGAAGGGCAGCCTACCGATGAGGTCAAATCATCCGGCGATTATTACGCAGGTGAATTGCCGAGAAATAACGGAAATAAGACGGAATATCTGGGTACTGCCATTTTTAATGGGGGCAAAATGGTAGGTGAGTTTAACGGCGATGAGACCCGAGCCTTACTGATGATAAAGGGCGAATACGAGACCAGTTCTTATGTAATCCATGATCCCTCCGACTCAAAATTGTTGGATACTATTATAGTAAGTCAGCAGAAAAAACCCGATATAAAAATTGATTTTAAAAAAGGAGGAAAGCCCGACATAAGGGTTAAGGTTTTTCTTGAGGGAGAAATTCAGGCTCTTCAAAGTGCGGTAAACTATGAAAGTATAGAATACAAACCCATCTTGGAAAACAAAGTGGAGGCCTTTCTGAAAGAACAGATCAATAAGGCGATAAGTAAAGCTCTTGGTCTGAATAGTGATGTATTTGGTTTTGGGGAAAAAGCAAGCATGAAGTTTTTAACAATTCAGGATTGGGAAAAATACAAGTGGCTTGACAGGTTTAAGGATTCCAGTATTAAAACGGAAGTTCAATTTGTAATCCGCAGGACAGGTACATTTATGAAAACCAATCCCCCAAAGGTAGGGAAACAACAATGAAATATTTACTTCTGGTGTTGTTAATGTTTGTTTCCATATATCCGTTAAGTTACGCCGTATACAGCATAAAGCACAATAAAATCTATTCGGCCCTTGGATGTATTCTCCTGATTATAATATCCTTCGGTATTTCAATTTACAGAGCTTTTTTCATATAGGATCGAAAAGCCCGCACCCATAAATCAAGAGGGTTGTGGGTGTTTTTTTAGGGTTGGTGCATCTTAATATTTGCTTAATTGATATGCCGGCAGATGTAAGATATAATTAAAGGAAAAAAAGGGGATTATTATGGATTATAGAGAACGCTATCTTGAAATATATAATACTTGCATACATCGTGAGGGTTCCGACAAGATGTTGGAATATCTTTTGTCCAAATCCAGTGATTTCTTTACCGCACCTGCCAGTACAAGATTCCATGGAGCCTATGAAGGCGGTCTTGTTGAACATAGCTTGAATGTATACGAATGCCTCAGGGATTATCTGGCCAGGGAAAGGGTACGCAGTATTTACCGGCTGGAATGTGATGAAGAAAGTATTGCAATTGTTGCGCTGCTGCATGACTTGTGCAAGATAAATTGCTACAAGTCAGGAACCAGGAATGTAAAGGACGAAAACGGGATTTGGAAGAGTGTTCCGACATATGAATATGATGACAGGCTGCCCTATGGGCATGGCGAAAAATCAGTATATATTATTACCGGCTTTATGAAGCTAACAAGGGAGGAAGCATTTGCAATAAGGTATCATATGGGATTCTCAGGTGTTGAGGAAAAAAGGAATGTGGGAGATGCCTTTGAGCAATTTCCTCTGGCGTTTGCTTTAAATACTGCCGATATGGAGGCTACATACTTTTTGGAAGGGAAGAAGAAATAAGTTTTTCTTGATTGAATATTTAAGGGGTTAATTATTAATAATTGATATATAAGTTATTAATCGTATAAATTCAACACATTAAAATATACCTCAAAAATAAAAGGGAATAGGAAGTATACTTTTGTGAAAATCAGTCGAATATCAACAGAGTTGAATAATAAAAGAGAACGTCTTTTGGAAAAGGCAAAAAATCAACTGTCGACCTATAAGCCGCCTTGTAAGTTAAGTAAACTTCAGAGTACACAGGTTCCAAAGCTTGAGGAAGGAATCAAAACCACAGGACTGACGCTATACTTATATAGGTTTATCCTGTTTTACCCTTTGTCAATAATTTATATGGAAGTAGTATTTAAAATATCAGTTTTTAAAACCTTATTCAATTCAGGCCTGTTTTATATGGTATTATTTTCAACAGCTGCCGGACTTTTACTTTACATATTGTCTACATTTTTCAAACGCAGGGTAAACAGGATAATATCAATAATAATTACAGCTGCCGTCACATTGGTATACCTTGTTCAGGTTGTGTATTATCATGTTTTTACCGCTTTTTTTGCATTGTTTTCAATAAATGGTGCGGGACAGGTTTTACAATTCTGGAGAGAAATACTGGATGCAATGGGTAAAAATATTGTTTCCATATTATTTCTGCTGGTTCCGCTGCTATTTATCAGTATGTTCGGTAATAAATTCATCCCGGCCGATAAAAGTTCCTGGAGCTTTAAAGGTCTCATTGCATTTGCTGCATTATTCATACAAATTATTGCTACCATGGCTGTTTATAGTGCAAATAACGGAGAACTTAACACCAGGTTCCTTTACTCTGAAGCCATAATACCTGATCTGTCGATTGACAGATTTGGTATGCTCACAACTACAAGACTTGATGTTAAACATCTGATTTTCGGGTTTAAATCTGTTGAGAATGAGTTGCCGGAAGACAAAAATTTTGACACGGCAGGTGATTCAAGATATACCGGATCAGATGAAACTACTCTTTCCACCAAAAATAACCAGGTTAATAATCCATCACAGGATAATCCGGCCGACGAGAGCCAGACTGCGGATCCAAATACTGTATTGGCAAATCCGCAAAATATTGAAAATCCATTCAATGTAATGAATATTGATTTTGACAGACTCATTTCCGGTGAAACTGATCCCGAAATACAGTCAATGCACAGGTATTTCAAGAAGGTAGAACCAACCAGAAAGAATGAGTATACTGGTATGTACAAGGGAAAGAACCTTATATTAATAACAGCAGAAGGGTTTTCACCCTATGCTGTCAAAAAGGAACTGACACCTACATTATATAAAATGCAGCAGGAGGGCTTCAGTTTTACCGATTTCTACACACCAATCTGGGGAGTGAGCACCTCTGACGGAGAATATGTAGCATGCAATTCACTTGTGCCCAAATCAGGTGTTTGGAGTTTCTATGTATCGGGCAGAAATTACATGCCCTTCTGCCTGGGAAATCAGCTCAGGAAACTGGAATATGGCACTAAAGCCTATCATGATCACACATATACCTATTATCGCAGGGATGTTTCACATCCCAATATGGGCTATGACTTTAAAGCTGTAGGACATGGACTTGACGTAAAAAATACCTGGCCTGAATCGGATGTGGAAATGATGGAGAAAACTACCGGTGAATATCTTGGTGCGGCACCATTTCATACCTATTACATGACTGTAAGCGGTCATCTCCAGTATACCTTTGCAGGAAATGCCATGGCTAGCAAAAATAAAGCGCTTGTCAAAGCTCTTCCCTATTCGGAGCACGTGAAGGCATACCTGGCCTGCCAGATTGAATTGGACCGGGCCGTGGCGGAATTGATTTCAAGGCTTGAAAAGGCAGGGGTGGCTGAGGATACCCTCATAGCTATCAGCCCGGATCATTACCCTTACGGTCTTACCCTTCAAGAAATAGGAGAGTTGGCAGGACACAAGGTTGAAGAAAATTTTGAACTATACAGGGGTATATTTATATTATGGTCAAAGGGCATGACACCTGTTCAGATAGACAAACCCTGCTCCAGTATGGATATACTGCCTACACTGTCCAACCTGATGGGAATCGAGTATGATTCGAGACTGCTTATGGGCAGGGATATAATGTCGGATGCTCTGCCGCTGGTTATTTTCTCAAATTGGAGCTGGCTGACTGATAAAGCCAGATATAATTCCAAGCTTAGAAAGCTGATTCCGGCAGACGGAGAGACCGAAGCCACAGTGACAAAAGAATATAAATCCGCCATAGCCAAACAGGTTAACAACAAATTTACCTATTCAACAAAAATTCTGGATAATAACTATTATGCAAAAGTTTTTAGGTAATATTGCTTGGTTAACATAATGTTAAGATGATTGATATTGTGTTAAATAAGATTAGCTTGACAAAGCAAGCCTTTTGATGCTATATTCTTTACAAGTAGAGACGAGAAGAGCTTAGATGAGATTAGACGAGATGAGGCAATTGTGAATTTATTTCACATACGGCGACATATAGTTGTTGCCTGTTAATTTAAGTATTTTATTTTGAGATGCAATTATTTGCTTAAGTTGACATAATATTAAAATGAACTTCAAACCTCTACTAATATTTGTTTTGTGGAGGTTTTTTATATGGAAACAGTTCAGAAAAGAGTAGTCGTTAAGGAAAAGAAAGCCGGACTTTCAATTTCGGACATTATTCTCGTGGGAGTTTTACTGGCAGTAGGTGCAGTACTTAAATTTTTTGTAGGTTCATTATTTTCAGCCGGCATGAAGCCAAACTTTATCATCGCAATGTATTGTCTTGCAATTCTGCTGATCAAGCCAAGATTCCTTGAAGCAATCGTAATCGGTATTATAGCTGGTGCCATCTGCCAGGTATTTCCCGGAACTCCCTATATCAACCTGATAAGCGAGCCTGTTGGAGCAATAGTAATGGCCATTCTGGTCTACTTACCGCTTCAGATCGGAAAATTTTCTCTCAAACCTATTATAGGTACGTTTTTTAGTACCTTAGCAAGTGGTATGGCCTTTATAGGAGTTTTATATGCGGCATTTTATACCGGTGCCAATGTAAAGACCATGCCCCTTGGTGTATTTCTTGTAATTGTGCTTGGAACTGCTGTTGTAAATTCTATAATCGTGCAGGTACTTTATATACCATTAAAATTAGCATTGGGACGTGGTAAGGATGATTGAATTTAAAAATTTTTCGTTTAAATATAAAAACGGAGAAAAAAACGCATTAAGCGGAATTAATATCAGGATAAACAAGGGTGATTTCGTAGGAGTGATTGGGAATAGCGGAGCAGGTAAATCCACTTTTACCTATGCAATCAACGGAGTCATTCCTCATCATTTTGAAGGGGATTTTTTCGGTGAGGTTATTGTAAAAGGAAAGGATACTGTTGAGTCCTCTCCTTCAGAGCTTGCTTTAAGCGTTGGCAGTGTTTTTCAGGATATTGACGGTCAAATGGTCTCCTCGGTTGTTGAGGATGAACTGCTGTTTGGGCTTGAAAATTTTGGTGTGCCCCATGAGGAAATCGGGTCAAGGGTTAGCGATATATTGAAAATGGTGGGAATAGAGGATTTAAGGTATAGAAATATCAGCACTTTGAGCGGAGGACAAAAGCAGAAGGTCGCCATATGTGCCGTTGTTTCACTGATGCCTGATATACTTGTATTGGACGAGCCGACGGCAGAGCTGGACCCGCAAAGCAGTTATCAGATATTCAGCATGCTCAGGATGCTGAATGAGAAGATGGGAATTACCATCATAGTTGTTGAACAAAAGATAATGCTTTTAAGCGAGTTTTCAAAGCGCCTGTTAATATTCAATGATGGAAGTATTTATCTTGACGGTTCTCCTCAGGAGGTTTTGAAGGATACATCAAAACTGCAGGATATAGGGGTCAACTGTCCAAGAGTTGCATCCCTCGCCAATGTCCTAACCGAAAGGCAGCTTTATGAAGGGGAAGTTCCCGTTAATATAGATGATGCCGAAGTAATGGTTAAAAACATAATCAGGTAAGGTCGGCCGGTGTACATTTTAGGAGGTAACTTTGATAGATTTCAACAATGTCTGCTTCGCTTATGATAAAAAGAATATACTTGAGAACATTAATTTTACTATAGACGAGGGAGAGTTTATCGCTATAGTAGGACGTAACGGTGCCGGAAAAACTACCTTGATGAAACTTTTCAACGGCCTTCTGAAGCCTACTTCAGGTAATGTTACAGTTGAGGGATTGGATACCAGGATTGCAAAGACCAGTGAACTTGCCAGCCATGTTGGTTTTTTATTTCAGAACCCGGACAGGCAGATTTGTCAAAATACGGTGAAGGCTGAAATAGAATTTGGTTTAAAATGCATTTTCACTGACAGAAATGAGATTGAGAAAAGATGCCTGGCTACAATGGAAAGCTTTGGTTTTGAAGGAGAAAAAGATCCTTTTTCCCTAAGCCGCGGAGAAAGACAAAAAGTTGCACTTGCGTCGGTTCTGGCACTTTCACCTAAAATAATGGTTCTGGATGAACCGACGACCGGATTGGACTATAGGGAATGTATGCAGATCATGGAAGTGATTAAGGATTTGAATAACAGAGGAACAACAGTGATAATGGTTTGCCACGACATGGAACTGGTAACCGACTTTGCACGGCGTGTTCTGGTTATAGGCGACGGCGGAGTGCTGGCTGACGATGTGTGCAAAAGCGTAATGTCAAATGATACTGTTCTGAGGAGAACCTCTCTTGCTCCGCCACAGATAGCTCAACTGGCGATCAGGCTTGGAGAAGCTTTTGACGGCATAATGACAGTTGATGAGATGGCAGACAGAGTTGAGAAAATAGTACATCAATAAAAGCCAATTACCTCCTTTATTCGCCTTATAGCGGAATGAGGAAGGAAGAGATTTTATTACAGTTTTGTGGCCGCTATACGGCTCAAAGACATGGCTTAGGAGGTTAATATGAAAGGTATGCTGGAGTACTCCCAGGGTGATACAATTATACATAGATTGAATCCATTGACAAAAATGCTGCTGGCATTTCTGTTCTGTCTGAGCAGTTTTGTCAGCAGCCATATATTAATTGCCATTGGCATCATAGTCATAAATATTATTATTGCCGGAATGGCCGGTATAGTAAAGAAAGCACTTTCTCTTTTAAAAACTCTATTGAAAATCGGTTTGATATTATTTTTGCTTCAAATATTTTTTATACGGACAGGAAATATTATTCTGGACCTGCCCCTGAATCTTTATATAACAGATACAGGCTTAAATTTCTCGGTACTGCTTGTACTAAGGCTTGTAGGAGCAACCATGCCGCTGGTGCTCATGCTTACTGTTACAAAAATGAGCGATTTGACCAATGTCTTTGTGCAGAAGCTCCACATTCCTTATAAATACACTTTTGCATTTATAACGGCCCTCAGATTTATACCTATTTTTGAAAACGAGATGAATGGCATTATAGAAGCTCAAACGGCCAGAGGTGTCGAATTTGATACAAAGAATCCCTTAAAGAAACTAAAGCTGGTTCTGCCCTTATGCGTGCCGCTTTTAATTTCATCGGTCAAGAGAATTGAAGGCAGTGCCATATCGGCAGAGCTCAGAGGCTTTAATGTCAGGAAGAAGAACAGCGGATACAAAAAATATAGCTTCAGCGGAATAGATTATCTCGCAATGACGGCTTCAATCATAACTCTGGCTGTCAGTTCGTTTATAGCATGATTTACCAGCTTTTTTCAGGATTAAAGCCTTTTATTTGGACTGTTTCCAGCAAGGGGCTTTTTGCTATATCCTCCGGTGTAACAAGCATTCCCTTATTGCTGTCCAAATCATAGCCATAATTGTTAAAGGCCTGCCATATTAATTGAGAGCAGTTTGCACTTTTGGGGATTATGCCGGATTGGCATTTTGCTGCTAAAATTCTATACTTTATACCTGTCAGGCTGTTTTTGGAGTATTTTATGATATCTGTAATTACTTTCTCATCGGCATTTTTAAGCCTTAAAACCTTCAAGGTGGGATAGTACCGCCATTTGGATATATTCTGTTTCATGCTGATAGTTCCAGGTTCCAGGGATTCCAGAGTCATACCCTTTTCGGCGTCTATAACAATACCGCAGTGTCCGTGCCTCCAAAAAAGTGTTTGGGTTGACTTTGTCATAAGAATGTCACCGTTTTTCAAGGGTGCAAGTCCAAAGTCGTCAGACTTGCTCTGACTGTTTATTTTAAGTGTTTCCTGACTGGTAAACGGGTTTAATTTCTCGGTAAACATCTGAGCTTTTGTATAGTAGCTTTGCTGGAAGGCTATTATCCGGGCTTTTCCGTCGCTTTCCCGCAGTAAAGCGTCAACAGACGGCCGTCCCAGACCGGTTTGATCCAGCAGCTGTGAGTAATCGGCCTCGGTCAGTGAAGCCCTGTCCAGAAGTATTGTGAGATCCGCCCTTGGTACGGAGGGGTAATAAATAGCATTATAATTATTGGCAAATATAAAAAAGCAATAATAGTTTATAAGTAAAGTACAGAGACTTATTATTATTTTTACTTTGGTGCTGAGTTTTTTCAAATTAAATACTCCTTACTCAATTGTATAAATTTAGCAAATTTATTATTTGCAAAAAAAGGCAGGTTAATTCATAATTTTTCAGACAAATACAATAAATTATCTGTATAATGGATGTACGAATTTTATTGAAGCCGGCGTTTTTATGGAGGAATTGTTTATGAGAAGAAATACCAGTTTTGCAGGGTTACTGCTTATAGCAGCAGGTGTTATCATACTGTTGTTAAGAGTATTATTTGGGATTAAATTATTTGAGTTTTATACACATGATTTTTGGGTATTTATTGTTTTACTTGTTGGGCTTTCCTTTGAACTTTCTTTTTTCCTTACAGGTTCAAAACCGGGCTTGTTGATTCCCGGCGGGATAATTACCACAATAGGTTTGTTGTTTATGTTTGAAGTTACAACAGATTGGAATTTTGCCGAATATACCTGGCCGGTTTACATTCTTTCTGTTGCAGTAGGTTTATTTCAGATGCATATTTTTTCCAGAAGAGAAAAGGGGCTGCTTATTGCAAGTCTCATAATCGGAGGAATTGCAGCTTTCTTCATGGCCTGCATGCTGCTCAGCAGTGTATCGTCAATTATAAGACCTGAAATATTTATTCCTATTGCTTTGATCGCCGGAGGAATAGCTCTTTTTTGCAGCGGCAAATCAAGAAAAACACAGTATTAGGAGATCAATATCACCAGGTTGCGGCTGATGTTTTGCTATGGTATATTATCAGTGGAGATGGATATGACTCTATAAGTGGTGATAAATCAAATCCACATAAGAGGAATAGCAATTTTCTACTGATAAATATAGCTGAAACATCAGCTTTTTTATGCCCTTGCAAGTCAGAAAAAATCGGTAAGTGTGCTTGATATATTTAAAACTTTTATACCCGCAGATAAAGGGTATAAAGTGCAAAGCAATGTATATTCCGGGGGGTACGACATATGGAGTGGAGAAAACTGAGAGAACGGCAGGAAGATTTGCTGAGTCCCTTTGCAGCAAAGAGTATAAATTCTTTTGGAAGGCTCGTTCCTGAGGATAAATGTCCAATCAGAACAGACTATGAAAGAGACGGGAATAGAATTTTATATTCTATGGAATTCAGAAGACTCAGGCATAAGACCCAGGTTTTCTTTAATGCGAAAAATGATCATATCTGCACACGGATGGAGCATGTTTTAAACGTCGGATCCATTGCCGTTACAATAGCTAGAACCTTAAATCTGAATCAGGATCTCACATACGCCATTGCGTTGGGGCACGACTTGGGCCATGCGCCTTTTGGCCACAGCGGCGAGCGTGTTCTTAATAAATGCATGAAAAAAATTGACGGTTCAACAGGGTTCCAACATGAGCTTCACAGTTTAAGAGTGGTTGAAAAACTTGCAACGCGTATTTCAAAAGAGAAGATAAATGATAATTGCGGACTTAACCTTACATTTGAAGTAAAGGACGGAATTGTTTCACACTGCGGAGAAAAGTATAATGAATATATCCTTACACGGGATTTGGACAAAACCCCTGCATCCCTGCACAATATAAAAAAACGCGGTGCGCTGCCTTTCACACTGGAAGCGTGTGTTGTACGTCTGGTAGATAAAATTGCCTATGTAGGCAGGGATATTGAGGACGCGGTAAGGGTTAAGCTGATGGATATGCAGGATATTCCGGGAGATATCAGAAATGAACTGGGACACAGCAACGGAGAGATTATAAATACACTTGTGTGTGACCTGGTTGAAAACAGCTACGGTAAAGACTGCATACAGCTGAGTCCTTCCAAGGGAGAGGCACTGGAAAAGCTCATTAATGAAAATGTCAGACTCATATATAAGGCCGATAAGATAACCAGGTATGAAAAAATAGCGGAAAATACGCTGGAAGGCTTGTTTGACAATCTGCTGCAAAGTGTCTCAGATATTGAAAAGCTTCACTCCAGTGATGTAAAAGTGTATCGGATGTTCTATAATTTTATAACGGATAAGTGCTATGACAATAATGAAAGCGATGCACAAAAGGTTATTGATTTTATTGCGGGTATGACCGACTCTTTTGCACAGAGCTGTTTTGAAGAGATATACTGGATGTAAAGGGAATGCTTTTCTAATTCCCTATAGATAAACTAACGTTATAAAGGAGGCATTATGAATAAGGAAAATTTTCATTTTTTTGCGTTTCTGTCGAGAATGAAATATATCAACAGATGGGGCCTTATGAGGAATACTTATACTGAAAACATTCAGGAGCACAGCCTTCAGGTGGCGATTATCGCCCACGGACTGGCTGTTATCAGAAACACATATTACAATGGTGAGATAAATCCGGAGAGAGTTGCCATTCTTGCAATGTTCCACGACTGCAACGAGATAATAACGGGTGATATGCCTACACCCATAAAGTACTTCAATCCTCAAATCAGTAAGATTTACAAGGATATAGAGGATATATCCAAAGAAAAAATCATTTCAATGCTTCCTGAGGAAATGGCGGATGAATACTATTCACTTTTTTTCAAGAATCCTGATGATGAGGAATGCTGGAAGCTTGTAAAAGCAGCAGACAGAATTGCGGCATATATAAAATGCATTGAGGAGGTGAAAGCAGGAAATAATGAATTTAAAAAGGCGAGTGAAGCAATTTGGGGTACTATTACCGAAATTGAACTGGAGGAAGTAAAATACTTTATGGATAAGTTTGTTCCGAGCTTTCAACTGTCTCTTGACGAAATTGATTGATTTTACATTTACTTAATTGACAAAAAAAGTATATCTATTTACAATTGTATATGTTTGTATATGTTGTTCCCGGCTTTAAAAATTAATTTAAATGACTAAAAAGGGGCATTTCAAATGAATTTTGAAGAAAATATCGGCAAAATATGTATTATAAATGGTGAATGTGTTACAGCTGAAAAACTTGACACTTATAATGATGATAAATATACGGCTTTTTATGAAGTAATAAGGATCATTAAAGGAGTTCCGTTGTTTTTTGAAGATCATTTTGCAAGACTTAAAAACTCCATGTCAAAGCTGAAATATGAACTAAACTCTTCAAAAAAAGATCTTAAGGGGCAAATAAATACGCTTTGTGAGCAAAACGACCTGACGGAGTGCAATGTAAAAATAATTGTACTTCAAAAAGAAGATGAACAGAATATACTGTTCTTTATAAACAGGTTCTATTATCCATCCTCTGAAGAATATAATAACGGGGTGAATTGCTGTACCATCAGGCTTAAACGGAAAAATCCCAATGTTAAAATGATTCATGCCGGTTATAAGGAAGAATTGCAGCGCACAGTAAACGAAAAAAAGGTTTTTGAAGTTCTGCTGGTGAACGAAGAGGGAAGGATAACAGAGGGTGGCAAATCAAATGTCTTTTTTATCAAAGGTGAAAAGATATATACGTCTCCGGAAGACTTCGTGCTTATAGGAATAACACGTCAATATGTTATTGATGTATGCAGAAAATTGGGATATGAAGTAATTGAAACATTGATTGGATTGGACTCCTTGAAGAGTTTTGATGCTGCTTTTATTACAGGAACCTCCATAAAAGTTCTTCCGGTCAGGATTATCGACGAATGCGGATTAAATTCTGCCGCAAATGCAACTACCCAGCATGTAATGGCAAGCTATAACAGTCTTGTCAATGCATATATTAATGATAACTTGTAAAAGTTATTAACAAAATTAAAAACAATGGAGGTTAGTATATGAGACATTTAGAAAATGCTTTTAAATTTACTTTCAAAAACTTCCTGCTCACCTTGCCTTTGCTGATTTCATTGGCAATACCGGCTTTAATTTCAGGTGTTGGAAGTCTTGGTATTATGGCCAACAGCGGAGCAATCGCTGAAAATCTCAGACGCATTATTGAAAACAATGCCTATGGTGGGGGAATACCTAATTATGGTGATTTGTTCGCGGGATTAAATGCAGGTACCTTTATTGCAAGTTCAATTATTTCAGGGGTACTGTCCTTTGTATTGATGCTGCTTGTAAAACCTGCAACTTATGGGCTTATAAACCTCCACTATGAAACGGGAAATGCAAAGCTGAATAACTTTACCGGCTGCATGTCCAAGTACATAGGCAGATTTGTATTATTCGGTCTGCTGAATATCGCTTTCGCAATTGGCCTTGGAATAGTACTGGTAATCCTTATGGTTATCGGCGGATTGGTTTCTTCAGCTTCAACAGGGCTGGGGGTATTGCTGATTATTTTATTCGTACTTGCATTTTTGGCAGGTGTTGCAGTTTTATTTAATTATTTGACTTTGTGGTTCCCGGCGGTATGTGTTGAAGACAGTGATATTATTCAGGGTCTGAAGAATTCCTTCAGAACAGTAAAAGGCAGCTTCTGGCCAATATTTGGAATCACACTGCTGGTTACCTTCGGCGGAAGTGTTGCAGGATTTATTCTTGGAAGTATCATCGGCCTGATACCTGTTATTGGAAATATTGTTGCTCCTGTTATTTCGGGATTGGCTCAGTTTATTCTTATGGTTTACTATTTTGAAGTATACCGTGAAAAAACCGGAAGATATACTCTTCCTGAGCCTCCTCAACAGTTTGGCGGTTTCCAGGATGGCGGAGTGCAGTAATATACGATTTTTCAGATAAAATTGCGGAAAAACCCTGCTCAACCGGGAAGTGGAGCAGGGTTTTCGTGTTGAAAATATTAAACCTGTAAAGGGAAATTTTTATCATAAACTACTTGACAAACAAAAATGCTAATGTTATTTTAAGTATATGTTAGCACTCAACGCAAAAGAGTGCTAACAACAAAAAGAAACTAAACCATATTCTTTAAGGACAGTTACGGAACTGCTTAAGGATTGCTGCTTGGGAACGGAGGTAAACATGCTTCTAGACGATAGAAAACTGAAAATACTTCAAGCTATTATAGATGATTATATTAGTACGGCAGAGCCGGTAGGTTCCAGAACTATTGCCAAAAAGCATGAGCTGGGTCTCAGTTCTGCAACTATCAGAAACGAAATGGCCGATCTGGAAGATATGGGCTTTTTGGAACAGCCTCATACTTCGGCAGGAAGAGTGCCGTCGGATAAAGGCTATAGATTGTATGTGGATCAGCTTATGAAAATAAATGATCTGTCTGAAAGTGACATAGAAAATATCAGGAACGCCATGGACATCAGAATAAATGAATTGAGCCAGTTAATCAGGAATGCTTCTGTTGTCATGTCACAATTTACAAAGTATACCTCCATGGCAGTCACACCTCAAATAAAAAGAAGTGTTCTGAAGGCTGTTCAAGTTGTTCCTATTGAGCCTGGTAAAGCACTTATTATAGTAGTTACAGACTCGAACACAGTCCGCAATAATCTTATCAGGATTCCTGAAAAAATAACTCCGGACTTTTTGATACAGGTATCAAACATGCTTAACGACAAGTTAAAGGGTTATACTCTGGAAATGCTGAAAAATAACCTAATGAACGGTGAGGCAGAACAGCTTACTTCACTGCCTTATGATTTGATGAGACCCATACTTGACGGCATAGAAGACCTGATAAAACTCATAGACCGGCCGGAAATTTATCTGGAAGGAACAACAAACATATTAAATTTCCCGGAATTCAAGGAAGTACAGAAGGCCAAGGAATTCCTAAGCCTTTTGGATGAAAAGAAGCTGATGTCCGAGCTTCTTAATACACACGGCAATAATAATGAAATAATTATTCAAATAGGGAATGAGAATGTCATACCGGGTATAAAGGATTGCAGCATTGTCACGGCCTCATATAGCATAGACGATTATGTAATTGGGTCCATAGGTATTATAGGACCAACTAGAATGGAATATTCAAAGGTGGTTTCATCATTGAATTATATAAGAAATAAAATTAATCAGGAGATTTTAAAACTTCTGGGTGATGGATAGCTATAAAAATTAAGGAGGTTATTTTTTAGTAATGAAAAAAGACAAAGATCTCAAAGATGCCAATGATGAAGTAAACGTAACTGAGGAAAGCGATGTTGCGGTAAATACGGGCGCTGAGGCGGAAGGCAATGGCGAAGAGAATAATGAAGCAAACAAAGAAATTGAAGAATTCAAGAACAAGCTTGAAGAAAAGACTCGCCAGTGTGAAGAATATATGAATATGGTTCAGCGTACTGCTGCTGAGTTTGATAATTATAAAAAGCGGACAACAAAAGAAAAAGAGGCTTTGAGTCTGGATGTTTCAATAGATACGGTAAGTGCGTTTTTACCGGTAGTTGACAATCTGGAAAGAGCTTTAAAGGCTGCCGGAGAAATGGAGGGCAATCCTCTGAAGGATGGCGTAGAGCTGGTGATGAGGCAGCTTAAGGAGTGTCTGGATAAACTGGGTGTCGAGCCTATAGCGGCTGTAAATAATTCATTCGACCCTGAACTCCACAACGCAGTGATGCATGTTACCGATGATTCATGCGGAGATAATGTGGTCATTGAAGAATTCCAAAAAGGTTATATTATGAAGGGGAAAGTAGTTAGACATAGTATGGTTAAAGTTGCAAACTAATTTTGTAAAATACTGATAAACAGTTAATGAAAAATATATTAAGGAGGCTTTTATTATGGCAAAAGTAATTGGTATAGATTTAGGTACCACAAATTCATGTGTGGCGGTTATGGAAGGCGGAGAGCCTGTTGTTATAGCAAATCCAGAAGGTAATAGGACAACTCCTTCAGTTGTTGCATTCTCAAAAACCGGAGAGCGTATGGTAGGACAGGTTGCTAAAAGACAGTCAATAACCAATCCTGAAAGAACAATAATCTCAATTAAGAGAGATATGGGTACTGACAGAAAGGTTCCAATAGACGATAAAAAATATTCACCTCAGGAAATATCTGCAATGGTCCTTCAAAAGTTAAAGGCCGATGCAGAAGCATACCTTGGTGAAACCATATCACAAGCCGTAATTACCGTTCCTGCATATTTCAGTGACGCTCAGAGACAGGCAACAAAGGATGCGGGTAAAATTGCCGGTCTGGAAGTACTTAGAATAATAAACGAACCGACAGCTGCAGCTCTTGCTTATGGTTTGGACAAAGAGCATGACCAGAAAATAATGGTTTATGACCTTGGAGGAGGTACCTTCGACGTATCAATACTTGAAATTGGTGACGGAGTATTCGAGGTTTTGGCTACAAACGGTAACAACAGACTTGGCGGAGATGATTTTGACCAGAGAGTTATAGATTTCCTCGCCGACGAATTCAAGAGAGAAAACGGTATAGATTTAAGGGGCGACAAAATGGCGATGCAGAGATTGAAGGAAGCTGCTGAAAAAGCTAAAATCGAGCTTTCGGGTGTTACTTCTTCAAATATCAACCTGCCATTTATAACAGCTGATGCGGCGGGACCAAAACACCTTGATGTAACACTTACAAGAGCTAAATTTGATGAAATAACAGCCGATTTGGTTGAAAAGACAATGGGACCTACAAGACAGGCCATGCAGGATGCAGGACTTTCGCCTGATAAAATAGACAAGATATTATTGGTAGGTGGTTCTACCAGAATTCCAGCTGTTCAGGAAGCAGTTAAAAAGTATCTTGGTAAAGAACCCTTCAAGGGCATAAATCCGGATGAATGCGTTGCCGTAGGTGCAGCCATACAGGCCGGAGTTCTTACCGGAGATGTAACAGGTCTTCTTCTCCTGGATGTTACTCCATTGTCACTGGGTCTTGAAACTCTGGGCGGAGTATTTACCAAATTAATTGAAAGAAATACTACAATACCTACAAAGAAGAGCCAGATATTCTCCACTGCAGCTGACGGACAGACAAGCGTTGAAATCCATGTCCTTCAGGGAGAAAGAGAAATGGCCCAGTACAACAAGACTCTGGGAAGATTCCAGCTCTCAGGAATACCTTCAGCTCCAAGAGGAGTTCCTCAGATCGAAGTTACTTTTGATATAGATGCAAACGGTATTGTCCATGTATCTGCAAAAGATCTTGGAACAGGTAATGAACAGAAGATCACAATCACCGCTTCAACAAACCTTTCTGATTCTGATATTGACAAGGCTGTCAAGGAAGCTGAAAAGTTTGCTGCAGAAGACAAGCAGCGTAAAGAAGAGATAGATGTAAGAAATAATGCGGACTCACTGGTATACCAGTCTGAAAAATCCTTAAAGGATCTAGGTGACAAGGTTACTGCAGATGACAAGTCGAAGATTGAAGCAGGTGTAAACAAGGTTAAGGATGCATTAAAAGGAACCGATATCGAAGCCATTAAGAAAGCTACTGAAGAGCTGCAACAGGCTTTCTATGATGTATCAGCAAAAATTTACCAGCAGGCCGGCGGACAGCCGGGAGCCGACCCGAATGCAGCTGGTTTCGGCGGACAGCAGGGTGCACCGGGTGCAGGTAATGATGATAATGTTGTTGATGCAGACTACAAAGTAGTTGACGACGACAAATAATTATATAATAATAGGGAGTGTCGAAAATAATTATTTTGCGGCACTTCCTATAGAAAAAATACTTGTGGGCCAAATGCTAAGGCCCACATTTTACATTCATTATTATGAAAAATGAATGTAAACTATTGAGCAGCAGCCGCTTTAATAATAAATTATACAAAAGTCTGTTCAATATGATTTTAAAATGCCAAAGCAAACAGCTCTGGCTTATTATAGTCAATAACAATATAATACCTTCGTGAAACCAGGGTTTGAAAAGTTTTGCGAAGGTATAGCAATGTTTGGATTATGCGCATTAAATGTAAAGAGAATATCTAAATGTTTCATCTATAGCTGGCTTAACAGCTTGAGACGGGAGTTGAATCGCATGTCAGAAAAAAGAGATTATTATGAGGTATTAGGGGTTCAAAAAGGGGCCTCCGATGCCGATTTGAAAAAAGCATACAGAAATTTGGCAAAACAATATCACCCTGATGTAAACCCGGGTAATAAAGAGGCAGAAGCCAAATTCAAAGAAGCAAATGAAGCTTATGAGGTTTTAAGCAATCCTGAGAAAAGGAGCAGATATGACCAGTTCGGGCATGCAGGTACGGATCCAAACGGCTTCGGCGGTGCAGGTGGTTTCTCTGATTTTGATTTCGGAGGAATAGGTGATATCTTTGAAACCTTCTTTGGCGGTTCAGGCTTCGGAGGAAGCAGATCACGTACCAGAAGAGGCCCTCAGAAGGGTGCCGACATCAAATATTCCATGGAGATTTCTTTTGAAGAGGCCGCCTTTGGTGTCGAGCGTGAAATAAACATAAGCAGAATGGAAGTCTGCTCAAAGTGCACCGGAACCGGTGCAAAACCGGGAACACATGCCAGTACCTGTCAGCACTGCAACGGAACCGGCCAGGTGCAGGTCAAGCAAAACACGCCGTTCGGGCAGTTCATCAATTCAAAGACCTGTGACGTGTGCAAGGGTGAAGGTAAAATTATTGCCGATCCGTGTCCTGCGTGTAACGGAAAGGGTAAACTCAGAAATAACGTGAAACTGAAAATTAACGTACCTGCCGGTATTGATGACGGACAGACAATATCACTGCGTGGAGAAGGGGACCCGGGATCAAAGGGCGGACCAAACGGAGATTTATTCCTGAATATCAGGGTTAAAAAGCATCCGCTGTATAAACGCCAGGGTAACGATGTTGTTTGCGAAGTACCTATAACCTTTACTCAGGCAGCTCTGGGAGCTGAGCTTGAAGTACCCACTCTGGACGGAAAAGTAAAATATACTGTACCTGAAGGAACGCAAACCGGTTCGGTATTCAGATTGAAAGGCAAGGGAATTCCCTTCCTGAGAGGAAATGGACGTGGGGATCAGTACGTAAAAGTAAATATTGATGTTCCAAAGAAGCTGAATGAAAAGCAAAAAGAATTGCTCAAGGAGTTTGCGGAGCTTGGAGGCGATGAAGTCCATGAACAAAGAAAAGGTTTTTTTGATAAAATGAAAGATGCGTTTAAATAAAATACGGAGGATAAATTTATATGAAATGGTATGAAATACGGATCAATACCACCGACGAGGCCAGTGATGCGGTATCTGAAATGCTGACATCGATGGGAGCCGGCGGAGTTGCCATAAAGGATCCGTTTGATATACGAAAGGAAATAGAAAAGCCTGATACTTTGGATTATGCCGATGACCATTTCCTTGAGGCATTAGGTGAGGATGTGATAATTTCGGCATATTTTCAGAACGGCTTGAATATAGATGACCTCCTAAAACAGATAGATGAAGGTTTACAGAACATTTCTCAATTTCTTGATACCGGTAAAGGCCTTGAGGGCTATGGTGAAGTAGATGATGAAGATTGGTCGACAGCCTGGAAAAAATATTACAAGCCTATCAAACTAACCGACAGGATCGTAATTAAGCCTACCTGGGAAGAATATAAGGCTGAGGAAAGAGATATAATTATTGAGATGGATCCAGGGATGGCATTCGGAACAGGGACTCACGAGACAACACAAATGTGTTCCATACTGCTGGATAAATATGTGGGATGTGATCATGATGTACTGGATGTAGGCTGTGGCAGTGGAATTCTGTCTATTATAGCTTCAAAGCTGGGGGCAAAAAAAGTAGAAGCTATTGATATTGATGAAGTTGCAGTAAGGGTGGCTAAGGAAAATATTGAAATAAATGGAGAAACCCTGAAAATAAAGACTTTCAAGGCTGTTCTATCCGATTTGCAAGCCGAAGAACAAAAGTTTGACATCATTGTGGCCAACATCATTGCTAATGTAATTATTGACTTGTCCTCACTTTTACCTTATTATTTAAAAAAGAACTCTTTGTTTATAACTTCAGGTATAATCAAAGAAAGAAAACAGGATGTCATTGATGCCTGCTTGAAAAACGGCATGTCCTGTATAGATAGTCTCGAAATGGGTGAATGGGTGGCAATGGTATTCAGATGTCCAGATACTTTGTAAAAAAGACACAGATTGAAGATAACAAAATTAGAATAACCGGTGAGGATTATCAACATCTT
Source organism: Bacillota bacterium (assembly GCA_023386445.1). Classification (GTDB taxonomy): domain Bacteria; phylum Bacillota; class Clostridia; order Acetivibrionales; family DSM-1351; genus Ruminiclostridium. Next base: position 63,969 of record JAEWJR010000073.1, on the reverse strand, counting down.
AAAAAGGTATTGAGAGCAGTAACGGGTGATGAAATTACCGTATGCTGTGACAGCATTGATTACACTGCAGTCATAGCTGAAATCAGCAATGATTGTATTATTTCCGATATTATAAAAAGTGTTGAGAATGTGACTGAACCCGTGTTGAAGGTAACACTTTTTCAGGGACTTCCAAAAGCGGACAAAATGGAGTTCATAGTCCAGAAATGCATTGAACTTGGAGTTTCAGAAATAGTGCCTGTGATAACAGATAGAAGCATAGTTAAAATCAATACTGATAAAGATGCAAATGCCAAAGTGTCCAGATGGCAGAAAATTGCTATGGAAGCTGCCAAACAGTGCAACAGGGGAATTATTCCGTTGATAGGGAGGCCTGTTAGATTTTCTGAGGCTGTCAATATGGCTGCAGATAGGGATTTATCCATCATACCTTATGAAAAGGAAAGTGCTGCAGGGTTTAAAGCAATAGCAGCAACCAGCTCTAATATTAAAAGTGCGTCTATTTTTATCGGACCCGAGGGAGGGTTCACTGAACAGGAGATAGAACTTGCAGAAACCGTAGGAATACGTAAGATAACACTTGGACCAAGGATTCTGCGTACTGAAACTGCCGGAATGGTTGCTTTATCACTAATGATGTATGAATTGGGAGATGTGTCCAATGGAAGAACTTAAATTTGTAGTTGTCGATGATGCTGTTTTTATGAGAACCCTCATCAAAAGAATGATTGAGGAAAACACAAACTATGTTGTGGTTGGTGAGGGAGCCAATGGGCATGAAGCAATTGCCCAGGCTAAAAAATTATTGCCTGATATAATGACATTGGATATAACAATGCCAGAAATGGATGGAATAATGGCAATCAAGGAGATATTAAGCGTATCACCCAAGACAAAAATAATCATGGTATCGGCAATGGGGCAGCAGTCAATGGTAATAGACGCAATAAAAATGGGAGCAAAGGACTTTATTGTGAAGCCCTTTGATAAATCACGCGTTCAGCAGGCTATCGACAATGTGCTGAAAATGAAATAGTCTTAAACACGGCATAAAATTAAATGGGGGGAGACCCTCATTTTTTTAATGTTAAGAATATTATGGTTTGATTTAAATCAGGCAGATATATAGCGCAGCATATCATTCAGGCATTATTTTTATTAATTTGGTAATAATCTAGAGTAAGAACTTAATATCGGAAGGAAATTGAAGAAAAATTGATAAAATATAAGAAAAGTAGTAAATTATTATTTAAATAATATGAAATTATGTTATAATACTAGTGAAAATTACTGTTAACAAGATTTGGACGTGAACAGAGTTATAGGCATGCCGGATTTTTGGAGGAAATTATGGTTAGAAGCATGACTGGGTTTGGAAGAGGAAATTGTAATGAAAGTGGTAAAGAGTTTACTGTAGAAATAAAAAGTGTCAATCATCGTTATATAGACTTTTATATAAAGTTACCAAGACAGATTGCTTACCTTGAGGAACGTGTAAGGGAAGTAGTTGCAAAAAGTATTTTCAGAGGCAAAGTTGATATTTTCATATCTTTTGAAGACCGTTCCGAGGATTCAAAAAACGTCATGCTTGATGAGGCGTTGGCTGGTGCATACATACAAGCTGTGGAGAGCCTCAAGGATAAATACGGCTTGAAGGACGATATAAGTGTATCACTTGTATCCAGATTTCCCGATGTGCTGCGGATTGAGAAAACTGAAGATGATGAAGAACAGTTATGGAGCATCCTGAATAAAGCTCTGGAAGCTGCTGTTGAATCTCTTGTTCAGATGCGTGAAAAAGAGGGAAATGAGTTGAGAATGAGTTTGCTTCAAAAAGCGGATTACATGGAAAATATTATTTCTCAAATAACAAATAGAAGTCCCGAAGTTGTCATAGAATATAAACAAAAGCTGGAAAACAGGATAAAAGAGCTTTTAAATCAGCAGACTGTTGATGAAAACAGAATAGCCATGGAAGTGGCTATATTTGCAGACAGATGCAGTATCGATGAGGAGCTTGTCAGGCTGGGAAGTCACCTGCTTCAGCTCAGGGATATACTCAGTATAAAAAAGCAGCCTGTGGGACGGAAACTGGACTTTCTGGTTCAGGAAATAAACCGGGAAATTAATACTATCGGGTCAAAATCAAATGATATTGTTATAACAAAAAATGTATTGGAATTAAAAAGTGAAACAGAAAAAATCAGAGAGCAAATTCAGAACATAGAATAACAAATTATCAAAATAAATCCGGGAGGAAACATATGAAGCTTATTAATATTGGATTTGGAAATATTGTTTCAGCGAATAGACTTGTTGCTATAGTCAGTCCTGAATCAGCTCCAATAAAAAGAATCATTCAGGAGGCCAGAGATCGGGGTATGCTCATTGATGCTACCTATGGCAGAAGGACCAGAGCAGTTATTATTACCGACAGTGATCACATTATTTTATCGGCAGTTCAGCCTGAAACAGTGGCTCACAGGCTTAACGCAAAAGATGTTGATGTGACTGAGCCTGAAGTAGATTCCGATGAAGATTAATATTTGTCAATAAGATATATATGGAGGAAGGAATGCAGCAAAGAGGTCTGTTAGTCGTGATATCCGGGCCCTCCGGTACTGGTAAGGGGACGGTATGTAAAAAATTGCTGGCTGAAAGAGATAATGTCAGATATTCGGTTTCTGCAACGACCAGAAAACCGCGAGAAGGGGAAGTTGAAGGTCAAAACTATTTTTTTGTATCGGAAAGTCAGTTTCTAGATATGCTTGAGAAAGATGCCCTTATAGAATGGGATAAATACTGTGACAATTATTACGGAACACCAAGGGCATTTGTTGATCAGTGTGTAGAAGTCGGGACAGATGTAATTCTGGAAATAACGGTTGAGGGAGCTCTCGAAATCAAGCAGAAATATCCCGAATGTGTACTTATTTTCATAGTTCCGCCTTCTCTGGACGAATTGAGAAGAAGAATTGAAAGCAGGGCAACCGAATGCTGCGATGTTATTGAAAAAAGATTGGAACAGGCGTCAAACGAGTTAAAGTATGTAGCCAAGTATGATTATCTGGTTCTAAATGACAGTGTGGATGACGCTGTTTTGAATATAGAAAAGGTTTTGGATGCAGAGCGTTTAAAGCCATCCCGCAATACAGAGTTTTTAAATAGCCTAATAAAGTAATGGGAGGTATTTTATGATTTATCCTTCAATCAATGATTTGATGAAAAAAGTTGACAGTAGATATACTTTGGTAGTCGAGACGGCAAAGAGGGCAAGACAGCTGGTGGACGGAGCAAACAAGCTTACAAAGGTAAATTCCGATAAGGAAGTAACTATTGCTATTCAAGAAATAGCAGAAGACAAAATAACTTACGTAAGAACTAAGAATGTCATAAAATAGGGGGAAATGCGAAGACAGTTGCAGTAAAATTAATGATTTTTTACTCTTCGCATTTGATATAGGAGGTAATTACAGTGGCAAGTGAAAAAACAATGGAAAAAATAGTTTCTTTGTCCAAGAACAGAGGTTTTGTTTATCCGGGTTCAGATATATACGGCGGATTGGCAAATGCATGGGATTACGGTCCGCTTGGAGTTGAATTGAAGAACAACGTAAAAAAAGCCTGGTGGCGCAAATTTGTGCAGGAGAGCCCTTATAATGTAGGAGTCGACTGTGCAATACTGATGAATCCCCAGGTTTGGGTGGCTTCAGGCCACGTCGGAGGCTTCAGCGATCCCCTGATCGACTGTAAGGATTGTAAGACCCGTCATAGAGCGGATAAACTGATCGAGGACTGGAACAAGGAAAATAATATAGAATTCAAAGTTGACGGTTTAAAAAATGAGGAGCTGATGCAATACATAAAGGACAAGGGAGTAAAATGTCCTAATTGCGATTCGGCCAACTTTACCGATATAAGAAAATTCAACCTTATGTTCAAAACTTTCCAGGGTGTTACAGAGGATTCCAAAGCAGAGATATTCTTAAGGCCTGAAACAGCACAGGGAATATTTGTTAACTTTAAAAATGTTCAAAGAACTACCAGAAAGAAAATACCTTTTGGTATCGGACAAATCGGCAAGTCCTTCAGAAATGAAATAACACCTGGAAACTTTACCTTCAGAACACGTGAATTTGAACAGATGGAGCTTGAATTCTTCTGTGAGCCGGGTAAGGATCTTGAATGGTTCAATTACTGGAAGGATTTCTGCTACAAATGGCTGCTCAATCTTAATATAAAACCCGAGTCATTGAAGCTTCGTGATCATGAAAAGAAAGAGTTGTCACATTACAGCAATGCGACTACCGACATAGAATTCCTGTTCCCATTCGGCTGGGGAGAATTATGGGGGATAGCGGACAGAACCGACTTCGACCTGAAACAGCATATGCTCCATTCTAAGGATGATTTATCGTACTTTGACCCGGCAACCAATGAAAAATATGTACCATACTGTATCGAACCTTCTCTTGGTGCGGACAGAGTTACACTGGCATTCCTGTGTGATGCTTATGATGAAGAAGAAGTAGCTGAAGGTGATGTAAGAACAGTTTTGAGATTCCATCCGGCTTTGGCACCTGTAAAGATTGCTATTCTTCCGTTATCCAAGAAACTGGCTGAAGAAGCTGATAAAGTGTATCAGATGCTGACAAAAAGTTATGTCTGTGAGTACGATGAAACCGGAAGTATCGGCAAGAGATACAGAAGGCAGGACGAAATCGGTACTCCATACTGCATTACCTTTGACTTTGATTCACTGGAAGATAAGAGTGTTACAATCAGGGACAGGGATACAATGCAGCAGGTAAGAATTAAAATTGACGAATTAAATTCATATTTCAGCGGAAAATTTGAATTTTAATAAACTGATGCAGGCATATTAACTATGCCTGCATTAATTGCCTATAGGGAAAGTTAAGTAATTAACAAATTCATTTCATTTGCTGCAATCATTTTTTCCAACGCAGAATTGCTGTTGGTCTATAACATCTAAAATGTATATTGGCCGGTTGGGAAAATTTTCTCAGGATCAGCCGGAGCAGGCGGAATAATTGCTTTATTCCAACGAAGTATTGCGAAGCAGTGCTTTTCGACAACGACGTTCTGGGGGAAATTAACCGCCGGCAATGTATGGATTTAGATGTTACCGACCACGAGTATAAAGTATTTAGGCTATCCGGAGCAGACACTATTTGAAAGCTGAATTGCCTGGAACGAACAGTTCCTGTAAAGCAATTTTGTTTATATATTCAATTCTAAGTTTGTACAGGAGGGTTTTAAATGTCAAAGTTCGTTTATCTTTTTAGTGAAGGAAATGCATCGATGAAAAACCTTCTGGGAGGCAAGGGCGCTAACCTGGCTGAAATGACCGGCTTGGGTCTTCCTGTTCCCAGAGGATTCACAGTAACTACTGAAGCATGTACAAGATACTACAACGACGGAAAGGTAATAGCATCTGAGATAGAAGCCGAGATCTATCAAATGCTGACAAAAACAGAGCATATTGTCGGGAAAACCTTTGGTGATCCAACAAATCCATTTCTCGTATCGGTCAGATCTGGAGCAAGAGCTTCCATGCCCGGTATGATGGATACTATTTTGAATCTTGGTCTGAATGATCAGGTGGTGGCCGGACTTGCAAAGCTCACAAATAACGAGAGGTTTGCCTATGACAGCTACAGAAGATTTATTCAGATGTTTTCTGATGTAGTTATGGAGGTTGAAAAGCCTAAGTTTGAGAAAATTCTCGATGCGGTTAAAGAAGAAAACGGTGCAAAATTTGACACGGATTTATCAGCAGAAAACCTCAAGGAAGTTGTAAAAAGATACAAGGAATTATACAGGGCGGAAAAAGGCACTGAATTCCCTCAGGATCCCAAAATTCAGCTTATGGAGGCAGTTAAGGCTGTTTTCCGCTCATGGGACAATCCGCGTGCCATTATATACAGAAGACTGAATGATATTCCGGGCGACTGGGGTACCGCAGTAAATGTACAGGAAATGGTATACGGCAATATGGGCAATGATTCCGGAACCGGGGTTGCGTTTACCAGGAACCCGTCTACCGGGGAAAAGAAGCTCTATGGCGAATTCCTTATGAATGCGCAGGGTGAAGACGTTGTTGCGGGTATCAGAACGCCTCAGCCCATGGAACAAATGAAGCTTGTAAATGAAGATGCCTACAATCAGTTTGTTAATATCGCAAATACACTTGAATCACATTATAGAGACATGCAGGACATGGAGTTTACCATCGAAAAGGGCAAACTTTTCATGCTGCAGACCAGAAACGGCAAGAGGACTGCAGCATCAGCCTTGAAAATAGCTGTTGACCTTGTCAGCGAAGGTATGATAACAAAGAAGGAAGCTCTGATGAAGGTTGATCCAAAGCAGCTGGATGCGCTTTTGCATCCCAACTTCGAACCTAAGGCCCTGAAAGCGGCAAAACCGGTTGCAAAAGGTCTTCCTGCTTCACCCGGTGCCGCAACCGGACGTGTATATTTTGAAGCCGGGGAAGCTGTTGAAGCTGCAAAAGGCGGGGAAAAGAAAATCATACTTGTCAGAATGGAAACTTCTCCTGAAGATATTGAAGGAATGCATGTTTCACAGGGTATCTTGACCGGACGCGGAGGAATGACGTCGCATGCTGCTGTTGTCGCCCGTGGTATGGGAACCTGTTGTGTTGCAGGCTGCAGTGAAATAAAAATAAACGAAGAAGAGAAATACTTTATAGACAAGGACGGAAAGAAATATAAGGAGGGTGACTGGATATCACTGGATGGGTCTGCAGGAAATGTCTACGGTGAAAGGCTTCCTACAATAGAGCCTGAAATGACCGGTGACTTTTCTACACTTATGCAATGGGCCGATGAAGCCAGGACCATGAAGGTCAGAACGAATGCCGATACTCCTGCCGATGCGGCGCAGGCCATCAAGTTTGGAGCCGAAGGTATAGGTCTCTGCCGTACAGAGCATATGTTCTTCGAAGCCGACAGGATTCCTGCCATGAGAGAAATGATCGTGGCGAGAACCGAGGAACAGAGGAGAAAGGCACTTGAAAAGCTGCTTCCCATGCAGAGGAGTGACTTTGAAGGCCTTTTCAAAGAGATGCAGGGCTATCCGGTAACCATACGATTCCTGGATCCTCCCTTGCATGAATTCCTGCCGCAGGCTGATGAAGATATCGAAGCACTTGCCAGGGAAATGGGTATGACCTTTGCAGACCTGAAGGGTATCGTATCAGGACTGCATGAATTTAATCCGATGATGGGTCATAGAGGCTGCCGTCTGGCGGTTTCCTATCCTGAAATAGCTGAAATGCAGACCAGAGCTGTTATTGAGGCTGCAATAAATGTAAACCGGAATGGTATGTCTGTTGTTCCTGAAATTATGATTCCGCTGGTCGGCGATGTCAAGGAATTGAAATATGTCAAGGACATAGTTGTAAAGACTGCTGCCGAAGTAATTGAGAAGGCTGGAGTAAAGCTGGATTACAAGGTAGGTACCATGATTGAGATACCAAGGGCGGCACTGATTGCCGACAGTATCGCTGCCGAGGCAGAATTCTTCTCCTTCGGTACAAACGATCTGACTCAGATGACCTTTGGTTTCAGCCGTGACGATGCCGGAAAATTCCTTGAGGATTACTATGCCAAGAAGATATACGAATCCGACCCGTTTGCAAGGCTTGATCAGACCGGCGTAGGCAAGCTGGTGGAGATGGCAGCCAAACTTGGAAAACAGACCAGACCTGATATAAAGCTTGGAATATGCGGAGAGCACGGAGGAGATCCTTCCTCCATAGAATTCTGTCATAATGCAGGCTTGAACTATGTCAGCTGTTCACCGTTCCGGGTGCCCATCGCAAGACTTGCCGCGGCTCAGGCGGCAATAGGCGGTTCTGGGCTCGGACAAAAGTAACAGTCTGAACCAGATAGGACAGCAAGTATTGAAAAGCCTTGTATACCAAGGGCCTGAGAGTTTAAGTAAAGAGTAAGATAAAGGTACTATCTCTTAGGATATTAAGGGGTAGTACCTTGTTTTTTATTAAAATATGGTATTATGGAACATAAAACGGGTCAAAAAGGAGCTATTATGGAACAGTTTGTGATAGAATATTAGTATAAATTTGGACTGGTCTAGAGGGGATTAACATTAAATTAGGATATGTAAGAGGGGTAGAAAATAGCCGTTCATATAAAGCACAAATGGAGTTTATGAATAGCTCAAATGTAGACACGGTGGTATTTCATGAGAAAGATGCAGGAAATATTAAACTAAAAGAACTGATTGACTATGCTAGGTCAGGAGATATCATCTTTGTGTACAGTATAGCTTCATTAGGATAAGAAATAGGCGAGTAGTCAAAAGGAATGGTCAAGATATTTATATACTAAAACATAACCGAAAAAAGAGTACATATATTAAAGAGTACACATATTAAGGAAAGAAAATTTTGAGTTGTGTTGAATTAGTTGTATTACATAAAGTGTTTCATAATGTGAATAAATGAGATTGTTGGTATTTGATTGCGGGGGCTCAGGCATCACTACGTCATTCCAACTAATTGACAACGTCCTCCGATTTAATTAGGGACGTATACACATGTATAGCCTAAAATGATTGCTCTCTATAGCGGCGGTATAAGATAACGGGGATTGTTGTAATGACCTTGCCTCAATAAAATAGACAGCAAGAATGGGTAAGTTTCAAGTTTTGTGTAAACGGTAAAAATTGATGTTGAATATTTAATATTTTTTAGGGACGGGGGCCTTGTTTTTAAGCATCTGTCCCTAATTTGCATTATACCTTTATTTTTAGGCAAGTCAATAACAGCTGGTTTAGATTTGAAATTTAGTTCTATTTTAGCCTGTCTGAAAAGAATACTTCTAGCTGGGAATGAACCTTACCCCAGTCTCTACGGCTCTGAGTCCATTTCTTTGTGGCATCAATCATCGCTAGGTATAGCATCTTGAGAAGGCTATCGTCAGTCGGAAAAACAGGCTTGCTTTTAGTCACTTTTCGCATTTGACGGTTGAATCCCTCTATGATATTAGTTGTGTAAATTAAAGTCCTGACTTCCTGCGGATACTTAAAGTAGGTGGATAAGTTGACCCAGTTATCCTTCCATGACATTGATATTTCAGGGTACTTAGATTTCCACTTATCTTCAAATATGTCCAGTTCATATAGTGCCGATTCTTCACTTGGTGCTGCATAAACTCTCTTAAGATCAGCCATCGGAAGCTTAATATCTTTGTACGATACAAATTTGGTAGTGTTTCTAATTTGATGTATTATGCACTGCTGGAGTTCAGTTTCAGGAAATACGGCAGCTATCGCATTAGGAAAACCAGTAAGCCCGTCCACACAGGCAATTAAGATGTCTTCAACACCTCTGTTTTTTATATCATTCATTACTGTGAGCCAAAATTTCGCACTCTCGTTTTCACCAATCCACATGCCCAATACATCTTTGAAACCTTCAATATTGATACCTATGGCAATGTACACTGCCTTTTTGATTATATGTCCCTCGCTTCTTACATGAAAATGTATAGCATCCATAAAAACAACGGGGTAAATAGCCTCGAGCGGGCGAACCTGCCATTCTTTAACAAGAGGCAATACCTTGTCAGTAATTCTGCTTATTGTTGAATCTGACATTTCAATACCGTATAAATCCTTAATGTGAGTCTCTATGTCACCTGTACTCACGCCCTTGGCATACATTGAAATGATTTTAGACTCCATATCCTGGGTAATGTTAATACATTTTTTTGATCTACATAATTCTAGTATACAATACTTTCAATGTGTGAAGTGTGGGGTATGGATTATGCGGAACGAAAGTGAATGGGTATACTGCAATGATAAAAGAGTAAGGCGGTTTGCTAATAATACATTAGCCTGTTAAAAATGTTATAAAATAGTTAAAAAAGAAGCCGATACATATTTGTATAATAAAAAATTCTGAGGGTATCTTGATGAATTGTTATTTGTCAATAGTGTAGCAGCTATCAACTCAGACTATGAAACTGATTCCAAGTTTTTTATAATTATGAATGCTGCTACTTAACAGGAGTTAAAGGCGAAGGTTCTTATTCTAAAATAACTGTTTATTTTGATCATTTTATAGCAATAGATACAGGACATGTCGGAAGGATTATTGGAAACATCTACCCGCTTTACTATCAACTAAAATTATTAAAAAGTAATAAGAATCCCTTTGAGTGGATAAAAGAAAAGGAAATTAGAGATAAAATATCTTTAAGAAAAATGGAATAAGTTAATAGATTATTTCGCTAGATGTTTTGGGCTAACGTTCAACGAATATAAGAATTTTGTATATTGGTGTTATTCAAATCCTAGACGTATTAAAGATATTGAAAAAGATGGCAATGTATCTTCAATTGAGCTTTGAAGAAGGACATTATAGTTGCATTATGTGATTAGAGACAAATGACTACCATGCGACTCCACCAATAGAAATCGATGAAAAATATATTATTTAGTATTTATACAGAAAATAATGTCGAATTTAAAGTGGACGAAAAGGAATTTATATTAATGTAAGGAAATTATATATATAAGTTCTAAATTGGGAGCAGTTTTATATAAACTATAACCGAACAAATTAGGTAATAATGGGAGGATAAACCTATCATTATGTCGTTGTTTAAATTCTGGAAATAGCTGAAAAGGAGTAACGTATGAATATTAAATCAATAATGAATAGGGATGAGTATTCAATTGAAGAGACGCTAGATAAGATCATTGCTTTTTTGAGTGTCTATGAATATAGTGAAGTTATGAAGCTATTTGCATATACAAATATTAAGCTCAACAGTGAAGGGGTTAACTCATCTGGTTACAAAGTTTCGCCTCGATTATCAAGAAATATTCCATTTGTGTATGTAACAAAGTCTGAGAGTGGAAATAAAAGAATAAACAATATTGATAAGGTTGCTAATCAGTACATAGATTTACTAGATGAATTGACAATGTGCTACACGAATATAATTGATTACTCGCAAAGAGACAGCTTTCACAAATCTTATCTAAGTTATCATCTAGATTATCCACCAATTTCTATTCGACAATATTTTAGATTTTTTCATATAAATCGAGATATAGTTGGTGAAGTCTATAAAGTTGATAAAGATAATATCGATGACTTTATACATAGTTTGTTTTTACTTATGAATTTTGAACGAGCTTGGAAGAAAAAATTTAGATTCAGTCCATACGCGAATTTTATTAAATGGAGGAATAGCAATAGTACTGTTAAATTCACCATCGTAAACATTTTTTATCAACTACCTGTCAAGATGATTAAAATGTTGTTCAATGAATTCAAAATAGATTGTAGTGATGCTATTAACAAGCTATTTCTAGACAGCTCATCAATTAAAAAAAGTGAAGAAACTATATACCCTACAAATATAAAAAAAATGTACCCTCAGTTTTTCGGACTTAAGAATAATAAATTTGTAACTTTTATGAGAAACTTGAATGTACTTAATAGTGTATATGAGCATGTTATGAATAGTGAGGAATTTGAGAAGCACAAAGGTGATTATCTTGAAGAGAGAACAGAAGTAGTGCTTAAATATATGTTCGGGAACGATAATGTGTATCATGGAATATTCGATGAATGTGGGAATGAACAAGATTTCATCGTAATATTTAATGACTATATTATTTCATTGGAGTGTAAAGCATCTAAATTTACCGAACCTTTTGTAAATCAGGATAAGGCTCAAAAACGTCTTGAACAAAGTTTTAAAAAAACTATACAGAAAGGATATAGTCAAGCTGAGCGAATAGCTGAGAATTTTAGAAAGGGTAGATTCAAATTTTACAATGGTGATAAAGTTGGAAAAAGACAAGAGGTATTAGATATTTCAACTTATGACATTGAAAAGTTTCAAAGCGTAATAGTAACGATGGACCAATATCATAATTTAGGTACAGAGTTACATCTCTCAATCAAACAGAGCGAAAATATTAACCTACCATTAGTAATCGATATAAATTCTTTTGAGATATTGCTTCAAAAATGCAAAATATCCTACAATATCGACAAATTTATAGAATATTTAGACAGAAGAACAGAATTCTATGGATTGGTATTTCCAGCTAACTCTGATGAATTAGATTGTTTTGGGTACTTCTTGAAGTATGGAAGCATAATGAAAGGACCAATAGGAAATCTTTTTATCAATATTGGGCCTGGATATTCATCTTTTGTTACAGATATCTTGGAGATTGACAATTTTATGATATTCAATGAGTTGTATGAAATTTAATCGCTCTAACATGTTCATTAGGAGCATACCTCTTGTTTCGACGAGAGGCATGTTGTGAATGACAGGAATATTAAGTGACACAAAGAAACGTTTTGATTGTCTTACTGTTTTTGTAATATGTTTAAGAAAGGACAGTGGTAATATACGCTACATGCTTATTCTTGGAATAATAATGCTAAAAGAATATATGAGCAAAATGGATTAGTATCCTACGAAAAGTTTATTTAGTTTACAATGATACTTTAATTCTGAAGAAAAATTGAAAGAGCAGTGAGAAGATTATTTTGTTTAGGAGTTAAATTGGAGAAAATAATGTTCCATAATGTGAAAAAACAGCGATTGGTCTTTTTTGATAGCTGCCGCTCAGGCAGCAATAGGCGGTGGAGGTATTGGGTCAGAAATAAAATGATGATTGGTGTGAAAGTCATGCATTGCAGCAGATTGAGAAAATATTAATATCACATAAATAAAACAGTGTTTTCAATTGGATTAATATGGCACACTTTTTAGGGTTGCATTATGGAATATTTTTTAATATGGGAAAGTAAGAATAGGCATATTAACAATGTAATCGGAGTTTTTATTCCGCAGCTAAATAAAAGATTGCTCTGCTTGCGGCCATTATTCTGTAATTTTTTTGGCTCCATAGTGTTAATAGGGAATGTGTTGAATATGTATATAAGATGTGATACAATGCATATATTAATACAGGAGGTGAACAATATGGCTAAATCGGAAACACTGCACATTCGGGTTGAGTCTGCCGTTAAAGCTGGTGTTGAAGCTACGCTTAAAACATTAGGTCTTTCGACTACCGAAGCTATAAATATATTTCTTCATCAGGTTATTCTCGCTGGGGGGCTGCCCTTTGAGGTCAAAAACCCTCAGTATAACGCCGAAACGCTTGCGGCTATTCAGGAAGCCCGTGATATTATCGCGGGTAAAGTCCCGGCAAAAAGCTATAATACTGTAGCGGAGCTGATGGAGGACTTGAACAGCGATGATGAAGATTAACAGAACCTCTCGCTTCAAAAAAGAATATAGACAGATGATGAAGCGAGGCTACGATTCCATGCTATTCGAGTATGTGGTCGGAGAAATAGCTAACGGTCGGCCATTGGCAGAAAAGTATAATGACCACGCTTTGAAAGGCAGTTTTGAAGGGTTTAGAGAGTGTCATATACAACCGAATTGGCTGCTGATATATATTGCCGAAAACGATGTTTTGATGCTTACGCTTACCAGGACAGGCACTCATGCAGATTTATTTAAAAAATAGTAAAAATGTGCAAGATAAGCGGAATCATTTTTGTGGAATTAAGCAGTTTCAGACAGAAGATGATGAGCGTTATATCGTTCTACTTTTTAAATCACATGAATTTGAGGGGGAATTAGTAATGTGAAAAAATGAGATTGGTCTGATTTGATAGCCGCAGCTCAGGCGGCAATAGACGGTTCTGGGCTCGGACAAAAGTAACAAATGAAGCAAGGGTATTTTTTCTTGTAATTTAAAGAGAAAATACCCTTTTTTTGTGGGTCATTATATTAGAACAAGAAGATTATTTTAGCACTATTAGAAAAATAAAAGAGGTTATTGTGATTTCTGTTGTAAGCTTTCCAGAAAATCCTGAAAGTCATTGTCATGACAGTCGATTTCGCCATTTTTATTACATAACCGGCGAATCCATTTACACCACTCAATTCCAATTTTCACATCGCATATTATTTTTTGAAGGATTAAATATGAACCAAACCTTTGTGCATTACAGGATTCAAATTTATAGTCAGCCGAGAACTTTAACTTTTCCAGGGATTCGGTGTATTTTATGAGTTGCTTTTTATATCTGTTTTCCATTTCATGAAGTAATTTCTCAATAGTTGCGTTATCAAAGCCCTGAATGCAATATATTTTTAACATCATTTCATCTTTTCTAACTGCTTCATCCGTGGGAGCGGAGATCCATTCCTTAAGAATGGACTTTCCATTATCCGTGATCTCATAAACTTTTTTATCAGGCTTGCTGTTTTGACCTATAAGTGTATAGGTGACATAATTTTTTTCCTCCAACTCGGCCAGCAGGGGATAGATCGCGCTATGGGTGGTGTTCCAGAAATAATTGAGTTTCAGCATTAAATCATATCCTGTAAGTGGTTCGGTAGATAAGAAACTTAATAAACCATAAGATAATTTATTCATAAAACTCTCCTTTAAATATGTCTTTATTGACATATTAATATTTGAAGCATATTATATATTATATGTCATTATTGACATATAATCAATTAATTAAATAATTTGTAATACATATGTTATAACGATTGGAGATAATAAATGGAAACAATTGAACAAAAAAAGCCTGGTTATGGCTTATTTATGACGGCAGTAGTTACAGGTGCTTTTCTGATGACACTTTCATCAAGCACCATTAATATTGCCCTGCCTTATTTAATGGACCATTTCAATACCAGTTTGGATACGGTAAAATGGACAATGACGGGTTTTATGCTTGCTACGGGAATTATGGCTCCCATAACCTGCTATTTTGGAGAAAAATTCAGTTATAAAAGAACATATTTGATTTCCATTATTGGATTTACCATATGCTCATTATTATGTGCATTATCATGGAATGTACAGTCCCTAATTGCTTTCAGAATATTACAGGGTGCTTTTAACGGATTTGCAGTGCCTTCCACAATGTCAATTATATATCAGATCATACCCAGAAAAAAGCAGGCAATGTCCATCAGCCTCTGGAGTCTTTCAGCCATGCTTGCTCCGGCATTCGGCCCTACCATAAGCGGCTGGCTTATTCAGAACTTCAGCTGGCAGGCAATATTTCTGATGAATGTGCCTCTTGGAATCATAGCTGCATTATTGGTAATTAAGGCTGTTCCGTATTATAAGCTAAACCCGCCTGTAAGCTTTGACCTGATTGGTTTTTCAACCTGCCTGCTTGCAAGCGTTTTACTTTTGACAGCCTTTAGTGAAGCGGCTCAATGGGGATGGACTTCTTATGAAACCATATTTTTTCTGTCATTAGGGGTAATTACTCTGGTAATATTCATAATACGGGAGATAACTGCAAAAAATCCCATTCTAAATCTGGAAATATTTAAATTTAAGGGCTTTACCATAAGTGTAATTATAAGAAGTATCATAACCATGGGCCTCTATGCAGGTTCGCTGCTGACACCTTTATTTTTACAAAATGCTCAACATTTATCAGCACTGGATGCCGGATTAATTTTGCTTCCCTCATCGCTGGCGATGGCATTGTGCATGTTAATTGTCGGAAAATTATATAACCGTATTGATCCCAGAATATTTGTTATTAGCGGAATTATTTCCATGGCTGTAGGATCATATTTGTTATCTCATTTATCTATGGGGAGCAGTCATATTTATGTAGTTTTATGTATGACACTGCGAAATGTTGGAATAGCATTTGCAACTTCTCCGGTGACCAATCTGGGAATGTCGGCACTGGATAAAAAACTTGTGGGTAACGGTTCTTCAGTTAACAACTGGGTATCACAAAGTATCGGCTGTCTGTCAATAGGCATATTTACATCACTGCTGACCTTCCAGGCAGGACAGCATGCTGCAGAGCTTGCTGCAAAGGATGCTGCGTTAAAAATCAGCAGGTCTTTGCTTCAGGATAGAGCTTTTGTAATGGCTATAAATGATATTTACTTCATATCTGTGATAATAGTTCTATTAGCAATTCCTTTATGCTTTATATTAAAAAAGGGAACTCCTGATGAAGAAAAGAAAACAGTATTGGAAAAAAGCAATATCTCAAAAGTAAAATGCCAGGAATCCTGAGCTTTACAGTACGGATTTTTAAACATTATTCATAATTTTAGTTACTTTCCTGCACTTTATTTTTCCTGATAGCAGATATTATAATTAACAGCATTGGGATCAGCAACTGAAAAATTATAGCATACCATGGCCAGCCATAGGCTGCTATGCTAATATGGTCGGAATGATTTTTTACAATAAATAATGATTGCTCAATTGTCAAAAAGCCGAGAGGTACCAATAATACCTTGTAATTGTTCAAACCGAAAAGTCTGGCCAGACATAACGCTGCTGCATAAAGGGATAAGCTTATTTCAATAATATTTATGGATATAAACAGACTGTAAAATAATATCTCGGCCCGGTCTAGAAAATCAGCCGCCTCAATATAGGAAAAAGTTGTATAGCCAGGATATGTCAGATGCGGAACAAGCGGTCCCAATACAAGAACATATAAAACATCCGATAGAAAAATCAGTAATCCTGCAGTCAGAACAGCATATAATGCAGGTGTCTTTGCCTGCCCCTTTTTATTCAGGCTGGGAAAAATCATAATAAATATGACTCCCAGTGTCAAAGGAAGTGTTGTGATTTGAAAGGAGGCATAGAGTACTTTTCTCCAATCTATATTGGTTACGGGAAGAAAATGCTTTATGTCAAAACCTCTTTCCAGCAATATAAATGCTATTCCCAAAAAAACAATAAGGAAAGGTATAAAAATTAAAGACAGCCTGCTTATGGTTTCTATACCGCCATATGCTATCCATACTACAAAAATCATTGCAGATATGGCTATTACGATGATGGGTGTATTGGGGAGAGCCACCACAGAAGTCATCTGCCAACTGTTTTTCAGATTATAGGAGCAGAGTTCAAAACTAAACCACGCATAAAGAAATCCGATAATTTTACCAAACCATTTTCCTAAAGTTATTTCAGCTATGTCAATAATTGATTTCCCGGAGTGGGAATCCGACAGGTATGTATATACCCAGGTTACGCCCAGACTTATAACTATAGCGATCAAAATCGACAACCAGGATTGATTTCCTGCCTGCCCTCCAATAGGGGCAGTCATTGCATCGGCTGTAATGTAAATAAACATTGCCGCCCATAATTCTGTGCCTGAAATACGTTCCTTTTGTTTTTCAATCATATGACTCCTCCTCAATCAAGTTTAACCATATAATTTTAAATTATCCTTTTAAAAACATCAGAATTCATGAAGATTTCATTGCAGCCGGAATAAGATTATATGAGGTAGAGATACTATATAATACTTGAAAAGAAGGTGATACAGTGAAAAAACCTGTTAAGGTTGAAGATATTATTAAAAGAAAAAAGCAAAAACAATATGAGAAGCTTCAGGAAGATGATACTGCTTTGCTGAAGAAATTTGAGCTTACCAATAATTTATCGGAGAATGAAGCTTTTTTAAGAGAAATTTTTAAGTGTTGCACAGACGTTGTTATCCGTCCGTTCACTATTTTAAAGATTAAAAAGGCTCTTGCGGTCTATGTGGAAGGGATAACAGACAGTAAGCTCCTGGACGAAGAAGTTCTGAAGCCGTTGATGGATACACAGAATCTTGTGGAATCAGAGGCTAAGGATAATATCGTCAATTTTGTTGAGGAGCAGATAATATCAGTTGGAAAAATAAAAAGTATTACCACAATGGATGAAGCGGTAAAAAGTGTATTGGAAGGAAGCACCGCTTTGCTGATTGAGGGTGAAGTGAATGTTTTATCATTAGGTATCAGCGGAGGCGAAAGACGAAGCATAAGCGAACCGGTAACCGAAGTTGTTATCAGAGGTCCCCGCGAAGGCTTCACAGAGGATATAAACACTAATATCAGTCTGCTCAGGAGAAGGCTAAGAACGCCTAAATTAAAAATGGAATCCTTCCTGATTGGAGAAATCTCGCAGACAAAGGTAACGATAGCTTATATACAGGGAATTGCAGTAGAGAAAGTTATACAGGAAGTCAGAAACAGGGTTGGAAGGATTAAGATAGACAGCGTAATGGAATCCAGTTATATAGAGGAATTGATTGAAGACGCACCCTTCAGCCCTTTTCCGTTAGTTCAGAATACCGAGCGTCCGGATGTTGTTGCTGCCAATCTGCTTGAAGGAAAAATAGCCATATTTTGTGATAATACACCCTTTGCTTTGACTGTTCCGGTGGTTTTCTGGGGGCAGATACATTCAAATGAGGATTATTATGAAAGATTCACTATGAGTACATTCCTCAGGGGAATCCGCCTGATATTCATGTTTATCGCACTGGTAGCACCGTCTATCTATGTTGCCGTTACCACCTTTCACCAGCAAATGATTCCTTCAAAGTTGCTGATGAGTATCATTGACAACAGGGAACCCACACCATTTCCGGCCGTTATCGAAGCCTTGATAATGGAAATTACCTTCGAGGCATTGAGAGAAGCGGGCATAAGACTGCCAAAACCGGTTGGACAGGCCGTCAGCATAGTTGGAGCGCTGGTTATAGGACAGGCTTCAGTGGAGGCAGGGCTTATATCTGCACCGATGGTAATAGTTGTATCAATTACCGGAATTGCGTCATTTACCATACCTCGTTACAATTTTTCATTTGCAATCAGGGTGCTTAGATTTCCTCTGATTTTTCTAGCGGGCTCTTTTGGATTGTATGGGGTTACACTTGGAGTTATAGGAATTCTTACTCATCTGGTAAATCTTCGCTCCTTTGGTATTCCATATTTTTCACCGGTTGCCCCGCTTAACATAAAAAGACTTAAGGATGTTTTTATAAGAGCACCTATATGGAGTATGAATTTAAGGCCCAATTTGACAACTGATGAGAATGATGTGCGAATACCTCAGGGACAGAAACCCAAACCCGGAAAGAAAAAATAATTATGCGTCAAGCGGGAGAATATTTATGTTTAATATAAATAAAAAAATTATAAAACTGCCGGCTATTTTAAATATTATATTTTCCTTACTGCTTTTGACAGGCTGCTGGGACAGAACAGAAATCAATGATCTGGCCCTGATAACAGCAAGTTCATATGATATGGCGCCCGGGGGAAAACTTCAATATTCAGTGCAGATACTTCTTCCTGCGGGAGGAAGCAAGGGCGGCGGACAGGGAGGATCGGGCGGTCAGGGGAAGAAAAGCTACGTTGTGGAAACTGCTGTTGGCATAGACCCCGGTGATGCAGAAAAAAACATTCAGAGGAAATTCCCGAGGAGACTGTTCCGAGGCCACAGAAGAGTAATAATATTTGGAGAGGAGTTGGCAAAACACGGTCTTGAAATAATGTTGGATTCCATAGGCCGCGATCCCCAGAACAGACTGAGGACCAATGTAGTTGTTGCAAAAGGAGGAAAAGGTATTGACCTGTTGAAATCCGACTATCCAATTGAAAGGATACCGACAGAAGCAATGCGGGAAATGACGGTGTTGGGAGTCGGTATTGATGCCAATATCCATGATTTGCTGATTGCTGCATCAAACAAAGGTATTCAGGCAATAGCTGTTGCTCTTGAGAAGGGAGAGGGGGAGGAAGGCTTTAAAACTGCTGGACTTGCTTTATTTAATAATTTAAAGCTTGCAGGTTATATTGATTCGGAAAAAACAGAGGGCTTTCTATGGACTAAGGGCAGGCAGAAGAAAGGAATAATAGCAACACAAGTGCCCGGATATGACGGAGTTATCAGAATAAACATAAAGAGTCAGGAGGCCAGGATAGTACCTAAAATCAAGGAAAAAAAACCGGTTATCGTTATTGAGATATTAGGAAGCGGTTCCCTATATGGCAATAGCACCAAGCTTGATATGTCAATTCCCGATAATATAAAAATAGCTGAAAAAGCCATAAACGACAAAATCAGAAAACAGGTTGAAAGTACGGTTGCATCGGTTCAAAAGGATATCGGTGCCGATATATTTGGGTTTGGTTTGGCTTTCAGCCAGTTCAAATCTTCGGAGTGGGAAAAATTGGAGAAGTATTGGGATTATATTTTTCCTGAATTAGATGTTTATCTTTCGGTTGATTTTAAAATCAAAACAGCAGGAATGTCAGGTGCGCCACTTTATTTAAAGGAAGATGAGATAAAGAAAAAATGATTGCTGAAATTTTTGTATTAATAATAACTATGGGAGCTATTTGTTTTTTTCAAATCAGGCAAATATACAGAAATGACGGTTTGAAGGCTGCCTTTGTTTATTCACTCTTCATGGGGCTTGCAACATTAGTAGGTGCCTTGCTGTTAGCAGGCTTCCAGCTCCAGGGACAGACAGTTGTGGACAGGCTTTTTGAGCCTCTGGGCAAAGCAATTATTGGAAGTTAAAATAATACAGCTGATATTTAAAAAGTTTAACCCTATTTTGCTTATTTTGCAAAGGTTTAACTGTTATACTATGATTATATTCCACTTTATGGTGTTTAGCTGTAAAATGAATAAGTACTGTAAATCAGTTTTTAAAGTGAATTTAAGATTAAATATATTTAATTGTAAAATATACCTTTTCATTAAATCCAACAGCTTTATCCATATATAAAAACTGGGATACAGGAAGGTTGGAGAAGCAATGTGGCAAAAGGGACTATTTTACTTATTGGAAAAAAATTTAAAATTATATTCATCAATAAATATGCCACAGTCAAGTAATAAGTAAGGTGGGTACATAACATATGAGAGTTGGAGTATACCAGTTCCCCGGAAGTGCTGATATTCAAAGAAACCATGAAACAATAAAAACTGCAGTAATAAATGCTGCCGCAAATCAGGTAAGAGTGCTGGTTTTTCAAGAATGTGCGGCTTGCGGATATCCACCGGTTGAAACGCCGGAGATAAAAGAGATAGACTATAAGAAACTTGATGAATATTTTGTGGAAATAAAACAGCTTGCCAAAAAGAACGGTATGTTTATCGCACTAGGCACTGTCAGGAAGGAAAACTCAAAATACTATAATTCAATAAAATTGATAAACCCGGAAGGAGAAGTAGCTGGGAGCTACGATAAACGTGCCTTGTGGGGATGGGATACAGATAATTTTACAAAAGGGGAAGATATGGGCATATTTGATATCGACGGTATTCGCATGGGTTTCAGGATATGCTTTGAAGTCAGATTTCCGGAGTATTTCAGAGAATTATTCAAATCAAAAGCCGAACTATGCTTTGTCAGCTTTTGTGATGTATCAGCTCAGGATTATCCTGCAAGATATGACATAATCAAAGCACATCTGGTTACAAGAGCCGTCGAAAATATAATGACAGTTATATCGGTCAACAGCATATCAGAGTATCAGACTGCGCCAACAGCGGTTATTGATTCAAACGGACTTGTAGTGAGTGAAGCTCCAAAAAACCGCGAGTATCTGCTTGTTTACGATCACAGTACACCGGCTGTGGACTTTGGAGCTAAGGGCCGTATTGTTAACTCAATTCAATTGTTGGAGCCGGATGTAGAAAACAGATAAATATATATAGGAGGAAAAAACATGTCTGTATGGAATCCCTGGAGAGGATGCCACAAAAAGAGTGAGGGATGCAAAAATTGTTACATTCATAGGGCTAATGACCGGAAAGGTATTAATACTGACATTATCTATAAAACTGAAGAATTTTACAAGCCTGTTGAAAAGGATAAAAAGGGAAACTATAAAATTAAAAACGGGCAAACGGTATATTTATGCTTTAACAGTGATTTTCTTATAGCTGAAGCAGATGAGTGGCGCCGCGAAGTGTGGGAAATGATAAGAGTTCGTGAGGATCTGAATTTCCTGTTCCTTACCAAAAGAATTGAACGTTTCACGGCAGGTTTGCCGGAAGATTTTCGAAATGGATTTGATAATGTTACTGTCTGCATATCTGTTGAGGATCAGCTCAGAGCGGATGAAAGAATTCCTGTACTAAAGGAGTTGCCTGTAAAACACAAGCTTATTATATTACAGCCTATGCTTGAGAGGATTGATATCTCAAAATACCTGGACGCAACCTTTGACTGTGTTGTAGTTGGCGGAGAATCGGGCAGTAATGTGAGACCGTTACATTATGAATGGGTTCTGGATATAAGGGATCAGTGCATGAAAACGAACGTAAATTTTGAATTCAGGCAGGTTGGATCGGTATTTATTAAAGACGGAGCTGAATACAAGGTTCAAAGACAATATCTTTGCTCTCAGGCCAAAAAGGCAAATATAAATTATTCTGCAATATTATAAGTTTAAAAAACAGAATACAAATTTTATTTATGGCCATATTAAAATCAAAAATATACACCTGCAGTTGAAACGTAATAATATCAAAACATATTAAAATTATAGCGGATATTTAAAAAGCATATTATTAAAGTACAGCCCGGCAAATTATTGCCGGGTTCATTTTAATTTAGCGGAAAATTGGTATTGATTTATTTAAAGCAATAGAATATAATGAAACGTAACAAAACGTTACAAAATTAAATATAGTTATTGAGTAGTGTGATGTTATGTTATGGTTAAATTAACTCGATGATGAGATGTGGACCTTTAAATTGTGTGTCCGGTCTCATCATTTTTTTTATTGTTTTTGAAAGTATAAATTTTTTTGTACTGAAATAAGTGTTGAAAAGCAGGAGGTGAATTTATGCAGGGTAAGGCCTATGAATTTGATGAAATTGCAAATGGACCTTTTTTTCCAATATACCCGGTTATTGCACGGCAAATAATGGACAGAACGGGAATCGGTTCCGGTGTGTGTATAGATATAGGCAGCGGGGGAGGACATTTGGGACTTTCATTGGCACAAATAACCGAAATGAGGATTATACTTTTTGACAAGATTGAAGAGGCGTTGTCCATAGCAGCCAAAAGGGCTGGTAGTTGGGGACTTTCAGGCAGAATTTCAACTTTGCTGGGTGATGTTCACAATATACCTTTGACGGATGGAATGGCGGATTTGTGTATCAGCAGGGGATCAGTCTGGTTTTGGGAGGATCAGGGAAAAGGATTCAAGGAGATATACAGAGTTTTGAAGAAAGGTGGAATGGCGTATATAGGAGGTGGGTTCGGAAATAAGCAGCTAAAGGAGCAGGTTGATAAAAAAATGAAAGAGTTTGACAGAGAATGGCCACGCAGTCGTCAAAAGTTTGTGGAAGGTAATGATGTTGAGCATTTTACTGAGATTATGAATGAGGTAGGCATCTCAAATTTTGAAATAATTGATGATGAAAAAGGAATATGGGTTGTATTTAAAAAGTCAGAGAACTAAAAACTGGAGGTGAACAAAGTTATGATGAATTCAAACAATAAAGTTAATTTCATAGGATTTACCTACTGCCCGCTAAAGCATACCTTTAAGGAAGCATTTGAGGAAGTACTGGAAAAATATTTGGCCGGGACAGGTGACAGGGATTTTAAATATTACGTACCCTCCGGCTGCGGCGGAGATGATCCTTTTGAAGATTTATGGAAGACGGAGGATATTGAACAGCTTCCTGAAATTATAGCGAGTGTGGGATTTGGAGATTTCTTCAGGAAGGAATTTGTGGAAAGGTTTGTAGACAGGGGATATTTTAAAGTGGTTCCATATTCAGAAATGAGCAGGGAATTTATTGATGCCGGAATAATCGACCCTGACGGATGGTATACTGTTTATTCTGTATTTCCTCTGGTTATGCTCATTGATGCCAAAAAGCTCGGCAAGCTTCCGGTGCCGGAAAAATGGAGTGATCTGCTGAAGCCTATATACTCAAACAATATTATTCTAGGGGCTTCCCATGGTGAAATACATGAAGATTTAATACTTTATATACATAAAGAATATGGCGATGAGGGAATCGTCAAACTGGCTGCAAATGTAAAAACAGGCTGGCATGCCTCACAGATGGCAAAAACAGCCGGCACCAACAGCAGTGATGGCGCTGCCATATACGTTATCCCGTGGATGTTTGCAAAATCCTGCCCAAGAACCGAGAATACATTTATCGTCTGGCCGGAGGACGGTGCTGTTACAACTCCTATCTATGTACTGGCTAAAGAAAAAGCAATATCAAAGTATAAATTATTTCTTGAATTTATAACAGGTTCTGATTACGGGGAAAAGTCCGCCAATAATTATTTTCCGGTGCTGAACTCAGAAGTAAATAATAAAATACCTGAAGGAGCTGTATTTAAGTGGCTGGGCTGGGATTATATCAAGTTAAATCCAATGGATGTACTGAAAGAACATGTAATAGAGGTTTTTAACAGCAGCTGGAAAAATCGTCCGAAGGAGATGGTGTTATGAAGCTGATAACGGTCTCCGGCCCGCCATCCTCAGGTAAGACGGCAGTGATTTTAAAAACTCTGGAATATCTGAAAGCGGATAATTTAAAGATAGGAATTGTGAAATTTGATTGTCTCTCAACATATGACGACCAATTGTATGCCAAAT
The DNA here is from genome assembly GCA_023386445.1 of Bacillota bacterium. Classification (GTDB taxonomy): domain Bacteria; phylum Bacillota; class Clostridia; order Acetivibrionales; family DSM-1351; genus Ruminiclostridium. The sequence continues at coordinate 39,444 of JAEWJR010000073.1, read as the reverse complement.
CCGATATTAAAGTAAAAGTGGGGCTCTCGGGCAACCTGTGCCCGGATCATTTTTTTATAAGTAACATTGAGGATTGTGTTTCGTGGGGCAACAGCCAGCAGCTGGACTTTCTGATCAGCGAAAGTGCGGGGCTGTGCAACCGCTGCTCGCCGCATATAAAGGATGTGCTTGCCGTATGTGTCATAGACTGCCTTTCAGGTGTTAATACCCCGAAGAAGATTGGCCCCATGCTGAAGCTGGCCGATATTGCAGTCATTACAAAAGGTGATATAGTATCCCAGGCTGAGAGGGAGGTATTTTGCTTTAAAGTAAAACAGGCAAATCCAAAAGCATTTATCACTTTCGTTAACGGTATTACAGGACAGGGGGCATTCGACTTAAGCGTCAAATTAAAAAGTGCACTGTCGGTGGTAAATCTTGACGGAATGCGTCTGAGGTTCTCAATGCCTGCGGCATTATGCTCCTATTGCCTGGGTGAAACCAAAATCGGAAAGGATTATCAAACAGGAAATATTAAGAAGATGTATTTTGGTGAGGATGTGAGCTAATGAGGGATTACATATTATCAACATCAATAAAAGACCTGATAAGGGAATATCCATATGCCGAAGATTTTTTTAAGTCATTGGGTCTCAGAACCCCCGGGACTGTGGCGACATTAGAAGCGTATCTTGAGAATCTTGAAGACAGTTCTATTGAGGATTGCGGCATGGAGCGGACTCAGATCATCAATAATTTTGTACTGTTCATGGAAAAAATGAACGAACTAAAGTTCAGAACCAATTATAACATTCAAGAAATATTAATTATGGGAGGGCATGATAAATCAGGTAACAGCGAGGATATCACATTATCCATGAAACCCGGCGAGATTGTTTGCATAGTCGGGCCTACAGGATCGGGAAAAAGCAGACTGCTTGCAGATATAGAGTGCCTTGCTCAGAGAGATACTCCAACCGGCAGGAAGGTGCTTATAAACGGAAAAGCGCCTTCCCAGGAAAAACGCTTTTCCATAGAAAACAAACTGGTGGCCCAGCTTTCTCAAAATATGAACTTTATTATGGATTTATCGGTAAAAGAATTTATCACCATGCATGCCGAGAGCAGGCTGGTGGCAAATTTGGAGCAGGCTGTGAACAGTATTGCCGGATGCGCCAATGAGCTTGCCGGAGAAAAATTTTCATTGGATACTGCCGTGACAGCTCTCAGCGGCGGACAGTCAAGAGCACTGATGATTGCTGATACGGCACTGTTAAGCAGCTCACCTATTGTATTGATTGACGAAATAGAAAATGCAGGTGTGGACCGCAGAAAAGCACTTGATCTCCTTGTAAGAAAGGAAAAAATCGTTTTGATGTCCACCCATGACCCTATTCTTGCACTGATGGGAGACCGGAGGGTGATAATCAGAAATGGTGCAATGTATAAAATCATTGAGACAAGCGAAACGGAAAGAAAGAATCTTGAACTGCTGCATAATTTTGATACAAAAATGCTTCAGCTCAGAAACATGCTCAGAAATGGTGAAAAAATCGAATTTGATACGGAAAAATTTTTAAATTTTACAGAAGGGAAGGTGTATTTATGAAAAGTAGTGTGTACATAAAAATACTGTTAACTGTATTAATAATAGCATTTATACTTGCGGGCTGCGGCAGTAATCAGGAAAGTCAAAATGCCCGGGTATCGGCTTCAGCTGTTCAAAGCCCGGATACTGCAGTACAAACTGAAGCAGCTGTATCAAAAGCTCTGCCGTCAGGTGATGCAAATGGTGTAACGGCAAGAACAGTTACAGATATGGCAGGGAGAACTGTAGAAATTCCATCTGAAATCAAGAAGGTTTATACAACAAGCCAGATAGGCATTATCGTGCTTTATACCTTGAATCCCGACAAGCTGGCAGGATGGGGGTTTGCGCTGACTGAGGACGACAGGAAATTTATTGATCAAAAGTATTATGATTTGCCCGTACTGGGCACATGGTCAGGCAAAAACGGTACAGGCAATATTGAAGAAATCATCAGAGTTCATCCGGATGTCATATTATCCATAGGTACAATAGACGATTCCCAGAAATCGCTTTCAGACAAGATCCAGGAGCAGACAGGCATACCTGTGGTCATGATAGACGGTCCTCTGGACAAGCTGGATAAGATGTATGAAATGGCAGGTGACATTTTAGGTGAACAGACCAGGGCAAAAGAACTTGCCGATTACTGTGCTAAAACCATAAGGGACATGAAGGCAATTACAACACAAATACCCGAAGACAAAAGAGTCAAGGTTTATTATGCCGAAGGTCCCAAAGGACTTGAAACAGATCCGAAAGGTTCCTTCCATACCGAAGTACTGGATTTTATAAACGGAATCAATATAGCTGATGTGCCAATGCAGAGAGGTTACGGAAGAACAGCGGTTTCACTGGAACAGCTTCTTAAATGGGATCCGGAAGTTATTATCGCAGGGTATGACAAGGATGCAAAAGCCGGCTTCTTTAAAGATATCTATAGCACCCCTGAATGGATGGGGATACAGGCTGTAAAGGATAAAAAGGTTTATTCCATTCCAAACAGGCCGTTTGACTGGTTTGACCGTCCTCCTTCAGTAAACCGCATTATAGGCGTGAAATGGCTGGCAAATCTACTGTATCCTGAGTATGTAAAACTGGACATACATACTGAGGTTAAAGACTTTTATTCAAAGTTCTATCACACGGAGCTCACGGAGCAGGAGGTCGAAGAACTGCTTTCCGAAGCAGGAGGCAAATAAGGTGGTGATATTATATGGGGGCGTTCGATAATCTTGAAATGACTTATGTCAGGGAGAAAATATCGTTTTTAAAAAAATATAAAGTGATACTCATATTAATGCTGATGCCTGTAATTGCTGTCATGATTTCTTTTACACTGGGGAGATACGGTATTCCAATACCCGAGGTGATAAAAGTATTTTTTGCCAGGATATCAGGCACAGGGACAACAGTCATACCCTCGGCAGTTGAAACTGTAATTTTTAAAGTGAGAATTCCAAGGATTATTGCTGCCATGCTTGTAGGCGGTGCATTATCAATGTCGGGGGCAGCCTATCAGGGATTGTTTAAAAATCCCATGGTTTCTCCAGATATTTTGGGAGCTTCTGCAGGAGCAGGATTTGGAGCAGCACTTGGAATATTGATGTCACTCGGAATAGCCGGGATACAGATTTTTTCATTTTTGTTTGGCCTGGCAGCAGTTGGTTTGACATTTCTAATAAGTTCAATAATAGGCAGAAACAACAATGCATTATTGGTATTGGTGCTTACCGGCATGGTAGTGTCAACTCTGTTTTCATCCTTCATTTCATTGACAAAATATCTGGCGGATCCATACAGCAAGCTTCCTGCAATTACCTTCTGGCTTATGGGAGGACTGTCCTCCATAGGCATGTCGGATATTAAAATGATATTGGTGCCAATTATATTGGGAACCGTGCCGCTAATACTTTTGAGGTGGAGGCTGAATGTGCTTTCCTTTGGAGAAGAGGAGGCAAAAGCACTTGGGATAGATACATCAAAGCTCAGGGCGGTTATTATAGTCTGTTCCACACTATTAACAGCAGCTTCTGTTTCGGTTTGCGGCATGATCGGCTGGATTGGTCTCATAATACCTCATCTGGCCAGGATGCTGGTAGGACCCAATTATAAGGTCTTGCTGCCGGCATCCCTGCTGATAGGCAGTACTTTCCTGCTGCTGGTGGATGATGTGGCAAGGAGCGTTTTCCCTTTGGAAATACCATTGGGTATCCTGACCTCAATGATCGGAGCACCGTTTTTTATATACCTTCTGCTCAAGGGAAAGAGGGGATGGATATGATTCTGGAAGTTAAAAATGCTGTTTGCGGATATGGAAATAAAAAAATAGTGGAAAACATATCACTTTCGGTTAAATCAGGTGAAATATTATGTCTGCTTGGACCCAACGGTGTGGGTAAAACGACATTCTTCAAGAGTATGCTCGGTTTTCTGAAGCTTTTAGGAGGAGAGATACTTCTGGATGGAAAGGATATAAATGGTCTTCCAAAAAGGAATATGGCAAAATCGGTTGGTTACGTTCCTCAAGCACATACGCCGCCCTTCCCGTTTACGGTGCTGGAGGTTGTAACAATGGGAAGGACTGCACATCTGGGAGTATTTGCATCTCCTTCGGCTGAGGACATGAGGATAGCCGAAGGGGCATTGGCTACTCTGGGCATATCGTTTTTAAGAGACAGGGTCTATACCGAAATCAGCGGTGGAGAGAGGCAGATGGTTCTAATAGCCCGTGCGCTTACTCAGCAGCCCGAAATACTTATAATGGATGAACCAACTTCGAATCTTGATTTCGGTAACCAGATAAGAGTTCTGGAGCAGATAAACAATCTGGCAAGGAGAGGTCTGGGTGTGATTCTGACTTCACATTTTCCGAACCATGTTTTTCTATGCTCCACAAAGGTAGCTCTCATGCAGAAAAATAATATTTTTACCATTGGAAGTGCCGATGAAGTTGTTACTGAAGCAAATCTTAAATCGGCTTATGGAATAAATGTAAAGATAACCGGAATATCCGATGCAACCGGAAATCTTGTAAAAGCCTGTATTCCGTTAATCAACTGAACCGGGAGAAGACTTCGCTGACGCTCGTCTTCCAAACTAACCTGTTTAATTCGCTTATAGCGGTAAGGGATATAATTTTCATTCATTTTCTGGCCGCTAAGCGGCTCATGGAGGTTAATTATGTGGGAAATTTATGATGAATTAATAAATACAATTCCAAAAGATATTAAAATTGAAAGCTTCCTGGCAGGACTTCACTGGTTTCTTGTCCGTTCTTCCGGAACAGGAATGGCAATGACTCCTCTGGAGGGCAAACGCAGTCTGATGTTGCAGGGAAGTATATCCGGGAGGTATGTACATGATGTTGCACATTATATTAAATCCTGGGATAACTTTGAAGCGGCAATTGGACTGGCTGCCATCAACTCGGTAGTAAATACACCCGGAAATATTCTGGCAATCTCCGGCAAGCCGCCGGAAGAACAGATCCAGATAAATGCATTTGAGTATATGAAAGATGAAATAGCAGGGAGAAAGGTTGCTGTAATAGGTCATTTCAGAGACCTTGAAAATATAGCTGAAAGCTGTGAGCTAACCATACTTGAACGTAAACCTGCCCCGGGTGATCTGCCGGATCCATCATGTGAATACATTTTGCCTTTTCAGGACTATGTGTTTATTACTGCAACGACGCTGATAAACAAAACACTACCCCGTCTGCTTGAGTTGAGCAGAAATGCATATGTAATACTGGTGGGGCCAAGTACACCCATGCACCCATGTCTTTTTAAATATGGAATAGATATGCTGGCAGGAACTACAGTTTTTGATGGAAGAAGAGTATGGAATCTGATTCGTGAGGGAGACCGGCACAGATTTTTTGAGGAGGGTGCAAGTATGGTGAAAATAGGGAGAGAGGAAGTAAAACGTGGATATTGACGATCAACGAGATCGGATAAAATTTGATATGGCTTCTACTGAAACCGTATTAAAAATGCAACAATAAATTTTTGCAGCCGTGCTATTTTCTTTCAGTTTATTTAATCATGAATTGCATATAATATAGATGTCCGAAAGGATAATTATATTTCAGAAGGAGCGATGATGCTTTATGGGAGAAAACAATAACAGCAACAAAACTTTGGTACCTGAAGCAAATGATAAGCTTGACAAACTGAAATATGAAGTTGCCGGCGAGGAAGGTATCAATCTTAAAGAAGGTTATAACGGTGATATTACTGCCAGAGATGCCGGAAAAATCGGCGGTAACATGGTTAAGAAGATGATTGAATACGCAGAAAAGAATATGAAGAAGTAAACCAAAAAAGGCCTGAAAGGGCCTTTTTTGGTTATATAGGTTTGATTTGTTTTACACTATTTATGAAATATATAGAAAACTGTAAGCACTCAGGGTTTATACGGATCGGGATCAAAAGCCAGCAGCACCTGTGTTAAATGTTCGGTATGTTCTTTTTCGTCATCTATTATTTTTTGCAGTGCAACCCGTATATCTTTTTGTTGTATTTCTGCAATTTCATCTTCGTATAGGATAACAGCCTCCAGCTCTCCCTTTATATCTTCTCTGACATAATTTAATATAACCTGCTTATTATATGTAGACCGGACAGGAGGCACCAGGGAAGAGGACTTCCGGTTATGAGCATGTGCATTATGAGAATTTTGAACAGACTGTGGAATTTGAACCGGATCAGGGTTAATATTAATTTCATGAGGCGTAATAAAATATTTATATTCAACGGGATCATACTTTCTTAGTAAGTTAAGAACAATAATATAGTGGCTCTTTTCCTCCAGCATAATATGGTACCAGGCTTCATTTATGACAGTAATATCCGAATTTAATATGTGAGTTTGGTAGCCGTTTATGGCAATAATTTCAGCTATCATTACCTGTCTCAGCAGATTTGTGACTTTTCTGGGCACTCCTTGAGGCTGACCATGGGGATTGGTATAGCTCATATTAGTATCCTCACTTTATATTTGATAAAATGTTATTTTACTTATTTATATTATGATTAAAATGTTTAATGAGTGAGGAATTGAAATCAATAAATTGTATTGACATTCACGCGGCGTGAAGGTGTATATTGAGCTTAAGCAGTTAATAGAGGGTGTCAACGGCCGTTGCTTGTGAACATATTTAACTGATTGTCAGGAGGAGGTGAAGGGCATGGAATATACAGTGCAAAAACTGGCGGCTTTGGCCGGTGTCAGCACCAGAACACTTAGGTATTATGATGAAATAGGTATTCTCAAACCCGCACGGATAAATTCGTCAGGGTACAGAATATACGGCCGGACTGAGGTTGACAGGCTGCAGCAAATCCTTTTCTACAGAGAACTTGAGGTGAGTCTGGAGAACATAAGGGAAATCCTTTCAACACCGGACTTTAACAGCACAGAGGCATTAAGGGATCAACATTTAAAACTCCTGGCAAAGAGAGAACAGATTAATTTATTGCTTGCCAATATTGAGAAGACCTTGGCAGCAGCAGAAGGGAGTATTAAAATGGCGGATAAGGAAAGATTTGAGGGTTTTAAGCAGAAGCTTATAGACGAAAATGAAGAAAAATATGGCAGGGAAATAAGAGAAAAATATGGTGATAAGGCAGTGGAGGATTCAAACAGCAGAATGCTGGGTTTAACTCAGGAAGAGTATGCCAGGTTTGAAAAACTTGGCCAGGAACTGAATGAAACCTTGAAGGCTGCTATAGAGACAAAGGATCCGGCAGGTGAGCTGGGTCGGAAAACTGCCGGACTTCACCGCCAATGGCTGTTTTTTACATGGGGCAGTTACAGCGCGGAAGCACATGCCGGTGTTGCCCGGATGTATGTCGAAGATGAACGCTTCAAGGCATATTATGACGGAATACAGCCGGGTGCCGCAGAATTTCTCAGGGATGCAGTATTGATATATACGGGAATGAATAAATAGTTATATGCCAACCTTCAGTAAATAAAGCCGATTACAGAAGGTTGGCCTTTTTTTGTTCGTTTAAGTTGTCTACTCAGGTGTTATAGAAATAATATCTTCTTTTGTGCTGGCAATTATTACAATAGAATGGTTTACATAAACTTGATAATATAGTAATGGGTTTGAAAATCCAAAATATATTTTTGAGGTGGACATATGCATAAAAAGCTTCTGAACAGAGTTATGAAACTAATTTCTGCAGCCGTTTTATCTGTGGGCATGTTGGCAGGTTCAATACCTGTACATGCTGCGGCAATCAAGGATCTTTCGAAAGCCTCCTCCTATGCAAGGGAAGCTGTACAATGGATGACAAACAATAATGTTATCACGGGAGATGAGTATGGTTACTTTAACCCGGGAAAAAAAATCAGCAGGGCAGAATTGGTAACCATAATGGTTAAGGCTTTAAACATTGACATGACAAATCTTCCTGAAACACCTACTTTCAGTGATGTACCTGCAAAGCATTGGGCATTCCGCTATGTTGAGGCTGCCAGCAGAGCAGGAATAGTAAGCGGTATAGGTAATGGGAAGTTTGGAGTAAATAACATGAGCACCAGAGAACAGGTAACCGTTATGCTGTTGAACAGTCTTTCCCTATCTGGCGAATCGGTGCTGTCCGAGCATGGACTGGGCGGATTAGCCAAATTTACCGATGAAGAAACCATGTCTGATTGGGCAAAAGCATCTATCCAGTTTGCAGTGTCAAATAACATTATGAGCGGAACCGGTTCCAATACTTTTTCTCCTGCCGGAAAGGCCACAAAGGAACAGATGGCAGTTATACTGTATAATTTCATGAAAAACAGCGAAAATATCAACCAGGCGGCGGAACAACTCAGAAAGCCTGTCATTAAATTTAACGGAGATATATTAAAGCTTGAGGAAGCCTCTGTTCTTGAAAACGGACAATTGCTAGCTCCTACAGAAGCATTTGTTAAGATGGGAGCAAAGGTTTCTATTGACGAAGCCAGGAACAGTATAGTTATTAAGAACTCAGCCGGTAATAAAAATATTTATCTGAGAACCGGAAATAGTACCGCATATGTAAATTATACTGGCAGCGGAACCCCATTCAATAATCCGGAAGCCTCCGGAAATGCCATTACTCTTGCAGCAGCTCCCAAATTATCGGGAAATGATGTACTGGTACCGGTTAAAGTAACTGCAGAGGCTATTGGATTGAGTAGTGAAATTAACACCAATACCAATCTGATTACAGTAAAAGACATTTCAACTGTTAATAATCCATTATTATTCTATGCTATGAAAAACATGCTTGATTTTAAGGGCGAATATAAGGTAAGCATGGATATGTCCCTTATAGATACCATATTAAAGGAAGAGTTGGTCGGTTTATCATATTCAATGGAAGGGGCAAATAACGGCCCGAATTCCACGTCCAAAACAAAAGTCACAACTGTTGATCCTGAATACGGTGAAGAAAGTGAAGAGTATCAGGTTGTCAAAATTGGGCAGCAGCTATATTCCAAAAACATGGATACCGGAGTCTGGAGCCAGATAACTGAAGAAGAAGCTAACGAACAGGGTATTCCTTACTACGATTCGGAAGCTGATAAGGCGGAAACTCAAAAATTTCTGAATTCCTATGGAAATATGAATATTATTCATGCCGGCAAAGCTGTCGTAAATGGTGAGGAAGTCACAAGATATCAAATAAAAGCGGGAAAAGACATCCTGAAGGATTTAATACCTTCGGATTTGCTGGGAGAGGGTATATCCATTGATGATATTTACAATAAGGGATTTAATATGAAGATAGAGATCTTCGTAAATAATAAAGGCCAGCTGGTAAAGCAGGTAATGAAGCTAACTGCCGGAATGGAGCAGGATGGATTTGGTATGGAGATCAATATGACAGCTACCTCGGAATTCAGCAAAATAGGTACTGAAATTGAAATTGCAAGCCCTCTTTAGTTAAAGAGTGAAAGGCTGTTGCAAAATGATAAAATGTAATAAATGAAGTATTATTGTCTAGTGCGCGTGCACTATTAAAATATTTTTTCACATACAGAGAGTGTAAATAATTTTGTGTAAACCTTCAGAGTGATATAAAATAAAATCATACTGGAGGTTTATTTATGTCCAAAAAGAAATTACCCAATGAGCTCCTTGATCAACTCATTAAAGAGTACAATATCAAGGATACCGATGATATCAAGAATATGCTCAAAGACCTTATGGGTGGCACTATTCAAAGGATGTTGAACAGTGAACTGGATGATGAATTGGGTTATGAAAAGTACGATACCCAAAACAAAGAAACCGACAATTCCAGAAACGGTTTCAGCAAAAAGACAGTACGCTCTGAGTTTGGAGAAGTGGATCTTGATATCCCCCGTGACCGTAATGGAGACTTCGAGCCGCAAATCGTTAAAAAGAACCAAACAGAAATCAAAGGAATTGAAGGCCAAATCATCTCTATGTATGCCAAAGGCATGAGTAACAGGGACATTGAGGCACATCTCAATGAACTCTATGGCATCGAAGTTTCGCCTACCCTGATATCAAAAATTACAGACCGCATACTTCCTGAAATCAAGGAATGGCAGAATAGAATGCTTAAAAGTGTTTATTCCATTGTTTTTATGGACGCAATCCATTACTCAGTACGCAAAGATGGGGTTGTCGTTAAAAAGGCGGTATACATAGCCATAGGCATAGATATGGAAGGTCAGAAAGACATTCTGGGCATGTGGATCGGTGAAGCAGAGAGTAGCAAGTACTGGCTCGGTATCATGAATGAAATTAGAAACAGAGGTGTCCGAGATATTCTAATTGCTTCAGTAGACGGACTGAATGGTTTTCCTGATGCAATCAGGACAGTATATCCTCATACGGAAATCCAGCGATGTATAGTCCACCAAATTAGAAACACCACCAGGTACATATCCTACAAGGATTTGAAGACCTTCACTGCTGATCTGAAGCCGATTTACAAGGCAGCAACTGAATCCATGGCCTTGCAGGAACTGGACACTTTCGATGCAAAATGGGGCTCCAAATACCCCAATGCTATGCGTTCATGGCGAAATAACTGGGAAGAGCTCAGCGTATTTTTTAAATACCCTGCTGAGATTAGAAAAATTATTTATACCACCAATGCCATTGAAAATTTCAACCGGCAGCTACGGAAGGTAACCAAAACAAAAGCGGCTTACCCATCTGATGATGCTCTTATGAAATCCCTCTACCTGGGACATCAGCAAAAAGTGGACAGGCCGTGTTCAAGGGTGGGGAACCATTCTGGATCAGCTCATGATTTACTTTGATGGCCGGATCACAGAAAGGGATATTTCATGACATTCCCCCAATAAAAAATCCTTATTGACTCATAAAAATTCAAGTGATAAAGTACTAATAACCGGGTGCCAGAAAAAATTCCGACATCCGGTTATTAAAAAAATGTATTATCTCTGAGTTTACACAAAATTTAGGACACTGCCCACATACATTAAATTTTTTTAATTTGGCAACAGCCTCTTAATATTTTGATTTAAATTTCCCTACTGCGGATTTGAGGGGTTTGATATATTTTCAAGTGTGTCAGCAACCTGGGTATAATATTTTGCATCAACGGCTATATCACCCAGAGCAACTATTCCAACCAGATTATTGTTTTCGATTACTGGTACCCTTCTTATCTGACTTGTTGCCATTTTCTGGGCAACATCATGCATATCCATTTCAGGTGTGACACATGCCACACCTGTGGTCATTATTTCGGAAACCGGAGTCTGCTGAGGATTCTTTCCGTTTGCAACTGTTCTGACAACTATATCTCTATCGGTTATAATACCAACAACACCGCTCTGATCACAAACAGGTATTGATCCTACATTATGCTGCTGCATAAGCTGGGCTGTTTCAGCTATATTTGCTGCCGGATTTACAAAAGCAACATTTTTTGTCATCACGTCTCTAACCTTCATATAATCACCCTTTCTATTAAGAATTCATGATTATATTTCCCTATTGAAATAAAAAAAACACGGAAGGTTTCACCATTTGTTTTCAGTGATGTAGAGTTCTGCGGAGTAGGAGGCGGTAGCTCCGTCGGAGGCAGCAGTAATTACCTGTCTTAAAAATTTATGACGTATATCTCCTGCGGCATAAACTCCTGGAATACTTGTCTGCATCTTTTCATCAGTTATGATATAGCCTTCCTTGTTTTGCTGAATTTTTCCGTTAATCAATGAAATGTTTGGATTCAGACCGATTGCAACAAACAGGCCGTCAACATTTAAGGCTGTGCTTTCCCGGGTTATGAGATTCCGCACCATTAAGCCCTCAACTCCATACTGTCCTATTATTTCTTCAACCACAGAATTCCATATGAATTCAATTTTTGTATTGCAGCAAATTTCATCCTGCAGGATTTTTGAAGCTTTCATATCATCACGTCTGTGAATTATATAAATTTTTGGACAGAATCTGGCAAGATAAAGGGCATCTTCTGCTGCTGTATCGCCGCCACCGACCACAGCAACGGTTTTACCTTTATAAAATGCTCCGTCGCAGACCGCACAATAGGATACTCCAGCACCTCTGAAAGCTTCTTCTTTGTCAAGCCCCAGCATTTTCGGATATGCTCCCATGCATAAAATCACAGCTTTGCACTCGTATATGTTCTTCCTTGTTTTAACTGTTTTAATTTTTGAATCCAGGTCCAGTTCGATCACCTCATCATTAAGTACTACAGTTCCAAATTTTCTGGCTTGTTTTTCCATTCTCAAAGCCAGATCGGAGCCGCCGATGGGTTCTTCAAAACCAGGGTAGTTTTCCATCACATCTGTTGTAGCCATTTGACCGCCCGTGAACATTTTTTCTATAACAAGAGTATCAAATTTTGCTCTCGAACTGTACAAGGCTGCAGCATATCCTGCAGGACCGCCCCCGATGATTATAACATCATACATAAAATACCTCCAATTTCAGTATAAACTTACTTGCATTGTTATATGAAACAATACTTTTTATAAAATTATTTTCTGAATTAATTCCCTATAATTTAATATACCCCAAATTTTATTATCAAATAGTTTTTAATTAAATTGTGAAGCGTTTTTTCAATTAACACACATATAATTTAATTTTCATATACTTCAATAGGAATAATTTGTAGTCAGGTGGCAGTATGATTTGTCCAAATCTATTGAATCCAAAGATACCAGGGCCTCAGCAGCCTGCAAACCCTACGGACTATGAAAGAAGCATAATGTCATATTATGCTTTGTACAGAGCCTGTCATACCGAAGATTATGATTATATTTATAAGGCATTTTCTCCACCCCGGCCCATAACAAGTATTGCCGGTCCGGGTCAGTTTAAGGGGAAAAGCGTAGGAATTATCGGCGGAGGCCTTGCAGGGTTGTCCTCAGCTTTTGAATTAAGAAAGCTGGGCTATGATATTGAAATATTTGAAGCTAATAGGGAAAGAGTGGGAGGAAGGGTATATACATATTATTTTGATGAGGAAAAGAAGTTCTATGGTGAATTCGGGCCTATGAGAATACCTGTGAATCATGAGACAGTATGGTATTACATAAACCTTTTCGGACTCGAAACAATTCCATGGATTCAAAACGACCCCAATACATTTATATATTTACATCAGACCAGAGTAAGAAATGACCCGATGGGTGAAAATGTAATGAAATACATTTACCCAAGCTATGAGATGACGGGGTGGGAGGCTGAAACGCCCTGGCAGGAGTTGGGTTATTACGGTATTGAAGCACCTGTATTGTTGGCTCCGCCCAGGGCAAGAAGCGAAATAATCCGGGTGCTGCCCGATTACAGCCGTCAATTGCTCTTTTGGGACAGTCTTAATGTCAGGCAGATGTTCCAGTGGAGAAAGCTCAGCCAGGGTGCCATAAACCTCTTGTCAAATCTATTCCCCATTGGAGGGGAATTTTTATATAACAATTACGTGGATTTTGTTCAGGAGTATTACCCGGTTAGTTTCTGGTATATGTATCAGATAGCTGGCGGCATGGTTAAGCTTCCGCTGGCCTTTTGCAGTTCTTTTACAAGTAAAAACCCTGAAAAATATTATCCGGATATTCCCGTATCCCAACTTGGTAATGTAAATTATAAGCCCGGTTATTCGGTAAAGGGTATATTTTATAATGAGGATAATACTGTTTCTGTTTCATATACAAATGACAAATCTGATCGTATACAATACAAGAGCTTCGATAATTTAGTCTGTGCAGTTCCTTTTTCAGTACTGAGGACTTTTGAGATAAAACCCATGTTCAGCAGTATAAAAATGCAGGCCATCAAAGAGGTTAATTACGGCAATGCCCAGAAAACGGCTATATATTGCAACCGCAGATTCTGGGAAGAACAGGGGATAACAGGGGGAGGTTCATATACAGATCTTCCGGTAACAACAATCTGGTATACCTCACACTACGCAAAGGCAAAAAGCCCAAATGAGCCGGGAGTTATACTCGGGTCCTACAATTTTAATCTGGATGCCGTCAGACTTGGAAATATGACTGAAGACGAGCGTATAATAAAAATAAAACGGGATGTGGAAGAGGTACATGGTCTACCCGTGGGCATGCTTGATTCAATAGTTGCAGCTTATAAAACTCAAAACTGGACCTCGGATCCGCTGTTCAGGGGAGCATTTTGTTATTTTACTCCCGAGCAGAAAAAGTTATTTTCATGGCCTATGACACTTCCTGAATACAATGGCAGGGTATTTTTTGCAGGAGAACACATATCGGCATTGCACAGGTGGCAGCAGGGCGCGCTTCAGAGCGGAATGGAAGCAGCCAACGCACTTGCGTATTCCGAATCCATAAAATGGAATATTAAGTGATGCCTATTATAAACAACAGTTAAAAACATTGTCCAACATTATGCATTCAAAAGGCGAGTGTAAAATGGTATAATAAATTAATTGCTTTACAATTTTTTAGTGTTTAAAATTTTACTCTTTAATATTATGGGGGGATTTATAAATTGACTACAAAATATCAGGACTTGGCAAGGATAGGGAATATTAGGCCTTCAAGGTTTACGGCATCAGTATCGGTTATTTTGTATTTCTATTTTTTTATTGGAGGATTGATTGCCTCAATTCCGATGATTTACATTTTGATAACTAATCAGGATGCGCTGTTTGATCCGATTTTAAGAACGAATGCCATGGGGTTTTTAAATAAATATGTAAGTCCTGTCATTAACTATATCTTTACCAATTTATCAATTTATTCTATGTTTATAGGAGCTTTTATAGCTGTTAAATGGATACATAAAAGGCCTTTTGGTACAATATTCAATTACAGGGGCAAAATCAAGTGGTCAAATTTTTGGATCGGTTTTGCCGTATTCGGACTATTGCTGGCAGCCGGAACAGCAGCGGATTATTTTTTTAATCCCGGGACCTATACCTTTTCTTTTGACGCATCGAAATTTTGGTATACGCTTCCTCTTATTCTGTTAATGACGCCTATACAGACAACGGCAGAAGAAGTGGTGTTCAGAGGATATGTCATACAAAGCTTCGGGGTTAAAATAAATAATGGTCTGCTGCTTTCAGTAATTTCAGGTGTACTGTTTACTTTGCCCCATCTTGCCAACCCGGAGATTTATGCTTCAAACAAGCTTGGGGTCTTCAGCACTGTCTGCATGGTTCTGAATTACTTTGTAACAGGTATGGTACTCGCCATGATAACAATAAGGACAAATTCGCTGGAGGCAGCCATGGGCGCACATGCTGTCAATAATCTGTTCTGTTTTTTACTGGTAAGCTATCCGGATACGGTACTTCCTACAAATACGGTATTTTCCACTTCGACCTTCGAACCCATAGGCGGTCTTGTATCGGCAATTGTTACTTCTGTCCTTTTTTACCTGTTAACTGCTTTTCTAATCAAAAGGACAGATAAGACCATTGGCGAGACGCAATCATAGAAAATTATAAGAATATCAATTTCATAGACAGAGGAGTACACAAGATATGAGCCTTCAATTTATTTATGGACGGGCTGGCTCTGGAAAATCCTTTCATTGCTTGAAGCAAATAAAAACAAAAATACTTGAAGATAACTCCAAAAAGCTTGTTCTGCTTGTACCTGAGCAATATACCTTTCAGGCCGAGCATGATCTGATTAAGGTTTTGGAAACAGGCGGAATTCTGAAGACCGAAGTTTTAAGTTTCAGAAGAATGGCCTATCGTGTTCTGAACGAAGTGGGCGGAATAACCTACCCTCATGTTCATCCTGCAGGCAAATGCATGATTTTGTACAATATACTTGATAAAATGAAGGACGACTTTGCTATATTTCACAAATCCGCAGGGTGTCAGGGTTTTGTCAATACTATTTCAGGGCTGATAACAGAATTAAAAAGATACAGTGTCAAACCGGGTGATCTTGAAAATATTCTCGAAAATTTTGATGGCAATTCCTACCTCAGTCAGAAATTACACGAAATAAAACTCATATATTCGAAATTTGAAGAGATGCTTAATTCCAGGTACAGGGATGCTGACGATGAACTAACACTCCTGTCAATGAAGCTGGGTGATACAAGGATGTATGATAACGCCGATATATGGATAGACGGCTTTTCAGGTTTTACTCCGCAGGAGTTTGAGGTCATTTCAAAATTGATGTCCAGGGCAAATATGGTATACATAACTGTGTGCACCGATGTTTTGGAGGATGATAATTCAGACATTTCGGATGTATTTTATTCAGCCAAAAAAGCCTATAAAAAATTTGTAAATTTTGCCGGCGCAAATCTGGTTGATATACTTCCTCCTGTAGGCTGCTCCGGAGAAGTGCCCCCAAGATTCAAAAACAGTGTGGAACTGGCTGCTCTTGAGGAGAATTATTTTACATATCCATACAGTGTTTATACAAAACAGACTTCAGATATCGGGTTATTTGAAGCTGTTAACATATATACCGAAATAGAGGAGTGTGCGGCCGATATTATCAGGCAGTGCAGGGATAACGGCCTGAGATATAAGGACATAGCCGTAGTCACAAGAAATCTGGCAGGTTATCAGGATTTGATGGAAGTGATTTTTGAGGAGTACGGCATACCTTGCTTTATAGATTCAAAAGCCGAGATATCCAATCACCCGCTTATCAAACTTGTTCTGTCAATGCTGGAGATATTTATTGAAAACTGGTCTTATGAGTCGGTTTTCAGATACTTGAAATCGGGGCTTCTCGGTTTTGAGAAATCCAGGATAGATAAACTGGAAAATTATGTTCTGGCCTGTGGTATCAGGGGTAGCAGATGGACTCAAACTGCAGCGTGGACTATGAAGCCTGAGCTGGTTCCCGATGACAGATTGGATTCCTCAATTGAGGAACAGCTTCATGAAATAAATGAAACACGGAAAATCATATGCGCGCCACTTATCCGCTTCAGAGAGAAGACAAAAGGCAGAAAAAGAGCGGCGGATTTTTGCAGCTGCCTGTACGAATACCTTGTTGAGCTGGGCATTGACGTCAGAATTGAAGAATATATAGAGCTGTTTAATAAAACTGGAAAATTAAGACTTGCCTCTGAATATGAGCAGGTTTGGAACATACTTATGGAGGTTTTTGATCAGGCGGTAGAGGTGCTGGGGGAGGATACCACAGGAGTTGAACGGTTTACCAATATCCTCAAAATCGGCCTGGCAGAGTATAAGATTTCATCAATACCCGTATCCCTCGACCAGGTTCTGGTGGGAAGTGTTGAACACTCAAAAAGCCATGAAGTCAAAGCACTCTACATATTAGGTGCAAATGACGGAGTTTTTCCGTCGGCCGGCATGAATGAAGGTATTCTTACAGATGCAGACAGACTGGCGCTCAACAATAAGGGTATCGAGCTGGCCAGCGACACAAAAACTCAGGTGTTTGACGAGCAGAATCTGATTTACAGGGCTTTGACAACACCCAAGCAATATTTACGAGTAAGCTGGCCCATAGCGGATCATGAAGGAAAAACCATGAGGCCGTCAATCATCATATCCAGAATAAAGAAGGTGTTTCCTCAGGTGACCTGCAGCAGCAATCTGCTAAAACCTGCAAAAGACGCGGAATACCTGCAGCTCATATCATCGCCGCTGCCGGCCTTTAACCGGCTGGTACTGGCATTGAGGGAAAGAAATAACGGTGCCGATATAAGTCCGCTCTGGCAGAAAGTTTATGAGTGGTATTCTGTCCAGGCCGAGTGGAAGCTGAAATGTGAACTGATGGGAGATGCATTTAAATATAGAAACATTGCATTTCCCGTAAGCAGGGAAAAAATACGCCGGTTATACGGAGACAACGCTTATTCCAGCGTATCCAGACTTGAGAAGTATACCTCCTGTCCCTTTGCGTATTATGTCCAGTACGGCCTGGGAGCGCGGGAACGCAAGATATATCAGTTGAGCCCGCCCGATGTGGGAACCTTTATGCATTCGGTAATTGAACGGTTTTCAAAAATGGTGGAGGAGCGGGAACTTTCCTGGCGGGCTATTGAAAGAGAGTGGTGCGCCGAACAGGTATCCATAATAGTTGACAATTTGCTTGAGGGTATGAAGAATACCATTTTAGGCGGTTCAAAAAGGTTCAGAGCTCTGACCGTGAGACTTAAAAGAGTAGTTGCAAGAGCGGTATGGCTTATTGCCGAACATATCAGAAGAAGCAGCTTTGAGCCTGTCGGTTATGAAATGGATTTTGGGGAGGGAGGCAAGTTTCCTCCCATCGTCATAGAACTGGATTCGGGAGAAAAGATAACTCTGGTGGGAAGAATAGACAGAGTCGATGCCTTGAAAACAAATGACGGAACCTATCTGAGAATTGTAGACTATAAGTCGGGGCAGAAGGATTTCAGACTAAGTGATGTATATTACGGTTTACAGATGCAGTTGATTACATATATGGATGCCCTGTGGGAGAACTCAGGCAGGGAAAATGACAGCAGTGTGTACCCCGGCGGTATGCTGTATTTCAAGGTGGATGACCCCATTGTTAAGGGCTCCGGAACAGCTACGGCTGAAGAGATAGAGGTCGCCATTATGAAAAAATTGAAAATGAAGGGCCTTCTGCTGGCGGATGTTCAGCTCATAAGGCACATGGACAATGATATGGATGGCAGTTCCATGATAATTCCTGCCAGGATCAACAAGGGTGAAACCCTAGGAAAGTCCTCGGTGGCTACCTTGGAGCAGTTTACGGTCTTAAGGAGCTATGTAAAAAAACTGCTGAAGGATTTGTGTGCCGAGATTATGAAGGGAAATGTACCTATTAAACCCTATAAAAAGAAAAAAATTACCTCCTGTCAATACTGCAGCTATTCTTCAATATGCCAGTTTGACCTTACCCAACGTGAGAACAGTTACAGGCTGCTGCATGACAGAGGGAACGACGACGTTTGGAACCTTATGTACAATACGTTGGAACAACAGTAAATATATAAACCTCCTTTATTCGCCATATTGCGATAAAGGATATAAGTTTTAATTACATTTTGTGGCCGCAATGCGGCTCAAAGCCATAGCATGGCTTGGGAGGTTAATATGGCTGAGACCATGTGGACAAGGGAGCAGCAGGCTGCCATATCCGAAAAGGACTGCAATTTGCTGGTGGCAGCAGCTGCTGGTGCCGGAAAAACAGCAGTTCTTGTTGAGAGAATAATACAAAAAATCATAGATGAAAAAAATCCAATAGATATAGATTCCCTGCTGGTAGTAACCTTTACCAATGCTGCTGCCACTGAAATGAGAGAGAGAATAGGAGCGGCAATATCAAAGGCTATAGAGGATAAGAAAGCCTCCAAAAGCATCCAAAGGCAGCTGGCACTGCTGAACAAGGCTTCAATCACAACTATACATTCCTTCTGCCTCGAGGTCATCAGAAACAATTTTCAGAGTCTGGATATAGATCCTAACTTCAGAATACTTGATGAAACAGAAGCCTCACTTATGAAGCTGGAAACCATAAATGAGCTCTTTGAGGAAATATATGAAGAGGAGGAGAAAAATCAGGATTTCTTTGATTTGCTGGAGTCCTATGGTACAAATCGTGATGATCAGAGGCTGCAGGAAATGGTAATGAATATATACGGCTTTGTACAGAGCTATCCCTGGCCGGAGCAATGGCTCATAGACCAGGCTGAAAAATTCTGTCCTGATTTTGATGGTGACTTTGGAAGTACAGAATGGGGAAAGATAATTCTGCAATCGGCAGAACTGAATCTGAAGGGCTTGAAAAGTATTGTCGAGGCCGCTTGCAGCAAGCTGGAGCTTGCTGTAGGTCTGGATAAATATCTGCCTGTTTTTCAGGAAGATATGGATAGGCTTTCAGTCCTGATAAACCTCATACAGGGACGAAGACAGTCTGATCCGGCATATGAAGCCGGTGAATATATACCTGCTGAATGGGATGAAATTTATTCCTATCTCGGAAATTTTGATTTCGGCAGACTGCCCAACTGCGGCAAGGATGCGGACAAGCTGGTACAGGAGCAGGTCAAACAGGCCAGGGATGAATTGAAAGCCTGTATAAAAAATCTTAAGGAAGAAGTTTTCTTTCAGAAATCGGAGGAAATAATTTCCGACCTCAGAATAATGTATCCCCTGATAAAATGTGCATCACGGCTGGTAATAGAGTTTGGAAACAGGTATTCCGGAAAAAAACAGATGAAAGCGGCGGTGGATTTCAACGATCTGGAGCATTTCTGCCTCAAAATTCTCTCTGAGACGGATGAATCGGGCAAAATCCGTCCTTCAGCCGTTGCAGCAGCCTATAAGGACAGGTTTATAGAAATCCTTGTGGATGAATACCAGGACAGCAATCTTGTACAGGAGATAATAATAGGTATGATTTCCAGGGAAGACAGGGGGACCCCGAATGTTTTCATGGTAGGAGATGTTAAACAGAGTATCTACAGGTTCAGACAGGCTAAACCGGAATTATTCATGAACAAATATAACAGCTATTCGGATCAGTCTGAAGGTTTATATAGAAAAATCCTGCTTTTTAAAAACTTCAGGAGCAGAAAAGAAGTTGTCGACGGAGTAAATTTCATATTTGAACAGATAATGTCCGAAAGTGTCGGAGAACTTGAGTATGATGAAAATGAAAGATTGAATCCCGGTGCCGGTTTCCCCGAAAACAATGAAGCCAACTGTATTGCGGGAGGGGATGTGGAACTGCTGCTTATGGAAACTGCAGCAGTTCAGAATGCCGAAGGCGAAACCGAAGAAAACGAGGAGGAGGCAGAGTCTCAGGAAGAGGAAGAAATACTGGACAACCTTCAAAAAGAAGCACGCATGGTGGCAGGCAGGATTGCCGAACTGCTGCGGACAGACAGGGAGGGCGGAAGGTTCTGCATATTTGACAAGAAAATAAACCGTTACAGGGAATTACAGTTCAGGGATATCGTCATCTTGCTCAGAACTACAAAGAATTGGACAGAAGTGTTTTGTGAGGAGCTTGCAGGCCTTGGAATCCCTGCCTTTGCCGACACGGGAAGCGGTTTTTTCAAAACCCCTGAAGTACAGGTAGTCCTGTCACTTCTTCAAATAATTGATAATCCTTACCAGGATATACCTCTTTTATCTGTTCTCAGATCTCCCATAGCAAATTTCAGCACTGACGATCTGGCAGAATTGAGATTGGCTGACAGGAAAGCCGCCCTGTTTGATGCGCTGAAACTTCTGGCAGAAAACAGCACCGGCGCCGGTCTGAAAGCCGGAGCTTTTATGGAACGGCTTGAACAGTGGAGAGCCATGTCAATGTATATGTCCACGCATAAGCTTATCTGGCAGCTGTACAATGATACCGGTTACTTCAGCATTGTGGGAGCCATGCGGGACGGTGAGAGAAAACAGGCCAATCTAAGGGTGTTGTTCGAACGTGCACTCCAATTTGAGAAAACCAGCTATAAGGGCCTGTTCAACTTTATAAACTTTATTGATAAGCTTAAAACCGGCAGGGGAGACATGGGGAGTGCCAAAGTACTCGGTGAAAATGACAATGTTGTCAGGCTCATGAGTATACATAAGAGTAAGGGCCTGGAGTTTCCGGTTGTATTTGTCAGCGGCTGCGGAAAGAAGTTTAATTTTCAGGATATGTACAAAGGAATATTGCTGCACCAGGAGCTGGGCTTTGGCCCTGATTTTGTCGACCATAGAAAAAGAATCAGATATCCGTCGGTGCCAAAGCTTTCAATAAGCCAAAAGGTCAGAATGGAAACCCTGTCGGAGGAAATGCGCATACTGTATGTAGCCCTTACCAGAGCCAGAGAAAAGCTGATCCTGACAGGAGCGGTGGGCAATATGGAAAAGGCTGCTGCGAAATGGCTTTCAATAGCCGGCAGCGGGCAGACTAAATTTCCTGCTCATGAAATGGCCAAAGCGCAGAATTATCTTGACTGGATATGCCCTGCCGTTATGAGACATGAAAATGCACTCAATCTTAGGTTTGCGGCAGGTACGGGAAACGATACCGAACTCCCGCACATAGGGGGAGAAGCATTGTGGAAGGTGTCCATAAAAAAAAGTGAAGACATTTCGGTCACCGGCAAACTTGATACCGAAGATCAGGACCAGGTTGATATTATGGACTGGCTTGAAAAAAAACATGATTTTGACCGGAATGTAGATGAGGAGATTAAAAGACGGCTTTCCTGGAAGTATCCTTATCTGACATTGACAGGCATACCATCCAAGCTGTCTGTTACCGAACTGAAAAGATATTTCATTATAAACGACGAAGGTGAGGAATCAAGTATATTAAAACGCACCGGTATAAAAAAGCCGGCTTTTCTTCAGGAAAGAAATGGTTTGTCTGCTGCCGAAAAGGGTACTGTCACGCATTTTGTCATGCAGCATATTGACTTTGCCGACGGGGATATAGAGAGGCAGCTTTCGGATATGGTCAATAAGGAGCTGTTAACTTTGCAGCAGGCGGAATGTATTGATATTAAAAAGATCAAGCGGTTTATAGACTCTGATATAGGAGGTCGGGTAACGGCAGCGGAAAAGGTTTACAGAGAAGTCCCCTTCAATCTTGAACTGCCCTTGGCGGAACTTTATGAAATTCCGGACGGGCAGGTTGATCCCGATGAAACAATACTGCTGCAGGGAGTTATTGACTGTTACTTTGAGGAGGATGATGGACTTGTGCTGATTGATTATAAGACCGACTATATGGAAGCAGGAAGCACTGAAAAAGTCATGGAGAGATATGAAGTCCAGCTGTCCTATTATTCAAGAGCCCTGGAAAAACTTACGGGTTTAAAGGTTGCCCAACGCTATATTTATCTGTTTTCAACAGGTGAACTTGTGGAAATATAGGCAGTGTCAGCTGCCAATATATTCAGATTCATATTTTACAAAAGATTTTATAAAAGATTTTATAAAAGAAATGAATAGTAACAATTTAAAAAAATAAAAATATTATTAATAAAAAATGTATTGACATAATAATTGGACCGTGCTAAAATACTCCTTGTTGAAAACGTTGCGGGTTTGTGTAACGGCAGCACGACTGACTCTGGCTCAGTTTGTTAGGGTTCAAATCCTTAACCCGCAGCCAAAAAGTATTTCAATTTTAAAAGATTGAAATACTTTTTTTATGTAATTTAAAAGATGAATAATAACAGTTTTTGAAAATACCGATTGGCAGGTGTACATGAAATAGTTTCTGGCACAATGCAAAAAGCAGAAGTAAAAACTTCTGCCCTTACATATCTTTTTCGTTTAATCGTCCGGGTAAAACAAAAGAGATCGTCATTAATAGTAGTATTATTATAAAATCAAATAGAATTTGTGTCAATATGTATTTGATAATGATGGGGAATAGCCGGTGCAGGTCGATAAGCCGCAAGGCTTTGAAAATACTGGAAATTAGTTGCTGCAACAATACTGAACCCGGTTGCTTCAATTTATATACGGGTAATAATGGAGAATATGAAGGTATGGTGTTTAGACACCATAAAATATTGGTAAATGAATAATATAAACAATGGTTAAATGTTTTTGAAAAAACAATTTTGGTATGATAGAATAATAAAAGCAATTGTAATATTATGTATAATTGAAATAGGTTCTTAAAGTCAATTACGGTTGAACCTTTGCCCTTCCAGCATTTAATTTTGAAGGTTTCGTAATTGACTTTGCAAAAACTACTCGTCAGTGAAATTGAGGAAGGTTATGAAAATTTTAATGCTCTCTTGGGAGTATCCTCCAAGAATAATAGGCGGAATTTCCCGGGTAGTTTATGAGTTGGCTCAAAACTTGGGCAGATGCGGCAATGAAGTTCATGTTCTGACCTGTTGGGAACCGGGAACTGCCGAGCATGAACAGGATAAATTTGTAACTGTACATAGAGTGCATGTCTACAATAATGCTTCGAATAATTTTGTGGAATGGGTAATGCAGCTCAACTTTGCCATGATTGAATATGCTGTAGACCTTGTCAAAAATATAAAATTTGATATAATACATGGGCATGACTGGCTTATAGCTTATACAGCGAGAGTTCTGAGAAAATCTTTTGGTCTTCCGCTTATTGCAACTATCCATGCCACCGAGTATGGAAGAAATTGCGGAATACATAATGATATGCAGAGAACAATAAACAGTGTGGAAAGCTGGTTGATTAACGAATCCGACAGGGTAATCGTAAACAGTAATTATATGTGGAATGAGCTGTTATCAATATTTAATACGGATAACAGAAAGCTCAGGATAATCAATAACGGCATTGATCTGAGAAAGTTTGACAACGCGGCGGCCGACCGTGTTTTCAGACAAAATTATGCTTCCGGCAATGAAAAAATTGTTTTTTTTGTGGGAAGACTAGTGAATGAAAAGGGAGTACATGTTTTATTAAATGCCATACCGAAGATTTTAGAAAATTATAATGATATTAAGTTTGTAATTGCGGGCAAAGGACCGTGTTTAAATAATCTTATTGAATTGAGCAAACAGCTGAATATCACCCACAAGGTATATTTTACTGGTTTTGTAAGCGAGGAGGTATTGTTAAAACTTTATAAGTGTTCCGATATGGCTGTATTTCCGAGCACATATGAACCTTTTGGCATTGTTGCACTGGAAGGAATGGTAGCGGGCATTCCTGTTGTTGTATCAGATGTTGGAGGGTTAAGTGAAATAGTTAATCACAGGGAGGATGGAATGAAGTTTTACAGTGGAAATTCCAATTCCCTTGCAGATTGCATATTGGAGTTGCTGAAAAACAACAGCTTGACGGAAAGAATAAAAAATAATGCATTAAAAAAAGTACATAGACTTTATAACTGGGATAATATTACCTGTACCATATTGGATGAGTATAAGCATGTTATTTCACAATATAAGGGCTGAGGGTAAAACCCTATATTAAAAGATTAATTTATACACTTAAATTGGAGGATTAATTGTGTCAAAAAGTAAAAAGAAATTAAAAGTAATACCACTGGGTGGTTTGCAGGAGATAGGCAAAAATATAACAGCTTTCGAATACGGTGATGATATTATCGTAGTTGACTGCGGACTTTCATTTCCGGAAGATGAAATGCTTGGAATAGATTTAGTCATACCGGATGTAAGTTATTTGGTTAAAAATAAGGAAAGGGTAAGAGCAATAGTGCTGACTCATGGACATGAGGATCATATTGGTGCTCTTCCGTATGTTTTGAGAGAACTTAATGTTCCGGTCTATGGAACAAAATTAACTTTGGGCCTTGTGAAATACAAGCTGGAGGAACACGGTCTTATTGATGTTGTCCATCTGCAGACTGTTAATCCCGGACAGACAATTGAACTTGGGGCTTTCAAGGTCGAATTTATCAGAGCAACTCACAGTATTGCAGATTCGGTTTCTCTGGCAATTTTTTCACCCGTTGGAACCATTGTCCATACAGGTGATTTTAAAATTGATTATACTCCTATCGAAGGAGCGCCTATGGATTTAGCCAGATTGGCCGAACTGGGCAAAAAAGGCGTTTTGCTTCTTATGTGTGACAGCACCAATGTTGAAAAAGAAGGCTATACCATGTCGGAACGTACCGTGGGTGAAACCTTTAACGAGATTTTCATGAATTGCAGAAGCAGGATTCTTGTTGCCACCTTTGCATCCAATGTCCACAGAGTGCAGCAAATATTTAATGCAGCTGTGAAATTCGGGAGGAAAGTAACCGTCATCGGCAGAAGCATGATAAATGTGGTTAATGTTGCAATGGAACTGGGCTATCTGAATGTTCCCGAAGGTGTGCTTGTTGAAATGGAAAACATGGATAAGGTTCCGCAGGACAAACTTGTCATCATCACCACAGGCAGCCAGGGAGAACCTATGTCTGCGTTGACGAGGATAACTTTTTCCGAACACAAAAAGGTGGAAATTGTTCCCGGTGATACTGTTATAATCTCAGCCTCACCTATTCCGGGAAATGAAAAACTTATATCACGAGTAATAAATGAGCTTTTCAAAAAAGGCGCAAATGTAATATATGAAGCTTTGGCCGATACGCACGTTTCGGGACACGCCTGTCAGGAAGAGATCAAACTCATACATTGTCTGGTAAAGCCGAAATTCTTTATGCCGGTGCATGGCGAGCACAGGCATTTGAGACAGCATGCAGATCTGGCGGTTAAAATGGGTATGAACAAGGAAGACACCTTTATTCTGGATATCGGCAAAGTACTTGAACTTACCGGTGATTCTGCCAAAATCAACGGAAGCGTCACTGCCGGCAAGGTTCTGGTGGATGGTTTGGGAGTCGGTGACGTTGGAAATGTTGTCTTAAGGGATAGAAAGCATCTGTCACAGGATGGTTTGATTGTAGTGGTAATAACAATTGAAGGTGACACCGGAAATGTTGTTGCCGGTCCTGATATAATTTCAAGAGGTTTTGTGTATGTCCGTGAATCTGAGGATCTTATGGAGCAGCTTAAGGATATTGCCAAACAGGCTGTTTTCAAATGCGACGGGAAAAATCACGGTGACTGGTCAATAAGAAAAACCGCTATCCGCGAAGCACTTAAGGACTGCATTTATGAGAAGACAAAGCGTAAACCGATGATACTTCCTATAATAATGGAAATATAAATGAAAGCGTTGTGCTAGCTGAGTATAATAATATTGCCAGTAAAAATTGTTACTGATTATACATGTACTTCCATACTAACTTCAAGAACTGAAAGTTAAGATTATTCAGACTACTAGCACCACGAGTTAATTTACTTAACTATCGTAATATTTTGTGTAAACTCCTGTCCGGCCTTTCTACAGGCCGGATTTTTATATCCCAAAACATACATGTCTGTTGAGAAGGCTTCAATTTCCAGCATTCTTGCAAGCAGTTTGTTGCATGAGTTTTTAAAGTCGGCGGTCTTCACAATAACAGGCAGGGATGATTTTTTTTTCATCATGGAAAGAAGCTGGCGGCCGGTATTGTTGAAGCCGAGAATTCGGGCATATTGAGGGCCGCCGTACTGCATGAACAACTCTGCCTCAGCTTTTGTCAATCCGGTCAGCATGGAAAACAGGATTCTCTGAATCCGGGTTTGAGCGTATCTTTTTGTACTGATACTACCGATAAGTTCTTCAATAGAACCGGTATTTTCTCCGGCACTTTTGATCCTGTACTCCAGGCCCTCCGATACGCCGGAGAATTCTCTTAATTGTCCGGGGCTCATACGTCTTATGAGGCTAAAGATAATGTCCTCAAACATTTTTATACTGTTGGGACCCTTGCCGGAAGAGAATTCCCGTTCTATCACCGTCTGTGAAAAGGGCGGAAGTGCCTGTGCCGTCTCCCTGGATATATTGTACGCTGCAGTGCTGCCGACAATACTGTTTCTTATTGCGGTAGCACTGGATACAGGTCCTGTAAGTTCCGCTGAATTATAGCAGTTTGATATCCTTGCAACAGTATATGCTTTTATAGGGCTGTTGAGTTTTTTCAAGGCTTTTAAATACTCTATACCCAATATATTATTTGAAGTTTCAAGCAGATCTGATAAATCAGGTACATTGGTGTCAATTAGATATTTCTTTAGTGCATTTTGCCTGCAAACCGGGAAGGCAAGACCAAGCTCCAGCTGCTTTTTGAGTTCGAGCCTGTATTCTTCAGGTTCGGCTGCCAGTATTCCGGCAATAAACTCCAGAGCCTCAACATTTCCATGTTCGCTGCCGAAGGAAATACAGTCCACAATACCGATGCCGTCAAGTATTTTTACTGCTCCGAAAGCAAAGGATTCGGCACTTGACATGGCATAGGGATGGGGCAGTTCGATAACAAGATCGGCTCCGTTGTGCAGAGCAGTTTCTGCTCTTGCAAATTTATTCAACAGGGCAGGTTCACCCCTTTGAATGAAATTTCCGCTCATAACACATACTACGGCATCACTGCCTGTAATTTCCCTTGACCTCGATATATGATAGATATGTCCGTTATGAAAGGGATTGTATTCAACAACTATACCAAGAACTTTCATCTAATCTCCAATCAGCGCGCAAGTCAAATCCAGAATGGACCTCCAGGTCAAACTCACCGTATTCACTCAGCGAAATTTTTAAAGTTATAGTTCATATATCCTTATTATACAGATATAATTGATAAAAAAAAGGCAGAAATTATATAAAAGTACCTTTTATGGGCAGTATAAATATAAAATAACAAGGGGAGGTAGATGCCGTGAAAACTGTATTTTATATTTTTATGGGAGCTGTATTTATACTTGTTACATTCTTTGGGCTGGGGCCAGTCCTGTTTGCCGACGGGTCTCTCAATGAGAGGATTTTGACCCTGGTGGTAGTAATCCTCATATACCTGCTGTTAGGCTGGATTACACTGGGTTATGTGAGAAAGAACCGGCAAAAGTAATTTGATTATTTTAAATGAAGAATATTATTTGAAATGCAGGTAACCAAAGGGGCAAAAAATATGTTAAATTATAAAGAGATATGAGATATTACTGTATATTGGTTATGGGCATTTACTGTTGACATTTGAAAACGCACATGCCAATTAACCTCCTTTATTCGCCTTATAGCGTCAGAGGAGTAAGCAGATTTCATTTTATTTTGTGGCCGCCATGCGGCTAAAAGCCAATATGTGGCTTGGGAGGTCAATGTGGAAAATGATATATTCGGATTAAATAAAATAACTCCCCTTGATCAGGAGGCAATGGCTGCTGCCCAGAGCAGGTGGGACAGCCGTACAAAGCCGCTGGGCAGCCTTGGAAAGCTTGAGGATATTGTGGTAAGGCTGGCCGGTATAAACAGTACTTCTGAACCCAGAACAGATAAAAAGGCTGTTGTAATAATGTGTGCGGATAACGGCGTGGTTGAAGAGAACGTCAGCTCCTGCCCCAAAAGCGTGACTGCTTCGGTAACCTGCAATTTTACACGGGGCATCACAGGAATAAATGTATTTTCAAGACTTGTCAATGCCGATCTGAAAATTGTTGATATAGGTGTTGATGCGGATTTTAAGGATTCCCGGATTATTGCCAGGAAAATAAGAAAAGGTACGTGGAATATGGCAAAAGGACCAGCCATGACCCGTGAAGAGGCAATTCGAGGAATTCTTACAGGAATTGAGGTTGTCGGAGAGCTTAAAGAAGCCGGAATACATATTTTTGCAACAGGTGAAATGGGAATAGGCAATACTTCCACCAGCAGTGCGGTTTCATCGGTATTGACAGGGATCCCTGTTGAAGACCTGGCAGGCTTGGGCTCGGGATTATCAAAAGAAGCATATTTAAACAAAATCCAGGTGATCAGAAGGGCCATTGAAATAAATGAGCCGCAGCCAACCGATCCGGTGGATGTACTTGCAAAAGTAGGAGGTTTTGATATTGCCGGGCTTGCTGGATGTTTCCTGGGTGCTGCCATATACAAAATCCCTGCAGTAATTGACGGTTTTATTTCAGCCGCCGCTGCTCTGGCTGCATTCAGGATACACCCGGCGGTGAGGGATTACATGCTGCCGTCTCATTGCTCGGCAGAACAGGGCTTTACCGCAGTGATGAAGGCACTCGACATGGAACCCATGCTGAGTCTAGGGATGAGAGTGGGTGAGGGAACGGGAGCCACCCTTGGACTTCAGCTTGTTGATGCCGCCCTGGCTGCATACAATCAGATGGGAAGTTTTGAGGATGCAAGTATTGAACAGTATATTCCTCAGGAATAAAGTATGTGCGTTATAATTGAATTACGTTAAACAAGTGGTATAATATAACATAAATAGGGGGGATTGACGTATGGAATATGAAATTGTTGAAATTATGCCCGAGGTTATCCTGATAAGGGACAGGAATACAAATATTTACGTGGTTGAGGGTAAAACCTCGGCAGCGGTTATAGATACAGGCTACGGATTTTTAAATTTAAAGAGCAAAGTTGAGGAGATAACTCATAAACCGGTAACGGCAGTAGTTTTCACACATGGACATAATGACCATGCATTTGGAGGACATTATTTTGACAGGGTTTATATGAATAAGGATGAAATGCCTGTCTTTGAAAGACATTGCAATATTAGAAAACCTCAAGTAGGAAAAAGCTCGGCAGGAGAATACGAACTTTCACCTGATGAATTGGATAAATGGCTCAATGCAAAACCTGAATTAGATTTTATATCTGTGGGAGATATTGTTGATCTGGGAGATGTCCAGCTTGAAGTAATTTCACTGAAAGGACATACACCAGGCAGTATCGGCCTGCTGGACAGAAAACACCGCATACTTTTTTCAGGAGACGGACTTAACAATCATATCTGGATGCAGCTGGCCGAATCAAGTACTCTCGAAGAATATCTTGAAATATTGAACAGTACGGATCGGTACCAGAAGGATTTTGATATCATATGTAACGGTCACAGTCTGGAACCGTTACCGCTTACATTTATTAATGAATTGAAACTGACTCTGTTGGATTTAATAGGCGGAGCAGAGGGGGAACCTTACAACAATCCTATAGCAAGCGGTATGATATACACCCGCAATGGCTGTGAGGTGGTGTACGCGCCAGATAAAATACGGAAGGTTAAATAAGAATCAAAAGGAAAACTGGAGCTGAACAGACCATGCAGAGCTGGTTTTGTACAACAGGCTCTATAAACCGGCAGCAGCTGTTCAGAAATAGAAAAAGGCATATGATATAAAATTTGATGTATGAGCATATCTTAAAATAAAATGTCCGGAGTAAGTAAAAGCCCTGAAGCATATGCTGATTTTCAGCGGAGCTTCAGGGCTTTTAAGTTTTTACTATTTGGTTAAACGGAAAAAATCATACGAAAAAATTATTTTTTATTTAAAACTGCCGCTCCGGTCTCTTCTTCAAACTGCTTGAGATACAGAGAGTGGTAATAACCTTTTTGTCTGAGCAGTTCCTTATGAGTTCCTCTTTCGATGATTTTACCGTTCTTGACCACAAGTATAAGGTCGGCTTTCTTGATAGTAGACAACCTGTGGGCGATGAGGAAGGAGGTTCTGTTTTTCAATATATGCATTATAGCTTCCTGAATAAGCTGTTCCGTCTGTGTATCAATTGAGGAGGTAGCCTCATCGAGTACAAAGATTCGTGGATTGGCTATTATTGCACGTGCAAATGAAATAAGCTGTTTTTCACCAGTGGACAGCCTGTCGCCGCCTTCTCCTATATTTGTATCAAGGCCGTTTTCCATGTTGTTGATGATACCGTCTGCAGCTACAATCTTGATGGCGGCTTCAATTTCCTCGTCAGTGGCGTCAAACTTGCCATACCTTATATTTTCGCGGATGGTTCCCGAAAACAGGTGAGGGCTTTGCAGTACATAGCCTATATTGTTGTGAAGCCACAACTGTGAGCGCTCTTTGTAGTCCCTGCCGTCAATCAATATCTGTCCGCCGGTAGGTTCAAAAAATCTGCAGGCCAGATTTACCAGAGTACTTTTACCTGCTCCGGTTTCACCGACAATTGCAACTGTGGTTCCTGCAGGTATTTTCAGATTGAAGTTTGTAAGAATGTATTCATCACCGTCAGGATATTTAAAGGTAACGTCCTTGAATTCAATATCACCATTCAGATGCTCCCAGTTTTCCTTTTTAGGATTGAAATTGTCACCGTACTTCTCAATAACTTCAGGTGTATCAGTTATTTGAGGTTGGGTTTCCAGCAGGCCGGTGACTCTCTCTATATTTGCCTGGGTTGACACAAAGTCTGCAAATACACGGGCAATCTGCTGAATAGGCTCAAATATACTGATTGCGTAAGTAATAAAGGCTGAAAAGGTTCCAAAGAAAAGTGGATCTTTTATAGCCAGTTTTCCTCCGCTGACAATTACGAAGCATACCGCCAGGGTACTAAAGGTCAGAACAATAGGTATAAACACTGCATTAAGTACCGTAGACCTGATGGTATAGTTGTAATAGTTGTCAGTTATCACCGAGAATTCCTTAAGGTTTTTATCCTCGATTACCAGAGTTTTTGAAGTTCTCGCGCCTGTTATACCTTCATTGAAGGCACCTGTCATTCTTGAGTTTATCTTCCTGATTTTCCTGTTTATATTCAGGATCTTTTTCTGAAAATACATTGTAATAAGAGCGATAACCGGCAATATGCACATTACAAGCAGGGCCAGCTTTACATTCAATATCAGCATGGCAATAAATACTCCGATTACATAAATTATTGCCCACAACATGTCAATAAGTCCCCAGGACACCATTTGACCTATACGCCCGGTATCACTCATGACCCTCGCCATCATATATCCTACGGGTGTTGTATTATAATATGAGAAGGACAACTTCTGGAGATGCACAAACAGTGCTCTTCGTATTGCTTTCGCAACATTAAGCTCAACCCTCATTGCATTTTTTATAAAGAATATAACAGCCATTGCCTGGGAAAAAAGCAAACAACCGTAAGCTACTGCAAATTTACCGATACCTTCTGTTGATTTGCTGACAATAAAATTATTTATGGCATAACGCTGAAACAGCGGATAAACTACATCTATTATCGAAACAAGCACCAGAAATGAAATAGCCATTACAAAAGCTTTTTTATATTGCTTTACAAAAGGTATTATTTTAGCCCAGATTTTAATGGAAAAGGGCTTCTTGTATTCTTCCTCTTCAAAATAAGACATTAATTACCACCTCCGGCTGGAGCATTCTGGGGTTCCAACAGTTCGGTTTCCAGACTGCTCTGAATATCATATATTTTTCTGTAAATTCCGTTCTCGTTTTCCAACAGCTCTTTGTGGGTACCCATTTCGGAAATCTGGCCATCCTCCAGCACCAGTATTACATCTGCGTTCATAAGAGTGGTTATTCTGTGGGATACAAGGATAACCGTGCTGCTGGAAGTATTCTCCTTCAGTGAGCTGCGTATTTTGGAATCGGTTTCGGAATCAACAGCCGACAGCGAGTCATCAAATATCATGATAGGGGAATGCTGCATCAGCATTCTTGCAATAGCTACTCTCTGTTTCTGGCCTCCAGACAGTGTCACTCCGCGCTCACCTACAATAGTATCATAGCCTTTTGAAAATCCCATAATGGCATCATCGACAGCAGCCACTTCCGCAAAGTGACGGATCTCTTCAATACTGTTTGTACCTTTAAAGGCATCAATATTTTGCTGAATTGTTTTTGAGAACAGGAAGGGTTCCTGAAGCACAAAACCTATATTGCTCCTCAAGTGATTCAGCTTGATTTTTCTGATATCAACACCGCCTATTTCAATCGAACCCTTGTCTTCGGGAAGCTCATAAAGCCTGTCTAGCAGATACATTATCGTAGATTTTCCCGAACCTGTTCCGCCCAGAATTCCAAAGGTTGTTCCAGCCCTGATTTTGAAGGAAATGTTCTTAAGCACAGGTTTCTGTCCTTCATATTCAAAGGTAACATTCTTAAACTCAATATCCTTGTTCATATGAGGGCTAATTGCACCAGGAGTGTCATTTTCCTGCTCCTCGGATACAATTTCCTTTATACGGCTGAGGGAGACACTTGTTTTACTCATTTCCGAGAGTATACGTCCAAATTGTCTTACTGGCCAAACCAACATGGAGTTATAGAACACGAAAACCAGAAACTCTCCAAGTGTGATTAGTCCATTGGCTGCTTCAATTGCACCCAGGACGATGATCAGCATTACCTGCAACCCTGAAACCAGGTCACCGATACCCCAGTATTTGCTGAGCAGGTAACCCAGCTTGATCCAGTAGTTGGCAAAGTAATCATTCTTTGTATCAAAATTTTCTATCTCATAGGCCTGACGACCAAAAGCACGCACAACACGAACTCCTGTAAAGTTCTCCTGAACCATGGCGGAAAGTGCTCCTTCGGCTTCGTCTGCGTATTTAAACCTGTCTGCTATCTTTTTAAAGAAGATGGCGGAATAGGCTACAACTACAGGAATAAATGCCGTTGCTATAACCGAGAGCTTAACATTCATCATAAACATCAGAGTAAGGGAGAAGGTGAGCAAAAAAACTGTTCTGACCATTTCAATAAATTGAATGGATAAGAAGTTTTTTATAGATTCAACATCCGAGGTACAACGATGAATGATGTCTCCGGTCTGATTTTTTACATGCCAGCTGTAGGGCAGTTTTTGAATATGGTCGAAAAGGTGATTGCGCAATTTTCTGATAGTACCTTCCGAAGCTTTCGCCATGCAATACCTGTACAAAAACGTGAATACGCCGGATAAAACAGCCAATAGCAAAGCTGCTCCTGCACAGAGCAGAAGATTGTCCTTTATGAATTCATTGCCTCCCTGCCGGTTGATATAATCCAAAAGGAATTTCGGCATGCTTAATTTCTTGGCTCCGCTGATTACGTCAACTATCAATCTTATGACCTGCGGCATCAGGTAGTTGAACACAATTGCAAGCATGGTGAATATGATTGCAAGTACGT
The DNA here is from genome assembly GCA_023386445.1 of Bacillota bacterium. Taxonomy (GTDB): domain Bacteria; phylum Bacillota; class Clostridia; order Acetivibrionales; family DSM-1351; genus Ruminiclostridium. The sequence continues at coordinate 4,974 of JAEWJR010000073.1, read as the reverse complement.
AAAACCATCTAAAGCCTTTTATAAATGTATAAAGCATTTTAAATCTACCTTTATTGTGGGGCTGCATACAAACTCTCCTTTAAAAAATAGTATCTTAAATAATTGCCGTCTATTTGATATAAGGGGTAAAAACTGGAGATCATACAAAAAAGGGAACAAAAAAACACGATACCATAGCATCGTGTTTAAAATATTCTATTTTTGATATTTCAACTCAAATGACGGTTACTTAAGTGTTTGATCCAACACAAGCATGCATATAAAAAAGCTTGCCTGTTATAGATCCGATATTCAATTATTTACAGAACACCTCATTAAATCTAATTGATAACATCTTTATAAACACTCCTTTCACCAGATTAGTATTTTTACCTACCAGGATATGTTATTATACTTGTGCATGTCCTGTCAATAGCTGTAATAAATTTGTAAAATAAGTAATCATATTTATATAATTTAAAAAAAGATTCTATAAATATGACATACAGTTGTCCTATTTATTATTATAAAATTTATAGTAAAATATTAACAAAAGCTGTTTCCAAAATAATAAGACGGAAGAAAAGAGGTCAACATGATTGAGATACCTGAAGCCCTTGAGCTTTCAAGACAGATAAGGGAAAATATAACCGGAAAAAGAATAATGAATGTTATCACTGTCCAGAGTCCTCACAAATTTGCATGGTTCTTTGGTGACCACGAAAAATATCATGACCTTCTCAACGGAAAAGTCATCGGCAATGCAAAAGGCGTGGGAGGTATGGTGGAAATATCCGCGGAGGACGTAATTATACTTTTTGGTGACGGGGTGGCAATCAAATATCATGGTGAAAATGAGAAAAGACCGCAGAAACACCAGCTGCTCATTGAGTTTGACGACTTTACCGCCTTGACTGCTTCTGTACAAATGTACGGTGGGTTGTGGTGCTTCACGGAAGGGACTTTTGACAATCAATACTATAATATTGCAAAGGAAAAACCATCTGTACTTTCCGAGCAATTTAATGAGGCTTACTTTGACAAAATTGTTTCTTCGCAGGAAAATCAAGGCCTCAGTGCAAAGGCATTACTGGCAACCGAACAAAGGATTCCGGGTCTGGGCAACGGAGTTCTGCAGGACATACTGTACAACGCGGCAATTCATCCCAGAAAAAAGATCAGAACCTTTACACCGGAGGATAAGAAAAATATATTCAACTCTGTAAAAAATACTCTGGCCGAAATGACATTCCAGGGTGGGAGAGATACAGAAAAGGATTTGTTTGGCTGTTCCGGAGGTTACAAATCAAAACTAAGCAAAAATACGGTGGATAAGCCCTGTCAAATTTGCGGGGATATGATCAGAAAGGAAGCCTACCTGGGTGGAAGCATTTATTATTGCCCCACGTGCCAGAAATCGTAATCTGAGGTTTAATATGGAAAAGTTTGGACAAGAGAGCTTTAAATAGTAGCGGGTAGGTGCCTGTGTATTTTGTTTGGCATTTATCCGCTACTGTTGTAAAAAAATAAGTTTCATGGTAAATTTTTAGTATTATACATTATATATTAACAAACATATTATTTTTAATTGGAGAATAGGATGAAAAGAAAATTATCATCACTTGTATTGGGAGTAATTCTTGCCCTGACGGTTACTGTACACGGAAGCGGTTCAAACTCCGGAAATCCAGTTGCAGACAGTATTGAAAATAATGTAAGCACAAAACCTTCCGTTCAAAGTTTTGACTTTGAAAAGTATGGAGGTGAATTTACCAGGGCATCCAAACCATCAAGAAGTCCGAAAATTGCAAAAAACAGAAAAGATACCATATGCGTAGGAGTACCTGAATTTGACGGGATTTTTAACTATATTTACGGCTGGAATGAATATGATTGGTATGCATGTTACACCATGTTTGATTTTAATATTGATATCGGTTTTGATGGAAAAACAACTCCCGGTGCCACAGATTATACAGTTTCCAGAGACGGACTGACCTATACTTTTATAATAAAGGATGGTGTAAAGTTCTGGGATGGCAAGCCTGCCACAGCTAAAGATCTGGAGTTCGCGTACTACTTAATTGCAGACCCTGATTATGATGGTCACCTTGAGCTGAAAGATGCATACATAAAAGGACTTAATGAGTACAAATATGGTCAGGCCAAAACCATTGAAGGCATTAAGGTTATTGATGACAAAACTCTTCAGATAACATGTGAGAGGTTAAATGCTGCCGCACTATTAAGTTTGAGGATTCCTTTACTTCAAAAGAATTATTATTCTCCTGATTTTAAAAAAGGTGATACTGCCGTTGTAAAGGAAAAGAACTGTGTTCCTATGGGAACCGGACAGTATAAATTTGTCGGGTATAAACCGGGACAGGAATTGTACATGGTTGCAAATGACAACTATTTTAAAGGAGCACCAGGAATTAAGAATCTGCGATTCATTGTAACTCCGGATGATTATCAGTTACATAGTATTCTAACAGGACTGGTTGATATAAGTATGTCAGATGATTTGGTAGATAACATGGATACCGCACAAGAGGCAGAATTTATTGATCTAATAAGATTTCCAACCAATGGTTATGGTTTTATCGGGCTTAATGACGCAAATGAAAAATTTAAAGATACAAGAGTAAGACAGGCCTTAATGTATGCACTTGACAGAAAAACGCTGGTTAAGGAGGTTTTTGGTAAATATGCTAAAGTAATAAATATCCCTGAATCATTTTCATTATGGGCATATAATGATGAAGGGGTTAATAACTATGATTTCAATTTAAGAAAATCGGAACAACTTCTGGATGAAGCGGGCTGGAAACTTAACAAAAAAGGTAGGCGCGAAAAGAATGGTAAACCTTTTACCATAAAATTCTCATGTGTTACTCCACACCGCATAACGGATATTATGATTCCTTTAATAAAAGAAAATTATGCTAAACTAGGTATTGATGTGACGGTTGAAATCCTTGAATGGCCAACACTGTATGAAATGGCAGGAGAAAAAAGGCTTGAGGCATATTTTATGGCAGTATCGTTAAATCCTGATCAGGATGATCAGGCTGATATTTTTAAGACTGGCGGATCAATGAACTTTTTTAATTACAGCAACCCAACAGTTGATAAGCTATATGATTACGGGGCATCAGAATTAACTTTTGAGGAAAGAAAGCCAATTTATAAAGAGATATATAAAATTTTAAACGAAGAGCTTCCAATGCTTTATATTTATCAAAGAAGTGATATGTGGGCTGTCAATTCAAGAATAAAAGGAATTGAGACTTCTTCTTTCAGAGAACCCTTTTTTAATTTGTATAAATGTGAAATAGATAAATGATTAAAAAGAAGTTATGCATTCTTCAATTTTTGTGAGTGCCGGAGAAACCAAATCCGGCACTTTTTTAATTTTCCAGTGAAAAATTTTAATTACATTTTTATACAAAATAGACTGAATGCAATTAACAATAAAAGATAAAAACCCTGCACACAGCGTTAATGCATATGTACAAGGCTTTGGTGGTGGAGGGAGATGGATTCGAACCATCGAAGTCACTGACAACAGATTTACAGTCTGCCCCCTTTGGCCACTCGGGAACCCCTCCGCGCAAATATTAATGTTTTTTGCAACAAATAAGATTATGCAGTAATTAGCGTGAATTGTCAATATATTTTTAAAAAGATTAAAAAATAAATGACGATTCTTTTGTTCAAATCTCCTTTATTCTTGCTTTTCTGCAGGATGCAAACACATCTCAATCGGTTATGGATATATTTTTATTCAGCAATAGAATAGTAATGAAATATTTGTAATATACTTCAATAAATACCTTACAATATATTTTTTGTAATATATTGTAATGGGTAATAAGTTATGATAGAGTATAAGAAAAAATTATATTAAGTTTTACACAACTAACTTATATATATCCATCATTACAAAATACATGGATGAGTCCTTAAACTTATGCAATGAAGCATTAATGTTTGGAATTGTCTGTGTTTTTTTATATAAACAATAGAATGAGTACATATGCCTGGTGTATGAACATTTTGTAATGTCCTTTCCGGAGCTTTAAAGTTTTTGATGGGGGATTGTTATGGAAAAGAATGAGTTATTGAGAATTGATAATCTTATTACTTCATTTCGTATTGACGGGCAGCATTATGCTGCGGTGGACGGTGTTTCACTGAACGTAAAGGAGAATGAGGTATTTGCAATTGTAGGTGAATCGGGATGCGGTAAAAGTGCACTTGCCCTATCCGATCTCAGTCTGCATAACAGCACCTATACGAAGGTGGAAGGCAATATATACTTTAAGGGAACTGATCTGCTGACTATGGATGTAGACGAGTTAAATCAATTCCGGGGCAAGGATATTGGAATGATTTTTCAAGATCCGCTGACTGCTTTAAATCCGCTGATGAAAATTGGGGAGCAGATTGAGGAATCGTTGACCTTTCATATGAAAATGGACAAGAAGCAGAAAAAGGCTCGTACTATTGAATTATTGGAGGGGGTAGGCATTGTATCTCCTGAATTAACCTATTCTCAGTTTCCTCACGAGCTTTCGGGAGGAATGAGGCAGAGAGCAATGATTGCCATAGCGCTGGCCTGCAAGCCGTCTCTGGTAATTGCAGATGAGCCAACCACAGCACTTGACGTCACCATACAGGCGCAGATTCTGGATTTGTTGAAGAAGCTTCAAAAGGAAATGAAGTCGGGTATCATTCTGATTACGCATGATTTGGGTGTTGTCGCAGAAATGGCCGATAAGGTGGCGGTGATGTATGCCGGTCAGGTTGTGGAAACCGGAGAGGTTGGTGCCGTTTTCAAAAATCCACTTCATCCATATACTCGCTCTCTGCTGGCATCGGTGCCAAGTGTTGATTCGGCGGAAGGGAACAGACTGCATGTGATTGAAGGGATGGTGCCCTCTCTGAAGAATATGGAACGGGAAGGCTGCAGATTTGCTCCCAGAATTCCAT
>JAEWJR010000031.1:0-2688 GCA_023386445.1 Bacillota bacterium | reverse complement strand
CACCCTCCTGATACCATTTATCGGTGAATGCAGCTATCTGCAAACGTTCCTCCTTGACATACATGGCATCCACAACCATATCTATGCTGTTATTGTTCAGCTCAACCAGCAGGTTTGAAAAATCAATAACCTTCATTTGAATATCCTGAATACCCAGACGGCCGCATATTTCACGAAGAATTTCTATATCAATACCCTCAAGTTTGCCGGTGTTTACATCCTTATAGGAAAAAGGAGCATCGTTGGAGGAACCGATGAGTATATAACCTTTTTCCTTGATTTTTTTAAGCACCTCGGACTCACCCGAAGAAGCTGAAGAACTTACTGCTGACGAAGCCGTCGAAACTGCTTTTGTTGTGTCTGCCCCACTGTCCGGGGTGCTGCCGCAGCCTGTTAAAAGTGTAAATATCATTAACAATGACAGACTTGCAGCAATTAATCGTTCAAGTTTTACTTTTTTCATAAAAATTCCCTTCTTTCTTTTTGATATGATTGTTTATTGTTTATTGTTTATTTTGTTATTTTAAAAATATGGGTATGTCAGCGTATCTGTTTAAGCCTCCGCTCAACTATCCTGCTCAGCTGTGAAAGCGGAATACTGATTACCAGGTATACAAGGGCAAGGATGGTATATGCTTCAACGGTGAGAAATGTTTGCGATGCAAAGGTTTTTGTCCTCAAAAGCAGTTCCTGCACTGAAATCATAGCCAGCAGCGAGGTGTCCTTGATCAGCATGACCAGGTAGTTTCCGAACACCGGAATTGAATTCCGGAGCGCCGGCGGTATGATAAAGTGAAAAAGCACCTGATTTTCACTGAATCCGAGCGCCAGGCCGGCTTCCCGTTGTCCGGGGTCTATAGCCATTATTGCAGACCTGATGACCTCGGACATATAACATCCGTAATTTACTGCAAAACCGATAATCCCGCAGGTGGCAGCCTGAAGCTGTATGTTGGTGTCATACCCCAGCAAACCGGTTATACCGTTAATAAGCATGGGCACAACATAATAAATATAAAAGAACTGAACCAGAAGCGGCGTACCACGGACCAGCTCTATGAATATGCCTAATATCCGTTCCAGAACCTTTCGTTTGGAGAGCCTCCCTATGGCAAGCAGCAAAGCTACGGCCAGTGCACATATAAAGCCGGCAAGGGTGATATATATTACTATTCCTATACCTCTTAGAAGATCAGGCCCCAGGGTGTTCAGAGCTTTCATGAAATGTATTTCCATTGAAATTCACCTCCCGTCACAGTACCCGGGCCAGAAAGGCCCTGGTTCTGTCGTTTTTAGGTTTTGTAAAGATTTCTGAAGGTGTGTCCTCTTCAATAACATATCCCCCGTCCATAAAGATCACACGGTCGGCTACATCTTTTGCAAACCCCATTTCATGTGTGACCACCATCATGGTCATTCCCTCTTTTGCCAGCTGCTTCATGACCTCGAGCACATCTCCCACCAACTCAGGGTCCAGTGCCGATGTAGGTTCATCAAACAGCATAATATCAGGCTGCATAGCCAAGGCCCTGGCTATGGCCACACGCTGCTGCTGTCCTCCCGAAAGGGCAAGGGGATAAACATTTGCCTTGCTTTCCAGACCGACTTTGCAGAGCAGCTCCATTGCCTGATCCTTTGCGTCCTTAGGCTGGATTTTGTTCAGCTTGACCAGAGCGTACATCACATTTTCCAGGGAAGTTTTCAACGGAAACAGATTAAATCTCTGAAAAACCATCCCAACGTGCTTTCTATAGTCGGTAACCTTCTTTCCCAGCTGCATAATGTTCTGTCCCATATATAGAATCTCACCGCCGGTGGGCTGCTCCAAAAGATTGATGCAGCGCAGCAGTGTACTTTTCCCTGAACCTGACGGCCCGATAACAACTACAACCTCTCCCTTTTTTATTGAGATATTGACATCCCGGAGTACTTCCAGATCATTGAAACATTTTGAAAGATTTTTTACTTCAAGCATTACCATATTAACCTCCCAAGCCATTTATGGCTTTGAGCCGCTTAGTGGCCGCAAAACTGTAATGGAATATTTTTAAGAACAAGGCAATAACAAAAAAACGGCAACGGAGCTCTTCCAAAGAAAAGCTCCATTGCCGTTCACTTTTACTGCTTACAATCCGTTATTAAAGATTGAATCTATTTTTAATTATATCGGTAAGTATATCACAGGTCCCGTCTACACCCAACAGGCTGGAATCCAGCATTACGTGCTTGTAATCCTTGTCTGACATGGAATATCCGCAGTAGTGTCTGTGATAGGATTCTCTGGCTTTATCAACCGAAGCGATCATTCTCTTGGCTTCGTCAAGCCGCATATCCAGCCTTTCAACACAATTTATTAGTCTTGCCTCGTATGGGGCATAAATGAATATGTTTATGATGTTTTTGCAGTCCCTTAAAATATGGTCTGCACACCGCCCCACTATAATGCAGGATTCCTTCTCGGCAAGGTTGACAATTATCTTTCGCTGGGCGGCAAAGATTGAATCCTGAATCCCCGTCGTACCCATGCCCAGAGGGTAATTCATATTGAAAAACGCTGATTTCGCACTTTCTTCAGCATCGCTGATTGTTGAAACCGGAAGATTGAGATTCTTTGCAGTCAGTTCTACAATGTCCCTGTCGTAATATTGGATACCCAGCTTTTCACTGACTTTTCGTGCGATAGGCCGC
>JAEWJR010000144.1:0-6890 GCA_023386445.1 Bacillota bacterium | reverse complement strand
CTTACCAGCTTTGAATACTGGAGCTTTTGATGCAGGAATAGTAATTTCTTTCTTAGTCTGTGGGTTTCTACCCTTTCTAGCAGCTCTTTCTCTTACTTCGAAGGTTCCGAAACCAACCAAAGTAACCTTGTCGCCAGCCTTGAGAGTATCCTCAACTGAAGAAATAAATGCATTCAAAGCAGATTCACTATTTTTTTTGTTTAAACCTGATTTTGAAGCAATTGAGTTGATTAAATCCGACTTATTCATTATACAACCTCCTAAAAATGGAATTCGACATTATTTTATAATGAAAGTTGGCTAAAGTCAAGCCTTTGAAGGCAAAATAGTTAATTTGTACCAGCAAAATAGGAATCTTTTTATCAATTTACGTTTTAATTAGGTACAACGTGTATTTCAACGTGATCTAAACTTGACTTTAATGATTTATAAAATTAGTTTTCACTATGGTCTCCTTTGGAATCACCCATTACCAAAATATCAATTTTATTCCCCAGGGCATATTCAACAATTGTATCCACAATATCATCCGATCTAAGAACAGTGAGGTTCGCACCAACGGACTTTGCTATACCAAAAAGGTATTCAAGAGCTTCACCCTCCTTGTCATTGTCCAGAAAGCTCCAACTGTCTTTTGCTACGTGAATTATATATATCGAATCGCCTTCGCTTGAAAACTCTAAAGCTTTTTTAATCAGCCTTTCACAGGTTTTCTGCTGAGTAACGCATACTAATATGTTACATACAGATGGATTCAATAAATGACCTCCTTTCCTATATACAATTATACTAGAATATTATTGATTTGTCTTTGATTATTGCCCAAACCTTTTGAACAATTTATGAACATTTTCAGGTTGTTTTGTTGCTAAAAATATATGTATAATTATATCATCAGTAGAAAATGTTATTTCGCTGATAATATAGCCTGATTTACTGCATTTATTTGTTAATAATTGATCAATGGAGGCATTAATGAGAGATATTGAAGTTAATACAATAATAGAAGCCGTAAAAAATTTATGCATGAACGCCAATTATTTTCTGAATAAGGACATAAAAAGTGCAATGGAAAAAGGACTGTCCGCCGAGCAATCACCCATAGGCACCGAAGTGCTGGAAAAATTACTCCTGAATGCTGAACTGGCTGCTGAGAAAAAGGTTGCAATATGCCAGGATACCGGAATGGCTGTGGTCTTTGTTACTATTGGCCAGGAGGTACATATTTCCGGTGGCTGTTTGGCAGATGCCATAAATGAAGGTGTCAGAAGAGGATATAAAGAGGGTTACCTGAGAAAGTCAGTGGTTGGAGATCCTATTGAGAGGATCAATACAGGAGACAATACACCTGCTGTTATCCATTATGATATTGTACCGGGAGATATGTTTAAGCTGGAACTTGCACCTAAAGGCTTTGGCAGTGAGAATATGAGCGCTTTGAAAATGCTCAAACCCTCCGATGGCATAGAAGGGGTAAAAGACTTTATCCTGGAAACGGTGGATAAAGCGGGTCCGAATCCATGTCCGCCCATTGTGGTGGGCGTTGGAATAGGAGGAACTATGGAAAAGGCATCCCTGTTGGCCAAGAGAGCTTTATTAAGACCTATTGATAAAAGAAGCAGCATTGAATATGTAAGAAAGCTGGAAGCAGAAATGCTTGAGAAAATAAATACTCTTGGTATAGGACCGGCCGGGCTCGGAGGTACCAATACCGCTCTTGCAGTGAATGTTGAGACTTACCCGACGCATATAGCAGGATTGCCGGTAGCTGTAAACATAAACTGTCATGTGACACGGCATGCCGAGGTTTCATTATAATTGGAGACTTTATGTATAGCTTTACTATATTCTTTATTCTCCGCATTGCGATAAAGGATATAGGTTTTAATTACATTTTGCGGCCGCAATGCGGCTCAAAGCCATAAATGGCTTAGGAGGTTAATATGCATCACAATATAGTTGCTCCTTTTGACAGGGAGACGGTAAAATCTTTTAAGGCGGGAGACACCGTTTCACTAAGCGGAATAATATATACTGCCAGAGATGCAGCACATAAAAAGATGATTGAATTATTGAAAGAGAATAAACCTTTACCTTTTAATATCAAAAACCAGACAATTTATTATGTAGGACCATGTCCTTCCAGGGAGGGTGAGGTAATTGGTTCGGCGGGACCAACCACCAGTTACAGAATGGATGCATATGCTCCGGTTTTAATAGAGCTTGGACAAACAGGGATGATCGGCAAGGGACTGAGAGGAGAAGCTGTAATATCGGCAATGAAACAGTTTGGCGCCGTATACTTTGGAGCAATAGGCGGAGCGGGAGCACTGATGGCTGAATGTATTAAAAGTCAGGAAATCATTGCTTTTCCCGAACTGGGTGCCGAGGCTGTCAGAAGGCTGGAAGTCGAAAGTCTGCCGTTAACGGTAATAATAGATTGCAGCGGCAGCAATTTATATGAAACCGGAAAGGCGAAATATAGGAAGATCAAGTAAAACAGATACTTTTGAATATATATTTTTGTATATTTTTAAAATCCGTTAGTGTATAATAGTTTTATGCAGTTGTTAAAATGCTTAATATTGTTCAAGGAGGTTTATTATAATGGCTAAAGTAACAAAAGATATGATTATAGCTGATGTTTTAAATTTGGATAGAGGAACTGTTCCGATTTTTCTTAATGCCGGTATGCATTGTCTGGGCTGTCCTTCATCTTCAGGCGAGAGTATTGATGATGCCTGCGCAATTCATGGGATAGATGCCGACAAGCTTATCGATGATCTCAACAACTTTTTTGAAGGAAAGTAATTTTTAATATAAGTCAAAAATCATATTAGATTGATTAAAATTTTGAAAATGCTTAAACCGGGAATATACCGGTTTAAGCATTTTTTAATGTGTTATATCTGTTGCCCATTCTACAGGTTTGAGAATTCTTTTATTGCCGTATTATAAATATTCTTTCCAGCTGTATCAGATTGGTGGAAAAGGTTCATGAAGAGGATTTTCCCATGTTTTCGACCGGTTTTGAAATTTAAACCTGGTGCTGAATTTCCGATTATCTTTTCCCTGCAGAATTAGTTTTTATTAATTGGGTTTTACAATATCAGGGTATAAAAAATGCAGTATTTAAGACGGAGAATTGCGGTTTTAGTTGAATAATAACAATCACTAAGTTATAATTTAATAGGTTGATTCAGTAAATTTACCAAATACGGCTAGTACTTTTATAATCTTTTGAGCAATATAGCATAAGATAGTATAGTGCTTGCATTTAATAGACAGGAGGAGCATCTATGGCAGTAAGAGTAGTAGTAGGAACTCAATGGGGTGACGAGGGTAAAGGTAAGTACATTGACATGCTTGCTGAACAGTCGGATATTATTGTCAGATTTTCAGGCGGTAACAATGCAGGTCATACCATTGTGGCAAATGGAGCAAAATACGCATTGCACCTTATACCATCGGGTATACTTCATACGAACAAGACCTGTATTATAGGCAATGGAGTAGTAGTAGATCCGGCTGTGTTACTCAAGGAGATGAAGGGCTTAAACGAAAGAGGAGTTACTACGGATCACCTTCTAATAAGCGACAGGGCCCACTTGATCATGCCTTATCATATAGGACTTGATGAGCTTCAGGAAAATTTCAGAGGCAACGACAGTATAGGTACCACAAAAAGAGGTATCGGACCATGTTACGCTGATAAGATCGAACGTTCAGGCATAAGAATGTGCGACCTCATTGACAGGGATGAATTTATAAGGAAGGTAAAAGCAAACCTTGAACTGAAAAACCTTATAATAGAAAGAATATACGGTGGAAAACCATATAAAGCAGAAGCCATAATAGAGGAGTATCTGGCTTATGCTGAACAGCTGAAGGGGTATATTACCGACACTACAAGTATACTTGCGGAGGCTGTTGATAACCATAAAAACATATTGTTCGAAGGAGCCCAGGCAAATTTCCTTGATATTGATTTCGGCACTTACCCTTATGTTACTTCATCAAATCCCATAGCCGGAGGAGTATGTACAGGTTCAGGGCTGGGTCCTGTTTATATTAATGAGGTTTATGGAGTTCTTAAGGCTTACACCTCAAGGGTAGGAGCCGGTCCGTTCCCAACAGAACAAAATAATGAAGTTGGTGATACCATCAGAGAACTGGGCTGGGAATATGGAACAACAACAGGCCGTCCCAGAAGGTGCGGCTGGCTTGATACTGTTATGATCAAGTATGCCGCCAAAATAAATGGTTTGACAGCACTTGCAATCAATCATGTGGATACCATAGGCAAGCTCAAGGAAATCAAGCTTTGCACAGGTTATAAATATAATGGGCAAATAATCAAATACTTCCCTGCCAGCCTTAATGAGCTTGCGAAATGCGAGCCGGTCTATGAGGTCTTTGAGCCGTGGAAAGAAGATATATCCAATGTTAAAAGCTTTGATAAATTACCTGTAAACGCTCAAAAATACCTTAAGAGGATCGAAGAGCTGGTTGGTGTTAAAATAGGGCTTATCGGTGTAGGAAAAGACAGAGAACATGTAATAGTCAGATAATCGACTTTGTTATGGAAACTGTTATGAAACAACTGGAAAAGGCTGCTTCATAGCAGTTTTTGTTGTACCCTGATATATGAAAATGCTGTTAATGAGTGTATAACAGCATTTTTTTGTACTTTGTCGTCGTCCTTGCCTTGCGGCAAGGCAAAGGCGTGCAGTAAGGCTTTGTGCCTTGCAAGCGGCTTCAACACAGCCGCAGGGCAAATTAACCACTCAAAAACGTATTGTACGTTGTCAATAGAGGGTAAAGATACCGCAAAAAAAATTTCATATTTATAACTAATTTTTCTAAAATGTGTTGACAAAATACTATTTATTAAGTATTATTTATACCTGTGGTCGAAAAAAACACACCTGTAAATGACCCATTAGCTCAGTTGGCAGAGCACTTGACTTTTAATCAAGGTGTCCGCAGTTCGAATCTGCGATGGGTCACCAAAACACGAAAGCACGTATTTCCAGATTGGGAATACGTGCTTTCGCGTTTTGGTAATTCAAATATATCAAGAATGATTATAATTGTTTTTTAAATTGAAAAATAATATTGCTTATGGTATTATTTACAAGTGTTGTTAAAATTAAATTTTAGGAGGAGATCTTATGAAAACGATGCAGATAATCAATTCAAATGTAAAGACCACAAAAACTTACATCAGTAATGCTTTGCAGGCACCTGGTTTCATAAGATGGCTAATCACTCAAAATTTATTTGATTAATCAAGTATATTTCATTTTATGCAGATTAATTTAGTTATTTTATTTATATCTGGCTAAATATGATTTTGGACTTTTACAGACTGCTGCAGGCACAACTCCTGCAGCAGTTTTTTGTTTGATTAAGTACCTGTGGTCTTTGCTTCATTGTATGGATATTTTATGGAGGAGAAAATAAAATGAAGTATTTAAAGGCACAGAATGTACTACCGAAAGAGGTAATCACAATTATTCAGGAATTTATAGACGGCGAATTTATATATATACCCCGTAAAGACGGTCAGCAAAGGGCGTGGGGTGAAAAGAGCGGTACCAAAAAGAGTTTAAAAGAACGGAATCACCAAATATATGGAGATTATATAAAGGGTGTTTCAATCAATGCACTTGTGAGCAAATATTATCTTTCAGAACAGAGTATCAGAAGAATCATAAGCCTGGAAAAGGGCCTCTGCTCAAATTCTATTCATAGTCATTTGTAAAATTGAAATGTAAGAATTACGGCGTTATAGTTTAATTAAACAACTATACCCTCTATTAACAATAGCCGGCAGGAGGCGTGTTGTACATTGTCAATTGAGGGTAACGAAAGGAAACAGGAAAAATGGCATTAAAAACTCACAGAGGGAAAACATTATGGAAATTACCTTCACATGGCAGAGGAACCTGTCCGGTATGTAAAGCCACAAGAATAAAGATTTTGTATGAAATACACAAAGGTGACGGAGGCAAGCTAATGGTATGTAAGCGGTGCCGGTATAAGACGGTGTGAAATAATGGAATATATACTTAAAGTTATTGAGCCGTACAAAGGAATAAAGGACTATATTAACGCTGTCATAGATAACGAAAGCGGGGATATGGACGGATTATGGTTAAAGTACGCTATAGAGCCATTTTGGACTAAATGGGCTGCCGGACAATTCAATGAACAAAGAATCAGAGAGGATATGTCAAAAGAATCAGCCGGGTTTGGCAAAACATAAAAGGGAATGACACTTTCAGGTATGAAAAAGGTATTGAAAAACTTTGATCCGGAATAAGGAAGGTATAAGTCATGTTGATTTGAAAGATATTATACTTGTACAACTGAATAAAGAAGTACGTGATAGCTTTTTTACTCAAAACTATAATTTACTAATCAAAGCTTGGCGAAACCTGGTATTTTCAGGACTTTTGGCATAAAAAAATAATAATTGAAAAAAAGATAAAAAAATAGCTTGACTTTTTGTAGATCCCCCGTTAAAATAGTCTTTGTCGGTCGGCGAGAGTGCCGCTGATAATAAGTACGGCCCATTGGTCAAGTGGTTAAGACACCGCCCTTTCACGGCGATAACAGGGGTTCGAGTCCCCTATGGGTCACCATTATAATTTTAAATGGCCCGGTAGTTCAGTTGGTTAGAATGCCAGCCTGTCACGCTGGAGGTCGACGGTTCGAGCCCGTTCCGGGTCGCCATTTTAAATTATAACTATGAAATTTATATGTGCTGGTGTAGCTCAGCAGGTAGAGCAGCTGACTTGTAATCAGCAGGTCGGGGGTTCAATTCCGTCCGCCAGCTCCATATGGAGGGGTTCCCGAGTGGCCAAAGGGGGCAGACTGTAAAT
>JAEWJR010000136.1:0-5378 GCA_023386445.1 Bacillota bacterium | reverse complement strand
ACTTTGACTCTGGCATTTCGTTGGTTCGAGTCCAGCCATCCCAGCCATTTGACCCATTAGCTCAGTTGGCAGAGCACTTGACTTTTAATCAAGGTGTCCGCAGTTCGAATCTGCGATGGGTCACCAAAAACTTGCAACCATCCGGTTGCAAGTTTTTTTTGCTTTCACTGCATCAACGGGGAATTCCAGCAGATATTTTCCTTGCAGTCAAAATGTATGACAGCGGTATACCCTGGTTATCCAGATGAGTCAGACCTTCCGACAGGTCATGCTGAAATTCTCTTATTTTTATAATGCCCAGGTTGTTGGCCGATAACGAGTTTACAATTGATGAAAATGTGTGTGAGTAACTGTAAAAAGTTTTTGAATCATATACTTTTTTGCACATGTAAAACTTACCGTCGTTTTCCACCCATGGATCATCCTTAAAGTAAGAGTTCACAAGTTTATTGGGTACATTGGGGTCAAAATTATCTTCCCTCTGGAAGGCTAGCATATTTGTAACCGGATGCATATCGTTGATTAATAATACTCCTCCTTCCTTAAGACAAAGAGAAACCTTCTCAAACAGCAGATTTAAATCACCGAACCAAGTCACTGCACCGATTGTGAAAAATATGAAATCAAAGCTGTTATGATATGCTGCATCTATATCAAGAATATTGACTGTGACAAAAGAACTTTTGGAATTGGTTTTTTCAGCAATATCGTTAGCCCAAGCTACCATATTTTCAGCTATATCAAAGCCCACACCCTGTTTTGCTCCGAATTTCATGACCGCCAGCAGCTCCCTGCCGTTATTGCAGCAGAATTGTGCAATAGACTTATTTGATAAATCTAATTTTTCAAGTTCATCAATAAGCTCTTCTTGCAAAAAAGGAAATTCTTCTTCCTTCAATCTTCTGATTATATCGTCACACCAGCCCGGAGCACGGTGTTCAAAGGCCTCTTCCCACGCCTCCTTATTGGATATAATATAATTCATCTTCTTTTCTCCTCATCTTAAAATTAATGTATTAATATATTTTTTTCATTATTGTCCATTGTCCAGGCTTCTAAGGAGATTGCAAAATCTCTGTTTATACGGATATCATAGCATTCATTATACCAACTCACAAAATCATTGATTTCGGTTTGGTTCATTTCATGAAATGTTGTTGAATCGTAAACTAATACCTGCGCTACATCTTCCGGCTTTATTTGAATATGCGGGGACCTGTTCCTGAATATTGCACCAACACATATTATACCCGATATGATGATAATAATAAAAATTGATACCAATCGCTTACTCTTCATAGTTGGTCACCTCTGACATAAATATACCGAGATTATAAGGACAATGCAACTTATAATCTCAGTATACACCATTATACTATTAATCCATTAATTCTTCTTTAACGCAGGCACCATTGCTTCATACCCGGATCATTTTGAGTATTAATATGCACAGCTATTTCTTAGTTATCGTACCTTATTACCAACTCAGGATTATGTCCCTTTTCCATCTTTTTTCTTGCCTTACGGTTGGCCACGGTATCAAAAACTATGGAGAAATCATAATCCGGAGGGTACAATTCGCTGGCCGGAACATGCAGTTTCAGCCTCTTGTGAGGAATCAGCCTCTTCTTATCCCTGACCTGTACTCCGATTTCTCCCTGTTCGTTTGCAGTCTGATATACAATACCTATTTCTCTCTGGGGGTAGATCATAACACTATCGCCAAGATTGAACCTGCTGCTCCTGTTTGGTTTCGGCAGTTCCTTCTCACCCTGCAGTACAGGAGCAGGCTTCAAGTTCGTATTTGTATATCCCGGCTTTCTGTTGTTGCGGGAGGTTTCCTCTCCCTTATCCTGTTCTGACGCAAGCAGGAAATCAGCATTATATGTGCTTTTTTGTACGGAGTTCAAGCCGGATTTTTGTCCATAAGCCTGTTCATGGGCTATTTTAAGCAAATGCTCCGGAAACCCGAGACGTTTTGCTATATACAGTGCGCAGCTTTCTCCCGCCTCACCTATTTCAAGCCTGTACAGTGGCTTCAGGCTTTCCTTGTCAAAGGCCATACGTGCATTCACAAGCCTTTGAGCTTTTCTGGCATATTCCTTTATTTCAGGGTAATGGGTGGTAGCTACAAAAAGGCAGTCCTTCCTTTTCAGTTCTTCAAGTATTGCTATGGCTATCCCCATTCCTTCGGCAGGATCGGTCCCCGAACCAAGTTCGTCAAGCAGAACAAGACTTTCATGCGTTGCCGTATGGAGTATATCAATAATATTGTTAATATGCGACGAAAAGGTTGAGAGATTTTCAGCAATACTTTGCCCGTCACCAATATCACAAAGTACCAGATTGTTCATACAAAATTCACTTCCCTCAGCGACGGGTACATGAAGCCCGCTTTGTGCCATCATCGAGAGTAATCCGGCTGTTTTCAGCGCTACCGTCTTTCCACCTGTGTTAGGCCCGGTAATAATTACGCCGTTGATACCGCAGCCTATCTCAAAATCCAGAGGGACACAGACCGACTGATTCAATAAGGGATGTCTGCCTGCCTTGATCAGCATTTTACGATTAACCGCAACTCTAACGGGTATAGCCTTCATCTGTACGGATAATTTTGCTTTGGCAAAAACTATGTCCAATGTCTCCATAGCGTCCATATTCAAATATATTGCTGCTCTTTGTTCATCTACAAGAGCAGTCAGAGTATACAGGATTTTCCTTATCTCGTTTTCCTCTTCGATCTGCAGCATGGATATTTCAGTCTGAAGCTTTTGAACCGCCGCAGGTTCAATAAATACTGTCCCTCCCGTGGTTGAGGTATCAATAACAGTACCCGTCACCCAACTCCGGTACTCCTTTTTCACGGGCAGCACAAAATGCCCATTGCGGATCGACACAAAACTGTCTGTAAACCATTCCTTTTTACTGCGGAGCAGACTGTCCAGTTTGGCCCTGACCTGGCTGCCGGTGCTTTCCAGCTTTCTGCGTATATCCCTCAGCTTCGTTGATGCAGAGTCGTCAACACGGCCGTTTCTTATTGATCTGTCAATTTCCTCCAGCAGGTCGCCAAGATCATTTACAGAGCCTCCATAATAAGCAATTTCCAAACTTGAAGCTTCGGCTTTTTTCAGATATGCTTTCATGCGTTTGCAGGAAATCAAAAACTGTGCCACCAGTATTAACTGTTCGGGTACCAGCATTGCACCTTTTGAGCATAAATCAAGTATTTTATCCAGTTCGTTCATTGCTGCAAGCGGCGGTGTGCCCTGACTCTCGAGAATATACTTTGCATCAGTGGTCTCCTGCATTCTTTCCCTGCACTCTGCTTCGGACAGGTAGGGCATCAGCCTGGACAGTTTTGTCCGCGCCCGCTCCGACATGGCAAACTGGCAGAGCATATCAATTATTTTGTTAAATTCCAGAGTATTCGCATAATTATTCATAGTTGTTCTCCTCCCGCATTGGGCTGCTGAAATTATTAAAAAACAAAACCCGTGACAGACTCTGCCCAACCTTCAGACTGAAGTTACAGCCACAAAGGTTCAGAATATCGTGAAACATAAAAAGCGTGACCAGGACGGACCTGTCACGCTTAAAGGACAACTATTAAATTCCGGTTAATCAGGAATACAAAGAAATCAGCAAGAAATTTAAATAATAATGCCGCTACTTAAATAACTATTATTAAATAACTACTATCAAATACCTATATACAGGCAAGCTGAAATCCAGTCCGGAAAAAATGTTTGCAAAGCATTCTGTAACGTACAATGAAAATGACAAATTGTACGAAAAAGCAGGTGTCACAATGATACCAAAGGTACCATCAATAAGGCATACTTAAATAAAAGGGTAACACCCTGTCTATTTAAAAGCCCACAACTATTTAGTTGTTTTCCACCTTTACAGATAACGCAGACATCAAAAATCCTCCTATAGACTAAATTTCCAAATCATAATAGCATATACGATTTCATGTGTCAAGGTTCAATATTAATTGATATCTATTTTTCAGAATTTTCATCAGTTCCTTTAGAATTGGTTGACTCCGAAGAATTTTCCTGAATATCAGGTTTATCCATCCCTGCCTTGGATTTTTTGTATTTTCTCCTGATAATCCTGTAAGCCGCAAAGCCTATTACACCCAAAGGTATCAGCACCGGCAGGGCAGCCGCAAGAGCCACTATCATATCCTGTGTAAACTTCCACAACCCGGTTACGCTGTTTTTAAAGCCTGATGAAATACGGTGTAAAAAGCCGTCATTTCCCTTTGGCTGAACCGGTTTAATTTGTTCAACTTCGTTTATATTTACTGTCAATGTAGAGTAGTCTACAAGAGAATCCCATTTTTTAAGGGTACCTGTCAGATTTTCTATTTCATAATTTGTGGTTTGCAGTTCCTTCTCAATTTTGAGGATATCCTCCATTTTCACTGCCTTCTTCAGCAATTCCAGCAACCGTTCCTGCTGTATTTCAAGGGATTTCAGCCTGGCCTCGGTGTCAAAATACCGGTCTGTTACATCTTCGCCGTTGGATTGTTCAAATACAACAGTCCCGAACCTCCTCAGATCGGCAAAGGATTGATCATATTTTGTTTTTGGCACTCTGAATACGTACACCGCATTTCTCAATCCTTCATAACCTATTCCTCCTCCTTTTATGGAGGAACTCTGCTGATAAGCCCCAATTGACGCCATGTAACCACTCAATTCGTTTCTCGTTTTATCAAATTCCAGGGTCTCAAAATCCATCCTCCCGGTAAATATGATCTTCTGTGCAATATTTATAACACTTGAGCTTTGAACCGTATTCTGCTGTTCGCTATTTTGACTCGCTGCCTCTCCATATGTTACATCTTCTGACCCGTTGAGACCGTTAGAGTTCCCCTTCAATGAACCGTCAGATTTTTCGTTCCCCGCAGTATTTCCATCATCGGCAGCGCTGGTGAACCCGATTGAAACCTGTTCGCTTTCTGCCATGGGAGCAGCGCTTGTCTGTGTATTTGAGCTTCCGCAACCCATTAATGAAAAAGTTAAAACTATAATAAAAATTCCTGAAGCCAGCCTTTTTATCATGCCATTTTCCCCCTTTAATTCTTTAAGAAGCTATCTTTGTATTTATCTTCTAAACTTATAGACGAATTAAATTGAGAAAATGTTGCAGAAATTGGTGCAAGATATAAAGCCGCTAATTGTACCGGAAGAATTTATACTTTTCGGTATAAAAAAAGTATAAGCTGATCGCTTATACTTTTTTTGGGGTGAATAGTGGAATTCGAATCCACGGCCTCCAGAGCCACAATCTGGCGCTCTAACCAACTGAGCTATACCCACCATATCTTATGTCCCGCAAGACACATTTGATATTTTACGGTACAA
>JAEWJR010000111.1:0-14424 GCA_023386445.1 Bacillota bacterium | reverse complement strand
TTTTTGAGTGAGATAATTTGGCTTGCGGCAAGGCAAAGGCGTGCAGTAAGGCTTTGTGCCTTGCAAGCGGCTTCAACGCAGCCGCAGGACAAATTAACCACTCAAAAACGTATTGTACATTGTCAATTAGAAGGTATCAATCTTTTATCATTTTGATCCAATTATCGAAATATTTACAAGGTGTCAAAATACTTTTTTGTTGCAAAATATTATCAGGAACATTTTTTAACTGACTTTAATATTTGTTCCTGGAGAACTTCCTTAATTAATATTGACCAAAAAAGGAGAATTATTATGTCAAGACCAAAGACACCACTTGTTCCAGATAGCAGAGATGCATTAAACAAATTTAAAATGGAATGTGCTGCCGAAATAGGCAGAACCCAATTTACAAAAGAAAACAATGACCACTACAAAGGTGATTTGACTGCAAAGCAGAATGGTTCCGAAGGCGGTCCTATCGGCGGACAAATGACCAAGAAAATGGTTGAATTTTACGAAAATAGTGTTAGAAATAAATAAGCAGTTCTGCTATCAATAAACTTGGGCTAAAACAAAAAATATCAGGGAGAACCTTATCTCCTTGATATTTTTTTGCATGGAAAAGCATTATATTATTTACCTTTAATAAAACCGGATATGCAATGGGAATAGGCACTATCCGTGTCGGATTTAGCCATGTTTTCAGCCGATTCCATTATCATAATTCCCCCGGTCAGTATGACAGCAATAAATGTCAAAAAAATAAATCTTCCTTTTTGTATCTTTTGCATACCAAACCTTCTCCCTAATTAATCGATTACTTTAATGTTATTATATTATCAATTAAATCTTCATTGTTTGGAATGTCTATTCCAAGAATTATTATAGCCCTTCTAAATTGATAAGTCAATCATTAATAGAATATTTATTCCAAAATATATAAGAAAAATAACTTTTATATATAAAATACAGCATAAACCTATATTTCAGGCCAATATTTATTAGAATTTGTATGCCAAAAAGCCCTCCATCAGTCAAAATATATAAATAATATATTTTGGAATCATTGCTCCAGCATTGACATTAAAACATATTGAATATACAATTTAGTAGAACATTATTTCCAAAACAGGCTGAATTGGAGGATTACATGGGGAAACGCGAAGATATTCTGCTGGCAACTCTTGAACTGATTACCAAGGAAGGTCTGCAATCCGTAACATTTGCCAAAATTTTCAAGCAGGCAAATGTCGGTTCAGGAACACTTTATAATTATTTTAAAAACAAAGAAGAAATAGTTAATGAACTATATAAAGAAATAAGCCTGCACTTGTCAAAATTCTGTATAGATGATTATGACCGTACAGTTTCACTGTATGAGAGATTTAAGTTTTTCCTAAACAAAATAGCTCACTTTTCCATCAACTATCCGAAAGAACTATGGTTCCTGGAGAATTATTCCCATTCTCCCTATATTTCCGAAGAATTGAGGAAACTTGAAGACCCCACTATGAAGGAACTTTTTCTGATAATACTGGAGGGGCAAAAGCAGGGACTCATAAGGGAAATGGACCTGAAGCTGTGCTGCTCCATAGCCAGCGGAGTAATAACCTCGGTTATTAAAGGCTATTTAAACGGCAAGTATAAACTGACCGAAGTGGAAATTCAGCAGACAATAGAAGCCTGCTGGAAAGCTATTAAGATATGATTGGAATAGTCTATATTACTATATATTAAATAGGCAAAAAATAGGGGAAATCTTCCGTATAGGCTTGCGGAAGATTTCCCCTATTTTTATAACTATCTCAAAGCATAACCTACGCTGTTCATGTAGTCAATCAGGCTGCCTGCAAAGGCATTTATGTCATCGCTTGACAAAGTCTTTTCTGCCGAACCTATCACAAATCTGAAGGTCATGCTCTTCTTGCCTTCCGGCAGGCCTTTTCCTGTGTAGATGGTAACAAAACTGAAACCGTTTAGCAAGCCGGACTTGAAGCTGCCGATATCCTCATTAACCTTTTCAAAAGTAACACCGTTGTCCACCAGGAAGCTGTAATCCAGAACAACCTCAGGGAATTTAGATGGTTCCTTATATTTGACGACCCCCGTATTAATAGCCTGAAGCACATCTCTGTTTATTTCCAGTACAGCTATGTTCAGCTTTTTGGCAATGTTCTTTTTAATCATAGGATGAACTACACTTATATAGCCCATCAGGGTTCCGTTTGAACTTATATCCACTGATTTCATAGGATGTACCCAGTTTAACCCACTTGTACATGCGGAGAAATCGAGGTTCGCATTCCTTAAGGCTTTAGCTGTAAATGTAATAATTCCCTTCAGGTCATAGAACAGCTCATCTTCACTTTTAACTTTGCTGGCAGCCAATATACATATATTTTTATGCTGCTCACATTTATCCTTAGGGGATGCTGCCTTGAATACGCTTCCTATTTCAAACAGCAGGAAATCCTCATATGACTTTTCATTTTTTTCAGCGAATGCAAGCATTCCGGGCACCATGCTGTCTCTGAGTGTATTGGCGTCCTGTGCCTGCGGATTCAATACCTTTACCTGCCCGTTTGTTTCAATGCCCATTCTGCTGTTGAAGGTATTGTCGTACCAGATATAACTGTTTACCTCACTTGCACCGAATCTTTCGGATAACAGTTCTTTTATCTTGTGGTCGGTAAGTCTTTCTTCATTGTATTGAAGCGGTTTTAATGCTATATCAAGGGTTTGCGGCTGGATATTGTCATAACCGAAGATTCTTGTGATCTCTTCTATAATATCAACCTTCATTGTAATATCTTTTGTAGCTCTGAAGGTAGGCACCTTTATATTGAAGGTATCTCCTTCCACATCTACCTTGAACTCCAATGCCCTCAGAATGTCAACCATTCTTTCCTTTGTCAGAATATTGCCGATATATTTGTCAATGTACGGTTTAGTTATTGTGATATCAATAGTTTCCAGCTTGCTGCAGTACACATCGGTCAAAGCAGATGTAAACCGAATGTCTGGCTGCATATCCTTTAAAAGCTTGACGAATCTCTGTATTGCAGTCACAGTCATATTGGGGTCAAGCATCTTTTCATAACGTGCGCTGGCCTCGGTGCGAAGACCTATTTTAGTTGAGCTCTTTCTTGTGGAAGAGCCTTCAAAGTTTGCAGACTCCAGCAATATGGAGGTGGTATCCTCGAGCACTTCGGAGTTTTCACCGCCCATGATCCCTGCAATTGCAACCGGCTTTTCCCTGTTGCAGATCAGTAGTACTTCTTCTGGCAGCTTTCTCTCGGTACCGTCAAGAGTTTTAAACAGTGTCGGTTCCTTTGTTGATCTGACAATTATGCCGCTTTCCACCTGTCTGCTGTCAAAGGCGTGCATGGGCTGTCCCATTTCAAGCATCAGGTAGTTGGTCAGGTCCACCAGTGGTGATATTGGACGCATTCCGCAGTAGAACAGTCTGATCTTCATGTTCATAGAGGTTTCCAGCTTCTTTACTCCGTCGATCTCAAGTCCGGAATATCTGAAACATTTTTCTGTGTCCTCTACCGAAATATCAAGCTTCGGTTTATCCTGGGCGGCCTTCAGATCGTCCAGCTCCATGGGTTTCAGCTCTCTGCCGTATATTGCGGCTATTTCACGGGCGATTCCGTAATGTCCCCACAGGTCAGGCCTGTTTGTAAGTGATTTATTATCAATTTCGATGATAACATCATCTATATTCAGAATTGACTTTATATCTGTTCCAGGTGCATAATCCCCTTCAAGTACCAGCAGTCCGCTGTGGTCATCGCTGATTCCAAGTTCCTTTGCAGAACAAAGCATTCCAAAGCTTTCAACTCCAACCAGTTTCACCTTGTCCAGCTTAGGCATGTTCTTTACCGAACCGCCTATTTTTGCCAGGGGTACCAGAATACCTTCAGTAACATTTGGAGCTCCGCAGACAATTTGAAGTATTCCGTCTCCGGAATCAACCTGTGTAATTTTCAGCTTTTTTGATTCAGGATGTGGTACAACACTCAGTACCTTTGCTGCAACAACATTTTGAATATCCCGACCAACAAATTCCACCTCTTCTACTTCTGCAGTAGACATGGTAAATCTGTACCACAATTCTTTTATATCAATCCCATCTAAATCAACGTAATCTTTTAACCAATTTAATGACAGTTTCAACTTGTTTCCCTCCTACCTTACCGAAAATTGTTCCATTGCTCTTAAATCTCCCGAATTGAGAACACGGATATCGCTGATTCCATATTTCATCATCGCAAGCCTGGTCAAGCCCAAGCCAAAGGCAAAACCTGTGTATTCCTCAGGGTCGATTCCACCGTAGCGCAATACGTTAGGGTGAACCATGCCGCAGGGAAGAAGCTCTATCCAGCCCGAATGCTTACAGGTGGGGCAGCCTTTTCCTCCGCATATCATACAATTCAGATCAAGTTCAAAGCCGGGTTCCACGAATGGGAAAAAGCCTGGTCTCAATCGTATCTTTACATCTCTGTTAAATACTTCCGACAATAACAGCTTCATTACATATATAAGGTTTGCGATAGAGACATTTTTATCGATCATCATACCTTCCAGCTGAAAGAAGGTGTTTTCGTGGGATGCATCAGTGCTCTCATTTCTGAAACACCTTCCGGGAGCAATAACCTTCAGCGGAGCACCGTATTTCTGCATTGCCCTCACCTGGCAGGGTGAAGTATGGGTCCTGAGAAGAGAACCGTTTTCAAGCCAGTAGGTGTCCTGCATATCCCTTGCAGGATGATGCTTTGGTATATTTAATGCTTCAAAGTTATAAAACTCCTCTTCTGCTTCAGGACCATCAACTATGTTGAAACCCATTCCGGTGAATATTCTTTCGATTTCCTTCTGAACAATTGTTACCGGGTGCAGAGAGCCCACCTTGAACTGAGTCCCCGGCAATGAAATATCAAAACTGGAACCGCTGCTTAAAGATTTTTTGACATCATTTGCACTGAGTTCCTTGAATTTTGACTCCAAAAACTCAGTCAGCTCATTCTTTAATTCATTGGCCTCCTGGCCAAATTGCTTTCTTTCTTCAATAGCCATGTTTTTGAGATCCTTGAGCATTTCGGTCAATTCACCCTTCTTACCCAGAAGTTTTACTCTGAGCTCTTCAACTTCGCTACTTTTTGCAGCTTGTTTTATTTTTTCAAGCGCGGCTTCCCTTAATATACTGATTTTTTCAATCACGTCTATTATCTCCTTTCATTAATCATCCTGATAATCCTAGATTAATAATCCAACTCTGTCTGCCACATATTTCAAGTTTGCAGAAAACAACTACTTCCAATAAATTATACACACATAAATAAAGCCCCCATCCCAAAGGGACGAAGGCATTCTCCGCGGTACCACCCAGTTTTATCGGAGACAGTTTAAACGCAATACATTAACTGCACTATACCAATCTCCAAACTCATTATAATATAACGGTTTTCACCGGCAGTCCCTACATTGACGCACCAACCGGCATCTCTATGCCGTATGTCTGGCAAAATCATATGATTAGTTCAGAACCACAGCTCCGGAGGGAACTTGGGCAAGTATTCCGTTAAAGGCACTTACAGCCGGTGATGCCTTCTCTCTGAAACATCCTGTCTCGCTTACTTTTCTCCATCATAGCTTTTAAATATACCGTTGTACGAAATTCTTGAGCTACAGCCGCTAATATGCCATAGCTGAGGAATCCCAAGCATTACACAATTAGTATTTGAACTGTTCCCTGATATTATAACAATATAGGTAAAATTATTCAAGGGTGAGTTTTCCGAACTGCACTTGACGTCAATTTTACCAGAATATACAATAAATGTAGTTGCTAAATCCACAATAACGAAAGGTATAGAATAGAGCAACAATGTTCTGGAATAAAGTACTGCTGCTGAATGATATATTTACCGCAAAAGGTGTTATAATGGAAAAAAGCAGTTTATCTTATCCGGATTGCATTGTTTTACTTGAAAACGAACAAGTTGACATAAACCAGGGTATGGATATATTGAACGAAATCCTTGTTGTAGAGGAAGCCCGGACAAATTAGGTATTACCGCCATATATTTTTAAGGAGGTCTTTTCACATGGACAACAACAGCTTTTCAGAATTAAAAAACAAGCTGGCAGCTCTGCCGGTACTGCAGAAACAGATGGAAAGTCTCAGCAGAAGGCTGTACGAGGCAGAGGATGATGTAAGAAGCCTTTTGCACAAGTACCAGTCTGAAGCACTGGACGTTGATGAACTTCAGAAGGATAAATTTTCCCATACTTTACTAAAGCTGATCAGATTGTATGAGGGTAAAGTCAATAAAGAAACTCAGGAGATGCTTTCTGCCAAGCTGGAATACGACAAGGCGGCTGAAAGAGTAAAGCAGCTGGCTCAGGAAAAAGCTGAACTGGCAAAAAAAATAAGCGAGCTGGCCTCCGATAAAAAACTGTTTGATACTGAATATATTCAACGTGAGAATTTAATTAAAAGCAAAATCAGTCAGCAGGCTTTTTCTTCATATACGGAATTGGAAATGCAGCAGTTTGAGCTGACAAAGCAAATTGCCGAAACGGATGAGGCCTTGCATGCTGCCAGCCGTGTTATATCCGCAGCCGCCAATGCGGTAAATCATCTGAAAAGTGCCGAAGGCTGGGCAACCTATGATGTCTGGGGAGGCGGAGGTATTTTAAGCCATATGGCAAAGTACGATCACATCGACGACGCAAAAGCCGAACTCAACCGTCTTAGTTCGCTTATGAAGGATTTTGAAAATGAACTCAGAGATGTAAACATGTATGATGTCTGCGCATATGCCGGCATCGACTCAACTACAAGAGCCGTTGATTTTTGGTTTGATAATATATTTACAGATCTGAATGTCCGTGATAAAATCCGCGAGGATATGTATCAGATTCAAAAACTTATGGGTCAGACAGATCAAATCTGTTATAAACTTAAAAACAACAAGGAACAGATCAAGAAATTGTTATCGGAAGCTGAAACCAAAAAACGCAGGCTGGTAATGGATTTTGAAGTTTAAGCAAAAGAGAAAGGCTTTAGGCTTTTATGTATAGATTAGTTTTGGTTTTTATTCTTAATTTTGTAATAACTATAATAGGTACTTTAGCTTATTCCGTCAGAATTGTAGGAGTAAGAACAGGTAAAATAGCGGTATCCTCGGCACTGTTTAATGCTATTGCTTTATTTTCCAGAGCTGCAGGTGTTTTTCAGCTGCCGCTGCTCACCAAATATATAGCAAAGTCGGGTGATCAAACCAATCTGGTATTTATCTTTTATATGCTTATTCTTGATGTTGTTATTGCCTGTATTGCGGGTGCTGCGCTTCTGCCTACCTTCCAAAGAATCTTTACCAGAGGGGTGGAAGCTTTTTCAGTAAATAAATCGGTGTTCAAATTGATGCTGCACAGCTTTTCCAAATCAGGTGTGACCTATATAAAAAACTCTGTTGCCATACCGACTAAAACCAATATAAAGGGTGTCAACCTGAAAAAGCTTCCGGTAAATATACTGGTTATGAATGTGTTGACCGTGGCACTGCTGACGGCAGGCATATTTTCTCCCATATATGCCTCAACTCTTGAACCCGAACTCAGCACAACCTGTATGACTCTGGCATCTGTTTTAACCGGTCTGGGCACCATACTGTCGGCACTTTTTATTGATCCGTATTTATCAGTTCTAACAGATGAGGTTATTGATGGAAAATACAGTGTGGCAGATTACAGGAGCTGTGTCATAGGGATGGTTGGCAGTAAGATATTAGGCTCGGCATTAACTTTTCTGATATTCATCCCGGCCTCGTACCTGATCATCTTTGTTGCCAGAATACTGTAATGAACAAATAAATATAATTTCGGGAATTTCAGAATTTTAAAAAATAGTAAAAGGGCAGTTAATATGCCCCTTTACTATTTTTTTATAATCTTATAATTTTAAAATTTCAGGATTTACATCTATCTAATCTATCATTTAATGGTATTCCGTGTTATTCAGCTACTGCATTCTTATATGAACACTTTTGTTAATTAACCTTACTTCATAACCACAACCACATGATGAGCTGTGCCTGCACTGAATACTGGAATTTTATCAACCTCGGCACCGTCCACAATAATCTTTGAAACTCCGCAGCTCACCCTGTTCGGATTTTGCACTTCAATATTGTATATTACTCCCCTGAATTTCCTGATTGCCCTAAAACCCTGCCATTTGGCAGGTATGCAGGGATCAACCACAAGTCTGTCATAACCGGCTCTGATCCCCAGTATATACTGGGAGGATGCCACCATATTCCAGGCTGCAGTGCCGGACAACCAGGAGTTTCGTCCCACTCCGAACTGCGGATGCTCTTTGCCCAAAATATTCTGACAGTAAACATAGGGTTCAACCTCGTACAGTTCGGCATCATCATTCCTCTTGCCGGGCAGTATTTGTGAATAATACTCAAAAGCCTTATCCCCATGCCCCAGCATTATTTGGGCTATCATTACCCACGGGTTTGTGTGCAGGAATATGCCTCCGTTTTCCTTTGTTCCCGGCGGATAGGTGGTTACCCCTCCCTTTGTATCATCGTATTCAGTATAGGAGGGATACATTGCCACAATTCCAAATTTTGAATTCAAATACCTGTCAACCGATTCCATACATTTGTTTGCCTTTTCATTATCGGCTACCCCGCCCAGCACCGCCCAGGATTGGGAGTTAATGAATATCTTCCCGAACTTGTTTTCCCTGCTGCCTATGGCCTCTCCAAAGTCATCGAATGCCCGCTTGTACCATTCTCCGTCCCAGCTGCTCCCGTTGATGGCATTCCTCATCTCGTCAAACATACCCTGATACTTTTCGCAGAGCTCCTGCCTTCCAAGATACCCGCACAATTCAATCAGCTCTGCCGCCGCCCTGCAGTATAGCATGGAAGTAAACACACTTTCGGCAATCCCCTTTCCCGTATCCAGGTTCAAGGTGTCGTTCCAGTCTGCACGGCCGGCAAGCGCAATCTTATTGGGCCCCCTGTTGGTGTGTGTGAAATTCAGGGCCGTGTCCAGATGCTCCATGACGGTGGCCGAAATAGTTTTGTCATTGTACTGTACAGACTGGTTCAGAAACCCGAAATCGCCGGTCTCCTTCACATACGCGTTAACTGTCAGAATGAGCCACAGGTGGTCATCCGAATACCAATCAAACAATTTGACCGGCGCATCGCCCTGTCCTCCCTCTCCTGTCAGAGGGAAAAACAGGTGATATGCCCGTCCGTCGGTATACTGGCACTGCAAAAGCTTTATTATCAGCTCCTTTGCCTCACCGGGGATAGCATGCATTACACCAAGTGTATCCTGGGCACTGTCGCGTATCCCCATTCCTCTTCCAAGTCCCAGTTGATAAAGTGAAACAAACCGTGACCAGTTAAAAGTGGTTTTACACTGATATTGATTCCATATATTAATAAAAAGGTTCATGTCCTCATCAGGAGTCTCCACGCTTAGCTTTCCCGTATAGTTTTTCCAATAAGCCTTCAGCCTGTCCAAAGCCGCCTTTGAATTTTCAGGTGATAAATAAGCCTTTATATCGGCTTTTATATTTTTTCTGTCCTCTGCAAAGCCCAGAATAAAAACAATTTCCTTCTCCTCTCCAGCCGCAAGGTCAACATCTATGCAAAAAGCACCCACGCCATTCATCCTGTAGGAAACGGAATTGCTGCAGCCACCCTGTTCAACAGCCAGAGGATTGCTTTCCGAACGGTACTTTCCAATAAAGGCTTCCAGATTTGTATCATAGCTGCCCACCTTTTCGGCTGTTGCAAAGAAAGCGGCATTATCGCTGATATAATGCGGATAATATGTAATAATCCCATCTTCAAATCTGCCCTGATTGATCTGCTGTACCCAGTCCACATTTTGCTGGTCCATTATGGCCTGCCAGAAACAGAACTCGGAATAGGCAAAAACCTGTAACCTTTGAGCTACGGCTCTTGTATTTGTCACTTTAAAGTGCCATATTTCAAAATTCTTATTATCGGGAACAAAATATGTAACCTCTCCAACAACTCCCCGGTATTCACCCGTGAGTACCGTATAGCCCATACCATGGCGGCAGCTGTAGCTGTCCGGTTTCCTTTGCACCGGCTGATAACCCGGATTCCAATATTCACCGGTTTCTTTGTCTCTGATATAAATATATCTTCCCGGTCTGTCCATTGGAATATTGTTATACCTGTAGCGGGTGACACGGCGGTTTTGAGGGTCTTTGTGGAAACTGTATCCCCCTCCCGTATTGGATACTATACCACCGTATGCTCCGCTGCCAATATAGTTGATCCAGGGCGTTGGCGTATCCGGCCTGGTAATAACGTATTCCCTGTTCTTTCTGTCAAAATACCCGTACCTCATACAATCCTCCTAACAAAATGGGAGCGTTCCCATTCTTACTAAAAAATATATTTGCTTTATTGAGGAAGTTCCCTCAAAATTACCGGCTTTAAAGAGTTTAATAATATAATAATATATATTCATATGATTTCTCTGCAGGAGGTTCCTTCATATATTTCAGTGTCAAAGGATATCACTTTAGGTCTAGTATTTCTATTGTCTATATTATCAATTATCAGCTTGATTGCCGCCTCGGCTACCTTTTCCATAGGCTGCTTCATGGACGTCAACCGTATCCAGGAGG
Organism: Bacillota bacterium; assembly: GCA_023386445.1. GTDB lineage: Bacteria > Bacillota > Clostridia > Acetivibrionales > DSM-1351 > Ruminiclostridium. The sequence goes on along the minus strand of JAEWJR010000111.1, from coordinate 3,734 downwards.
GTATAAAACGCAGCAGTTCATAAATGTTGTCAAACCCCACAACCGATAAATCCTGCGGTATGTTTACCCCCAATTCCATCGCCCTCTGTACGGCTTCGTAGCCTTGAAGATCATTAAATGTAAACAGAGCTGTCGGCGGCTGGGCCAACGAAATGAGCCGTTCCGCAGCTGATGCACCGCTGCTGTCTCCCGCATCTGTGAATACTACATAATCCTTGTTATATTTGATTCCTGACGAATTAAGTGCTTCTATGTATCCGTTCATTCTGTCTGAGGCAGCTCTATGGTTGAGATTTCCTGTAATGTGAGCTATCTTTTTATGTCCTGAACCTATTAAATAGTTAACTGCCCTCTTTGCTCCCGAAAAATTGTCTATGATGATATTATTTACTTTCAGATCATTAAAATGATTCTCGATTAATACCAGAGGAAAATTGATATTGATTATTTTCTGAACCAATTCCTTATCCCTGGTATCACTTCCGAACAATATCAGGCCATCAGCCGCTCCACCCGTAAAATACTGTACATACCGGGCTTTTGAGCCAAAATCATCATTTGAGCTGCTGAAAACTATATTGTAATTATACCTGGATGCAAAATCTTCCAATAGATTGGCCAATTTCAAATACACAGAGGTATTGAATTCGTTGTATATCACACCAATGACCCCGGCTTTTCTTGATACCAGGCTTCTGGCCGCCTGATTCGGAATGTAATTGAGCTTTTCAATTGCCTCAAGTATTTTATTGCGCGTATCTTCCCTAACTCCGGGCTGGTTATTGATTACTCTTGATACAGTTGTTTTGGATACTCCTGTTATTCTTGCTATATCAAATATATTTATCAATGCTGCCTCCTGACAGGGAACGTTCCCAGTTAAAATAATTATATATTAACTCCAATTATAAAACAAGCCTGTGGCCTGATAGCTGCTTCAGTAAAAATCAATGTTAGCCTCTACTGCCTGTTCTGTCTGACCAGCTCATATATCATTATGGATGCCGCAACCGAAGCATTAAGTGATTCTGTTCTTCCAGGCATAGGTATCCTTACGAGTTTATCGGACAATGCAGCAGTTTCCTCACTTATTCCATTTGCTTCATTCCCCACTATAATTGCACTTTTACATGTCAAATCCTCGTCATAGTAATTGTTTTGCCCGTGCAGATGGGATGCTATGACTTTGTAGCCCTTGCTCTTCAGCAATTGAATTGTATTTATAATGTCCAAATCCTCTATTATGGGGATATGAAAAACCGACCCCATGGTGGAGCGCAGTACTTTTGGCGAATAAACGTCAACGCAGCCCCTGGTCATCAATACGGCTGAGACCCCGGCCGCATCGGCCGTTCTGATAATGGTTCCCACATTGCCCGGGTCCTGGAGGCTGTCCAGCACGACCATCGATTTTCCTTCGCTCAATGCCTCACCAATTTCAGCCGTCTGTTTTTTCAAAACCGCAAGAGCACCCTGCGGAGACTGTGTATCGGATATCTCCTTAAAAAGTTTGTCCGCTACATTATAAATATCGGAACATACTTCGGAGAGTTTTGAAATGAGCAGCTCTCCGCCGTTAAGACTTTCCAGCTTATCCGATATGACAGCCTTTATAATCACCTGCCCGTTATCTACAGCATCGCTTACAAATCTGATCCCTTCTACAAAATACATCCCCTGGGAATCCCTGTGCTTTTTCTGATGTAGAGCCTTAATCTCCTTTATTGTATTGTTTTGACTGCTTTGTATATAGTTCACTGCTGAGTCCTCCGCCATACTATTTGGATTTATTATAAAATTCCTTCAGTTCTGCTTTAATTTCGTCCGGTAGATTGTGCCACCTGATTCCCCGTATTGCTCCCTCAAGGCCGTAAAGCCTGTTAATGCAGGCAGAATCGTCTATACTTTTTATTCTCAGCCATGCCTGTCTGCTGCCCATGATAGACAGCTGCTCAAAGGTTGTTATTCCCACTTCATTAAGCTGCCGTTCTATTTCCCTGCCAATGTTAGGCAGTTTTTCCAATTCTCCCAAAATAATTCCCTCCGTATATCTGATATTAATTACTTTTTATAAGTAATGGTAGTAAATTTTGAAGCTAGAAGACCTATTAAAAAAAACACACTTCCAAATGCTCTTTTAAATACCGGCACCTTTACCGAAGGATCATAGGTGCTGTTTACCCTTATTTTATCAGTCCAATATACACCGTCTTCAGTTTCATATTCCGTTCCTTCAGCATAGCCCCTGCTCATTCCCCTGAACAAATTATAAACCAGCAGGATACCAAATGATGGAGAATGGAGTTTTTTAGATGCCACATCTCTGTGAAATCTGGCAGTAAGCTTTTTGCATTTTGCAACGGTCTTCTCTTTGGGCTTGTATGCATTCCAGCTGTAGGACAAGACCGGCAATCTGTAACATCTGTTAAATCCAATTCCACTCAGAGTTCCAGCCACATAATCAACAGCATTTTTTGCACCCACACCGCCGGTAGTAGAGACCACCAAAGCTTTGCTCCTGAAAAATTGAGGCCTGTGAAGCATAAAACACAGGTGGTCAATAAAATTTTTTGTCAGGGCCGGCGGCTGCATGTTATAAGTAGTGAACGCCAAGATAACGCCGTCGCTTTGTTCAATTTTATCCATCATGCTTTGCATTACACAGTTGTGAGGGCAAAGCCTGTGACCTTTTCTGAAGCAGATGCTGCAGCCCGTACAATATGGGAGCTCCAATTCTTTTAAGTGAATTTCTTCAAAAACAGCCTCGGGACATAACCGAAGAATTTCAGCCTGGATTATTTCTACCAGCTTCCATGTATTGCCTTTATGCGGACTACCATTAATAATAGTGTATTTCATTTTCTAAATTTCCTCCCTTATTTTTCCTGGCAGTTTACCCAGGACAATCAAATATGAATGATCAATTGAATATTCCTTTGCCCAGTATATTTATAACACTTTCTGCGCGTTTGTCCGCTTCAAAGAAATTCTGCCTTTCACTGATATTCCCAAGATAGTGAGCATCGGAAGAATATATTTTTGTGAAATTTTTCAGTTTGGAATGCTTTTCTGTCAATACTAATTCTTTTGCCCTGTCGCTTATCTCGACACAGCTTATATTTATGTCTTCGGGTATGACACCAAAGCTTGACAGCAGCGAGTTGGCCTGTCTGTCAATATGGGCCGGGATTGCCAGGCCCTTGAGCCTCCTGCAGACCACATCAAAAACTTCGTTTATTGAAATAGCAGCTGAAGTCAGAAGCAGTCTGTCTTCCATATATAATACCTCATCGTTTTGATTTAAAACCAGCTGATTTCCAAAAACAGCTTCTTTATTTCTGATATCCGGCAGCCGGGAATAAATCAGCTTCTGCATTTCCAATGCCCTGTCTATATCGGGGAACAGACATATAACATGTATTTCTTCAGCAGTTTCCACTTCCATTCCGGGTATGACAAGCAATTGCCTGTTTTCGGCACAGGACAAACATGCCCGGACATTGCGGCAGGAATTATGGTCTGTTACTGCGATAACGTCCAACCCCTTTAATATGCTCATATTTACTATGTTGTTCGGTGTCATGTCATCGTCAGCACACGGGGATAGTGCAGTATGTATATGAAGATCATATGCAAGTTTCATATTAACCTCCATGAGCCGCATAGCGGGCACAAAATGTAATGAAATTTGCTCACTCCTCATCCGCTATAAGGCGAATAAAGGAGGTTAATTG
>JAEWJR010000095.1:0-4798 GCA_023386445.1 Bacillota bacterium | reverse complement strand
GGTATGTTGGATACACTTAAGAATTCCTGGAAAATTCCTGATTTAAAAAGAAAACTCTTGATAACAATAGGTCTGCTCCTGATATTTAGATTAGGATCCAGAATTCCGGTTCCCGGACTTGATCCTGCTTACTTTGCCAGCCTTATAGAAAAAGGCGGACAGCTGTTTAGTTTTCTGGATGTAGTTGGCGGTGGAGCATTTAAATCTGCAACAATATTTGCGATGAGTATTACTCCATACATTAATGCATCAATTATTATGCAGCTCTTGACAATAGCGATTCCTAAACTGGAACAGCTTTCAAAAGAGGGTGAAGAAGGCAGAAAGAAAATCGGCCAATGGATCAGATATGCTACGGTTATACTGGCATTTGTACAAGCGACAGCAATAGCTATCAGTTTGAGAGGCGCAATTATTTCGGGACTTAACGTTATGACCTTCATTACAGTTACATTCACACTTACTGCCGGAACTGCATTTTTGATGTGGCTTGGTGAACAGATCACCGAGTATGGTATAGGTAATGGTATATCGATGTTGATCTTTGCAGGTATAGTATCAGCTGCCCCGCATGGTCTTCAATACCTTATCGGCAACTATCAGGCTGGAAAGCTTGGAAACGGTTTTGTTGGAATATTTAGTATAATTGGAATTTTAGCTGTGTTTGTTGCAATTATAGCATGTGTTGTATTTGTTAATCAGGCAGAGCGCAGAATTCCGGTACAGTATGCTAAAAGAGTTGTTGGCAGAAAGGTTTACGGAGGACAGAGCACTCACTTGCCAATCAAGGTAAACTGGGCTGGTGTTATTCCTATAATCTTTGCAATGTCAATAATGGCACTCCCATCAACTTTGTTTGCATTTGCTGCTCCTAATACTACAACAGGTTTTATCGGATTCATGAAGAACTGGCAGTCCCATTGGTCTTATGCCGTGCTTTATGCATTGCTGATAATCGGATTTACCTTCTTCTACACATATGTACAGTTCAATCCTATTGAACTTGCCAACAACATGAAGAAGAACGGTGGATTTATACCTGGTATCAGACCTGGTAAACCGACATCGGATTACATTCAAAAGGTATTAAACAGAATTACATGGTTTGGTGCATTATTCCTTGCTCTCATCTCCATATTCCCATATATAATCGTGTGGATCACCGGAGTACAGGGTGTATGGTTTGCGGGAACAAGCGTTTTGATCCTTGTAGGTGTTGCACTTGATACTGTAAGACAGATTGAGTCACAGATGCTTATGAGACATTATAAGGGCTTCCTTGAATAAGCATCATTCATATAAGCTTAAATAGATAATTAATTTAAAAAAAGTTTGGGGTTTATGATACGTCATAAACCCTTACTTTAAATTCATATGTTTTATATTAAAGGGTAGTGCTTAAGGTTTTGCCTATAAGCAGGTAGAATGGAAGAAAGCCATGAAAAATGGCTTGGGAGGTATATAATATGAATATCGTACTATTAGGAGCTCCTGGTGCAGGTAAGGGAACTCAAGCCAAAACATTATCTGAAAAATTATCCATACCACATATATCGACCGGAGATATTTTCAGAGCAAATATCAAGGGAAATACGCCTCTTGGGATTAAGGCAAAAGGATATATCGATAAGGGGCAGCTTGTTCCGGATGAACTGACTGTAGAGATAGTTAAAGACAGACTTGCCAATCCTGACTGTGCAAAGGGATTTATTCTGGATGGTTTCCCCAGAACTATTCCTCAGGCAGAGTACCTTGATAAGGTTCTTAACACTATGAACATTGAACTTGATGCCACATTATTAATCAATGTAAAGGATGAGGATATTATTGAAAGAATGTCCGGAAGACGTACCTGTCCAAATTGCGGAGCATCCTATCATGTTATTTTTAATCCTACAAAGGTTGAAGGAATCTGTGACGTATGCAGCACACCTGTTATTCAAAGAGCTGATGATGCTGCCGAAACAGTACTGAGCAGACTTGAGACATATCACAAGCAGACTCAGCCGCTTATAAGCTACTATGAAAAGGCCGGAAAGCTGAAAGTTGCCGACGGTGCCGATGAAGTAGAGCAAACAACTTTGAGAGTATTTAAGACTTTAGGAATTTAAAACTATGTTTACAATTAAATCACAAGCTGAAATAGATAAGATGAAAAAAGCTGGAGAGGTTCTTTATGAGACCCTTCAGCTCTTAAAAAAGAATATTGCTCCCGGTGTCACAACAAAGGAACTGGATAGAATGGCCTATGAAAATATCATGAAGTACAAAGCAATTCCATCCTTTAAGGGGTATGAGCCCGGTATACCTGGTGTAGTACCGTTTCCGGCCAGTATTTGTACATCTGTAAATGAGGAAGTTGTTCACGGAATTCCAAGCAGTTTAAATCATTTAAAAGATGGCGATATTATTAGCATAGATGTTGGTGTTTACCTGAACGGTTATCATGCCGATGCAGCCAGAACTTACGGGGTAGGTAAAATATCCGGTGAAGCGCAGCGATTGATAAGCGAAACAAGACAAAGCTTCTTTGAGGGTTTGAAGCAAATGGAAGTGGGCAAACACATCCGGGATATTTCCGAAGCAATACAGAGACATGCCGAAAGTAACGGCTTTTCTGTTGTAAGAGATTTTGTGGGGCACGGTATAGGAAAAGACCTGCATGAATTGCCGGAAATACCGAATTATGTTACAAAACGCAGAGGAGCAAAATTGGAAAGCGGAATGACTATTGCCGTGGAGCCCATGATAAATGAAGGCACTTACAGTGTAAGAGTTTTGGATAACAGCTGGACGGTAGTGACATCCGACGGATCCCTTTCAGCACATTATGAAAATACGGTAGCTATTACAGAAAATGGTCCTCAAATTTTAACAAAGTTTTAAAAAGTTTTTTAATAAATGTATTGTTATTATATTAGTTTTCCTGTATAATTTATATTTGGTTTGACCTATGTCATTTACTTGCTTAACGTCATCACTTGAAGTATGGTAATTGACAGATGTAAATTTTATGCGCAGAGGTGACGAGGCTTGAATAACGCGGGTAAAACAATATGGGAGCGACATCGGTGCCCCTCGCGTTTGTGCTGCAAACATGCAAGTGGTATTTATGATTTTATTTTCATTTTGTGTCGCCGGTGCCTTTTTATGGCATGGAGGTTAGCATGAATATAATGCTGGGACAGGTTGTTTATTCGAAAGCCGGGCGGGACGAAGGCAGGATTTTTATTGTAAGCGGAATTATTGATGACAAATATGTGTTTGTCAGTGATGGTGATCTCAGACGGTATGAGAATCCCAAAAGAAAGAGGATTAAGCATTTAAACATCACTGCAGCAATTATTGAGTCTATATCACAGAAGCTCGGATCGGGCATAAAAATTACAAATGCTGATATCAGAAAGGCACTAGCCGGGGTAAAAGAGGCCGCGGCGGTTAAAGAATGATTATCAGTTGAAAAATAAAAAATTAATTAATAGATAAGATCCAATTGATTGAATATCATGTGATATTTGATTGAAAAGCTCTGGAGGAGGTGCTAGTTTGGCAAAAGATGATGTTATTGAAGTCGAAGGAACAGTTATTGAAGCGTTACCAAATGCTATGTTCCAGGTAGAACTTGAAAATGGCCATAAGGTTTTGGCTCATATTTCAGGAAAACTTAGGATGAATTTTATCAGGATACTTCCCGGTGATAAGGTAACAATTGAATTATCCCCATACGACCTTACCAGAGGAAGGATTACTTGGAGAGCAAAATAATACATACCTCTGCCGGTTTGTTAAATGGGAGTGGTATTATTAAATATAAATCAATTATAATAATTAAGCTAATTTGTTTCTTACTATAAGGAGGCTACAACAATGAAAGTTAAACCATCAGTTAAGACTATATGTGAAAAATGCAAGATCATTAAGAGAAAAGGCAGAGTCATGATTATCTGCGAAAATCCAAAGCACAAACAAAAACAGGGTTAATACAGGCCCGGATTTTCAGGGGTTGTTTGCAACCCCGGTAATTATTTATTGCAGTACTTGAACCGGGTTGCTTGCGGCCCAAATTATTATTACTTTCGTAAAATCTCAACAAGAAGCGGCTGAACATAGAATTTTTCAAATTCATTTGAAGCATCCCAATTCTTTGTTATTCTTGATGATATTTTAAATATTTGACGATATCGCATGGATTAAGATGCCTAGGGGAATGGCAATATTTAATACATCTGTATCCTGCGGTGGAGAATTAGCACGAGTTGCGCGAAGCTGGACCCAATGTGAGCATTGGCGGAAGTCGCGCCGAAAAGCCTGATGGCTTTTTACAAGAATAAGTTTATGAGAAATTATTTGGAGGTGTAGGAAAAGTATGGCACGTATTGCCGGAGTAGATTTGCCCAGAGAAAAAAGGGTGGAAATTGGTCTCACTTACATTTTTGGAATTGGTAGATCCAAGTCAAACGAAATTCTCGTTAAAACTGGTATCAATCCCGATACAAGAGTAAGAGATCTGACTGACGATGAAATCAACAAACTCAGAGAAACCATTGACAGGGAATATAAGGTTGAAGGTGATCTTAGAAGAGAAGTAGCGTTGAACATCAAGCGTCTTATTGAAATCGGATGCTACAGAGGAAGAAGACACAGAATGGGTCTTCCAGTTAGAGGTCAACGGACAAAGACTAACGCAAGGACTAGAAAAGGCCCTTCAAAGACCGTTAGCGGTAAAAAGAAATAGTTAAAGGAGGTTTGCGAACACATGGCAACAAAGACTGCTGGTGCTAAAAGGACTACCAGAAAA
>JAEWJR010000045.1:0-26792 GCA_023386445.1 Bacillota bacterium | reverse complement strand
TCCCATACCGAACACGGCAGTTAAGCATCTCAGTGCTGATAATACTTGGCTGGAAACGGCCCGGGAAAGTAAGTCTCTGCCAGATTTATATCAAGGTCTTAAGCGTAACAGCTTAAGGCCTTGTTTGTTTTCTGTACAAATGTAGCAAGCATAACATAAAAAAGAATAGGAGATATCCTATTCTTTTTTCAGGCTGTCGATATTTTAACTGTATTATTTTGGCGATCCGCATCACAAGAGGCACGGTGATTAAAGACCACGGTGCTGTGCGTTACAATATGGACTTCTGTGAATAAGGTAGAGACTGAAGAAGGAAAAACCAGGTAGATTAATATATTGCACAATATTTTATTTTTATGTATAAATATGTACAAAATTGTTAAAATTGAGTCTTATTTTATCAGTAATTAGTATAAATATATCCATTTATTAAACGTAGAATTTAAAATATAATTATCCAGGTAATAGAAAAAAGTATTTATGCTGAGTTCTGGAGGAATTACAATTTCAAATAACATAAAAATATTAAAAAGTATTGCCGGGAATTTTAAAATACTGCATTTATTTTCCTGGGCCGCTGTAGGGGCGTATAATCCATTTATAGTGGTCTATCTTATGCATAATAATATCAGTACTGCCAAAATAGGTGTAATATTAATGCTTAACTCTATCGCTACATTGGCAGGCCAGCCCTTGTGGGGAATGATCAGCGATAAGATCAGATCCATAAAGAAGGTTTATTTACTTTGCCACAGTCTGGCAACAGCGCTTATTGTTTTATTACCGTTTGTAACAAACCAGCTTGTTATATTTATACTTCTCCCTCTGATACAATTTTTTTACTGCAGCATGTCACCCTTGCTGGACAGCTGGACAATTCACAGCATAAAGAACAGTGGAAAGTCTTATGGCTCTTTCCGGTTATGGGGATCAATAGGATTTTCGATTTTGGTGATAATCAACGGAAAGCTTATCACCATAACCTTTTTTAATATAATCTTTTTGGTATATGCAATCATCAGTTTGATAAACCTGATTATGTGCACTGCTCTCTTTGAATACAAGAGAGATGATGAAGGTGTACAGGCGAGACCTTTGACACTCAAGGAATTAAACATAGGCAGACTATTGGGGAATTTTCATTACACGGCATTTGTAATTTTGTCGTCAGTAACTTTTATGACTATGACATCGGTATATAGTTTTCTTGCAACATTGATAAAACAGGTTGGCGGGGATGACAATCTATATGGAATTGCAAATGCGGTAAGCGCATTTTCGGAAGTACCAATCCTTTTGATATCAAGCATGCTGGTGAGGAAATTCAAGCCTCAATACCTAATTTTGACAGGCATGTTCGTTTACTCAATACGTCTGTTTTTATATTCCATAGCGTCAGGCCCTGAAATAACTATATTATCCCAGTCCATGAACGGTCTTTCCTATGGTATGTTCCTTGCAGGAAGCATTTATTATATTGACTCACTTGCACCTGCAGAGCTAAAGGCTACAGCTCAGACAGTAGCAACTGCCATTTATGCAGGTTTAAGCGGCATTATCGGCAATGTGGTAACGGGTAATATGATATCCATGTTTGGAATACACAAGGTATACCGCGGCGGATCAATAATTCAATTTTGTGTTTTTATTCTCTTCCTGGTTTCATTATATTTTGGCAAAAGAATTAAAAGCACAGGAATGGCAACGGAAGCCGGAGCATAACCTGAATTTCGGCTGAAAAAAGGCCAGTCTGTATAAATATGAAAAAATCCAGACATGGCCTTTAATATAAACTATTCAATTTAATAAAATACTATAACTCACGCCAGTTGCTTCCTTCCGGATTGGGACAATCCAGGTTTCTGCGGAGTGCCCGCATCTGTACAAAACAACCGCAGTACCTGCAGGTAGTTTCATAATAGAGGCCCGTACAGCTGCTGCACCGTAAAAGACGTCTTTTATAAACTGCAGGATCAGTGCGTAAGTCAGGGTCAATCGTGCTTGCGTATTCTTCCATATTTGACTTTACCTCATCAAATGATTGGTGAACGGTAGCTGAACAGCCTTTACATTTTTTTGACTCAGCCATACATGTGCCTCCTCATACTAGTACAATATTCTGTATATTCTTGGCGCATCCTTTGGGCTAATTTTCCTGATAACTGCGTTGTCGAAAAGCACTGCTTCGCAGTATTTCGTCGGAATAAAGCAATTATTCCTTCTTCCTCTGCCTTGTCCTCCGAAAAATCCACTCCAGATTATGCACCCAATTTTCAGAATATTGTACTATTTTGCAAGTTCCAGCTGAACAACACACATTTTTGGGAGATCCAGTTTCAGCCCGGAGCCGGTAGCCGAATAACCTTTGAAATCAACAGCTGCCAGCGCATTGGGAACTTCAAAGGTGTTGTGTTTATTCATGATGTCTGAGGATAATATCCGGCCCTTTACGCCTGTGGGCTTGAAGCCTGCCAGGTCAAGATTGATATCGGTACTCTTATTTGGATTAAGGTTGCAGATTGTAATATGAAGCTTTTCAGATGCATCGACTGAAGCAGATACATTGACCTGCGGGATCTTTTCTCCGCCAAATTCATAATCCTCACAATCTACTATGGAATGAACAAGCTCAGCATCTTGGTGAACCTTATACATGTCAAATACGTGGTATGTAGGTGTGAGCAGCATCTTGCCGCCTTCAGTGAGGATCATCGCCTGTAGAACGTTCACAACCTGCGCTATTGCTGTCATCCGCACTCTATCGCAGTGGTTGTTGAATATGTTAAGGTTTGTACCTGCGATAAGAGCGTCACGAAGAGTATTCTGCTGATATAAAAACCCAGGGTTTGTTCCGGGTTCAACCTGATGCCATGTACCCCATTCATCTACGACAAGAGCAACTTTTTTCTGTGGATCATAAACATCCATTATTGCAGAATGTTTTGTGACCATTTCTTCCATCTTTAGAGTATGCTTCATCAGCTGGAACCAGCCTTTTTCGTCAAATGACAGTGCGGACCCCTTATCTTCCCAACGATCACCCTCAACGGTATAATAGTGAAGGCTCAGACCGTCCATCATATTTCCAGCTTCCTTCATCATGACTTGTGTCCAGTGATAGTCATCGGAGTTGGGTCCGCAGGCAATTTTGAAGAGCTTGTTATCACCGTAGTTACGGCAATAGGTTTGATAGCGCCTATATTCGTCCGCATAATATTCCGGTCTCATATTGCCGCCGCAGCCCCAGTTTTCATTTCCAACTCCGAAAAATTTAAGCTTCCAGGGCTTTTCCCTTCCATTTTCCCTGCGCCATTTAGCCATAGGCGATTCGCCGTCAAAGGTCATGTACTCTATCCATTCGGACATCTCCTGAACAGTTCCGCTCCCAACATTGCCGCATATATAAGGCTCGCATTCCAGCATATCACAAAGCATCAGAAATTCATGAGTACCAAAGTGATTATTTTCGACTACACCGCCCCAATGCGTGTTGATCATGTATTTACGCTTGCTTTTGGGGCCGACACCGTCTTTCCAGTGGTATTCATCTGCAAAGCAGCCGCCGGGCCATCTGAGATTTGGTATTTTGATATTTTTCAAAGCCTCAACCACATCATTCCTAATACCGTTTGTGTTTGGTATGGGGGAATCTTCACCTACCCAGAAGCCTTCGTATATACATCTGCCCAGGTGCTCCGAAAACTGTCCGTATATGTGCCTGCTGATAACACCTTTTTTTTGATCGGTATAAATTTTAATTGAATTCATAAATACCTCCGCAATAAATTAATATTTATATTAATTGCTTAACATAAAGCTTAATTACATTTTATTAAAATTTATAATAATCGTCAATACCTCTGTTAACAATGTACAATACGTTGTCAATAGAGGGTATTAATAATTGATCTATTAAAGTTTCCAAAATCTTTTTTAAGACTTTGTTACAAACATTGATTTTAAAAATGGGAAAATATATAATAGAAGTCTGTTTGAAAAAACAGTAAAAAATTTCAAAATTTAAAAGCGTGCAAGTACCCCCGTCCTTCCAGGCCGGGGCACATTGGTATGTACGCAGAGGGAGGTAGAATTATGTCAGCTGCAAACCATCCGGCCTACAGGGAAGAGCTTGAAAGGTGCAGGTATACTCTGGACTATGTTGAGAAAAGTCTGGAGCGAGCATTGGAGAAAAGAGCGAAAATAGGAAGTGAACTGGAAAACGTAAAAAGACACATGAGTGGAGACAGCAGTGCCGATTATACAAGTATAATGGTAAATACCATGCTTCACGATACACTGGCATTGAAGGTGAGAAACCTGTATACAGCCAGAAACAAGCCATATTTTGCGAGGGTTGACTTTAAAGAGACAGGAACGGACAAAACCGAAAACCTCTATATAGGAAAAATGTCCCTTGCAAGAGATGAGGATCAGGAAATAATAATTGTTGATTGGCGTGCGCCAATCGCCAACCTTTATTATGAAGGAAGATTGGGAGCTTCCAGCTATATCTGCCCCGATGGTACAATTGACGGGGATCTGCTGCTTAAACGGCAGTTTGCAATCAATAACGGCAAGCTGGAAGAGATATTTGATATAGATATAACTACAAATGATGAATTCCTGCAAACTTACCTGGGAGCAAATGCAGAAAACAGGCTCAAGGAAATAGTATCAACAATCCAGGAGGAACAGAACAAAATCGTAAGGGCTCCCATGTGGAAACCACTTATTGTTCAAGGGGTTGCGGGCAGCGGAAAGACCACAATAGCACTTCATAGAATTGCCTATCTGATTTACACTTTCGAAAAGACCTTTGAACCGGAAAATTTCATGATAATAGCGCCAAACAGATTATTTCTGAATTATATATCCGAAGTCCTGCCGGAACTTGGAGTGGAAAGAGTAAAGCAGACCACCTTTGAAGACTTTGCAATGGAGCTTATAGGCAAAAAAATCAAGCTCACCGACGCGAACGACAAGCTGAATATGTTTGTCAACCATAATGCCACATCGGAACAGGCAGCATATAACGACAGGGTCAGAGAGGCGTCGGTACTGAAAACCTCAATGCATTTCAAAGAAATAATAGATAATTACATTCTTAAAATAGAGAAAGACTTTATACCCAAACAGGATTTCATGCTGGGTACCAAGGTAATTTACACATATGATGAGATTAACAATCTCTTCCTGACTCAATATGGCATGTGGCCCATTGCCCAGCGGATGAATGAAATTAAGAAGAGTTTGACCTCAAGACTTAAGAGCAGCAAGCAGCAATTTATAGCACAGATCGAAGCAGAATGCGACAAAAAGGTTGCGCTGGCCAGGTTGAGAATACCCGATGAGTCTGAGCGGCAGAAAGCAGTATTGGAAGCCTTTGAAAAGAGAGACCGTGTTATAGAAAAGATTGAAAAGGTATCAAAGACTCTTGTCAGGGAGTACGTGGAAAGCCTGCCCAAGTTAAGTCCATATCAATACTATAGTGAGCTGATTGAGGACAGCAGGACTTTCAACGAGCTGGCAGGCAGGTATGCAAGCGCAGAAGTATGCGAATTTGCCAGGAAATACACCCTGGAAATTTTGAAGAGCAAGCAGTTGGAGCTGGAGGATCTGGCCCCCATAATATATTTGAAATACAAGATTTACGGTATGGAGGAGAAGGTCCCTGTCAGGCATATAGTAATAGATGAAGCGCAGGATTTCAGCGCATTCCAGTTTTTTGTACTCAAGAAGATCGTTAAGGACAGTTCCTTCACAATACTCGGAGATTTGTGCCAGGGGATACATTCCTACAGGGGGGTACGTCAGTGGGAGGAAATTGTTGAAGAGGTTTTTGAAGGTAAGAAGTGTGAATTTCTGACTTTGGAACAGAGCTACAGAACAACGGTTGAGATAATGGAAGCGGCAAATGCGGTAATGGGAAAACTTGAGAGCCTTGCCATGTTCAGGGGGAAACCTGTTATAAGGCACGGTGAACCGGTTGAATATATTTCTAAACCATCATTTAATGATGTTGCAGTGAACATATCGGATAAAATAGGAGATTATCAAAAACTTGGGCACAAAACCATGGCAGTAATCTGCAAGACCATGGAGGAGTGCCAGCAGATATTGCCTCTATTAAAAAAATCCCATAAGGATATAAGTTTAATAACCGGAAACGAAAAGGAATATAAGAGCGGAATAGTAATAGTTCCGTCGTATCTGTCAAAAGGACTTGAATTTGATGTTGTCCTTCTTTCAAATGTCAACAGGGAAAACTACTCGGAAAGTGACCTGGATACAAAGCTCCTATACGTGGCAATGACCAGGCCTCTCCACAAGCTTTGCATTTACTATGTAGGTGATAAATCAGCGTTATTGGGATGAAAAACTTAAACCAGGCAATAATGATTCGGAAAAAAATGAAATTGCGTCATGCAATTTCATTTTTTTGTGCTGCATTTGAGTATGTTTTATTTTAGAGTACTATTGAATGTAATCGGTGCATTTTTCTGTTTAGACTTCCTCAGTATTCTTACTGCTGCGGGCTGCGATTTTGGCAGCTCTAGCCTCTTTCTTGGACATTTTTGGTACCTTTTTGGCACTACCCTTATCACCCATACAAATTCTCCTTTCAAATAACAGTTTAACCTGTAGTAAATCATATCATATGATTATTTGTATTATTTCCATTGATTTCTAATAAAATACGCAGCTTAATTTTTTTATTATGAATAAAATGTAAATTCAGTTAAAAAAAGAGACATGCCAGTATACTTCTATTCCCTTTTCTTATATTTTATGGTATATTTCACTTGGCCTGTATTATGAAATTTGACCACAATAGAGAAAGGACAGTGATAGATCAGAATGATAAAACGAATAACATGTATTATATTGGCGGCATTGATTGTCATAGGTGCAAGTGCCTGCGGCGATAAAGACAAAAAAGAGACGGCTGCCAATATTCTGGATATGAGCAATGTTTCCAACTATCAGGAACAGGATCTCGGCAAGGAAATGGGACTCAAGCATACCGGCATGAAAATAGACCTGGATTCCGGGAATCAGCTTGTTTTAACCGAGCAGAGGGAAAAGGACATTTATAATGTTACTGCAGACACAAACGGTAAAAGAGTTCAGGAATATAAATGTGATTATGCAGATTTTCTTTTTACTCTTGATTCACAGGATAACAGATATGTGGCCAGACAAAAATACGGACAATTTAAAGAGGGCGACAAAAAAAGGGAAGCTGAAAGCTCGGTAGTGGTATATAACTCAAAAGGGGAGAAGCAAAAGAGCTTTGATCTCGGAAAGAGGACCTATACCGATGAGCAGGCAGGAATAACTGATATTGCAGTCGATACAAAAGGAAATATATATTTGCTTCAGAGAAGGGAAAAAATTGAGATTTTAAACTCTGACGGCAAAAAAATAAAAGAAATAGAGGCAAAAAAGGTTGATTATATTGAAATTGATGACAAGGATAATCTGCTTATGGGATCCTCAAGCGGAGAGTCCGGTAAATCGTCTGTTGAAATAATCAGCTTGAGCCAGGATAAGGGTAAACTGCTGACCGAACTGAGTGCCGGGCATTTTATGCGTGAAATGAAGTATAGTACGGTAAATAAGAAGCTATATCTCCTTACGGAAAAAGGAATTATCGCATGCACACCCGAGGGTAAAATAGAAGGATATCTATTTGATCTTAAGCAGTCTTCACTTCTTGATGCAGGTACCTATACAAATGATTTTACTTACGATAAGGATAATAATATCTACATATTGGCTTTTAAGATGGACAATTCATCAGGAGAGAGCAGGAGTGTCTCATTGCTTTATAAATATTCGCCATCCAAGGTAACACAGAATGCAGAAAATCAGAAAACCCTAAGTATTTATACAAGATATTCTGAAAAGTATATGGAGTCTGCAATTGCCCAATTCCGGAAAAAGTACCCTGACATAAAGGTAGATATGAAGGATTTTTCGGCAGCAACTATAAGTTCAAGTGTGGATGGTCCCGGTGAGGATGAAATAAACAGGGCTCAGAAGGCGGAAGAGGATTACCGGAAGGTTGTCAGTACTGAATTAATGGCCGGTAAGGGCCCGGATATTGTGGAAATGGAGGGGCTTCCATATAAAAAGTATATAGATAAGAATTCTCTTGTAAACCTTAGTGAGATGATAAAAAACGATAAAGGTTTTGATATAACCAACTATAAGCAGAATATTCTGAATGCTTTTAAATATAAGAATGATTTGTTTATAATGCCAGTGAATTTCAGCTTTACAACCTTTGCCGCCAATAAAAGCATAATGGATAAAGAGGGAATCAGGATAGACAGCTCCAATTGGACCTGGAAAGACTTTCTGTCAATAGCCCAAAAGATTACCAGGGATCAAGACGGAGATGGAAAGCCGGATCAGTACGCTCTGGAAAAGATGTCACCCGAAGATATATTCAGCCTGGTTTTTGAGAGTGAGTCCAATAATTTTATTGATCTGGATAAACGGACATGCAGTTTTGACTCCAGGGAGTTTATTGATTTGCTGAATTTTACAAAGGAGTTTTCCAGTAAAGAGATTTGCAGTCCAAAGCTTGATATCCCTGAACTATACAAAATGCTTGATCCGGGAACGATTGGATTTATGAGAAGCTATTTCGGCACTTATCAGGGTGTTATACAGACCCAGTGTCTGATGAATGGTGAAGCGGAGTTTTTCGATATCCCTTCATACGGTGACAAAAAGGCGCCGAATATTATTTATGCCGGAAAGACTTATGCAATCAGCAATAATTCAAAACTTAAAGAAGAGGCCTGGGAATTTATAAAGCTGCTTCTTTCAGACGAAATACAAAGCAGAGATGATATGTATCAATTTCCAATAAGCATAAGTGCCCTGGATAAGAAAGCAAAAAGTGAAATCGCTCAAAACTATATGTATATGAGCTATAAGGATAGAGGACGGAAAGTCAGGGCATTGAATGACGACGATGTTAAAATGGTGAACAAAATGATAGATGAGCTGGAGGTTCTGCCATACTTTGAAGAACAGGCTTCACAGATTCTGTCTGAGGGTGTAAAAGATTTCTTCTCAGGGAAGAAGACAGCGGAAGAAACAGCTAAATTGATTCAAAACAAGATAAGCATATACCTGAACGAATAGTAAATATTGCCTGTAATTTCAATCGTAAGCTTTTACCCTCTATTGACAATGTACATTGTTAATAGAGGGTAATTGAGCTCAGTTTATAATTTTAATAAATATAATATGTATTCACCGCCTTTTCATACTTGCAGGTCAGTCCCAGGCGCTTTACAAAAGAATCCAGAGAGATATAGGTGATGTTATCAATAGTTGTCTGAGAAGAATTCAGCTGCTCTTGCACGGCACGGCTCAAATTATCATATCCAAGGCTCTGTGCATCCTTAAATGAAATAAAATTTTTCCCGTTGTAAGAAATAATATTTTGACTTAAAACAACCAGGGATCCATTAAAAATGAGGGCGGTTTTTTTATCGCCGTTGAACCTGGTTTGTTTTAACAATTGCCTTGCTGTTCTGACAGGAACCAGCTGGTTTTTTTGCCACACCGAATTGTACCAGGACCATTCCACAGGTCTGGAAAGCCCTCTTTTCCCTCCTATCTCAATGGTAAAGGAGGGAATTTTCAGTTGCATCACACACCAGTCCTTGAAGCCGGAGGTAGAGGATTTATAATTGGCCGTGCTGACAAGAGAGTAGCCCGTGAGATTTTTAAGCATGTTTGCATATGCCAGATCCCGTTCACGGTCGGCACCTTCCTGCCCGAAATACCAGTAAATGATATCTCCTGCTGCATGGTAGGCGATGGTCAGATCGAACTCAACATTTTCACAAAAGGCCTTGATGGCTTGTGTTTCAGGCTCGGAAAAAGCTGTTGGTCCCGTTGAATATGTATTAGTAAGCTCTTTTTGCCAAAGTGCATCATAATTGTGATTCAAATCCACCTTATTGGCGTTAAAATAATATGAGGGTTCTCCATTGATACAAATCTGTACACCATCAGGATTGACAAGAGGCATAAAGTAAAAGGATACCTCGTTATCAAGCAATTTTTTAATATTGTAACCGTCCAGGGTCTTATTTGCCGAGTATACCTCCAATATGTACTGAATCTGATTCAGGGTAAGTATGGTACCCATATATTCCCTGGGATGATGTGAAGCATTTATAAATATTTTTTTTGGTCCGCTGCCCACTTTTATTACTGTTAAATTACGCTTCTGAACCGACTGGCCGATTTTAAACAGGTATGTAATACCGCTGTAGTTTTTGTTTAGTTCGCTTAATCTGGTTTCAGTGTCCTTGTACACTTCCCTGCTGTTATAGATCTGCTCCAGCGTTTTTGAATAGATTGGTTTTGCTGTTACAGCTGTGCAGGTACTTAAAGAAGAAAGCATAAAAATGAACATGAGAATAAGTGCCTTAAGCTGCTTAGACATATGAGCCCCCTGAGTATCAAATAAAATAAATTTTGAATAATATTTTTTGTAAATAAAATATAAGTTGCTGTATGGCAATTTTTCACATGTACAATTTTACAGGATTTTTGTCGAAATGGATAGCTGTAAAATGTCAGAAGGAATAGAAATTTGAACCTGGCATAATAAAAAGGAGCCTGTGGTTACTGATGTCCACAGACCACTGGACTCCATCAAAAATTATACTCTAGTTTTAAGATAGGTTATAAAATGCTGGGCAGTTCTGCCCGATAAACCGCCGTGGCGCATCTCCCATTTGTTGGCTTCAAGGAATAACTCTTCCTCAGGGAGGGATATATTATTTTTCCCGGCCAAAACTCTTACGATATTATTAAACTCCTTTTTGTTTGGTGAAATATAAAGGATTGAAAGCCCGAAACGGGCAGCCAGCGACAATTTCTCCTGAACGGTATCGTTTGTGTGGAGATCATCGTCCCTGTCGTCCTTATCACTCCATTTTTCACGGATCAGGTGCCTCCTGTTGGAGGTTGCGTAAAGAAGGACATTGCCCGGATGCATTTCAAGGCCACCTTCTATAATAGCCTTCAGATATTTATACTCTGTTTCATAATCTTCAAAGGACAGGTCATCCATATAAATTATAAACTTGTAGTTCCGATCCTTTACCTGCTGGATTATTTCCTGCAAATAGCCGAACTGGTGCTTGTACACTTCTATCATCCTGAGCCCCCGGGAACTGTATTCATTGAGAATGGCCTTGATGCTTGAGGACTTACCGGTACCGCTGTCACCATATAGTAATACATTATTAGCCTTGTAGCCGTTTATAAAATCTTCGGTGTTTTTGATAAGCTCCTTTTTTTGCAGTTCATAACCTACAAGGTCGCTCAGATATATGCTTCCGGTGTTGGTAATGGGAACAATATCTGCTGACTGTCCGCAGGGGCATACTTTGAAGGCTTTATACATTGCAAATTTTCCCACACCGTACTGTCTGTAGAAAAGAATAATGTGGTTGTAAAAAGCCTGGATATCCTTTGAATGCTTAAGATTATGGGTAAGTTCACTAAAAGCCTGAATTATATCTTCATCCATAAGTGCTTTTGTCCTGTCGGAACTGCTGAAATCTGAAACAAAGCACAAACAATCAAGACCAAGAGCCTTATCAAGCAAACTTAAATCAAAATCAAACATCTGCTTGAAGATTCTAAAGTCATTCAATGCCAGCTGTGTAATAGTACCTGTTGCTGAGCCGCCTATTTCAAGGGACTTTGAAAAGGCATTTTCATTATTCACCAGCAAATAGGTCAGAAAGCAGTGCCACAGGTTGCCTTCAAAGCCGTAGTGCATACCAAACTCTATCAGCTCATTCGCACATTGATATATACTTTTTTTAATCTCTTCATAGTTTATATTTTCATAGTCGTTGATTATACCGGTAAGATTATTAAATAACAGCTGCTGCTCAAATTTGCGATATAAAAATAATTCATTCGTGTCCACGTACATATAATACTTCCTTTACAGGTATTTATCTCACGATAGCAGTTTTTCTTACTTTATATCATTTGGGCGTTAAGATGTCAATCATTTGCCTGTAGTTATTTTGCCATACGGGAAAACACCTTCTGTACTTCGATGCTGTCCAGTGTAAATCCATATAATGTATTTCTGATTTTACAGGACGCCTTCTGTTTCTCTAATATCTCTTTTATATCGGACTTGACAAACTGGCTTCCGTCTGAATCCATGTCCTTTAAACGTGCAATTTCGGGTGCTGCGGTATAGGAGAGTCTTCCAAGATGGTACACGTCCAGGGTTATCTTGGTGGGGTCACTGATGTAACGGTCGATATTATAGCGCGCGATTAACCTCTCGGTATTTGTGAGGCTTAAAATGCAAACGCCTGTAACTACAGTAATGCCAATTAGTTTCATTACATCCATTTTGGGTATAAAGCATTTAATAATCATCCAGACCAGGCATAGACCGATAAGGCACATGAGCCACAGTGTCAGCACACGTTTCACACTTAGTCCGTAGACATCCACATATAAAAGCATTCTCTTTATGGCTGACACCAATAAAACACCATTGCATAAACAGAGAGAGACCGTACAGAGCTTAACCCATGAAGGAAGTTTATCTTCCTTCTTTTTGGTCATTATCATAACAAAAAGTGCTATTGAAAATATAATACCGGATGCGGCAGTAAGTTCAAAGAAGCCCCGTCTTGCATATTCGGCATAAGTCATATCGGATACGGCAATATTGACTGTCCCTCCGAAAAGATAAGCGAACTGGAAGCCCACGAAAGCAATCAGCAAAATATTAATTATGGTCAGAAAAGTTCCGATAACAAGCCCATCAATGGAATTTCCGATTTTCTCCGCCGCCTTTTTCTCCTGTACCTCGTATTTAAGGCTCAGAAGTGCGGCAGCAAGAAAGAGTCCGCCGAAAAACCCCAGAAACAGGTCGACGAAAATATTTCCGAAATCCAGACCAATAAAACTGATAAAACTATTGACCGCATTCTCAAAAACCGCATCGGCACTCATAAACAGGCCCATCAGAATTAACACGACGGGCAGTGAAATGGCCAGCCCTATAAGTATAAGTATTGCATTACCGGAGTGTCGCGTTTTTCTTTTTTTCAGAAACTCCAGAGAGAAAAATGGCATCCCAAGGTTCAGGAAGGAGTGTCCGATGATTTTTGACATTACCCTTGTCAGCATATCATATGAGAAAAGACTTTCTGCCGGGTTGGTTCCAAGCATCACAAGCTGAATGCATACCAGACCTATCAAAGTAAGCCAGGTTATGAACTGGGTACTGGGATTGTAATGCAGGAAAAAGCTGAAGGCCAGAAGAAACACGGGAATTGTCAGAAATATGCCCGTTCGGTTAATGGGCTTTTCATTTTCATGGAAATAGTAAAACAGGCTGGAATAGAAGGCTATGGCGAATATGGGAACAGATATGCCCGCAGTACCGAGAAAAATGGTCTCTGTAAAAAGGGTGGACAGAAGAATGCTTAGCACCGTAATAATAAAACCCTTTTGAGATATTACTTTTGATTTTAAGGACTGGTATTCCTGCGTTTTGTTCCGCGGTATATAGGGCTTGTAGTAGGGATTGACATTGTTATGTGATGCGGGGGGATAAGCTTCGGCAGCCGGTACAGCAGCCGGCACCGCAGGGGAAACGGCGGTATCGGGTTTTGAATCCTTGCATTCACCTGTTGAATTTTCTGTCTGAGATTTTTTTTGATCTTCCATGGTTATACTCCTTTTGATTGATTTTCTTAAATTGTTTTACTAAAAAAGGGCATATTTCAAGACGGACTTGTATATATTCTTTTTTAGAAAATTAAATTTAATAAGTATTATTTTTGTTAATAAAAATTATGAAATTATTCAACTTTTAGATTATATGCAACATCTTATTTTGCAGGTTCTTCCTCCGGAACGTATTCCAGGATATCGGCAGGCTGGCAGTTGAGTGCTTTACATATTTCTTCAAGTGTGGAGAATCTGATTGCCTTTGCCTTATTGGTTTTTAATATGGACAGGTTTGCAGTGGTAATTCCAATTTTTTCAGCCAGCTCGGTTGAGCTCATTTTCCTTTTAGCCAGCATTACATCAACATTTACTATGATAGGCATCTTTTTTCTCCTTTCTAGATTGTCAGATCGTTTTCCTGCTTGTAGCTAACTGCCTGGTAAAATAGCCGGGCTATTATAAAAATACAGGCTGAAAGGAATAAAAAGGTTAACCCAACCAAAAGTACAAATGCAGAGGGAATAAAATAAATTGCAACAAGATAAGCGAAAGCTATGGGTAAACACCAGTAGGAGATATATTTGATTCTATTGGCCGTATCAAGTGTAAACGGGTCTTTTTTATTTATGTTGCGGAGGACCTTTTTTGCCTGCCCTAAAATACAAAAGGCACAGACTCCTGATATAAGCAGCAGTACCAGCATGGAATAATAAACATTGCCGGATACATAACTGTTTTTAAAAAGTAAATAATTATTCAGCGTCCAGGGAAGGGAACCTACCAATATCACACCCATAACCTGAAATACTGTACACATAACCTCAACAATATAACTCAAATTCTTTTGCCCGGGCAATTGCAGCTTCATATAAAACCTCCAACAGTTTTTTAACAGATCATAATTTGTGCAATATATTTTATCTTCAATTGTAATATAACTCCATAATTATCGTTTGTCAATAAAAACATACCAATAAATAATAAAAAATAGTTGAGATACAATTAAAAAAAGAAAATGAAGTTGAATTTAAGATGAATATAATACCAGATTTCCAATTTGTAAAAAAAATTATTTGATTAATTGGTATAAAATAGTATAATTGATACAAATGCTTTTACGATAAAATAGATATATTTACTGGTTGACATAAATTTTTGTATATAGTAAAATATCGCATACAAAGTGTTTATAAAAATACAATTTAAAATACAATAGAATATAATAAAAGCAATGATCAAGAACCAGTAACAGATTTACCAAATCCTTCAGAGAGCCTTCGGCCGGTGAAAGAAGGCAGGATACAGGTACTGTGAATTCATCTTGGAAGCTGTCCGCTCAAAGGCAAATGCCCTGTAGGTGGCTTCGGGATCCGCCCGTTATAGTGGAAGAACAATATTAGTTGTTCGTGAGAGATTGTGCAAACGATAAAACAAGGTGGTACCGCGATACGAATTCGCCCCTGTAGATATATGATTATATTTTACGGGAGGCGATTTTTTATTATCAAGGAAACAGTTTGTGCAAAGTTTGTCCCGGGGATGTTTCAAAACAGCTTTAAAGGAGCTGGTTGAAAAATAAATTAATTAAATGTAGGACGGAGGAACGGATATGAAAAAAATTAATAGGGGTTTGGCGTTATTGATGGCAGTTGCCATGATGGCAGGAGTAGCGGGCTGCGGCTCAAACAGCAGTTCAGGCAGTAGTTCAGGCAGTAGTTCAAGCAGTAGTTCAAGCAGCAGATCAAATAGTACGGCTGCAGCTGACACAAAAAAGCTGAACATCGGTATCGTTCAGTACATGGAGCACAGCGCGCTGGACAGCGCACGTGAAGGCTTTATAGCAGCCTTGAAGGACAATGGATATGTGGATGGAGAAAAAATTGCAATTGATTTGCAGAATGCTCAAGGTGATCAAAGCAATCTTTCTACCATCAGTGATCGTTTTGTAAGCAATAAAGTAGACCTGGTGCTTGCAATAGCAACTCCTGCAGCCCAGTCCATCGCAGGAAAGACAACAGAGATACCCATACTGGCAACGGCGGTAACTGATTTCGAGTCTGCCAAGCTGGTAACTTCCAATAATGCTCCCGGCGGGAATGTGAGCGGTACGACAGATATGAATCCGATCAAGGAACAAATTGATTTGCTGGTTAAATTGGTACCGGGAGCAAAAAAGATCGGAGTAATGTATACCTCCAGCGAAGATAACTCCATTTTGCAGGCAAAGCTTGCTAAAGAAGCTATTGAGAAGCTTGGACTGGCATATGTCGAAGCTACCGTAACCAACTCAAACGATGTTCAGCAGGCAACACAGTCAATAGTTACACAGTGTGATGCAATCTATGTGCCCACCGACAACACCTTTGCTTCAGCCATGCCTGTTGTAAGCGGTGTGACAACAAAAGCTAAAATACCAGTTATCTGCGGAGAATCCGGTATGGTCGACAAGGGCGGTCTTGCTACCCTGGGAATAAACTACAAGGACCTGGGATACCAGACAGGACTGATGGCGGTTAAAATATTAAAAGGTGAAGCAAAGCCGGATACAATGCCGATCGAAGGTTCCAAGAACTTTGATTTTGCAATAAACGGAACCGTAGCCGACGAGATAGGTCTTAAAATACCTGCAGATCTTGAACAGTACGTAATTAAGGCTAAATAATAAAAAATCTGTTGAATGATATACTCACAAACTTTGAAGAAAAAATAGAAAATGGGTGAATGTAATGTTGGATATATTTCTTGGGGCTATATCTCTTGGTCTGTTATGGGCCGTTATGACAATAGGGGTATATATAACCTACCGTATTTTGGATATTGCAGATCTGACTGTTGAGGGAAGTATTGCAATGGGTGCTGCCATAGCTGCCAAGGCTATAAGTCTTGGTGTGAATCCCTTTGCAGCAACTGCTCTTGCACTGTTGGGAGGTCTGACTGCCGGCCTGGTAACAGGACTGCTGCACACAAAACTTAAGATACCGGCACTATTGTCCGGAATCCTGACTATGATTGCTCTTTACTCGGTTAATCTGCATATCATGGGAAAGGCAAATGTAGCTCTGCTGCGCATGGACACAGTTTATACACCGTTCACAAAATTAGGCATGAGTACGAGAGATGCTGTTATAGTTTTAGGATTTATCTGTGTTGCTGCGGTGGTGGGAATTTTATACTGGTTCTTTGGAACCGAAATAGGTTCCGCCATACGTGCCACGGGGGATAACCCGCACATGGTGAGGGCGCAGGGCATAAATACCAATATGATGAAGATTATAGGGCTGGTAATCAGTAACGGTCTGGTTGCAATCAGCGGTGCATTGATTGCACAAAGCCAGGGTTTTGCAGATGTTCAAATGGGTACGGGATCAATAGTTATAGGTTTGGCATCGGTAATTATAGGTGAAGTGCTTTTCGGAAGGAAGAGTTTTTTCAGCCGACTTTTATCACTGGCTCTTGGTGCCATGACCTACCGTATCATCATTGCATTTGTACTGAAATTGGGTATGCCCGCAAATGATCTGAAGCTGTTTACGGCAATAACCGTGGCCATAGCATTGGCTTTGCCCGTATTCAAAACATATCTTCGCCCAATTAAAATATCTATCAAGGAGGGTGAGTAATGCTTCAGGTTAATGGAATATATAAGGTTTTTAATCCCGGAACGGTAAATGAAAAGCTTGCATTGCGCAATGTCAGCCTGCAGCTTGAAGAAGGTGATTTTGTCACTCTGATAGGTGGCAATGGAGCCGGCAAGTCAACTTTGCTCAATTGTGTGGCAGGTGTATATCCCATAGACAAGGGTTCCATCGTAATAGATAATACCGATGTGACAAAATACTCCGAGCACAAGCGTGCAGTGATGCTGGGAAGAGTATTTCAGGACCCCATGAGGGGGACTGCTGCCAACATGGGTATTGAGGAGAATCTTGCTCTTGCGTACCGCAGGGGACAGTCACGCGGTCTGAGATGGGGAATAAAAAACAAGGAAAGAACCTTATATAAGGAATTACTCAGCCATTTGGAATTGGGGCTGGAGAACAGGCTGGATGCGAAAGTCGGGCTGCTCTCGGGGGGACAGCGGCAGGCCCTGACCCTTTTGATGGCTACCCTGAAAAAGCCCAGATTGCTGCTCCTGGATGAGCATACGGCAGCTCTTGACCCTAAAACTGCTGATAAGGTGCTGCAGCTCAGTGACAGGTTTATTGAAGACGATAGGCTCACAGCGTTAATGGTAACCCACAATATGCGCGATGCCATCAAACATGGCAATCGACTGATAATGATGCATGAAGGACGTATCATACTGGATATCAGGGGTGAGGACAAAAAGAAGCTTACGGTGGAGGATCTGCTGCAGCGCTTCGGAAAAGTAAGCGGTGAGGAATTTGCAAATGACCGTGCACTGCTGTCATAAAAGCTGAATAAAGCTAAATAAAAATGCATATATACAAAAATCTACCCGGGACTGTTAACGGGTGGATTTTTTTGTATATATGTTCAATTCTTTTAATCGTTCTGACAGGCAGTACGCTTGCTTCTGTAAAGTCCAAATATTCATATGTTGTCGGAGGCAAATACGAAGTCTATTTTACGGGAAATGACGGTAAATTAACCACTCAAAAACGTATTGTACATTGTCAATAGAGGGTAGGGAAAGTAAATAAAAAAGGTTACAGCCGGGATACATTTAATCCACTTGCTGTAACCTTTTAAAATTTATAATAAATAGCGGGTATATATTCTTATTTTGCCAAAACTGCTTTAGCTCTGGCTGCTATGTTTTCAGCCGTGAAACCATAGTGCTTGAACAGAAGGTCTGCAGGACCTGAAGCTCCAAAGGTGTCTATGGAAACAACTTCGCCTTTGAGGCCTACATACTTGTGCCAGCCGAAGGAGGTAGCCGCTTCTACTGCAACTCTGCTGCAAACAGAGGAAGGCAATACACTTTCCTTGTATTCAGCGGACTGTCTTTCAAAGAGTTCCATTGAAGGCATACTTACCACTCTTGCATCAATTCCTTCTGCCTGCAGCTGTTTTCCGGCTTCCAGAGCAGCGTGGACCTCTGAACCTGAAGCAATGAGGATAACCTGCGGAGTAGAATTCTTTGAATCCAATAAGGTATAAGCACCCTTTAATGCCACTTTACCGTCAATATCAAGCACAGGCAGGTTTTGCCTTGTCAATACCAGACAGGTCGGTGAGGATGGATTGGTAACAGCAGTAAACCAGCCCGCAGCCGTTTCGTTTGCATCAGCAGGTCTGAAATCTATGAAGTTTGGTATGCTTCTGATAGCAGCAAGCTGTTCGATAGGCTGGTGAGTGGGTCCGTCTTCTCCGACACCTATGCTGTCATGTGTCATAACATAGGTTACAGGCACATTCATAAGAGCTGACAATCTCATAGCACCCTTCATGTAATCTGTGAAAACGAAGAAGGTTGAGCAGTATGTTTTCAATCCGCCGTAAACAGCCATGGCGTTTGCAATTGCAGCCATACCATGTTCTCTTACGCCGAAGTGGAGGTTTCTTCCGCTGTAATCGGCAGCTGAGAAATCGCCCATGTCCTTCATGTAGGTTTTGTTTGAAGGAGCAAGGTCGGCAGAGCCTCCAACAAAGTTTGGAAGTTTCTTCGCAAGGTAATTTATAATATTTCCTGAGATAGCTCTGGTAGCGTTTGGCTTGCTGTCAAATTTCCAATAGTTCTCATCATTCAGCAGGAGCTCTTCATAATTGCCGGTCTGCCACAATTCCCATTCCTTTGCAAGGCCGGGATATTCAGCAGCGTACTTCTTGAACATATCGTTCCAGGCTTCTTCGGCATTTAAGCCGGACTCAACGAAATCCCTGGTGAAGCCGGCTACTTCATCAGTTACATTGAAGCAGTCATCCTTGCACATTCCATAGAATTCCTTGGTCTTGCCGAGGCCTTCTTCACCAAGAGGTTCTCCGTGAACTCCGGAGGTACCGGCTTTTGGTGAACCGTAACCGATTTGAGTGTTGACTATTATAATGGATGGCATACCGGTTTCAGCCTTGGCTTTTACTATAGCAGCATTGATATCCTCAACACTGTTACCGTCTTCAACTTTGAGAACCTGCCAGCCATAAGCATCGAAACGTTTTGCCACATCCTCGGTAAATGCGATGCTGGTATCTCCTTCGATAGTGATCTTGTTGCTGTCATATAGAAGAATTAATTTTCCAAGTTTCAAGGTACCTGCCAGAGAAGCTGCTTCTGATGCAACGCCTTCCATGAGGCAGCCGTCACCTGATACTACATAGGTATAGTTGTCAACTACGTTGTAACCTTCCTTGTTGAATTTAGCAGCCATCAGGCGTTCAGCCATTGCGAATCCTACACCGTTTGCAACACCCTGACCAAGAGGTCCGGTAGTTATTTCAACGCCTGCGGTGTGGCCGTACTCAGGATGTCCCGGAGTTCTGCTGCCAAACTGTCTGAAATTCCTTAGATCCTCCAGTGATACATCGTAGCCGAAAACGTGCAGCAGTGAATATAACATTGCCGAACCATGTCCTGCCGATAAAACGAATCTGTCCCTTCCTGCCCATTTAGGATTCTTTGGGTTATGCTTCATATGCCTGGCCCAAACGGAATACGCAATGGGCGCCGCACCAAGCGGAAGACCGGGATGTCCGGAATTCGCCTTTTGAACTGCTTCGGCAGCTAAAATCCTGATGGTATTTATGCATGCTGTGTCTATCTTACTCATTACTAAGTCCTCCCCAATACTGTTTTTATAATGCATAGGTTCAAAAGAGCCTTAAGCGCTTTTCAATAAATTGCCTTGTTATAACATTAATCATAATCATCCTGAACTGAAAATTACGTGAAACACGGTTAGCTTTACGATTTATTGATGTGTTATAACTGTTAATATTAATGTTTTAAAAAAGGTTTTTTAAAACTCAAATCACTAATATATTAACACATAAACAAATAAAAAATAAATATAAAATCGTTACTTGTTAAAAAAATATCTATTAATTACGGGAAAACGGACAAACATTACACAAACGCAGCTCCGTAATGAGAATATTTTCCCAACAAAATAAATAAAATATTCTGTTTTAACACTATTTCTCAAAAGGAAAAGTGACAAATACACAGGTGCCTTCATCAGGAGTACTGGTGAAGCGCAAGCCGTACGGTTCACCGTATGTCAGCCGGATGCGCTCGTTTATATTCCAAACCCCGTAGCCCTTGTTTTCTCCGGGAGTGGACAGTAATGCCGAAAGCTGGTCGGAACTCATTCCGACACCGTCATCTTCTATGGTTATCTGCAAAGCACCGCCGGAGGCCCGGCATTTAATGGTTATTGTTCCGCGGCGGTCCGCCTTTTCGTATATACCGTGAAGAATTGCGTTTTCAACAAGCGGCTGCAATACTATTTTAATGATACGGCAGGAGGACAAATCATCGGGTACATCAACCACCAAATTTATTTTATCTTCAAATCGCATATTCTGGATACTTACATAAGTCCTTACATGTGTCAGTTCCTTTTCCAGTGTTACAATATCTTCACCATGCCCGAGACTCAGCTTGTAAAAACGCCCCAGACTTTTAGCGGCATTTTCAATTGCAGATACTTTATTTTTTACAGCCAGCCAGTAAATCATATCAAGAGTGTTGTATAAAAAATGCGGATTTATTAAAGATTGCAGGACTTTTAACTCGAGATTTTTTATTTCATAACCCAGCCTGTACTGTTCATCCAGCAGTCCGCTGATTTTACCGGCCATGGTGTTAAAGCTGTCAGTCAGCTCCCCGCTCTCATCCTCTCCGTTTTAGAGAGGCTCTAAAATAAAGTTTTTGGAGCCGGCCTCCTTCATATGGTGCTTGAGCCTGCGCAAGCGGCGGGTAATGCTGTAGGAAGTAATATATATTATAGGAATTGAAAATAAAAATAAAATGAGGACGATCCAGAATAACTGGTTTCGGTACAAATAAGCAGAGGTGAGAATATCACCGTTCGGCACAAGCATTACCAGTTTCCAGTCTGCGTGATCAATGTTATGAACACCTACCAGGTAATCATTATTGCTTATGTTTACTTTATGCATGGTGCCGTCGTCCGGCAATTTATTTTCAGCTATAATGCCATTCAGTAAGCTAACCTCGGTAAGCTCGGAATCCCCTGTGGCGGTAATCATTTCATTGTGCGAATTATATAAGGCAACCGTGGTATTTTTTGTTGTGGTCATTTTAGCGATTATTTGCTCAAAAACGCTTTGAGGAACCGTTCCTGTAATGACTCCTATATATTTATTGATACTGTTCAGGTCCGGAATTCTTTTTACAATGGAGATATAGGGACTTGAACACCCGGGATCAAAGAAATAGGAGGGAATCCACACCGTATCCAGCAGAGGACTGTTTTCAATGCGGGTGTACCAATCGCTCTGCTCGGCATTGGACAACCTTTTGAAATTATCTGTCTCTTCAAAGCTTGCCGGACCTTTTCTCATATACAGCCGCACGGTGGTAATGTCACTGGTGGTATATGAATTGTATATAATATTCTTAATGTCTTCAGTCTGAATGGTCCAATAGCCCTTGTTGTTACGATAGAAGGAATCGCTGGTTTTCAAGACGGTCTGAACATTTTCGTCAAAGCTTATTATATCAATAATATTTTTCAGTGAAGATACCTTGTAACTTAAAAAGTCCGAGGTCTGGCTTATAACCTTTTCATTTGAGTAAATAGCCTGTTCCTCACTTATCTGTGCCGAACGGTAATAGTTTATTATAAGGATTAATGACAGGGGAAGCATCATTAAAACGAGGTAAGTGGCAAATAATTTGGTAACGAAGCTGTTACTCGGGATTTTGAAGGTAAGTTTTTTAGGGGAAGTCATATTCTCTCCATTCCTCTGCTGTGCAGTGCTTTGGCCGCTGCCCGGGATTCAAGGGAGCCTCACCGGGGGCGGCTGTGGCGATATTGGCTGGGAGTCTGGCCGCAGCAACGTTTGAACAGTGCACTCATATAGTTGGGGTCTGTGATACCCACCTTTTCTGTAATTTCATAAAGACGAAGGTCGGTACCCTTCAGCAGTTTTTTTACTTTTTCCATCCTGACCTGAATAATAAAATCATTAACCGTAACGCTGGTATTTTGCTTGAAAAGTGAACACAGGTAATTTTGCGACAAACATACATGATCTGCGATTGTCTTTACCGACAAATCACAATTGTTATAGTTCCATAGTATAAAATGGATTGCCTCCTTGATCTTTAAGTCATAGAGGTCATTTCCCAGGGTTTGAAATGCACGCATACCCTCCAGTATGAGTTCCCGGATTTCACCCAGGTTGTATTGCCCAAAGTCTTCAAAGGACATTAGGTTATTATTTAAAGTACGTTCCATCATATTTTTATAGAGGGTATACAAATGTTTCCTGATATTTTCAATATCACTGAACTGTTCTTTTTCGAGAAGGGAGAACACCTGCAGAGTACTGTCGACATTGATGCTCAAGGTCTCAAAGTATTGCTCCGGCAGCTTTTTTTCCCTGTGCTCATTTTTGAGGGTGATAATTTGACCGGTTCCGAGATAAAAGCTTTGGAGTGCGGCCTTGCAGGACTGCCGGTAAGCGCGGGGCAGCTCTCTGAGAGTATTGCACACCGGGCTGATGCCTATGGTTACAGATAGCTGCAGCTTTTCGGCAATGACCTCCCTGAGGAGTGCTGCTGCCGACTCAAGGGCATTGCCGGGGGTACCGTTTATCAGCAGCACAATATCACCGCCTGTGGTCTGCCCAGCAAAAAAGTCCAGCGGTAAAGGGTTTGAGCTGCTTTCTAAAAAAGTATAGATTACATTTATCAAATCCTTAACTTCTTTATTGTATAAGGATTTTTTATCGGGATGTATACACAGAACGGCATAAAGTGAATTATTGTCCCAGGTAAAATAAAGCGGAGAATATTTGGACCTGAAGGTTTCGTAGTCAAGATCCGGTAATATCAATGCCAGGGCAATTTCCTGTTTTACAAGCGGAAAGGATTCCACCAGCCCTGACAGCAGTATATCATTACTTTGTTTCTTGAGATTGTCATTTTGCAGTTGGGTGACGGTCTCCGATATTACATTAGTGATTTCGCTGATATCAATAGGTTTCTCAATGTAGCTTTCCGCCTTTAAGGAAATGGCGGATTTTAAATATCCCTTGTCGGAATATCCGCTTAAAAAAATTATTTTACAATCAGGATAACTGGCACGAACATTGGTTGCCAGTTCAATACCGTCCATGTGAGGCATCTTTACGTCGCACAGCAAAATGTCGATATGCCTGTTCAGCATCAATGCAAGGGCTTCTTTCCCGTCGGGGGCCGTATAAACTTCACCGATGTTCATATCCGACCAGTTAATATTTTCAAACAGACCTTCACGAGTAAGTTTTTCATCATCAACTATTAATAAATTGAACATAAAGCCTCCCAGATATATGCAATATAAAGAAGAGTGATAAAATCGGAGAATTTCTAAGATTATAGTAATATTGTTATATTAACTTTGTCAAGGAAAATCTATATACTATGGCTTAGAGCGATAAAGGTCATGACCCGTTTCAAAATCAAAAATATAATCAATTAAGGAGATAAAAAGATGAGAAAAGCATTATCATTTTTTTTAGTGATCGTTGTATGCATGAGCCTTTTTGCCGGCTGCGGCAGTTCAGAGGAAAATTCAGCCGGTACGACATCTTCTGCCGGCACAGCCGGTGCCACGGATGCTGCAGTGAGTACATCAGGCACTGATAAGGTATGGAGCGGTGACCCGGTATCATTAAAGATGATGGTATTCCCGGCAACGGAAAACTATCAGAAAATAAATGAACAATTCCTGGCGGCTAATCCCGAGATAGATAAAAAAGTGGATATTAATGTGGAATTAGGCGGCAGCGGTGACGGTGATGTTGCTACAAAGCTGCGTTTATTACTTGCATCAAGACAGGAACTGCCAAACCTCATCCGTTTAAATTATACACAGCTGCCTGAGTTTGCCGAGGCAGGAGTGCTTGAACCGGTTAAGGATTATATTACACCTTATGAAGACAACATAATTGATGCTGCAAAAAGTGTGATGAAATATAACGATGAATATTTTGCTTTTCCTCGTGAAATCAAACCAAAAGTATGGTTCTACCGTGCGGATATTTTCAAGGAATGCGGAATAGACCCATACCAGGTTAAAACAATTGATGATTATATAGCGGCAGGTAAGAAGATTCAGGAGAAATATCCCAAGGCATGTATGGAAAATTATAATGCACCCAGCCAGGTTTATGACCTTATGATGATGATGTCGGGAACAGAAAACGGCCGTTTCTGTGACAAAGACGGCAATTATAATTTTGCGGATAATGCTGATGTAAAACTCACCTTTGAACGTATAAAGAAAATCAAGGAGTCCGGTGTGAACAGCAGTGTAATTGAATGGAGTGCCGATTGGGCGCCTGCATTCAGCAGCGGAGAGATTGTAAGCCAATTGATGGGCGGATGGTTTAAAACAGATTTTATGAACTTCAAACTGGAAGATCAGAAGGGTAAGTGGGCTATTGCACCATGGCCTGAAGAAATCCGTCAGGGTTCGGATGCAGGCGGAGCTATCTGGGTAGTCCCTGCTGAAAGTAAAAATAAAGAGGTTTCGGGATCATATATATCAAAGCTGTGTTTTGATAACGATGCTGCAAAAATTGTCTACGATGTAACAGGAATAATACCGGCATTAAAATCAGCTCAGGAAGATCCATATTTTAACGCACCGCATGCATACTATGCATCCAGTCTTGGTCCTGTTAACTTTGAAGCTATGAGTTATCTCAAGGTTTATCCGTATACTCCTGCTTCATCACAGGAAATAACCATTGCAACACAATATCTGGATGAATATATCAGAGGAAAGATGACAGTGGATGAAGCATTAAAGGCTGCTCAGGCTGATATGATAAGCCAGATCGGAAACCCATACAAGAAATAATTACGTTTAACCGACAAATTTTATGGGCGATGAAACTGCTTGTTTCAACCGCCTATAAAATTTAAAGGTTAAATTAGTAAGGAGGATACTACATTGCAAATACAAAAAAAAGCCGGTAGAACTCAACAAAAAATGGTACCCTACCTATTCATTCTGCCTTTTCTGATTTCCTATATACTTTTCTTCCTATATCCTGCCATTTATTCTTTTGTCTTGAGTTTCTATAAATACAAGGGTTATGGGGAGGCAAAATTCATTGGTTTATCAAATTATGCAAGCCTCTTTCAATATGAAACCTTGTGGAAGTGCCTGGGAAACACTTTTTTCTATTTTATTGCAAGCTTTATTCCAACCATGATTTTTGCATTTTTATTGGCCATGCTGGTACGGTCAAAATTAATACAGCGGTTCCAATCCTTTTATAAGCCAATTTTGTTTTTACCGCAGATTTGTGCAGTCGTAGCAAGTGCATTATGCTTTAAAATCATATTCGGAGAGCGGGTTGGCGTATTCAGCCAGCTTTTAAACAGTCAAATTCCATTTTTGACCGATGACCGGTATATGAAGTGGACTGTAGTAATTTTAATAACCTGGCGCGCCATCGGCTGGTATTTTATCATATATCTTTCAGGGCTGACAACTATCAGTGACGAAATTATGGAAGCGGCGACCATAGATGGGGCAAATAATGTTCAGAGTACTTTTTTCATTACAATACCTTTGATGAAACCCATCTTCATGCTGGCGTTTATTACAAATGCAATTGGTTCTCTTAAAATATTCACCGAGCCAAACCTTATTCTGGGTATAAACTATGATCCTCCCATGAAGGCTGCACCATATATCAATATAATTTTAAACAATTTGAATGGCAGCCAGTTCGGTATGGCAAGTGCCGCCGGTTGGATACTGGTCATGGTTATTTTTATACTGACATTGATACAACTTAAATTTTTTAAAGGAGAAGAATGATGAAAATAAATGACAGAATAAGTTCAATATTAATTCATATCGTTTTAATCCTTTTCA
>JAEWJR010000023.1:0-22198 GCA_023386445.1 Bacillota bacterium | reverse complement strand
GACATAAGGAACTCTTCAAGCCGGGTGTACCCACAAGAACAGAGGATACTTTTTGTGAAGGTGCAGCTACAGGTTTCCCAGCCGAAGGATGTTTCACAGCAAATATCTCAGGGCCGGTAAGGGCAATCCGCTCTTATATGGGAGCCAACAGCGGCTTCATCACCCAAAGAGAACATGTATTTTATGAAGACAGGGAGGATACCAATACATATCTTAGAGTGCATCCAATTTCAGGAGTTGTAGATTTTCTTGATTACAGCCCGGCAGCCGCAGGAATGACCTATACCAACGACCTTAATAAATCGGGCGTTATTATTGATGGAAAACCTGATACTTTGATGCAGGGGCCGATTAAATGGGAGATGGCCGGCGGAGATCAGGGATCTCTGGTGACTGTTCATAATATAAGCTGCGACCTGCCTGGTTTTTCATATACTTCATATTATTTGGATAACAATAACCCTCAGGTAAAAACAGACCTGCAGTTTACAGGAGATCCTTATGCGTATGGGTCATCGGGTATATGGGTGGACAAACCTATTGATAATACAGACCCAACCAACGGAATGGCTTACAATATGACACTAAAAAGGTACATGTATTTCGAAAAACCGTGGTATTCCACCGAGGGGGCAGAGCAATATGCATTGCAGTCCCAAAATCCTTTTCATATAACTGTAAGCCCCTATGGAAATAATGGGTACTAGCATTATCCTGTGAAATCAAATAGAATTGTATTACAAATTTTTTAATATAGCAGGAGGTTTTGCATGAGCGATTTTTTGAGATTGGAAGATTTCATTGAGCTTTCAGATGCAGGTTATGAAGAAGCTATAGTTCAATTTTTAGAAGATAACGGGATAACGATTGACGATTTTGAGTATGTTGGGAGATGTGATTCCGAATGCCCTCAATGTGAAGCTGAAAGTTTTAGCGTCTGGCGAAGGAATATAGGATTCATTAAAGATAAAGAAATTTTCACTTACGATTTAGCTGCAGCTGATGAAACATTAGACTTCGCTGTATACTGGTGTAATAAATGCGGCAAGTGGACTGCTTATATTGAGTAACGCATGAATACTGCGCGCTGGAGCTTCTTGAGCCAAGACCGGTTTTATATATTAAAAGATTGTTGATTTTTGTGAAATGTATCTGCCGCCAGGGCTTCATCAGGGCCCAGCGGCAGCAGTTTTTTCTCCTTGGAGCTGATTAAACTCATAAGAATGTCATTAAAAAACGAATTAATTAAATGCTATATGAAGTTTGAAGTTCAAAATATTATAAGAAGTGCGGCTCAGGGGAATTTGCGCAAGTGGCTGAACGATGAATTCTATAACACTGTATTCACTGCCGCAGAAAAGGAATTTATAAAGACGTCCCATTGCACCGGCAACGGAGAAGGCAGTCCCGATACCGGGGACAAGGTTTTTTTGCTCAGTGTTGATGAGATAAAGGCTGTATTGGATAAAAACGGCAAAGACTTGCGCCCTGCTTTAAAAATCAATCTTGTATTATAACAATCTCCATTGATATCCTTGTTGCTGATATAGCAATGTTGGCAGTTAACTTTCGCTCACTTACTTATTTCTGCCTGGTTCGCTTTTTCGCCGGTAACCAAGGCGTTTCGAACTGCCGTTAAATTAACAAAAGCAAGCCTGCGGTGCGTCACCACAGGCGTTTACACTTATGAGCCCATCACAGCATCTCTTTTTCGGAAGAGCGCGACGCCAACTGCCGTGAACAATGCAGCAACAATGCACAACAGAACAAGCGCAGGAGGCTGGACTGTTGTCTTCAGAGGCGTTACCCATGAAAAAGGTGAAATGGAATATACAACGTCATTGACCGACTGCTGCTCCCAGAGAATTTCCAGCATTATAAACAGCACCAGCAGTCCATACGAAATGCTGCTCATCAATTTAGGCAACGCTCCGTACAGAAATACTGCAATACCACCCATCATCCATACGGCCGGAATTTTTTCTGCGATTTCAAGAAAAAGTCGTAGAAAGGCACCTTGTTCACCGGTACTGACCGCGGCGCCCAGGCCGACAGAGAAACCGGAAACCAGTGCGATCAGCCCGGAGCCTCCAAAAATATAGAAGAGATGGCTGGCGGCGAAGCGTGCCCGCTTGACAGACAAGGACAGAAGCAGCTCTCCTTTGGCTGACTCTTCCCGTCGCAGGATGCCGGCGGACATCAGCGTATAGATGGCAATGAGCATGGAGAAGACATAAAGCATCAGAGACATGAATGCCCGGTCCACGCCGCCCAGTCTCTCAATGAGTCCGGCCAGGGCCTCAGCAGAACTGACAGCGCCGGCCATCAGGTAACTGGCACAGCCCAGCGCGAAGGAGAATACCGTAAAAAAGATAAACCAAGTCAGAAACAATCCCTTTTGAGTACGCCATGCCAACGAGCTTAATGAGCGGAACCCGGGTTTGGCAAATGCACGTCCTTTCCGCTGGGGAAACAGGCCGGCGTCCAAATCCCGCCTGATCATCAACATTAGGGATAACGCTGTGATAAGAGCAGTCATGGACAAAGGAATCAAAAGAACTGCAAATCGTTCCCCAGCAAAGGGACGGACCAGCAGCGGCCATTCCAGCGGGGATAGATAGGCAAAAGGATTGGTACCACCTTGTACATTCCAGAGTATGTGCAGGGCAAACAGAAGGGCGAGACATCCTAACGACGCTCCACGTGCTGCCGAGGCACTGACGAACAGTTGGGCGGCAACACCGGATATCACACCCAAAAAGCAGGAAGATGTGAAGATTGCAAGGCAATGGGCCAGTGCCCCCCAAAAGCCCAGTCCGATTCCTGTCATACCTGCAACCGCCAACACCGTCATAACGAAATTAATCAGAAACATGTTTAAACATGCCGCCGCGAGGGGGGCGAGGCTGCCGATCACATTTGCTCCAAGCAGTTCCCGCTTGCCTTGTTCCTCTGCAAGCCGGGTGTGACGAACAATATAGACTATGCTGAAAATTCCGCATAGGAGCACCGCAAACACCTTGGTTCGCCAGGTAACGAACCCGGCGACTGAAACATCGAGCAGTGGACCATGCATAGCGACGGTGAGAGGATCTATGAGGGTAAGGCCCATCTCTTCCAGAGCCGCTTGTGTCGGGAACAGGATCAATGAGGAGACGGTGTTGATGATGAGCCATAGCCCCGGCACCAACAGCCAGATCAGTATAAAAATACGGTTCTGCCTCAGATAGAGCTTCATAAGGCTTGCCGTGCCATAAAAATACCGTTTCACTGCCGATCCCTCCTCCCGGGTTCCTTTTCATAATAATTCAAGAACAGGGCCTCCAGTGTGGGGGGATTATGTTTGCTGATCAGCGATTTAATCTCGTCCATACTGCCCTGCTTGATGATTCTCCCAGATTTGATTACGCCGATGGTATCGCACAATGCTTCCACCTCGGATAGAATGTGACTGGATAGGAACACCGTTTTGCCATGCATTTTGGCTTCCCGTACACATTCCTGAAAGGCCAGTTCCATAAGCGGATCCAGTCCGGTGGTGGGTTCATCCAGAATAAGCAGCTCCACATCAGACACGAAAGCCGAAATCAGCACCACCTTCTGCCGGTTACCTTTGGAATAGGTTTTACACTTTTTCGTGGGGTCCAGGTCGAACTTCTCTATCAATCCTGCGCGGCGCTGGGTGCTATAGTTGCCTCGCAGACGGCCGATGAAGTCGATGACCTCGCCACCGGTCATGTTATCCCAAAGATTGACGTCGCTGGGCACATAGGCCAGACGGCGGTGAAGATCAACCGCATCCCGCCACGGATCACCACCCAAAAGCTTCACTTCACCCGCATCCTTGCCAAGCAGCCCGAGCAGAATGCGTATAGTTGTTGATTTTCCCGCTCCATTGGGGCCGATAAAACCATAGATAGAGCCTTCCTTAACTGAAAATTCAACTCCATCCAACGCCATGGTCTTACCGAAACGTTTCTCCAGACCATGAATTTCCATGATAGGCATACTATTTCCTCCTTACTGTTGATAAAAGCATTTTCGCAGCACATCCAGGTATTTGTCGAAATCTGAGTTAAGCTCGTTCGTGTCGATTTCCATCAGAGTCTGATTCTGCATCGACTCAAACATCCGGTTACCATAGCCCTCTATTGCCCAGATAATCAAGTCGCGCACCATGTTTGCGGGAACATCGTCCCGGAATAGTGATTCATCAAGATGATCCAGCAGATGCTTATAGCCTGAAGCAGTTATTTGCGCAAGTTTTTCCTCCAACTCTCCTGCGATCACGGAGGAGCGTTCCCGAGTCAACTGCTTGACAAAATCAAACAACTGGGGATAACGATGGTATACATTTGCCTTGAGTATTGCAGCACGGTGGTAACGAGTGATCAGGTCTCCCTGACAATGGCCGATCTGTTCATAGTACTCCCGTTTTACCAGATCAAACACATAATCACAGAGAAACAGAAACAAATCTTTCTTACTAGAAAAATAGTGGAACAGTGCTCCTTTGGAAATACCTGCCGTTTTGACGATCTCGTTGGTCGAAGCCAGATTATATCCTTTCAACGCAAATTCCTCCAGTGCCGCGTTAATGATTACATCCCGCTTTTCTTCCTTAAGTCCAATAAAATTTTCGTGTATGTTAATCACGCCCTTATCATAATTGACCACCTTGGTCGGTTTCTATAGTATAGCATAAACCGACCAAGGTGGTCAATGAAAAGTACATTCTGTCTAAATATGTTAAAACTGTGGTATAATGAACCCAGTAATATGAAAAGGAGGAATGCACTTGGATCAATATAACCAGGTTGTCGGACTTTGGCAAACTTACAGTATTGTGTCCGCTACCGATTTGGACAAATACCTTGACAGTTTCCGTATCCTGTTTGCGTTCCATTCCGGAAAGATAGAGAACGAGGAAATCACTTATCACGATACAAGAGAAATTTTTGAAAACGGTAAAGTGGTGAGCTATACCGGAAGTCCCCGTGCCCTGTTTGAACAGCAAAATCAGAAGCTTTGCTATGAGTTTCTCAAAGAAAAAATAGTAAAAAAAGAGCCTATAAGTGTGGGCCTGGTGAAAGAAATGCACAGGATTTTCACAGGGGGGACATACGATGAGCGCAGGTATATCGTAAATGAGGAACGGCCGGGTGAGTTTAAAAAGCACGATTATGTGACCGGAGTCCATGAAGTTGGTTCTGCCGCCGAAAATGTGGAGAACGAGCTGACGGAGCTGATTGATGAATTAAATGAATACGAGGGCACGGATGTTTTGAAAGCTTCTGCCTATCTTCATGCGAGATTTGAGCATATCCATCCATTCGCAGACGGTAACGGACGTGTTGGAAGGACACTAATGAATTACTATCTAATGATACGGAATCATCCCCCTCTCATCATCTATGACGAGGATAAGCGGGTGTACTTTGAGTGCTTGCAAAAATATGATGAGGCTGAGGATTTAAATCCACTGTATGAGTTTCTCAAGTATGAAACTGGAAAGACGTGGGAAAG
Organism: Bacillota bacterium; assembly: GCA_023386445.1. Taxonomy (GTDB): domain Bacteria; phylum Bacillota; class Clostridia; order Acetivibrionales; family DSM-1351; genus Ruminiclostridium. The sequence continues at coordinate 16,672 of JAEWJR010000023.1, read as the reverse complement.
GGCACTGGCTCTTGCCGATGGTATGAAACCGGAACGCAAAGGCCTGTCGGATTTTACCCGATGACTAAAGCTTTTAAGATACAAAGTTTTTCTATAGGGATTGTCGCAAAATAAGGCAAATTCCCTTTTCAAAGTTATGGATTCTTTTCATTCAACAGTTTACGTGATGCCTTCCCTTTGGCACGATAAAAGGGGAATTGGATACGGGATCACAGATTACTTTACAGTCGAGATCAAAGACCTGCTTGATTAATGTCTCGGTAACAATATCGGAGGGTGGGCCCTCGGCAATAAGTTTTCCTTTGTGAAGGGCGAATAAATGATCCGCATATCTTGCGGACAGGTTAATGTCATGCAGGACCATGACGATGGTAGTACCCCTGTTTCTGTTCAAATCTGTCAGCAGATCAAGTATTTCAACCTGATAGCTGATATCCAAAAAAGTAGTGGGTTCATCCAGGAGTAGAATATCCGTCTGCTGGGCAAGAGCCATGGCAATCCATACACGCTGGCGCTGCCCGCCTGAGAGTTGATCGACACTTTGGTTTGCCAGGTTTGTGATACCCATGATTTCCAATGCTTCTTCAACTGCTTCATAATCCTTTTTGCCCAGCCCTTTAAAAAAGGATTGATAAGGAAATCTTCCCCGCCCGACTAAATCCGCAACGGTAATGCCTTCCGGAGCGACCGGTGATTGGGGAAGGAGACCGAGAACTCGTGCCAGTTGTTTTGGCGGTATATCGGTGAGATTCTTTTCATCAAGGACAATTTCACCGGAGACAGGTTGGATTAACCGGGAAAGCGTCTTTAGCAAGGTGGACTTACCGCAAGCATTAGCACCGATAATCACACTGATTTTATTACTTGGAATTGTGATATTGATACCGTCAATAATGATTTTTTTATCATATCCGGCAACAATATTATTGGCTTTTAATAAATGCGTAGTCTTCATGCGGACCCTCCTGTTCGATTCATGCGGATGAGTAGATAAAGTAAATATGGCGCCCCAAGAATACCGGTGATGATGCCGACAGGGAAACGGGTATCGAAAGCAAACTGTCCGATCAAATCAGCTCCCAGTACCAGTATGGAGCCTACCAGGCCTGAAGGCAATTCATTTGGTGCACCTATGCCAACGAGTCTGGCCGCAATGGGTCCGGCAAGAAAAGCTACAAAGGAAACAGGTCCTGTTACTGCAGTAGCAAAGGCAATCAGGAACACCGCGCTCAAAATAAGTAAGAGCCGCGTTAAATCAGTTCTCACTCCAAGGGTAACAGCAGTCTGTTCGCCCAACTCCAAGATTTTGAGATGTCTTCCAAGCAAGAAAATCACGATACCAAAGATGGCAATAACCATGAACAGCACGGGTATCCTGGTCATCCTGATGCCGTTCAGACTGCCGCTGAGCCATATAAGCGCACCCGGGACATCATACTGAGATGCCCTCAGCAGCAGGTAGGAGATAATAGCATTCAGCATGGCCTGTACACCGATGCCGATGAGAATCAACTTACCGCCTGAGAAACTGCCTCCCCTTGAGAGCGCATAAATCAACGCTGCAACCATGATACCTGCGATGACGGCGGCAATTGAAACAAGGGTGCCGCTTACTTTGAGCACAAGTATGCAAAAAACAGCTGCAGCACTGGAACCGGATGATATGCCTATGATATCCGGACTGGCCAGAGGGTTCCGCAGCATTGTCTGAAAGGTACTGCCGGCTATCCCGAAGGCCATACCCACAAGAACACCGGAAAGCATACGGGGCAATCTTAAGGTACCTATTGCAAAGGTAGCCCCCTGTATCTGTTCTCCAAGAAGAACTCTCAATGCCGTATCAAGGGGATATATGGTATTCCCCAGTAAAAGGGCTGCAACACAAAGTGCCAAAGTCAGCATTCCCAGAAGAATGGTCACAAGGGTCCAGCGGAACTGCCTGCGGCGGTACCCGTATTTGATTATATTTGAATTGTTTACTGTCATAATGCACGCACCTTCGCTCTCATGGCAATGATAATGAGGATTGGAGCACCCAGGAACGATGTAATAATTCCGGACTCAAGTTCACCAGGGCTGCCGATGAGCCTTCCCAGAACATCGGATATGGTCAGGAGGATAGCTCCGCCGATTGCCGACATGGGGATAACCAGCCTGAGATTGGGGCCGCAGATCAGCCGCATGGTGTGGGGAACCATTAAGCCGACAAAGCCGATAGGCCCGGCGAGAGCGGTTGTTGCACCGCATAACAGGACACCGGACAGTGCTCCGATAAGCCGGATAGTTCCGGTACGAACCCCCAGGCCTGTTGCAACATCATCCCCCAGGGCAAGAGCATCCAGGGCAGGACTGACCAGCAAGCCCATAAGCAATCCGACGATAAGAAAAGGAAGTACCTTATATATGCCTTCCCAGGTAGCGCCGCTGATGCTGCCCACCTGCCAGAAGCGAAAGGCATTCATAACTTCGGTACGAGGGAGGATTACCGCACTGACAACAGAGGATAGGGCAGCACTGGTTGCAGCACCGGCTAAAGCAAGCTTGATAGGGGTTGCACCGCCATAACCCATAGACCCGATTCCATAAACAAACAGGGACGTAACCGCCGCCCCCATTAAAGCAAGCCATATATACTGGCTTAATGAACCGATATGAAAGAAGGCCATACCGCTGACCACAAACAAGGAAGCGCCGGTATTGACGCCTAGAATGCTGGGGTCAGCAATTGGATTACGTGTGATTGCCTGCATAAGAGCGCCGGATACTCCGAGCGCTGCTCCGGCTATAATACCAAAAACAGTTCTCGGTATCCGTTCATGAACTACTATTTCTATTAAACTTGATTTTTTAGAATGAATCAAAATGTCTATCACGTCAGGAAAATTGACAAATCGTGCTCCAAAGGCCAGAGAAGCCAAAATACACATCAAAAGGATAAACATACTGCAAACCAGCAAGGTGATTATTTTAGAGTATTTCATTTTACTTTATCAGCTGCCTCTCCAATTACGCGCAGATAATCATCAATGGTTGCCGGGATGGAAAGTGCACTTGGTGTTCCGGATGCCGCCAGAGGCGTACCGTCTTCAATTACCGCTACAGAGCCCCTCTTGACTGCCGGAATGGTTCCTACCAGAGCATCTGCCTGCATTGCACCAAGTAATTTGTCATTGCCATAGGTGATAATGATGTCAATGCCTTGAAGTATATCTACATTTTCCGCACTTACCTCCAAAGCAAAACTGTTGCTTTCAGCTGCCAATTTGGTTACACTTTCAGGGAATTTCATGCCTAAGTCTGTCAGATATGCAGCACGGGGATCGCTGGGCAGATACACAAAGAACTTACTTAAATCAGTTGGTGTGAAATAGAAGAAAGCAGCTGTTTTTCCAGCGATTTGAGGATACTTGTCAGTCTTTTCTCCAATTAAAGCTTCCAGCTCGCTGACCAGAGTTTCACCTTGTGCTTTCATACCCATACCTGTTGCGTCACTCACTATCTGATCACGCCAGAAGGTTTGCCAGGGTTGTGACGTATAAGCAACAACAGGTGCGATTTCACTTAATAAATTATATTCTTCCTGTGTAATACCCGAATATGCCGCCAGAATGACATCAGGCTGGACATCGCTGATGGCTTCGTAATTCAAACCTGCAACATCGTCAAAAAGTACAGGATTGTCCACACCCAATTCTTTGAATTTTGCCTGGGTCCAGGGTAAAAGACCGCTATTATCCGTAACACCATAGTTGGCTTTGGAAATTCCGACTGGGATGACGCCTAAGGCCAAGGGCAGGTCCTGATTACCCCAGGCGATGGTAGCAACGCGTTCTGGTTTACTTTTTATCACTGTTTCTCCAAATGCGTGTTTGATTGTAATTGGATAGGCGGTTTCAGTAACGGCGGCAGTGCTGTCTGTTACCGCAGATGTTTGAGAAGCGGAGGTATCAGTAACATCGGAGGATGTTGATTTTGTGCAGCCTGATAAGACAAGTGAGAATACCATTACAGTTGTAAAAATTAATTGAAGTTTTTTAAATTTCATAATGTTTCCTTTCTTATGTGGTTATATAAGTAATATTATTTATGTATTGGTTAGCATATGCTAACTAGCTAAATGAATATTACAATCATTATCAATTAATGTCAAGTGATTTCTATAAAATTTAATAAATCTTCCTGAGCTTCTTTTTCCAACTCTTCCGTTGGGGAGGCAATTATTATATATTTATTAAAAGAGATGAAATGACGAAAACACACTATGACAGGTTTATTGAAAATCAAGGAAGTATCAAGACACCATCGTTGTAGCAGTTATGAGCATATTGAGAAAGTGAGGCTAAAAATCAAATGAAAAAAAAGAAGCGTTTATTTATACTAGGTGCAGCGATATTTATATTGCTTTTAATTTGGATGAACAATACCAATATTTTTTATCCCGGAGGAGAAAAATACAAAATTTTAGCTCACAGAGGCCTTGCACAGACATATGATGCTTCAAAAGCAGGCTGGGATACAAATACTGCAGAAATCATAGACGAGCCGGAGCACCCATATCTTGAAAATACTATTTTATCTATGCAGGCTGCCTTTGATCACGGAGCCGACGTTGTCGAATTTGATGTTAAACTCTCAAGGGATAACGTCCTAGCAGTGTTTCATGATTCGACATTGGAACACCGAACCGAGGGCAAAGGAGAAGTAGGCGACTATACGATGGATGAATTAAAAAAGCTGGATATTGGATATGGCTATACCGCTGATAATGGTCAAACTTTCCCTTTCAGAGGTAAGGGCGTTGGGCTTATGCCGAGTATAGATGAAGTTTTCGCTGGCTTTCCGGACAAGCAATTATTGATTCACGTTAAAGATGGTAACTTGAAAACATATAAAGTCTTATGGGACTATTTAAGCACAATGACAGAAGGGCAATTAATGCTCATAACGGTCTATGGAGACAATGCAGGGATAGAATATTTAAGAAGCCAAAGTGCCGCCTTACGCCTCTTGTCCATGTCTATGATGAAATCGGCCCTGCTTAAATATGAATTGCTCGGATTTACAGGATACATACCAAAGGAACTGCACAATATGGAATTACATCTTCCGTTGAATTACGCGAGGTTTCTTTGGGGCTGGCCTAATAAATTTATTGAACGTATGGAGTCAGTTAATACCCGTGTTGTAATAGTTGCAGGAAATGGAGAATGGTCGGCTGGCTTTGATACAAAGGAAAGCCTTAGCTTAATCCCAGATAACTATAACGGATATGTTTGGACAAATAGAATTGATATAATTAACGATTAACCAGCTTATAGGGTACAAATAGTTCCATTACGAGCATAATGGAAAAGCGCAGTGACTGTTTTGATAATATGGTAATATGTATATGATTTATTGCTTTCAGGAAATGAATTTATTCCGCATATGTTTACATGTTGACATTAGTGTTTAAAGAGTATATAATACTCCTTAAATAATAGTAATCAGATATGTATAGTAGTATATGCTCGGGAACAGGTATTTTACTTATCCTATGATTGTTTGATCTTATAAACAAAGCATTAACCGATAATATAAATAAAAATTAAATAGATTATAACTGACTAGATTAACTGGAAGTTTAAAAAAACATAATTTATGTTTTTTAAATTCTCCAGTTTTTATTTTTGCAATTTTAGAAAAATGTTACCCGTTGAAAAGCGGTACATAATAAAAATATTAGGGGGCAAACAAATCATGAAAAAATCAAAAAAAGCTGCAAGCCTGGTAGCGCTGGCTTTAACTCTGGGTATATTGCTGTCCGCCTGCGCCGGCAAACCGGTTGAAGAGAGCAATAACAGCGTTACTTCAGCAAATACGTCAACAGCTGCCAAGGTCGATTTCAAATACGGAAAAATCGACATACCGGGCAAGGACGGTGCACTCTGCGGAGTTCCGATTTATATTGCATATGATAAAGGCTTCTTCGCCGAGGAAGGTTTTGATGTAACTCTCATTTCGGCCAATGCAGAGACACGCAAAATCGGTCTGAACAACGGTACAATCCCCATTGTAAACGGTGATTTTCAATTCTTCCCATCAATCGAAAATGATGTTAAGGTTAAAGTTGTAGACGGTCTGCACAATGGCTGTATCAAGTTCCTTGTAAAGAAGGATTCGCCCATCAATGGCGTTAAAGATCTTAAGGGTCTGAAAATCGGTATTGACGAAGTCGGCGGTACGCCGCACCAGGTTGCATCAGTCTGGCTTGAGAAGAACGGTATCTCGGCAAAGCCGGAAGACGGCGAAGTAAAGTTTCTTCCTTTTGACGACGGCAATCTTGAAGTGGAGGCTCTCAACAAGGGTGATATCGATGTAGCAGCTCTTTGGGACCCGTTCGGTTCAGTTCAGGAGAAGACGGGCAAATATAAGGTTATCTTTGATCTTTCCACCGACCCCACATTTGCCGGTAAATACTGCTGCTTCCTATACGCTTCTGAAAAAGTCCTTGCTGAAGAGCCCAAAAAGATATCCGCATTGCTCAGAGCATACAACAAGGCTCAGAACTGGATTGCCGAAAATCCGGAAGAAGCTGTTCAGATTGTAATTGACAAAAAATATTCTGCAATTGAGGACAAAGAACTTGCTGTTGAGCTTGTGAAGCACTATCAATATCCTTCAAAGCATGACCATGATAGTAACAAGCAGGATGTGGGCAAAGACGTCCTCTATTTTGCAACTGAGCTTTATAACATCGGATACTTGAAAACCAATCCCGAAGAATTCGTGAAAAAAGCATATCAAAAAGTAGATCTGACACTCGGTAAATAGGAGGCAGCTGCCTTGAGTATTAATAGAGAATCAACCGTTTCTCCCCTGTTAAAGCTGGGGAGGAACGGTAAAAAACATATATCAAATTTGAAATTTATCCTGCTGACAGTATTTACAGTCTCGGGATTTACGCTGGCGGTGCTTGCCAATATGTTATTCAGACAGATTGCAGACGTAAAAATAACTGCATATGCCTACGGTACGCTGGTAATTAATATCAATGACGCTTACAGGATTGTACTTGGGGTGCTGATCCTTCTGTATCTTGGTATTGCCGGCTGCTCTTTTTTCGATGCCGACAGGCGGATAAAGTTTTTGAGGCGTGCGCTGTTCCGGTTTGCAGTCGGAATTGCGATTGCTCTTTGGGATATCCTGGGCACAAAACTGTTATTACTGCCTCAGCCGTTCTTTCCCGGCCCGGCTCGTATCATCGAGGCGTTTTTAATAGAAGGTGATTATATATGGCAAAACACATTGTATTCGCTCCGCTTGTTTTCTATTGGCTTCATACTCGGTGTGGTATTCGGTGTGGGAACCGGTATACTTATCGGCTGGTTTCCGAAGGTGTATTACTGGGTTTATCCCGTATTAAAAATAACAGGTGTAATTCCGGCGGTAGCATGGATGCCGTTTGCCCTCACATTATTTCCTACCCCATTTTCGGCTGCGGCATTTCTGATTGTAATCTGTGCATGGTTTTCAATTGCATCGCTTACAGCACAGGGCATCCAAAGTACGCAAAGGTCGCAGTTTGAGATTGCGCGGACACTTGGTGCAAAAACACCCTTTCTTGTTTTTCATGTAGCGATACCTCATGCCATGCCGCAGATTTTCACAGGCATATCTAACGCAAACGGTTTTGCCTTTACAACGCTGGTTATGGCGGAGATGATGGGGCAGCCGGGAGGACTTGGCTACTACATCAATGCATCAAAAGTATGGAGCGCGTACTATAAGGTTTTTGCGGCCATTATCGTAATGGCAGTGCTGTTCAGCTTGATCATGAAAGGCATCGGCTTGATTCAGCGACGCGTTCTAAGGTGGCAGAAAGGTCTGGTGAAAAGTGATGGCCAGTGAAACATTAAGTGAGGCATTAATTGAAATTAAAAATGTCAACCGCACATATATTGATGACAAAGACAACACAGTCGAAGCATTGAATGATATTAACCTCACCATCCATCGCGGAGAATTTGTGTCCATTATAGGCTCGTCAGGCTGCGGCAAAACTACATTGCTCCGCCTTATTGCCGGACTTGACGTACCGGAGACAGGTACTCTCATGCTTGATGGTGAGGAAATCACCGCTCCCGACCCGCAAAGAGGTTATGTTTTTCAACAGGGCGGACTGTTCCCCTGGCTGACAGTGGAACAGAATATTGCCACAGGATTGAAGGCACGGCATGTTTATGGTCAGAATAAAGCACAGGTCGGCCACTATATAGATTTAATCGGGTTAAACGGCTTTGAGAAGTCCTTTCCGCACCAGATAAGCGGTGGCATGGCACAACGTGTAGCAATTGCCCGTTCCCTGATAAATAAACCGAAGGCGCTTCTCCTCGATGAGCCCATGGGTGCTCTTGATTCCTTCACCCGTGCAGATATCCAGGATAAGCTGCTTGAACTTCGCAAGGAAAATGATACAACAATGATACTTGTAACTCACGATGTTGACGAAGCAATTTATCTTAGTGACCGTGTTGTCATTATGACACCGCGTCCGGGCAAAATCAGTGAGATTTTGACCATTAAAATGTCGCATCCCCGCAATCGCGGGGGATCGGAGTTTCTGTCCATAAGGAGTGATATACTGGAAAAATTGCATTTTGCCAGTTCACAGCCTCAGTTGGATTATACGATATAGTCCTATAAAAAAATTGCCTCTATTAAAGTCCGCTAGAGGCAATTTTTTTATTATCCTTGTGATAACTGATTTTTAATCGTGGTTATTTCACTGTCCGAGGCAGGTTGGGCAGGTTGATAATAACCCTTTTGTTTGGCAGTCTGATAAATTTTAAACTGACGTTGTTCGTCCATATCCCTCATTTGCTGGAAGGTCTGGCGTAACTGGGGATTGTCAGTCTCCGAGATTATTGCCGCATAACCCGTCAAGCTTCCCTTAATCATTGACAGATAATCATTCATAATATCTTTTTCATTCATTGTATCTCAAGAGCCTCCTTATTGTAAAAATGACATTAGTTTTTGTTTGCTTTGCCTTGCATCCTGGGCATCTGATTCCAGCATTTGGACAATCTGAGGATCCTGGCATTGTTTTGCCATGGCATCTAATTTATTAGCGACAGTTCCGTGCGCTCCTATTAAATGTCTTAAGTTCTGTAATTCCATTTGATTTAAATTTGGCATGTGATTTTGCCTCCTTTCATTTCTTTTGCGTTTTTATTATTGGAAATATTGTAACTTCTTATTCAAACCTTTACATTTTACAAAATATTGGAAGCAATGAAAGCAGCGGGCCATCCGGTAAGTGCCGGCTAGGTGGAGAAATTATCCGGACTGGACCGTAAAGAGGTTGATAATGCATTTAAAGAATTAAAGAAAGAAAATGCTATTGTATCTCCGGTCCGTTGTAAATGGGAGCCGGCAAAATAAACATAGAAAATATATTCGAAGATATATCCTGCTGCTAAGGCCATACCAGGCTTGAGCGGCATATTTTTTATTGTCTGGAAAGAGGCACAGTGTGACCAATAAGTCACACCGCGCAAACAAAAGTGTGTACTACATCCATGTATCGCGTTAAAATAAAAGTGAAATAAATTTGTGTTGAGGGAGAACATATGAAACAAAAACCCGGTATTATTAAAGCAGGTGGGATTTCATTGATTATTTCCGGTATCCTCTTTTTTGTCCAATACCTGTTTCTTTTACCCTTGCCCGCTCCTCCGCCGGTGAATACGGATCTGATGGCATGGCTGACGGATTGGCGGTTCAATATCGCAATGGCGGATGAATTGTTTTTCTTTGCCGCATTACTATTGATTCCTTCTATAGCCGCATTATACAGGATATTGGTAAAGGTGGACAAAATCAAGACAGTGATTGGCTGCGGTCTTTTGGCTGTCGTTATACCTATAAATATATTATTGGACATTATTCTGGGCAGATTGGTATACCCGGTGTATAATATCGAATTTTCACCTGATATTTACAAACTGATAATCAGTATTTACTATGGAGGCATGCACTCTGTAGCTATCATACTTAGTATGGCTACTATCATATTAAGTTTGGCAATAAGAAAAAGTGTGCTTGGAAAGCCGGCCGCAAATTTGGGATTTCTGGCAGGAATATTGGATTTGATCGGCGCTTATCCCTGGTTGGTCGGAACAGCTGTGATATTTGTTTCCCAGTTATTTTTCTCGGCATGGTTTGTCATTCTCGGTATTAGGATACTGGCCAGCGGGACAGATGGAAGGACAAGTGAATTAAGTTAACCATCTGAAATTTTTATTATCAGAATTATTAAAATGAAAGGAAAGTATTATATTCAGTGTGATTTTTCTTGGAGAGACATTAACATTCCCCCAGATTGCCGGCGGAATTCTGATACTGGGTTCAACCTATGCAGGGGAAATTCTCAAGGGCAAAAATTGTCCAAAGAAAATTATCCTGTTCAAATGTGAACTTCTGTTCCTGTAGGTTCCTGTCCATGACCAGCCGGGTAAATGTTTTTCATACTTGAGTGTTTACTCATTTAAATTGTCATACAAACCAGAGCCTTTTGAATTGATTTCCTCAGCCTCTCTTTCGGTCATTTCAGCCATACCGGCAACTTTATTAGTCTGAGGGTCTCTGACCGTTTTAATATAAACAACATTGCCTGTATGGTCACTGCTATAGGAAAAACTACTGTGAGGTTTACCATTCCAAACATTATCGTCAAAAAAAGCTGCTACTCTTTTACCATCATAAAAGTAACGGTCAATAGTTTTATCATATATGAAATATTCGGGGTAGTTTTCCATACCTCTATTAGCGGAGAAAGTATAGGGAGGAAGTTCGTTTTTTTCCTCACCTGAAGGTTTAGCCGGGGCTGAAATACTTTTCCATCCTTTGTCACCGCCACCGGAAGCGGCAGCTTGCGTTGCGAATACAGTGGCTGTACCCGCCACTAAAACAAGAGCCAGAATAATACTTAACATGGTGATTTTTTTTGTTTTCATAATTGATACAATCCTTTCTTCAATAGCATTTTTACTAAAATGATTTACAAGAGGGGTTAAGCCGCTATTTGTTTCCTCCATACAGACCAGCATGGAGGCATAGGCAGATCTCGTCGTTCCACCGAAGGTCCGCACCACTGTTTCATCACAGGATAATTCAATGTCACGGTTTGCCAGTACATACATCATCCACACAAACGGATTGAACCAATGAACGCAAACGGCGGCGGTCAGCACCAGCTTTGAAAGCGTATCAAAGCTGCGGATATGAGTAAACTCATGGGTCAGAATATACCGCAGCCTTTTTTCGTCGGTCCAGTCGGTTTTTTTGGGAAGAAGTATTACGGGACGAAATACACCATAGGTCAACGGAGCCTTTATGCGGTCACTTTGCCGTATTTGCACAGACCTCCGCAAGGGGTGTTCTCGCAGCCAACTTGCTGAAAAGTCATTTTTAACCGGCAGAGACATTTTAAACTCTCTGCGGCATTTTATATAAGCAACAATGAAGAATAATGTGCAGATGCACATCCCTGCCAGCCATAGAATTTTCATAGCTGATATTGCTGTGGCTGGCATACCAACTCCAACCGATTCTCCCGCGACGGGCATATGCTTTATATTAACGGGAAGGGTCACAATTCCACCGGCAGACGCTGCAGCTGTTTTTTCTGAAAACAGGCTTTTCAGCATATCCAGTCCAGTATAAACACTGAACCGGGACGGAATTGAAAACGGAACGAGCAAGCGCAGAACAGCAATTCCCCACAAAGCAAGAAAAGTCTTTTTGGGCAGTTTATGCAGGGTCAGAGCACGAAGCATCACAACTGCTGCAATCATTACAGCTGAGGAGAGACTCATTTGAAAAATGTCCATATACATCACCTCATTCCAAATTGTTTATAAGTTGTTTCAGCCGCTCAATTTCCTCTGCAGATAGATTCTTTCTGTTCAGGAGGGAGGCAAAAAGCAAGTCGGCAGAACCGTCAAAAACCTTGTTAATCAGTTCTGTAGTTTCCTGTTCCTGAACCTGTTCCTTAGGGATTAAGGCATGGCATAAGAAATTCGGATCTCTGCGCTCAATTGCACCTTTCATAATACATCTTTTGATAAGCGTATAGGTAGTATTCATATTCCAACCCACCTGCTCTTTGAGAATGTCCGAAATCTGTTTTGCGATAGTATCACCTTCTTTCCAAAGAACGTCCATGACCTTGAGTTCGGAATCAAACAATTTGATTTTCATGTTAACAACCTCCTAACTACCACAGTAGTTTCTGCTGATACATTTATACTACCACAGTAGTTTGACATTGTCGATACTACTCCAGTAGTTTTTGAAAAAATATTTTTGTACAATGAGGTGCTAAGCGAAATAAAGGATGGTTTAATGGTAAACAATCGGAAGGATTATAACGAAGATCAAGTTCTGTTCAGCTTGCCAAAGGGTATGCACACAACGGGTTATCAGACCGTTGTTTACAGCGGTGACACATTTAAGAACTTTGGCCCGTTTGAAAAAAGGAAAGAGCTTTATAATGCTCTTAAAGAGTATTCTGACGGTCAAGTTGCTTCTGGAATTATGTCACAAGCTGACGCTGACGATTTACTCAAGAAATATGAGTAGATTATAGAGCTGTTTTTGCTTGGTGCGGCTTTTCTATTTATAGGGCAATGAGTTATTGGATATGGATGACGAGCTTTTATAATCATTTTCATGTGATATAATATTCAAAAGAATGCGGGTATTTTGCTGTGTGTGTAAACAGCGAGACATAAATTATGGAGGTAATTGTGAAAATAAAGAGTCTCTTTTTTCATATCCATTACTGTAATTATAAACAATTTATTAAATCAGACAGGATTTCGAAAATAATAAGCAAAAGGCTTCAACATCACGAACTGATTTTTATTAAAGGTGAAAAGGGTAATATCCAAATTGGAAGCAAAAAATATCAGTTTAAAGGAGGCATTCTGTTATATGTTTGCCCTGATGTACTGCATTCAATTGAGATAGACATCTACGGACCCGGAGATTTCCTTTCAGTTCATTTCAGCTATGCAAATGTAAGCTTTAACGATGGGAAATGGGATGTTAAAAGCGGCTTGGAAATCCTTCCGTTGTATCCTGCACAAGAATTAAAGGATTATTACAGTATTGAGGATAAGTTTAAAAAATTAGTTGACAGCTGGAATGCAAAACTGCCTGGATATGAGTTTATTGCCAGGACCTTGCTTCAGGAATTATTAATATCCGTTTATCAAAATACCAGAAAGCAAGATCAAAATTACTCTTCGTCCTTAAAAGTGGAAAAAGTCATTCAATACATGCATCAAAATATAAATATCAGATTAACCGTAACCGAGCTGTCAGAGTTGGTACAGCTATCATCTTCCTATTTATCAAGAACTTTTAAAGAGATTACCGGATATTCCATAATCGAGTATTTTAATAAGATAAAAATAGATAAGGCAAAAGAACAGCTAATTGAGGGTGATAAAAAAGTAAAGGAAGTAGCAAGGGCACTTGGCTTTATTGATGAATTTTATTTCAGCCGGATATTTAAAAAACTTGAAGGAATAAGCCCCTCTGAATTTTATAGCAGAAATATCCATGCAGAATAGTATAATGCATGGCATAAAGCAGATTCCAGGGTTAGAATCAGGATATTATCCTTCATTACTTTTGTACAAAAGTGAAACATGGAAGAGGGGGCTGATATCATACAGATTTGGAAAAGAAATTTAATGGTTTGCTGGTTCGGACTGTTTGTAGCCGGGGTAGGGATGAGTCAGATTGCACCGGTATTGCCGCTTTATATAAAGCATCTTGGAGTTGATAATGAAGCTTCCATCGCACAACTTTCAGGTATAGCCTTTGGAAGCACTTACATCATATCGGCAGTTTTCTCGCCGATATGGGGACTTGCGGCAGATAAGGTTGGCCGAAAACCAATGCTCTTAAGGGCAAGCCTTGGTATGGGGGCAGTTATATTTTGTATGGGTTTTGCACCAAATGTATATGTCCTGATAGGATTAAGACTGCTGCAAGGTGCTATTACTGGTTACGGTACGGCTTGTACGACTCTGATTGCAACCCAGACCGAGAAGGAACACGCCGGATACGCTTTAGGTACACTTTCAACGGCAAATATTGCAGGTTCTTTGCTGGGACCGACGATTGGAGGTTTTATAGGGGACAACCTTGGCTTGCGACCGGTATTTTTTGTTACGGGTATGCTGCTCTTAATTTCATTCGTTACAACTGCCATATTTGTGAAGGAAACTTTTAACCGTGAAAATAAAAAGGCAACTGGCATGAAAGAGATATGGAACAGTGTTCCTGAGAAAAGCTTGACAGTTACATTGTTTGTGACTTTTTTTATAATGGCATTGGCGTTATATTCCATTGAACCAATTATCACGGTCTATGTAACCCAGTTGGCCAAAGATTCGGGCCATATTGCGTTGACTGCAGGACTGGCATTCTCTGCATCCGGTCTGGCAAATATCATGGCGGCTCCAAGATTGGGAAAGCTTTCCGATAAAATTGGAGCACACAAGGTTATATTTGCCGCACTTATAATTGCAGGAATTATTTATATACCTCAAGCCTTTGTAAGAAACACCTGGCAGCTAATGGGACTTCGGTTTCTATTGGGCTTGACAATGGGAGGCTTGAACCCTTCAGTGAATACCCTTATAAAGAAAATTACTCCGGATTCTATTACCGGCAGAATTTTTGGCTTTAGTATGTCGGCTGGATATTTAGGTGTATTCGGAGGTGCGGTTTTGGGCGGTCAAGTGGCGGCATGGCTGGGTATCAGGTATGTATTTTTTACGACAAGTGTATTGCTATTATTAAATGCAGCATGGGCTTATTTTAAAGTGTATAAAAAACTTGCCCAGGTGGTTAGTGAAGATTAAAAAATTAATGAATGGAGAGTAGAAATGGCAGATTTAAAAGCGATAAAAGATATTGATGTAATTCAAGCTGAGAAAACGGCACTCGTAGTTATAGATTTGCAAAAAGGAATTGCAGGCAGAGAGACAGCACCTTACAGTTCCGCTCAGGTTATCCGGAATGCAGCCAGGTTAGCCAATGCATTTACTGAGAAAGGTGCGTTTGTAGTTCTTATAAAAGTATCATCGGTGGATATGAAAGATATGCTAAGGCCAAATTCCGATTTGAAAATGAATTCAGTACAAATTCCTGAAGGATGGGACAGCCTGGTGCCTGAACTGGCAAATGTAAAAAATGCGCATGTTATCACCAAAAGGCAATGGGGTGCATTCTACGGCACCGAACTTGACTTGCAATTAAGACGGCGCGGTATAGACACTATTGTGCTATGCGGTGTTTCCACCGGAATAGGAGTGGATACTACGGCGAGAGAAGCCTATCAACATGGTTATAATCAAATTTTTGCTGAGGATGCAATGGCAGCTTCCACAAAAGAGGAACATGATTATGTTTGTAAACACATCTTTCCCAGGATTGGTAAGGTTCGAACAAGTGAAGAAGTGGTCCTGTCACTTAAATAAAAGAGCCGTGCAAGGCTGTAACTCAAATTCAGGGTTAATAAATGCTATCTTGTTGCATACTCGCTGATGCTTATATTAAATTATGATTGAATTAGTAATTGAAAGCAAGATAATCCTGAACCTACAAAAACGATATAAAGCAGATTGTTCAACCTTTTGGAGAAAGTAGGAAAAAGGCTTCAATCAACAAATCCATGCCAAAGTTTTGTTTTGGCATGGATTTTTAACGTAAAAGTTATATGTTAGATAATACACAAATCCTTGGCAGCAGTGCTCCAAAAGAGTCCGAAGGCCCCCATCCTCACGCCGAGATATTTTGGAAATTTTCGAGGAGGATAGATGCAGCCTTGCTGACGCAAGGCAAGGACGACAACAAAGAAAAGTGGCAAAATAGCCGTCGTGAGGCGTGTTATACATTGTCAATGGAGGGTATGTAGCATAGGAACGAAGGTAAGTACCAAACATAACCATCAATCATATAATGTTAAAGAGCATGAATACTTAACAGCATGCTCTACCCATAACTTTCAGGAGGTGAAAATTTAAAAATGGCTGAATTGATCGTAAACGGCGGCTTTGAGACAGGCTCAGTTCCTCCCTGGCTTGTGGATAATGCAAGTATCACTTCCCTGTACAAGCACTCCGGAAACTTTTCCGCACTGCTTCAAAGTGGTATTTCGGTAATATATCAGATTGTACCGGGAGATTTCAGCAGCAGTAGCAGCTTTTCCGCATATCTTGGGAAAATAGGGGTTCTGCCCAATCCGCTAACAACAATCACTATTTCATATTTTAATGCTGCTTTTAGCTTTCTCGGAGTGGGTTTGGTAATTAGTATCCCACCAAACACTCTTCCGGATGCATCCCTGGGTAACTGGCAACCTTTTACAGGAACTACTGTTCCTGCTCCTCCAGGGACAACACAGGCAATAGTATCAATTAGTAAACAGGGTACTCCCGGCACAGCTAATGTAGTTGTAGATGATGTATCATTGATATCCGGAGGTGTAGTCCCGACGGGTCCTACAGGCCAGACCGGCCCAACAGGAGCAACCGGCCCTACAGGCCCGACCGGCCCAACAGGAGCAACCGGCCCTACAGGCCCGACCGGCCCAACAGGAGCAACC
>JAEWJR010000157.1:0-3878 GCA_023386445.1 Bacillota bacterium | reverse complement strand
ATCAGGAGAGTATAGTTCTATTAGCTTGTTCCATGAGTAGCACAGCCTGTAATCGGAAAGTCTTTTAAAATAACTGTAATCTGCAAATATCATCTCGGGGAGATCTCCGGAGGCAATCAATAACAACAGCTGCTTATCGTCCGATGCTATGGTAAAATTCAGCTTAACCCCGGTTCTTTTGGTAATTTCTTCAGGTATGGGACCCTTCCACTCCTTTAAAGGATACGAGGGGTGATTTATAAACATTTCGATTTCAACCGGATTAGCCTTGCCGGAAGTTGGTTTTATTGCATCGGGCTTTTTATCGTTACCGTCACAGGATGATAATAATGAAATAAAAAGAGTTGCAACAAACAGGGCAGAAATAACTTTTTTCAATTTGTTTACTATCATTTAATCCCCCCTTATGCGTTTACATAATTATTTTAACACTATTGTCAATAATGCTGAATTTTATATGTCCCCCTGCCAAAATCGAAAACAGACAGGTGGTTCCCTTAATGCCGCCGAGACATCTATTGAAATAAGGGATATGTATCATAACAAATACATATCCCTTATTCTATGTCTTAATCATTACTGTTTATTTTGCACCTGCAATTGCCTGGGCACGCATTTCTACTATTGTTTTACATTTTGCAGTATCTACAGCGACAACATCATTCCAGCCGAGACCTTCCAGATCGGTTTTCATCTTTTGCCACAGCTGGTTGAATTCCTTTTCATCCTTGGTGAATATCATCTTCCAGGATGTGTTCTTAACCAACTCCGCACACTGGCTTCTCTTATTCTTGATATCTGATGAATCGCTTCCGAAGCTGGTATTAATATTTGGAACGATATCTATCATTTTATTTTTAATCAGATAATCAAGAGCATTTTTAGCGTTGAATTTTTCCTGCCAAGCTTTGGTAAGTTTAGTCTGATTTTCTTCTATTGTTGCGCTCCAATAATTGTTGTTGTATGTTTCTCCCGTATCAGGATCAATAGCTATATCGGACAGTATCTGTGTGTTGATCTTATCCTCTCCGTCCTGATACCCTCCTCCTCCGAATTCGGCAGGTACGGGTGAATTTTTCTGAAATGCTACTTTACCTACTTCGGTAAACTTGAATTTGCCTCCAGCTGTCTTTTCAAAGTTAAAACCTTCTATTCCGTCAACCAGATATCTCATACCTTCCGGCGAATTCATCCAGTCCATGAATTCCATTGCTCTCTTGGGATCCTTTGCCTTTGAGCCCAGAGCAAAAACTCTTCCGTTTCCATAGTAGGGATCACCTGTTTGAATAACTTTCATATCACTGATTGGAATAACTACATTACCGTCTTCATTCTTGCCTCTCTCAATTGTATTGTAGAAACCCCTCTGCCAGGAGTACCACATGAGCAAAACCTGATTATTGGTCAGCTTCTCATTAACCTTGTTCCAGTCTTGAGACACAGAATCAGGATCCACCAGGCCCCTCTGATTTGCATCGTAATAGAATTTTAAAATTTTCTTATACATACTGTTGTCGTCGGATAAGGGCACAATGTCACCCTTTGCATTCAACAGCACTGAACCTGTACCCTCTGGCTGTTCATAACCATACCAGTTGCACAGCCAGCGTACGTTTTCCATTGACCAGTTATCCCAGTCTTTCCACAGAGTTATAGCCTGAATTGGCTTTCCATCGGGATTTTTAGGAAACTTTTCCTTCATCTTTTGAAGAATATCAAGAAGGCCGTCAAGATTATCTATTTTCGGAGAGCCTACTCCCTTATAATAAACCCAGGGCATCATAGGACTTGAGTAAGCATATTCGTCGGTATAGGCT
The DNA here is from genome assembly GCA_023386445.1 of Bacillota bacterium. Lineage (GTDB taxonomy): Bacteria > Bacillota > Clostridia > Acetivibrionales > DSM-1351 > Ruminiclostridium. Next base: position 2,061 of record JAEWJR010000157.1, on the reverse strand, counting down.
GTTGGCGACGTGGGTGCGGTATATGCCGGCATTGCATATATTTTACCTTCGGGGTTGGCTTTTTTAAATGAAGCGTTGAACACTTTAAAATGCTGATCCACATATTTTGACAGATTGGGATAATCCTTGATCAAATCCGTCATATCGGCTACAAGACCTGCCGGTATACAATCCTCCAGCTGACTGTTATCAATGACTAATATATCACCCAGATCACCTGCTGCCGATCTGGTCTTATACAACTGGTCACCGGCAACCTGAGGTGCTAGTATGTTCAGTGTGAGATTGAACTTATCCTTGACAACTTTGGCAAACCAGCCTGTCTGCTCTCCCTGATAATTAGCCGCGTTATCAAAGATTTCAAGTGTCAGCGGAGTCCTCTCGGCAGCCGGTGTACTTCCGGTACCAGTTGCTGTACTTGTGCCTGCCGCTGAAGTCGAAGTGCCCGGTTTATCGGTTCCTCCGCCACAGCCTGTGAGCACTGCCGATAACAGGAACAAACCGGCTGTTAATACCAGCATTACCCTTTTTAATTCTCTGTTAATCATTTTTTAATCCTCCCTCAAATTTAGTATATTACAACGGTGCGTTAACCTTTCACAGCACCGATCATAACCCCTTTTACAAAGAACTTCTGGAACATGGGATAAATTAAAATAATCGGAGTTACAACAATGATTGTTACAGTCATGCGGACTGAAGTTGTGGTCTGCTGTGTTGCCAGAGACTGCATTATATTTGCTCCGCTGTTCTGCAGATTTATCATTTTTGACAGGGAACTGGCCTGGTTTATATATTGGTACAATATAAACTGCAGACTGTACAGTTTATTGTCTGTAACCAGCAGAAGCGTGTCCTGAAAGGAATTCCACTGTCCTACTGCGGCAAATATGGCAACTGTGGCCAATATAGGCTTAATGATAGGCAGCATAATTTTGATAAAGAAAGTGAATATGCCTGCCCCGTCAATTTCAGCCGCCTGCTGCAGTTCCTTTGGCGTAGATTCTACAAAGGTCTTTACCAGAATGATGAAAAATGGAGATACAATTGCAGGCAATACATAAGCCATAAAATTATTGGTCAGATTCAAAGATTTCATTGTGAGATACCACGGTATAATTCCGGCATTAAAATACATGGTTACAATTGTAAACCTGTACCAGAATTTTCTTGCCCACACATCCTCCTGGGTAAACATAAATCCCAGAAATGCAGAAGCCGTTACCGTCAATACCGTTCCTATTACCGTTCTTCCCACTGAAATAACGGTTGCATCCCACAGTCCGGGTATTTTAAATACGTCAATATAGTTCTGGAAATGTATTCCCCTGGGATAAAATATTACATCCCCTTTGGCACTTAAATCGTTTGCACTTAAGGTATTTATAAAAATATAATAAAAGGGAAATGTACAAATGAGTGAAAAAAAGGCAAACACAAAGTAAGTGGCAATATTTATCAATTTGTCTGTGGCACTGACCTGTACCCCGTTTTTTCTTTTTAAAGCTGCTGCGTCATTGTTCATACTATACTTTCTCCTCTTAAGAGTTTTGACATACCGTTTACTACAAAGAGCAAAGCTACACTTATGATACTTTTCAGCATGCTTATGGCTACCGAAACAGAATAACTGCCGCCTCCCATGGCAAGATTGTATACATACAAATCCAGAACCTGTATGGTATCCTTGTTAAATGCGTTTTGGAAAACAAAATACTGCTCCATGCCATTGTTTAAAAAGCTGGCAATTTGAAGCATAAGCAGCACAAAAAAGGTAGGAAGCAAACTTGGAATTGTAATGTGTCTGATAACCTGCATTCTTGTCGCTCCATCCACCTGTGCCGCTTCAAACAGAGATTCGTCTATACCGGTCAGAGCCGCGATGTACATGATGGCAGACCAGCCCAACGACTTCCAGGTATACCACATCCACATGGTAAACCAGACATGTCCCGAGGATTGAAGGAATAAAACAGGGGATTTTAACACTCCCATTTCAATTAAAAGGCTGTTCAGCATCCCTGCACCTGAAAACATTGAAAATGCAACCGAGTACACAAG